>CBDULB010000021.1:0-62829 GCA_965367965.1 uncultured bacterium | reverse complement strand
GCTAACTGAGCAGCTTCACAAATTTCTTCAAGGCCTTGGGCGAGACCACGGCGTAGAGATTGTCTCCCGCTTCGATGACATCGTCGGCAGCGGGAACAGCGGCGCGGATGCCGTGTAACAAAGCAACCAAAACGCAGCCCGTCGGCCACTTGATGTCGCGCACCATCTTGCCGGCGACCTGCGAATTTTCGCCGACGGCGGATTCGATCAGTTGTCCGGCTTCGAGTTCTTTGACCATGTGATAGCGGTCCGACGTGACAAAGCGGGTCAGGTCACGCCAGGTCGCTTCGCGCGGACTGACCGCCGCCATGATGCCGAGCGGTTTGCCGAATGACATAATCGCATCCGCATAGTCAGCGCGATGGATGAGCGTCAGGCAGTGGCGCGCGCCGAGACTGTGTGCCTGCAGGCAGGTCATGACGTTATCCTCGTCACCACCGGTGGCCGCAATGAAGAAGTCGACTTTGCCGATATTTTCCTCTTTAAGCTCTTCCAGCGAGGTGGCATCGGCGTTGAGAACGGTGGTATTGGCGAGCAGGTCGGTCAGCTCCGCGCAACGTTTCGGATCGGCATCGAAAATGCGCACTTTGCAGTTCCACGCCTCAAGCGTCTGAGCGAGAGAAAAGCCGTATTCGCCGCCGCCGAAAATTACCACGCGCTGCGCCTCCTCCTTGCCGTCGTCACGACGCAAGCGCACGACCATGTCGTGCAGGCGTTTCGGCTCACCGAACAGCGTGACGACATCGCCGGACTCGAGCACTTCTTCAGCCGTGGGCACGATCTGCGCCTCACCGCGCAAAATGGCGCCAACCCGCACCCGCGGCGGGAACTCCATCTCGCGCAAGGTCTTGCCGACGCTCTCGCTGGCGGGGGATATTTTCACCTGCTGCAGTTCGATATGGCCGCGGGCGATTTCCTCCACGATCAGCGAATCGGGGTTGCGCACAAATTTCGACAGCTCGACCGCCGCCAGCAGTTCGGAACTGAAGATGTAGTCGATACCGAAATGTTTGCGCAGATCCAGCAGCCACTCTTCGCGTTGCAGATTCGGATGAACCCGACAGATCGCAGTCTGCGCACCGAGCGCCTTGGCCACCGATCCGGCGACCAGATTGACGTTGTTGTCGCTGGTCACCGCCATCACCAGTTCGGCTTCCGCTGCACCCGCCTCGAGCAGCATGTTCACCGAAGTGCCGTCGCCACAGATGACGCGGGCATCGATCTTGCCGTCGAGTTCCGCAGCGATTTTTTCACGTCGTTCGATAACAACCGTGGAGTGCGATTCCTGAGACAAACGGCCAGCCAGGTGACGGCCGATCTCACCTGCGCCAACGATGATAATTTTCATGAATGCAAACGAACGGACAAGCCCGGGCAAGCAGCCCCGGGCCGAACATTACGGGTGCCACCGGAGATCGTCAATCGCTCGCCGGGAATCGCAATTGGCACTGACTATCGAGATAGGTTACAGTTCCAAGCGCTCACACTCCCAATTCTGGAAATCAACGATGACCCGCTTCAATACCCCCGCCCCCGTTTTCGCTCTCATGCTGGGATTTGCCCTGTTGGCATTTACCCAGACATCCTCGGACGCCAAGCCCGGTGCAACGGCTGAAAGAGAAATCGAGCATCTGCTGAAGTACGTCTCCGGATCCGACGTTACTTTTCTACGCAATGGCGATTCGCACGAACCCGGAGAGGCCGCCAAGCACATCCGCAAAAAGTACGACTACTACCTGAAGAAAATTACAACCGCCGAGGACTTCATTCGTCTATCAGCCACCAAAAGTGCCCTCTCGGGAAAAGTTTACCACGTCCGACTCAAGGACGGCCGCAAGAAGACTAACTCCGAATGGCTGCTGGCCGAATTGCAGCACTATCGTGAGGAGGCGCAGGCAGCCGAGTAGCGGGCGTCACTGCCCCGCCGCTTGTGTGTCAGGATTTTCGGTCGAAAGCTGAGCGATCCATGGCACCGTTAGCGGCACCATGGCTTCATCTTCCGACTCGACTAACACCTACGCCCTGATCCTCGCCGGCGGTAGCGGCACGCGTTTCTGGCCTCTCAGCCGCAACGAGCACCCCAAACAACTGCTGAAGCTATTCGATGACGAGACACTGCTGGAAAAGGCCGTCAACCGTCTCGACGGCCTGGTTCCGCCTGAACGGATCCTGATCCTCACCAACCCCGTCCAACTCGAAGCCACGCGCGCGGCCCTGCCGGATTTTCCGCCGGAAAATGTTATCGCTGAGCCCGAGCGCCGCGACACCGCCCCGGCGATCGCTCTCGCGGTTGGCTGGGTAGCCGCCCGCGATCCGGAAGCCACCATGGTGGTGCTGCCGGCCGACCAGCTGGTCACCGATCACGACGCCTTCCGGGAGACGCTCACTGCCGCCGGGCAAGCCGCCCGCAAGGCCGACGCCGTGGTCACCATCGGCATCAAACCGACCTGGGCCTGCCCCAGTTATGGCTATGTCGAACGCGGTCGCCGGGCAACCATTTCCGGGCTGGGAGACGGCGCACCCGCCTTCTTCGAAGTCGAACGCTTCCGCGAAAAACCCAGTCCACAACTCGCCGAAGAATTTATCGAACAAGGTAATTTTGCATGGAATGCCGGCATCTTCATCTGGACGGTGCCGACGGTGATGCGCGAGTTCACCGAACACTGTCCTGAGTTATCCGACTTCGTGCACGAACTGCGCAAAGCCAGTGACGTCGAAGCCACCATCGCCAGCCAGTTCGCCGATCTTCCGAAAGTTTCGATCGACTACGCGTTGATGGAAAAAGCCAGCCGCATTCTCAACATTGAAGCCAACTTCGGATGGGACGACGTCGGCGGTTGGATCTCAGTCGGCAAATATCTCGATAAAGACAGCTCCGACAACGTCACCAATCGGCCGATCAGCCAGATCGAGTCATACAACAACATCGTTTTCGTGCGCGACCAGGGAGTTCGCGTCGGACTGCTCGGCGTTCACGATCTGATCGTTGTGCAAACTGGCGATGCCATCCTCGTCGCCGACAAGGACGAAGCCGACAATATCAAGAAGCTGGTCGCCAAAATTCCCGACGAGTTGCTCTGACCCGCCCCATCATGCTGACCCGCGTTCTAGGTATCGACCACGGCGAAGCCCGCATCGGGCTGGCGCTGAGCGATGAGCTCGGCATGCTCGCCCATCCCCTGGAAACGGTACCCGGGCGCGACGTCAAAGCCGCCATCGCCCGAATCGCCGAACTGGTCGTCGAACGTCGTGTCGACACCATCGTGCTCGGCCTGCCCCTGCGTATGGACGGCAGCGTCGGCACCGCCGTCGAAAAAGTGCGCACCTTCCGCGACGGCCTCGCCAAAGCGCTGCCCGAACATGTCACTATCATCGAAAGTGACGAACGGCTGACCACCGTTTCCGCCTGGGAAAAGTTGCACGCCGCCGGTCGCAACGAAAAGAACAGCCGCCACCTCATCGATCAGGCCGCAGCCGTGGAAATTCTCCAGGACTACCTCGATTCTCAAGCCCCGCCGATGGAGCCCCCGCCGGAGTTCTAGGCTGCCAGTCAGTCGCTTAATTCTGAACCCTTAAAACTTCCCTCCCGTGCGCTTCGCCCTGACCATCGCCTACGACGGCCGGCCCTATGAAGGCTGGCAGAGTCAGCGCGGCGGCAATACGGTGCAGGATCATTTGCTCGCGGCACTGCAGAGCATCGATGCTGACATCACTCAGGTTCACGGCTCCGGACGCACCGATTCAGGGGTCTGCGCCGAAGGCCAAGTCGCCCATTTTGACGTGTCGGACGACTCCAGCCTCGACGCCGACGCCTGGGTGCGCGCACTGAACACACGGCTGCCGGCGACGATACGGGCAATGGCATGTCGCCCGGTCAGTGATGATTTTCACGCCCGCTTCAACGCGATCGGAAAAGTCTACCGCTATCGCCTCTGGCTCGACCGGGTGCTGCCACCACTCGAACACGGGCTGGCGTGGCGCGTGCGCACCGCGATCGATCTCGATCGACTACGCAATGCACTGGCCACTTTCGAGGGCGAGCACAACTTCGCCGCGTTCGCCGCCAACCGCGGCGATGGCAAAGACGCTGACCGCGATTGTCGTCGGACAATTCACTCGATCTCCGTCGACACGAGTCGTGACTCCCCCCTGCTCGACATCCACTTCGACGGTAACGGCTTTCTCTACAAAATGGTACGCCTGTTGGTCGGCACTGCCGTCAGCCATGCGCAAAGTGCCGACAAGCTGCCGCTGGAAAAGATCCGACGTCTGTTGGAGTCTCCCGAAGCGAACCAAAAAGCTCCCTTCTGCGCACCCGCCGACGGACTTTCGCTGGTGCGCGTCTGCTATCCTGACGGGGTCTAGCTTGATTCCCTGTCGGCGTCGCCATACCTTATGGCTGATCGAGCTATGAGCAGTGAGCATCCATCCACCCCGGACAAGGCAGACCTGCTGGAGCAATACTCGGAAAGTCATCAGCACCCGATCAATCGCTGGTGCCATTTTCTCGGCATCCCGGCGATCGTACTGTCACTGCCGCTGATCGTGGCAGCCGTTTTTTTCCCGCATCTCCGGCCGCTCGCTCTCACACTTTTTGCCGGCGGTTGGACCCTGCAATTCATCGGTCACGCCATCGAAGGCAAGCCCCCTGAGTTTTTCAAAAACTGGCGATTCCTGTTCATCGGCTTCCGCTGGTGGCTGGCGAAAGTCTTTGCACGGAAGGGTCAGTAACCAAATTCCATCTGCCCGCCTTTGCCGACTTTCGGAGGCACTGACGGCTGCTTCGGCACAGCGGATCGAACATGAGCCCGGCCTCGCCGTCGTCCCCGACCACGCACCGGTTCGCCGCGCAGGCGATCGATCTGGGCGCGCAAATTCGCCCGCTCGGCACGCAGCGTAGCAATCTGAAACTGCAAGTCTTCCCGCGTATCACGCGTGGCGCGTGCGCTCGGTGACGGGCTGGTAGCAAACCCGAACGCCGGCGCGCGGCTGACGTGATCAAAGTATTCGTTGAGATCATCGACCCGCTCGACCAACCACTCACGCAGATCGATGAGGCGCGGCATCAGGTCCGGCGTGATCTCTTCGCCACTGTTTAAAATGCACTGCAATTCGATGCGATCGAGCCCCGGCAGATCCAGCGACTGATTCGCCACCGTCGCCTCCTGCCACAGGCGTTTGGCTTTTTCGTCATCGGCAAGTTCGGGATTGTGATCGGGATGCAAGCGCTTGGCCAGACGGCGGAATGCCGACTTCACCGCTTTCTTGTTCAGCTCGCTGGTATCGGCACCGGCGAGACGAATGGCTTTTTCAAAATCGCCGAGATTGCCGTCGCGAGCGTGCCGGAAACTGTCGATAAACTCCCGCCGGGCGCGGTCGTACTCGTCGGCATCCATGAGGTCGATGTCGATGCCGCGAATGCCATACATGAACTCGCGAAACATCATCTCGATGTACTCATCATCACCCCCGAACAGTTCGCTCTCGATATCGTCGTCCGCCGGTTCGCCATCGCTGACTGCAAGTTCGCCGCCGCTGCCCCGCGCCACTGAGGCCGCGAGCGCACCGATCAAGCCGGTGCCCGCGTCGTTGACAGGAGTTTCGTCAGAATCAGCGGCGTCAGCATCAGTTTCGCGGCGGGCGCGATTGGATTCGGCGGCGGCGCGGCGTGCTTCGGCTTTAAAATTTTCCCGCGCCTGCCGGTCGGCTTCGATCTGCGCCATCACCTCATCGCAGATTTCAGCGGGCGATTTCCGGTCCTCATCATCAAAGCCGAGACCGATACGCCGCTGAATTTCTTCAATCGCCCCGGTCAGATCCTCGACTTCCTCATCGAGCTGTTCGTTTTCGCGACGCAACTTGCCGAAATTTTTCTCGATCCACTGCGCGTAGGCCGGCTCATCCTGATCAGTGAAGGCCTGAACGCCCGCCTGCAGGTCCAGTCGTTCCAGCAACAGGCTGCGCAACTGATCGGCGAGTTGCGCTCCGCTATGAACCCGCGTCGCGTCCGCAGTGCCGAGGTCACCGGGCACCCGGTCGGAGGGTCGACGCGATGTCGGACGGGAGCGAAAACGGCGTGGAGGCATGACAATCGGAGCAGCGCCAAGGTGCCGCTGATTCTGCGAACGGGCAAGTGATGTTCGACACCAGGCACGCCTTTACGATACTCTTTCCGCTATGCAAGGCGCTGCCTGCGGTTAGAATTCGGAGCTCCCCTTTTCCATGGCATTCTTTTTCAAGCGCTCCAACGACTCAACTGAAGTCGGCGCCGAGACCGAGCCCCCTGTTGGTGGTCCCCGCATTTCCAATGCCGGGCGCTGGCCGGTGCGAGTCACCGATTTTGTACTCACAGAGCCCTACGAACAGCCCCCCGTCGACTACCTGGAGATCTTTCTTGTTCGCGGCGGATCCTTTCTGCACGAGTCCGATGCCGGAAAGCAAACCTTGCGCAAAGGCTCGATCATTGTCAGCCACGCACGCAACCGTCAGGCGCTGAAACATCCACAGAACTGTCAGCTGAGCCGTATTCGATTTCTCCCCGAATGGCTGACCAGCGAGTTTCACAGCCTCATCGAGTCACCGTTCACGGTCACGGCGATCATCGGCAGGCAGCTGTTTCACCTGCCCGACAAAGACTCGATTCACGTTTTCTCGACCCGTCCTGAACGTTTTGATCACCTGCTCAGCGACACCGACATGCTCAGGGATTTGCTGCTCGAAGAAACGCCCATCGATGTCTTGATCCGGGCAACTCTGGTGAAGATTTTGCTGCAGGTCGGCGAAGAATTTGGAAATTTCCTGCGGCACCGGGGCGGCATCGATTTACCCGACCAATGCCGGGATTATTTCGCGCGCGTCGAGCACCGCTTGAACCGCGCAGATGACAACAGACAACTTGCCGACATCGATTCCCAGCTGATCGAGACCGACTCAGCCGAAGACTTCAGCGCGTTATTCAGAAAAAGCACCGGCCTGTCACCCGATGAATATCTACTGCGTCGCCGGGTGGATCACGCCGCGCACCGGCTGCTGATCAGCGAACAACGCGCCGGAGCCATCGCCAAACAACTCGGCTTTTCCGACGCTGCCGACCTGACCCGGCATTTCGAAAACCGGCACCGGGTGTCGCCAGCCGTTTACCGGCAGAAATTCGCCCCGTCGCCCGCTTAGACCCAGGCTCGAGCTCAGGTCTCGTCGCGATCCCCACCACGTTCGCCGGAACTTGCCTTGAACTCGGCTATCTTGGCAGCTTTGTCCGGGGCTCGCATCAAAGCTTCGCCGACCAGGATCGCATCCGCGCCCCAACCGCGAACCTTGGCGGCATCGTCGCCGTTGAGAATACCACTCTCGCTGACCAGGATGATGTCCGGGCCGACTTCCTGCGAAAGCTTCTCGGTATTGCCGAGATCGACGGTAAACTGCTTCAGGTCGCGATTGTTGATTCCGATGATCGACGCTTCGGTCTGCAGGGCGCGGTCCATCTCTTCGAGATTGTGCACTTCGACCAGCACATCCAGCTGGAAGGCGCTGGCAACGTGGTGCAGGTGGATCAGTTCGTCCTGCTCGAGCGCGGCCACAATCAGCAGAATGGCGTCGGCCCCGGCGACCACCGCCTCCCAAATCTGGGTCTCATGAATCATGAAATCCTTGCGCAGCAGCGGCAGGTCGACGGCCTGACGAATCTGCGCGACGAAGGAAAGGTGACCCTGGAAAAATTTTTCGTCGGTCAAAATCGAAATCGCATCCGCGCCGGCCATCGCATACTGCTGGGCAACCAGCACCGGGTCGAAGTCTTCGGCGATCGTGCCCGCCGACGGCGATGCTTTTTTCACCTCGGAGATCACCGCCAGCTTCTCCTTATCGTCGGAGAGCGCATGGCGCAGCGAACGAAAGTCGTTCCGCTCCGCCGCCGCGTAGCGCAGCTTCTCGGCGAGAGGCAGCAGCTTTTCCACCTCAGTGCGCTTGTGCGCGATGATTTCTTTCAGCCGGTCAGTCATGGGATCCGGCCTAGGCTAGCTCGGACGGAGGCGGGTTCAACGGCGAAATTCAATAGGTGAAAATTTCCACTTGAATATCTTAATTCATCCCCCAAAGTAGCGGTCCGCTGAAATTGTCAGTGGAAAGCGGGTGTAGCTCAGGGGTAGAGCGCAACCTTGCCAAGGTTGAAGTCGTGAGTTCGAATCTCATCACCCGCTCCATTCCCCCCCTGCCTCTCAGGGGATGCCCCGAACCGGAAACGGCGCCGTTCGCGCCTGCATTGAAATCCGGAATGCGGCCCGACCGAAACGCCCGCTGACCACACGAGCCTGATTATCAGCGCCCGAGGCTGTCACGACTCAATCGTCTCCAGCCTGCGCCCGCATGCGCCGCGGCTCGAGCCCCGCAATCAGGGGGCGCCTCGATACACAATAAAAGCCCGCGCTGCCTTTCGACAACGCGGGCTTTCAGATATTCAACCGGGCCCGCTCGAAGCGCTCAGCCCGGATCGGTTTTCCCGACTCAGTGCTTGCAACACTCCGAAGTGCCTGCCTTTGCACAGCATTCGGTTTTCGCAGCGCCAGCGTCACTGGTGCTGCAACAATCGCCGGTCGTGAGGCAGGAGGTGAGACTGAGAACGGACGCAGCTGCGCCGAGGAGGAGGACTTTCTTGATCAATTTCATGGCGTTTATAATATTCTGTTTACGCGAATTGCCAAACACGTGGATGCACCATTGCGCAAAATTTATTCGCTGCCACTTGCCGCTGCCGCACAGCCACCCAGTTCGCGAACCGACTTCTCGACCACGGCGGCCACCTGTCGCCAGCCTTTGCTGTCATTCGAAATCCCGGCGAACCTCAATGGTTCGCCGATTTTAAGCACTACCCTGCCCGGTCGCGGACAGCGCCGGTGCGGCGGAAACGCGGCGTGCACGCCCTCCAGAAAACACGGCACCACCGCCACGGCAGTGCCGGCAACCAAACGACCGATGCCCGGTTTGAAGCGCGCCATCTCACCGCTCCGGCTGCGGGTTCCTTCGGGGAAAAGAATGTAGCCGCACGGATCGAGCGCCGTTTCGCCATCGATCCGTTCGCGCAGTGCCTGCAGCGCATGCGCACCGCAGTTCTTCCGCCAGATCGGCAGCGCGTTCATCAGCAGCGAAGTAAACATCGCCACCGCCGGCGTTTCGAAAAAATGATCACCGGCCGCAATTGGAAACACCTGCCGGTTCTGTTCGACGCTCAACACCGATGCCAGCGTCAAGGCATCCAGATGGCTGGAATGATTGGCCACCAGAATGATCGGCAGCCCCTTTGGCAAATGCTCCCGCCCTTCGACCCGCAAGCGGTGGAACACCCGCAGATAACTGCGCACCACCAACCACCGCAAGGTCGTCAACAGGGTGGTTGCCAGACCGACCTCGCGGCGCACGCTGCGGTAACTCTCAGCGTCACTGAGACCGAGATCGCGGGCCGGGTCATAGCGCCAGTCGTCCATAAATATAATTGCGCAGCGGAGCCCTAGCCGCCGCCACCGGTGAAAATTCTCGTCGCCTGATCGAGACCAATACCGTTGTCATTCACATAGCCGACGTAGTGAAAAAATGCCGGAGCGGCGAGCAGCAAACTGTCAAAACGATCGAGCAGGCCGCCGTGTCCCGGCAGGGTCACCCCCATATCTTTGACGCCGATATCGCGTTTGATCGAGGACAGCATCAGATCGCCAAGCTGGCCGGCAACACTGAGCACCAAGCCGAGTCCCGCCAGCACCCCCCAACTCGACATTTCCGTAGCAGCAAACACCGGCCGCCCCAGCAACATGACCAGGCCCGTGGTCAGCAGCATCGCCCCGACCGCACCTCCGATGGTTTTATTCGGGCTGGTATTCGGGGCCAGCTTGCGCCGACCCAACGTCTTCCCCGAAAGGTAGGCGAACACATCATTCAACTCGACACTCACCAACAGCAGCAAAAGCATCGGCCGATAATTTGCGTCATTGGCGAGGTAAGCAATGTGACCAAAGCACACACCAAACAACAAGAAGGCGAACGCTCCGAGGGCGACCCGCTGGATGTATCCGTGAGGCTTGTCAGCGGCAATAGCCGTTGCGGCGATCACGATCACTCCCAGCGCCGGCAAGGCACTGAAAAAACCATACCAGTGATCCACAGTCGAAAAACTGATCGCGAGTATTCCCAGCACCACGCTCAAACTGACCAGCGGACTACGGAACAAACCGGTAACCCGCGCGAACTCCCGGTAACAGAAAATGCTCAGCAACAACACCCCCAGCATGACCCAGGCAGCGCCGAGTAAAATTGGCACCAGCAGAGCCGGAGCCAGCAGCCACCACGACCGAATCCGCTGCCGCAGTTCCAGATGCCCTGCTTCCGAAAGTCGACCCGCCTTAGCAAGGATCGCCACCGCCAGCGAGGCGATCACGAGGATACCGAAAATCACCACAGTCACCCACAGCGTCACCGGATGTTCGAAGGCGTGACGCACTCCAAACAATCGTTGCAAGGTAACCTCCGACATGTCGAAACCGTAAATCGCGAACACAGCAACGTCCAGTTTTCAGGTTCGACCTCACCGCCCGCAGACTTCGTCCGCTCCGCGAATATCGCCGATTGCCGCACCTGAAACTCCCCCCTCTGATCGAGCGGAGCGCCCGCCCATCAATGACAGGGCGCCGAACTCGCCGATTTCAGGCAAACTTGCCGGGATTGAGAATACCCTTTGGGTCGAGGGCTTTCTTCAGGTCGGTGTGCACCTTACGCGACACCTCGGAAACGGCACGATTCCACCACGGCAAACGCGCCACACCGATGCCGTGTTCACCAGTAATGACTCCGTCCCAGTCCAATATTTGAACGAACAACTTATCGACGGCGGCATCGATCCCGGGGCGTTTATCAGCATCGGTCATTGCCTCCGGATCGACCATCAGATTGACGTGGATATTGCCATCGCCGGCATGACCGAAGCAGGCGATCGAGATCCCCGTATCGGCTTGCAGGCGCTCGCAAAATTCGACCAAATCCACCAGACGACTGCGCGGCACGGCGATGTCCTGATTCAACTTGTGCAAACCGGTGTCACGCAGGCTGTAGGAAAAGCTGCGGCGAATTTCCCACAGTTTGTCGCAGTCCTCTTCGCCGATCGCCACCGCAATCGAGAGTGGATTCAGCCCCTCCAGCAATTTGCGCAGCGATGCCACATCGGCCTCGACCGCACCCGGTTGACCATCGAGATCGACCAGCAAATGCGCGTCGCCATCCGGAATAATATCGTTGCCCGGATAGTTGCGCGCTGCCGCCAGAGTGAACGCATCCGCGATTTCCATCGCCGACGGCAGGTATCCTCCGGCGAATACCGCCTGCACCGCCTCAGCGGCCTTTGCGTAATCGGAAAAGGCTACCGAGAACGTCGCCCGCGCCGGCGGCAGTGGAATCAATCGCAATGTGATTTCAGTGATCACTCCAAGCAGCCCTTCCGATCCGACAAACATGCCGATCAGGTCAAAGCCGGTCTTGTTCTTGTGCGTCCGCCCACCGGTGCGCAGCACATCGCCGTTTGCCAACACCACTTCCAGACCGAGCACATACGGTCGCGTCACGCCATACTTGAGACATTTCGGGCCACCGGCATTGGTGGCTACCGTGCCGCCGATGCTGCACTCCTTCACACTCGAAGGGTCCGGCGGATAAAACATACCCTGCTCCTTCACCGCCGATTGCAGCTCCGATAAAATCACCCCCGGTTCCGTGACCACGACACCGTCGACCGCATTGATCTCGCGAACCGTTTTCATGCGCGCCACCGACAAAACGATACCCGCCTCGACCGGCACACAGCCACCGACATAACCGACACCGCTGCCGCGCGTCGTCACCGGAATCTCATGCTCGTTGGCAAACTTCATCACCGCCACGACATCCTCGCGCGATTCGGCGAACACCACCACATCCGGCAGGTTCGAAGCGTACCATTTATCGATGGCATGCTTTTCCAGCACCGGCACATCGACGGACACTTTGCCGGCGCCTAACAAAGCCACCAACTGTTCTTTTAGATCAGATTTATTCATGTTGCGAGGCACTATCGTCGGATTCTACGTCATTTCGAAGTCCTTCCCACAGTGGCACAATCGGAGGTACGGGATAGTTTTCGAGTAATGCCGCAAAGGCTGCTCCAAAAACCGGCAGCCACAACAACGCACAAACAGCCATGACAGGAATGTGACTCCAATGCTCAGGAGCGGAAAATTTCTCCACATCGGCCAGATACGTCTGCCACAGCCGGTAGCCGGGAGAACAGATAACACTGGCCGCCACTGCTGCCACGGTTGCAAACAACGTCAGCTTGAGCCCTTGCAGCCCCCAGTGCCAAAACCAGCGAATAATCCTCATAGCCAGAGAGTAGCGACGGCCCCACTTTCAGTCACGAAAAGCTCCCAGAATTTGGGCCCGAAAACAATCAGGCCGATCAGAGCCGCCGTGATTGATGCCACCAACACGGCCCCGGCCGAGGTATCTTTGGCGTGACCGATCAGCGGGTGCTGACCGGGATGCACGGCATCGCACAACGATTCGATCGCAGTGTTAAAAAGCTCCGCACCGGTCACCAGTGCGGCCGCGACAATCACCGCAAACCACTCGCCGGCACTGATTTTCAACCAGATCCCGGCGATCGCGACGACGATCGCCGCGAGCAGGTGGATGCGCATATTGGGTTGCGTGCGCAGTGTGTAGCCGATGCCCCGCACTCCGTGACCGATCGATGTCAGCAGGCGTTTCATCCGGTGAGCGTAGCCGCCTTTGTCAAAAGGTGGACCTTGCGTTGGCAGGAGGAAGGGCAGCGCACCGCCGGACCGACAAACGTTCCACAGCCTGAAGGACTGCGGCTACGCCGACTTTCGATGACCGGCGAGCATTTCATCCTCAGACTTCGGCGAGTTCGCGAATGGGATCGGCTTCGGCTGTGTAGTCGACACCATCGAGGCCGAATCCGAACAGCTTGAGGAAGTCCTTTTGATAACCTTCGAAATCGCCGAGTTCGTCGAAATTGTCGTTATCGACCTTGTCCCAGGCCTCACCGACCGTCGATTGCACGTCGTCGCGCATCTCCCAGTCATCGATGCGGATGCGTCCGCCCTCGTCGAGCGTCGGGCCGTCGGCTGAGCAGAAGTGATCGGCAAACAGACGCTGGATCTGCTCAGTGGTGCCTTCGTGCAAGCCGCGCTGCTTCATGTCTTTAAAGAGCAGAGATATATACAGCGGTACTACCGGAATCGCCGAGCTCGCCTGCGTGACCACGGCTTTGTTGACCGAGACCACGGCGGATCCGGCGCCGAATTTTTCGTTGAGACGCGCGGCGCTTTGTTCGAGATCGATCTTGGCGCGCCCGATGGTGCCGTCCTTGTAAATCGGCCAGGTCAGTTCGGGTCCGATGTAGGAGTAGGCCACGGTGCGCGCGCCGTCGGCGAGCACGCCGGCGTCGCTGAGCGCGTTGATCCACATTTCCCAGTCTTCGCCGCCCATCACTTTGACCGTGTTGGCGATCTCCTCCTCACTGGCACCGTCGAGAGTGATTTCGGTGACCTCTTTTTTATCGGTGTTGAGATTTTTGTTGGTGTAGCTCTGACCGATCGGTTTCAGGCAGGACGAGTAGACCTCACCCGTGTTGGGATCGGTGCGACGCGGCGAAGCCAGGCTGTAGACGACCATGTCGACCTGACCGAGATCGCGCTTGATGATATCGATGGCCTGCTGCTTGAGCTCGTTGGAAAAAGCGTCGCCGTTGATGCTTTTCGCATACAAACCGGCCTCGGCCGCGGCGGCTTCAAACGCAGTGCTGTTGTAGAATCCGGCGCTGGCCGTCTTGCGATCGGTCGGCGGCTTTTCGAAGAAAATGCCGAGCGTGTCAGCGCCCCCGGAGAAAGCTGGAACAATGCGTGACGAAAGGCCGTAACCGGTCGACGAGCCGACCACGAGCACTTTCTTCGGCGCCCGTTCCGGGTCGAGAGCAGGCTGGCTCTTCACATAGGCAATCTGTTCGCGCACGTTGGCTTCACAGCCGTCGGGGTGAGCAGTGGTGCAAATAAAGCCGCGGGTCTTGGGTTCGATGATCATAAATTCCAGTGTTCTTTGAAGGGGAACGATTAGCACAGATCAGGCCGGAGGGACACCGTTTAGCGCCGCACACGCAATTGCAACCCGGTCGTAGCCGCCGCGATTTCCCGGACGAATTTCAGCTGCAAGTATAAACAGGCTGCTTATTGATACACGGGCGGTGCGCGGCTTCACACCCGCATTGGACTCTGCCATTACAAAATGCGTCGGATTTTCCTGTTCCGATCGGCGGCTGAGGGTGTTTGCTCGGGGGTATCGGCTGACAGGTGATCCGCACGAAAAAGGTGATACCTTGATCGGGGAACCACCATCACCCGGTCGATCCCCCTGTTCCCCGCCCCCTTCCCCGCCATGTTTCCCCGCTTGCTCATTATTTTCATCGGCATCCCGCTGATCGAGCTGATGCTGTTTCTTCAGATCGGTGCGCGCATTGGATTGCTGGCCACCATCGCAACCGTCGTGCTCACCGGTATCATCGGTGCCTCGCTGACCAGGAGTCAGGGTCTGCAGGTGCTGTCAAAATACCAGAAGGCTCTCGCCGAAGGGCGCATGCCACACGCCGAAGTCATTGAAGGGCTGATGATCCTGGTCGCGGGGGCCGTGCTTCTTACGCCCGGATTTTTGACCGACGCGATTGGTTTTGCTCTGTTGATCCCACCGGTTCGCGCGGCGGTGCGGGCCTTTGCCGTAGAAAGACTGAAGCACAAAGTCGAAGTCCGCGTCGCCAATGCCGGGGCAACTTTCACCGCGGCCGGTGGACAGCCGCCAAGCGGCGGTCCGGCCCGGTCGTCGCAAGCCAGGTCAACCACCCTCGGCGGCAAGCCGGTCATCGATGTCGAAGCGGAAGTCGACGTCGACGAAGCGGAGCCGCGTGACCGCTAGCGTTCGGCAAACGCTGAATTGGCATAGCCAGATAGTAGCATCGGATGGCATCCCGTTGCCGTTGCGTTGGCAGGGGCGGAGCAGCGTGGGCCGCCCCTGGTTCGTTCGGTTTGCGGCAACAACCGAATCGCTCGACCCTCGGGACGGCTTGAAAAGCCATCCTGCGATTTCGTAATCGACATCAATCCCGGCTACCTCAGTGTAAATCTGTTCGCAAGCCCGGCGAAAACAGCCCGCTTTGTTGGGACGCGATCAGGGGTTTGGTGCAACCGCGGACCGATGCGAATCTGTGCGTTCTCATCATTCTACGATTCGCCATGAAATTCAGAACGCCGCAGCCGTTAAAGATCAGTGTCAGCCTTTTCGCCCTCGCCGCACTCGGCACGGCTGCCGGTAGCGCGCAGGATGTCGATTTCATGCGCGACGTCAAACCCCTGCTCGAAGGTGCCTGTGTGCAGTGCCACGGACCGAACGAAGATGAGCTCAAGGCCAACTACCGCATCGATACCAAACAGGCTGCGTTTGCCGGCGGCAGTGCTTATAAGGGTGAAGTGATATTTCCCGGCGAGGCCAACAAGAGCCCGGTCTACTGGATGACCAATTTGCACGAAGACGAACCGGACAGCGACGAGTGCATGCCACCCAAAAAGCCGCTCAACAAAGCCCAGCAGCAAGTGCTGTTTGATTGGATCCAGAGCGGCGCGGAATGGCCCGACGGGGTGGTGCTCGAAGATAAGCCGCGGGTGACTTTCGCCAATGTCCGGCCGCTGTTGCTCAAGGGCGGGCCATTTAGTGCCGAAGACCAGGCGGTGCTGCGGTTGTGGGTCGAGCAGGGATCCGACTGGCCGGACGATCAAAAACTCGGTGGTGGCGGCCCGGGCGACAATCTCGATCTGGTGAAAAAGATTCACGCGGCCATCGTCGCCGGATCGCCGGAAAAGAGCGCCGCCGACATGAAGCCTTACGAAAACGTCATTCCGAAAACCGAGGTGAAGTATCAGATGGTGCCGATCCCCGGTGGCGAGTTCCTGATGGGCAGTCCCGAGTCCGAACAGGGGCGCTTTGATGATGAGGGACCGCAGCACAAAGTCGCCATCGAACCCTTCTGGATGGGCAAATTCGAGGTCACCTGGGACATGCTCAACGGCTACACCAGCACCACGATTGGACGTAACAAAGACGGCTCGCCGATCAGCGTTCCGGCCGAAGCGGATGAGTCCGACATCACCTCGGCTCCGACCGCGGCCTTTATGCCGATGGATTTCGGCATGGGCGTAAACGGATTTCCTGCCGTCGGCATGACTCAGCACCTGGCGCAAAAATTCTGTCAGTGGTTGAGCGCCCAGACCGGCCACTACTACCGCCTGCCGACCGAAGCGGAGTGGGAATACGCCTGCCGGGCCGGCACCACCACCGCCTACTCGCACGGCGACTCGGAGGAAGGTCTCGCCGAATACGCCGTCTACGATCCCGAGCAGGTGCTGACCGGCTATGAGCGGGTCGGCAGTCGCAAACCCAATCCCTGGGGACTCTACGACATGCACGGCAACGTCATGGAGTGGTGTCTCGACCAATACGTCGAAGACGCTTACGCGAGTCGCAATGCCGACGGCGTGACGGCACTGCCTTTTGAAAAACCGACCCGTCGCTATCCGCGCGTCGCCCGCGGCGGTTCATGGTACGACGCCGCCGAAGAGCTGCGCAGTGCGCGGCGGATTTTTTCGGATGAATCCTGGAAAGTTCAAGACCCGCAGTTGCCGAAATCGATCTGGTATCACACCGACGCACCGTGGCTCGGATTCCGCATCGTGCGCCCGTTGAAAACGCCGGACGCCGCCGAAATGCACGAGATCTGGAATCTCGGAGCAGTCGACCAGCAGGACTGACTGACTGACTGACCGAGCCGCGCACGGCTCGTCGCCAGGCTGGCCAGCCTGGCCGGCATTGCCCGTGACTTTTTATCGCAGGCAACTGACCAAACCCGAAACACCCGCGGCCCCGTGGAACCAGCGAAATTCGAAATCGAAATCGTCGGTCCTCCCCTCGTTTACGCTGTTTTCAAGTCTGTGAGCATCGGGCCTTAGCCTTCGTCATTATTTCCTCGTTAGCGCACTTCGAACGCCGTGAGAGAAGCGGACTGCCCGAAAACTAGCCGGCTTCGCCGAATCCCAGTTTCGCCAGCACCGGTCGCAGCGCCGCCGCCCATTTCGCGTAACCGGCGGCATTGAGATGCAGAAGATCGCGGAAATTTTCCGGGGTGGCGTTGCCGTTTTCGTCCGCGTAGAGCGTCCAGGTATCGACCACCGTGACCTGATCAAAATCGCCGGCAACCTTGTCGACGGCAACATTGATGGCTTTGATTTTATCCGCCGGCCGGTCTTTTTCCGCTGAACTTGGAAATACGCGGCACAGTACGATCGGCATTTGCGGGTCGTGTTTTTTCAGCGCCTCCAGGATCAGGCGGACATTGCCGGCGACCTGTTCAGCGCTGGCCATTTCCTCCAGATCATTGGTGCCCATCAGCATCACCACGCCGCTTGGGTTGAGCGCAAGCACGTCTTCGTCGAGACGCAGCAGCATGCCGCGCGTGGTGTCGCCGCTGATGCCGCGATTGGCAGTTTTGATGCCGGTAAAGGCTCCGCCAAAATCATCCCCCCACCCCTGCGTAATCGAATCGCCGAGAAATACTAAAGCCCCCTGATCCTGCTCGATCTGCTGCGCCCAGACGCTGCGCTTTTTGCGCCACAGGTTCTGAAACCAATCGTAGCGGCGCAGCGGGCCGCTGCCGGCAAGGTGATCGTCAGTGGCCGGCAGAGTGAACGCATCGGCCGCGCCATCGGCAATCGGATCGGCGACCGCTTGGGCCGGGCTGTCGACCGCGAACCAGCCGCAGCCCAATCCGACAATGAGGAGTCGGGTGATTTTCAAACCTGTGGATTGCATGGCTCGATCAGCCGGCATTCGTGTACACCGCCTGCACATCTTCGTCCTCTTCGATTTTTTCGACGAAGGCTTCGATGTCATCCATCTGCGCCTCGGTGAATTCATTGGGTGAATTTGGAATGCGTTCCAGCTTCGCGGTGGCCCCCACGATGCCGAGATCTTCGACCGCCTGAGACATCGCCCCGAAACAAGTGTAGTCGGCGTAGGCGTAAGCCTGGCCGTCGTTGACCTCGAATTCTTCGAGCCCGGCATCCATCAGGCCGAGCTCGATCTCTTCGACCTCCATGCCCTCGGTGACCGGAAAATCGATCACTGTCTTGCGGTCGAACATGAACTCGAGCGAACCGGTCGGCACGATCTGGCCATCGGCCTTGGAGAAGATGAATTTGAGATTGGCGACGGTGCGATTGGTGTTGTCGCTGGCGCACTCGATGAACAGCAGCACACCGTGCGGCCCCTTGCCCTCGTAGTTGATCTCAGAGATCGCCAGCATGTCCTTGCCCTCGGCGCGCTTGATCGCGGCGGTGACGTTGTCCTTGGGCATGTTCGCCGCTTTGGCATTGTTAATCGCGGTGCGCAGTTTGCCGTTCGAATCGGGATCCGATCCGCCCTCCTTGGCGGCGATGGTGATCGCTTTGGCCAGCTTCGGGAAAACCGTCGACATGGCTCCCCAGCGTTTCTCTTTTGATTTGCGGCGGTATTCGAAGGCGCGTCCCATAGTCGGTCAGATAGGTAGAAATTGATCGGGCGGCACGATAACGGGGAGTGACATGAAACTCAAGGGGACCGCGGCGGTTTGTTTTTGCTGCCTTGTTCCAGGTGGCGACCGCGAAAAATGCGTTACCTTGGCCCACTATGATCGTCGAACGTTGCAAATACATCCTCTGGGCCGCCGATATGGATCGCGCACTGAATTTCTATCACGAGGTGTTCGGTGCCGAGATCACCCGCCGCTCGGAGGTGATCAGTGAAATCGAAATCTGTGGAGCGATCATCGGCATTCACGGCGGCGGCGAAGGCAAACGCACCTGGACCGGGCTCAGTTTTCAGGTCGCCGACGTGGTCGCAGGAGCTGCCGAAGTCATCGCGGCCGGCGGTCAGCTCAGCCGCGAACCGCAGCCGGAAGACGATGAACCACCGCACCTGGCGATGTGCATCGATCCTGAGGGAAATGATTTTATGCTCAGCCGCAAACGCAGCTGAGAAAGACGGTTACTTCGCCCGGCGCCGGTCGACGACCAGCTGGCCCATTGGATCGCGGCGCAGGCTGATCACTTCGCAGGTCGATTGTTTCGGCTTGGATTTGCCGTACTCGATTTCGACGGAGGCGACCTGCGGATGAATGTCGAGACGGGTGATGCGGAACACCGGCTCGTGCTTCATGCGAATGAAGCAGAACAGAGGCACCTCGCGGTGCTCGGCGTTCCACAGCAGATTTGATGGCGGAAAGTTAAGCTGATCAGCCAGCGCCGACAGCACTTCGCGAACCGACGCTTCGTCGTACTGTTTGATCAGCTTGGTGGCAGCGCGGCGATTGCGCATCTGTTCGAGCAGCGTCGCCACCGGGTTGCGACGGTTTTCCTCCATCTCTTCGATGATGTGCCGCTGATGCTCGCCCATCTGCGCCTGCAATTCTTCACGCGAAATCTGACCGCTTTCGAACTGGCGGAACAGCTGCCTGGGATTCGGATGGGGGTGGAAGAAATCCACGGTAAACGGGCGCTGTGCGCCGATCTCAACTATTGGATTTTTAAACTCTCTTGCGGATGCGCGACGAACCTCCGGACCCGGGATGGCGCGCGTCCGCTCATTTCTCGATCAGCCATACGTTGCGGAAAGCGGTCGGATTGCCGTGGCCCTGAAAATTAATCGGTCCGCGCGGAACCTCGGCACGGCTGCCACCGGCACCGGTGCCTTTGGGCAGTTCGACGTCGTCGTGAATCTTCACGCCGTTGTGCACGACCGTGATGCGGGCGTTGGCAGTTTTTTCCCCGGCGGCATCAAAGGTCGGTGCGGTGAAGTCGATGTCGTAAGTCTGCCAGAAAAGCGCCGGCAGCGACATCGGCAGGTCGGCCGCTTTAAACTTGTAGAGACAGCCGCACCATTGCTCCGGCTCCGAGTGGAGCTTGAGAGCATCGCCGAGTTGCTGCTTGTCGTAGACCAGACCGAAGGTGTCGAGCACCTGCACCTCATAACGATTCTGCAGATACAGACCGCTGTTGCCGCGATCCTGGCTGGACAGTGGCGTGTGCGGTTTGTAGGGCAACCGAAATTCAACGTGCAGGTGAAAGCTGCCGTATTCGCCGGTAGTCGAACTGCCGGCCCACAACAGGCCATCTTTGATCTCGCCCTTCACCAGATCGTTGGCTTCGCCGGCGAACAGCACCACAGCCCCGTCGGGAGCTTTTTTGCCCAGCGTCGGACTGTCGCGCTGCACGCGCTCCATCTTGTCGTCGACCCTGGCCGCAAGCGCGGCGCGATCGATGGTGGAAAAGGCCGGTGCCGTGCCGTCCCATCCCGCACCGGGCAGGCCACCCGCGTATTCACCGACAAAAAACCGGCCCTTACCCACCGCCGTCGCACGCAGCCCTACGCCTGCCGCCTGATACTCACCCTGCAGCGCAAAGTCAGGATCTTCGGCGGTGGCGGTGGCGGGATCGGTCCACAGTGGACCGCTCGGCTTTTTATCGTCAGCCGCAGTGGCGGGCGTCGAACTGAACAACGCAACGCAGAGCAGGGAAAGCAGGATTCTCATCATCCGTCCAGTTTGCCCCGACTCGTCCCGACACGCAAGCCGGGTGTCGAAAACGATCCCTGTATGGCGTTAAAAATCCGTTGACGAATTCACCAAACGGCAAAACCCTGTGCGCACTAACCAGTTCACCAAACTTCAGCCTGTTCGTAGAAATGATTCGCCACTCCATCCTCGTTTTTTGCACCACCGCCGTCGCGGTTTTTTCCCTGTCCTCGACCCTCAATGCCGCCAGCGACGAGGTGATTTCTGAGGTGATGAAGGAATACCACAAAGCCCCCAAAGGCACCGACCCGATCGCCAAGCAGGCCGCCAAGGGCGAAGCCAAAAAATCCGATGTCAGCAAACTGCTGCGCGGCTACAAATCGATGGCTAAAGCCGAGCCGCCGAAGGGCGACGTCGATGCCTGGAACAAACGCATGGAGACGCTGATCGCCGCCACTGAAGATCTGAAAGAAGAGAAAGAAGGCGCGGTCGAAGCTTTTGCCAAAGCCGGTGACTGCAAAGCCTGCCACAGCGAACACAAGCCCGACTGATTGGCGCATCTGACCTAACCGTCAGAACTTTTTAAAAGCCCGGCAGGTCCCCGTGACCTTCCGGGCTTTTTTTGTGGCAGCGGAATTTGTCAAAATTGGGGCGCTCACCTCTCGACCCACGCAATGGCGAAATTCGCACGAACTCCGCTACCCGACTGCTACCGCCCTACCGCCGCCTCGGCACACTTCAATCCGTCGAGCGCGGCACTGACGATGCCGCCGGCGTAACCGGCGCCCTCACCACAGGGATACAGACCCGCCACCTCGGGGTGCTGCAACGACCCGGGGTCGCGCGGGATTCGCACCGGCGAACTGGTGCGTGTTTCGAAGCCAACCAGGTTGGCGTCGCGCGTCAGGTAGCCGTGCATGCGTTTGCCGAACTGCGAAAAGCCGCGCTTGAGCAGACCAACCATGGCGTGCGGCAAAATTTCGTCGAGTCGCGCCGGGTTCAGCCCCGGATGATAACTCGTCGCCGGCAGGTCCTTCGAGTCGCGGCCGTTGAGGAAATCGGTCAACCGCTGCGCCGGTGCCACCTGGCCGCCGCCACCGGCAATCTTCGCTTTGGTCTCCAGCTCGCGCTGAAAAGCCATGCCGGCGAGCACCCCGTGTTCCGCCTGAAAACGCCGCGTGTCTTCCGGCTCGATGGTGACCACCAGGCCGCTGTTGGCGAAAGGCGAGTCGCGTTTCGCCAGGCTCATGCCGTTGACCACCACCTCGTCATTCTCGGTCGCCGCCGGAACGATGAATCCGCCCGGGCACATGCAGAACGAATGCACGCCGCGACCGCGAATTTTGGTCGCCAGCGAATAACTTGCCGCCGGCAACAGCCCCGGTCGCGGCTGACCTTCATCGAGATGATACTGCTGACCGTCGATAAAGGCCTGCGGATGCTCGATGCGCATGCCCATCGCAAACGGCTTGGCCTCCATCAACAGCCCGCGTTGCGCAAACAAGCGGTAAATGTCGCGCGCCGAGTGACCGGTCGCGAGGATCAGCGACTCCGCTTCGATTTCCTCTCCGGCCCGGGTCAGCACGCCGCGCACCCGGCCATCGCTGATCAACAGATCGCTGACGCAGGTTTCAAAGCGCACCTCGCCACCGGCATCGATGATACTCTGGCGCAGGGCCATGACCACCTTCGGCAGCAGGTTGGAGCCGATGTGCGGATGCGAATCGACCAGGATATCGGCCGGTGCCCCGTGCGCCACCAGGGTGCGGTAAATCTCCGCCACCGGGCCACGCTTTTTCGCCCGCGTGTAGAGCTTGCCATCGGAAAACGTGCCGGCACCACCCTCGCCGAAACAGTAATTCGAGTCCTCGATTACCCGGCCTTCGCTGAGAATCGGCTTGAGATCAAAACGCCGCGCCGACGCGTCTTTGCCACGCTCGAGAAGGATCGGCTTGGCGCCGCGCTCAAGGCAGCGCAACGCCGCAAAAAGTCCCGCCGGTCCCGCGCCGACGATCAGCACGCGCCGCGCCGACGAATCGATCGGCGACAGATTCACACTCGGTGCCGGCTCCGGCGGCAGCGCCTTGTCAACGCCCACCTCGATGCGCAACTGAATGCGGATGCGCTTTTTGCGAGCGTCGATCGAGCGCTTGCGCAGGCGCATTTCGACCACCTGCTTCGGCGAAATCCCCAGTTCACGCGCCACCGCACGGCGCCACGCATCCTCATCCTCAGCCCTGTCGAGCGGAAGTGAAATGTCGACAATCGGCGCGTCTTCAGAATCCATCGCGCCACTGTAGACGGGCTTGCACCGAAACGCGAACGGCGTTCATCTCAAGTAGCAGCGAGAGTGGGCGGCTGTGTGAAAATTCGTAGGATGGCTTTAAAAGCCGTCCCGAATGTCGTGCGAGGTTTTCGGCATCGCAAGCGGTTCGAACTGCAGGTAGCGTGGTGGTACGATGCCGCTTTTCAATCGTGTCCGCCGCCAACGCAACGGGGACGGGATGCAATTCCATCCTACTTTTCAGCCACTCAAACCCTACGGTTCCGTTTCCACCGCTTCCTCGATCGCCTCACCAACCGTCGCCGGGATTTTTTCGTCGCGGTCAACATTTTCGGCCACCGCCGCCACATCCTCATGGGTGATCAGTCCCAGCCCGGCCGCGTGCTCGGCCATCGCCAGACTGTCCACAGCGCGCAACATCGGTACGCCCGTCTCAACAACCTTTTCGATAAAGCCGTCGACCCGCTCATCGTGTTTGCTCTCATTTCCCGGATCGACATCGCGAATGTAAACCGCGGCGATGCGATCGGGGTGGCGATGCGCCACTTCGGCATAAATTTCGGCGTCGTCCTGGCCGGAATCGCCAATCAGCACGAACCGCAGATCCGGATACGCCGCGATGATGCGTTCGGCTTTCTCCAATTTGTGACGGTGTCCCTTTTCCGCGATCAACTTGGTCTCGTCGATGCCGTAGTCGCGCAACATCAGCGGCCCGGGAGGAATGTCATTGTGACGCAAAAACTCCACCAGCAGCCCGTACAAATTCCACGGCGAACTCGACACGTAGAACAGCGGATTGATCGGCCCCTGCGTCGCTGCCGCGCCCGCTGCCCCGCCCCGCTGCAGCGCATGATAGAATGTCGCCACTCCGGCCAGCGGCTGGCGCAGCCGGGCATTGCCGAACATCGTCTGACGCATCATCAGCAGCAGCTGCGTGGCACCGGTGTGAATGACCGTGTCGTCCATGTCACTGATGATGCCGAACTGCGCCGCCGACGACGGCACCAGCAGCGCGTGCTGCGCCTCGACTTTACGACCCGCCCCGGGCACGCGCACGTGGACTTTCGACCAGACGCCACGCAACTCGCTGTCCATCCCCGGATCGACGCGATCAAAAGTCGCCTGATCATACCCTTCCTCGCCGGTCGTCACGGTCTGCTCGATACCGGCATAACTCAGCACCACCCGGGCACCGATCACCTCTTTGGAATTCACCCGCCGCCACATCGCGCCGAGATTGTTCCACCAGTTGTCATCCTCCTCTGCCGGCCGCGCCGGCTGATTGGCCAGAACCCGCCCCATGACGATCACCCGGTCGATGGTCGCGTAGCCGCAGTAGGCCTGAACATGTTCCACATCCTCGACCGCCGGCAGCAATCCCAGCTTGTCGCGACTGCGATCGATCGCCCGCTCGACCACCACCGCCGCCTCGTGGATCCGCTTCTCGATTTCGCTTTTCCAATCGCTCATAACTACGCACCATCCGCGCCAGTTGACCCGGCACGCGCACAATCCTAACATCAACGATCCCGCCTGGCAGCAGGCGATCTGCACGATTCCGCATCTCTTTTGAAATGAAAAACCTCGTCGTCATCAGTCTGTTTTTCGTCGTCACGACTGCGCTCGCCGCCGCCGAGAACTGGCCCGGCTGGCGTGGACCGCGCGGCGACGGATCCTCACTCGACGAAAAAGTTCCGATTGAGTGGCAGGTCGACCGCAACACCGTCTGGAAAACCCCACTGCCCGGCGTCGGCCACGCCTCGCCCACCGTCTGGGGCGACCGCATTTTCACCGTCTCCGCCGTTGAAGAAAAAAACGCCCGCCTGCTGCTCTGTCTGGATCGCAGAAACGGCAAACTGCTCTGGCAGAAAACCGCCCTCGAGACCGACGACGAAGGCATTCACCGGCTCAACAGTCGCGCCTCCAGCACTCCCGCCACCGATGGCGAACGCGTCTTCGTCAGCTTTCTCGACGGCGATAAAATGTTCGTCGCCGCCTACGATTTCGACGGCAACCAACTGTGGAGCGTTCGCCCCGGCGTGTTCGCCAGCAAACACGGCTTCTGCTCCAGTCCTATCCTGTGGAACGGCAAAGTCATCATCAATGGTGACCACGACGGCCCCGGTTACCTGGTCGCGCTCGATCAAATAACCGGCAAACAGGTTTGGAAAATCGATCGCCCCAACAACACCCGCAGCTACTGCCCACCGCTGATTCGCGAGATCGACGGCCGCAATCAGATGATCCTGGCCGGCAGCAAATGCGTCGCCAGCTACGACCCCGACACCGGCAGACAACACTGGATCATCGACGGTCCGACCGAACAGTATGTGGCGTCGCTGGTCTACAACGCCGAACAGAAACTACTGTTCCTGACCTGTGGCTTTCCGGAAAAACACATGCTCGCCATCCGTCCCGACGGCAGCGGCAACGTCACCGACACGCACATCGCCTGGCGCACCCAGACCGGCGCCTCGTACGTGCCCAGCCCGGTCGCCATCGGTGATTACTTTCTGGTCGTCTCCGACAACAGCGTCGGCTCCTGCTTCGGCGCGAAGGATGGCGAAAAGTTCTGGCGCGAGCGCATCACTGAAGGTGAAAAACACAGTGCCTCACTGACCAGCGCCCGCGGCATCGCCTTTTTCCTCTCCGACAGCGGCACCATGACCGCCGTCAAACCCGGCCCCGAACTCGACATCGTCGCCACCAACGAACTCGGCGAAAACGTCTACGCCTCCCCCGCCATCGTCGACGGCCAGTGGATCATCAGAGGCGAAAAGCACCTGTACTGCATCGGCGAGTAGCTCCGGGTAGCTGCGAGCGTCAGCGAGTGGACTGTCAGCCGGTCGGGCGAGCCGCCCGGCCAATTGGCCAACGCAAGGTCCACCTTTTGACAAAGGCAGCTACGTCGTCATCAGCGGCTACGCCGGAACTAAGACGTCAGCGCCTCGGCGGGGGCGGGTTCGCCAGCCTCTTCGTGGTCGGCGAGGTAGCGCTCGGCATCGAGCGCGGCGGCGCAGCCGTCACCGGCGGCGGTGATCGCCTGGCGGTAGACGTGGTCCTGAACGTCGCCGGCGGCGAACAGACCTTCGACGGTGGTGCGGGTGCCCTTTTTCTGCACGATGTAACCATCGTCGTCGAGCTCGACGCCACTGCCTTCGAGAAAAGCGGTGTTGGGAATGTGACCGATGGCGACAAACACACACTTCACGTCGAGTTCGTTTTCGGAATCGTCACCGTCGACGGTGCTGGCCAGTTTGATTTTGGTCATCTCGCCGTCGTCATCGGTGATGTATTCGGTGACGGTCGAGTTCCACACCGGTTCGACCTTTTCGTTGGCCAGGACGCGATCGGCCATGACCTTCGACGCGCGCAATTCGTCACGGCGGTGGATCAGGTAAACTTTGCTCGCAAAGCGGGTCAAAAAGGTCGCTTCTTCCGCCGCCGAATCGCCACCGCCGATGACGGCCACCGGCACGTCGCGGTAAAAGGCGCCGTCGCAGGTCGCGCAGCTGGTCAGGCCGTGGCCGATGAGTTTTTTCTCATCCGGCAGGCCGAGGTGCCGCGGGCTGGCGCCGGTAGCGACGATCACCGTTCTGGCTTCGTAGGTTTTTGAATCGCTGGTCAGCACAAAGTGACCTTCGGGCTGCTTTTCAACTTTGGTGATGGTCGCGTATTCGACACGGGTGCCGAACTTTTCCGCCTGCTGCTGCATTCGCGTCATCAGTTCCGGTCCCATAACACCCTCGGGAAAACCGGGGAAATTTTCCACTTCGGTGGTCGTCGTCAGCTGTCCACCGGGTTGCGTTCCCGAGATGACCAGCGGTTCGAGATTGGCGCGCGAGGCGTAGATCGCTGAAGTCCAGCCAGCACAGCCGGTTCCGATGATGATGACATTTTCCATGATGTTTAGGGGAAAGAGTGAGGATTAAGGAAAGAGAATAGAGGAGGTCGACGCCGGGGCAACCATTTCTGACGGTAGATTTCAGCGCGGCTTACAGCTGGACGAAAACGTGATACCGGCGCCCCGCCGGTCAGCAGTGGACGAGACGATCTGCCACTCACGGGCCGGGGATCCCGTGCTCCGCTTCCCTACATCCGCTCCGGCGGCACGATACCGAGCAGGCCGAGGCCTTTGCTGAGGGTGCGGCCGGTCAGTTCGGTGAGCGCCAGGCGGGTGTCGCGCACGCTGCCTTCGGAGCGCAGCACCGGGCACTTTTCGTAGAAGCTGTGAAAGGTGTTGGCCAACTCGAACAGATACATCGCCAGACTGTTCGGACGGAAATCGGTGAGCACCGCAGGCACGATCTCGGCGAACTGCGCCAGCTTCAACGCCAGCGTTTTTTCGGCGTCCTCGCTCAGCTCGAGCGCTTCAACGCCGGCGAATTCGCTGCCGAGCTTGCGGAAGATCGAGCGGGTGCGCACGTAAGCATTGATCAAGTACGGGGCGGTGTTGCCCTTCAGCGCAAGCATGGTGTCCCAGTCGAAGATGTAGTCAGTCATGCGATGCTGACTGAGCTCGGCATACTTGACGGCACCGATACCGATTGCATCGGCAATCGAGCGCTTTTCGGCTTCGTCGAGGTCGGTGCTCTTTTCGGCGACGGCGCTGTAGGCGCGCTCGACGGCTTCGTCGAGCACGTCGGCGAGTTGCACCGTGTCACCGGAACGGGTGCGCAGCATCTTGCGGTCCTTGCCGAGAATGCTGCCGAAGGGGATGAATTCAAAGTCGACCTTGTCAGCGACGGCACCGCCTTTGCGCTTGCGCGCAGCAGCGAAGATCTGGTCAAAATGCAATTGCTGCGGCGCACCGACAACATACCAGATGCGATCGGCGCCAAATTCGTCAATGCGGTAGTCGATGGTCGCCAGATCGGTGGTGGCGTAAAGGAATCCGCCGTCGCTTTTGCGGATCAGCGCGGGTTTGTCGGCCAGCTTTTCGTCGTCGTGAATGAACACGCAGACGGCGCCGTCGGACACCTCGGCGCTGCCTTCGGCGAGCATGTCATCGACCAGCGGGGCGAGCCGGTCGTTGTAAAAGCTCTCGCCGAGCCAGTGATCGAACTCGACGTCGAGCCGCTGGTAGATTTTCTGCAACCCCTGCTTGGAGACTTCGACGCAACGCTCCCAGATGGCGAGGTTTTCCTCGTCACCGGCCTGCAGTTTGACCAGCTCCGCCTTGCAGGTGTCGCGCAGGGTCTCGTCTTCTTTTTGCGCGGCGTTGACGTCGCGGTAGAGACGCAGCAGTTCGCTGACCGGTTCGGCTTCGAGCGCAGCCTCGTCGAGCAGGTTTTTCCAGCCGTAGAGGATCATGCCAAACTGGGTGCCCCAGTCGCCGATGTGATTGTCGGTGATGACTTTATGTCCGAGAAAACGGGCCACGCGGGTCAGGCAATCGCCGATGATGGTGCTGCGAATGTGGCCGACGTGCATCGGCTTGGCGACATTCGGCGCGGAAAAATCGATGACGATGGTGTCGGCGTCGTCGGCGCTGACCGAAGGCACGGCGAGGCGCTCCGGGTCGGCGAGCATGGCGCTGACCGCATCGGCGAGGACCGACGTTTCGAGACTGAAATTGATAAAGCCGGGGCCGGCGATGTCCGGCTTTTGGCAAAGACCGTCGGCGTCGAAGGCTTCGACCAGGTCAGCGGCGAGCTGGCGCGGATTGGTGCCGATGCGCTTGGCGAGCATCATCGCGATATTGCTCTGGTAGTGTCCGAAGCGGGCGTCGGTGGCCTGACCGACCTGCGGAGTCAGCTGGTCGAGATCGTCGAGTTCACTGGCGGCGGGCAGGGAACGCACCGCCGCAGCGAGGCGTGCGGCGATCTGCTCGGGAAAGGTCTGGGAGGAGGTGTCTGCCATAATCTGATGGTGTAGGTGCCGGAAACGGCCGAATCAAGGAGGTCGCACCGAACCGCCACTTGGGCAAGGCCGGGCTGCGGACTCATCCTGCGCCTTACGCGCTGAGTGGCCGGTCCTCAAGCAGCGCGAGAATTTCGTCCGCACCGGCAGCTTCGGCGAGTTGATTGCGGATCGTGCCGTTGTTGAGCTTGCGCGCAACCGCCGCGAGGGCGCGCAGATGGGTGTTGTACTGCGCTTTGGGAATCACGAACAGGACGATGAAGTTGACCGGGTTGCTGTCGAGGGCGCAGAATTCGATGCCGCTTTTCGAGCGCCCGAACACGGCGACGGTTTTATCGATCGCTTCAGAGTAAACGTGCGGAATCGCCAGACCGGAACCGATACCGGTGCTGCACTCGTCTTCGCGTTTGCGGATGGCGGCGAGCAGATCGTCGCGGCCGGACTCCGGCATATCGCCGATTTTCACCAGGTGGTCGACCAGTTCAGTGATCGCCGGCCAGTGTTCGATAGCCTGCATGTCGGGAATTACCCGCGCGGGCGTCAATAGCTCTGCCAGTGTCATGGAGGGGGGGGAAATGAGGGCCTTACCCTGTCGATTTTTGCCCGATATCAAGTCCCGGAAGGGGTTGATCGGGCGAGGATAAACGCACCGATTCGCAGCGCAAGCATTTTGGATTCCCGGGATGCCCTTGAGCCGTCACCATCCCTTTAAATATGGGAATTCTGGAGGTTGATGGATTTTGCTACAAAGGTTCGCCTGACCGCCTTTGCTAGGCTTTGACTTTTTAACATCACGGGCTCCATTGTCGCCTATGGCTGGTTGAGCCCCAATGGGCTGACTGAACTTACCCCCCACGACCATGAAGAACGTCGTCTTTATCTGCACGGGCAATGTGTGCCGCAGCCCGATGGCCGAAGGATTCTATCGTCAACTGACGGAATCCGACGACTCCATCGTGGCCAGTTCGGCGGGCATCAGCGCGTTCGACGGTCAGGCAGCCAGCCGTCACTCGGTGGAGGTGATGAAGCATGAAGGCATCGACATTTCCGGTCACACCAGTCGCATGCTGACGCCGGAGATCGTCGATCAGGCGACGCTCATTTTCGGCATGACCTGCGGTCATCGCGATGCGGTGCAGATGATGTTTCCCGAGAGCCGCGAAAAAGTTTTTGTGCTGCGTGAATTTCTGGTCGGTCCGGATGCCGATTTCGACCTGGACGTCTCCGATCCGATCGGCGGCTCGCTCGATGAGTATGTGCGCACCCGCAACCTGATCAAAGAGGCGCTGCAGAGCGTCGAAAAATTTGTCAACCAAACCGCCAACGATTCCCTATAACCATGACAGACGCTGTCGATACCAAGAGCGCGCCGGCCACCAACCAGCCGGCCTCCACTGAAACCAAAAAACCGACGTTGATCCTCGGCGCCGACCACGGTGGCTATGAGCTGAAAAATGCCATCGCCGACTGGTTGCGCGAGCACGGCTATCAGGTCAAAGACGTCGGCACCAACTCCGGTGATTCGGTCGACTATCCGGATTTCGCCCACGGTGTGGCCTGTGCCGTGGCCGACGGTGACAGCGACCTCGGAGTGCTGGTTTGCACCACCGGCATCGGTGTCAGCATCGCCGCCAATCGCCACCGCGGCGTGCGTGCCGCGCTGGTCTTCGATGAGTATGCAGCGAAAATGACGCGCTCGCACAACAACGCCAACGTGCTCTGTTTTGCCGGTGCCATCACCGATGCCGAGACTGCCACGCACATCGTTGAAACCTGGCTGAACGCTGAATTCGAAGGTGGCCGCCACCAGCGTCGTGTCGACAAGATCAACACCGGTTGCGGTCAGGGCCGCGACCTGGCGGACGTCGATCCCGAGATCGCAGAATGCATTCAGAACGAACAGCATCGCCAGCGCAACAACATCGAGCTGATCGCCTCGGAAAACTTCACCAGCCAGGCGGTGATGGAAGCGCAGGGCTCCTGCCTGACCAACAAGTATGCCGAGGGTTACCCCGGCAAACGCTGGTATGGCGGCTGCGAAGAGGTCGATAAGGTCGAGCAACTGGCCATCGACCGCGCCTGTGAACTGTTCGACGTCAAGTTCGCCAACGTGCAGCCGCACAGTGGTTCGCAGGCCAATGCGGCGGTGTATTTTTCCGTGCTCCAGCCCGGTGACAAAATCCTGACCATGGACCTGTCGCACGGCGGTCACCTGACCCACGGCCACTTCGCCAACTTCTCCGGAAAATTCTACGAGGTGCAGCACTACGGCGTCTCCGAGGAAACCGAGACCATCGACTACGACAAACTCGCCGAAGCGGCCAAGGAGTTTCAGCCGAAGATGATCACCGCCGGTGCCTCCGCTTACGCCCGCACCATCGACTTTGCGCGCATGCGCGAGATCGCCGATTCAGTCGGCGCCTACCTGTTCGTCGACATGGCACACATCGCCGGCCTGGTCGCCGCCGGAGTGCATCCGTCGCCGGTGCCGCACGCCCAGTTCGTCACCACGACCACCCACAAGAGCCTGCGCGGCCCGCGCGGTGGTCTGATCCTGACCAACGACGAAGACCTGGCGAAAAAAATCAACGCCACGGTTTTCCCCGGCGTTCAAGGTGGCCCGTTGATGCATGTCATCGCCGCCAAAGCCGTGTGTTTTCACGAAGCCCTGCAGGACGGATTTAAAGAATACCAGCAGCAGGTCGTCGACAACGCCAAGGCTCTGTCCGCGTGCCTCGCCGGTCACGGCTACCGGATCATTTCCGGCACCACGGACAATCACCTGTTCATGGTCGACCTGCGTCCCGCCGGGCTCAACGGCAAGGTCGCTCAGGAGACACTCGACCACGCCGGCATCACGGTGAACAAGAACTCGATTCCCTTCGATACCGAATCGCCCTTCAAAGGTGGCGGCATCCGTATCGGCACTCCGGCAGTGACCACTCGCGGCATGAAAGTCGCCGACATGGAAACCGTCGGCGATCTCATCCACGATGCGCTCAGTCACCGTGACGATGCCGGTCATCTGGAAGGAATTCGCGCCAAGGTCGTCGAACTCAACAAGCGCTTCCCGTTGCCTTAACGGAAACGTTTCGAAAAAGTTCGCGCCCCCGGGGCCCGCAAATGTCAAAGTGGATTCGGCGCTCTAAAACGGCACGAATCCAGCTTTGATGCATAGGTATTCCTTCACCGTCCCTTCTCTATTTCCGCTCCTTCCCCAATGGCTAACCCCTTCCTCGACGACGACTCGATCGTTCGCTCCCGCCCCGAGAGTTGCACGCTCGTGATCTTTGGCGCCACCGGCGATCTGACCCATCGCAAGCTGGTTCCGGCGCTCTACAATCTCGCCGCAGACGGGGACTTGCCGGCCGGTTTGCGCGTGGTCGGTTTTGCCCGCCGGGAAAAGTCGGATGAAGAATATCGCAGCGACCTCGAAGCGCTCAATCGCAAGGTATCGCGCCAGGGACACGACGATCAGATGTGGGAAAATTTTTCCCAGAACATCTACTATCATCAGAGCGAGTTTCAGGACCTCGACGGTTACCAGCGGCTGAAAACCAAACTCGAAGAACTGGAGGCTGAAGGCGGCAGCGGCAATCGACTTTTCTACATCGCGTCAGCGCCGGAGTTTTTCGATGACGTCCTGCTCAAGCTCGGCGAAGCGGGATTAAACGAGCCGGTCGAAGGCCGTTGGTCGCGGGTCGTGGTTGAGAAACCATTCGGCACCGACCTGCCCACGGCTGAGCATTTGAACTCGGTGGTCAATCAGACCTTCCACGAAAAAGAAACTTACCGCATCGATCACTACCTCGGCAAAGAGACCGCGCAGAACATCATGGTGCTGCGTTTTGCCAATGCCATTTTTGAGCCGCTGTGGAACAGCCGTTACATCGATCACATCCAGATCACCTGCTCGGAGGATCTCGGTATGGAAGGTGGCCGCGGCGGTTACTACGACACCGCCGGCGCACTGCGTGACATGGTGCAGAATCACCTGCTGCAGTTGCTCAGCCTGGTGGCAATGGAGCCGCCGACCGATCTCAGCGCCGACGGGGTCCGCGATGAAAAGGTCAAAGTGTTCCGCTCGCTGCGCAAATGGAAGGGCGCTGAGGAAGTCGGCGAAAATGTGGTCCGCGCTCAGTACACCGAAGGCGTCGTCGATGGTCAGGATGCGGTCGGCTATCGCCGCGAAGACCGCGTCAACCCGGGTTCGATGACCGAGAGCTTTGTCGCACTGCGGGTCATGGTCGACACCTGGCGATGGGAAGGCGTGCCGTTCTACGTGCGCATGGGCAAACAGCTGCCGAAGAAGGCCACCGAGATTTCGGTTCACTTCCGCGGCGCTCCCGGCGTACTTTTTAATGCGCTGCCATCCGGTCTCGAGGCCGGCAACGTGTTGGTCATCCGCATCCAGCCCGACGAAGGCATTTCACTGAAGATTCAGTCGAAGATTCCCGGCCCGGCGCTGCGCATGGAAGATGTAAAAATGGACTTCCATTACAGCACCAGTTTCGGCAAGAGCAGTCCGGAAGCCTACGAGCGCCTGCTGCTCGACGCCATGGCCGGCGACGCCACCCTGTTCGCCCGCCGCGACGAAGTCGAGGAAGCCTGGCGTTTTGTCGATGAAATCGAACACGCCTGGCACAAGTCCGACAGCCCGCCCGCGATGGCCGAGTATCCGGCAGGTTCGTGGGGACCGAATGAAGCCGACGAATTGTTGAAGCGCGACGGTCGACGCTGGCGGCGGCTTTAAGTTAGTTAATTTTCAGTTTTCAGTGTTCAGTTTTCACAATCGAAAAATCGACCGACACTTGTTTCTAACGTTTTTCGGTCCGGCCTTCGCCCTGCTCCGCTAAAATCCAAGATCTTCTTTCCTCCCCCCTCTTTCCCTCGTGAGCGCCAGCGAACATTTTTCTGCCATCGACACCGATCACCTCGGTCGCGAAGTGGCGCTCGCCGACATCGACAGCGAATTGCGCTCGATGTTCGTCAACAACGATGGCCTGTCGCGCGCATCGCTGACCAATCTGGCGATCTACAACGAGAATCCCGAAGCGCTGACCGCCAACTCGGCGACCGTCAGTCAGCTGACTCGCGAACATGCCTGCCGGAGCATTCTGATCATCGCCGAACCCCACGGTGAGCGCGCTGCGCAGGCCTGGGTGCAGGCGCATTGCAATCTCTCCAGCGCCGGTAAAAAGGCATTCTGCTCCGAACAGGTCGCCTTTCATCTGCGCGGCGGCGGCGCCAATCTGGTGCGCAACACGGTGTTCGCTCACCTCGATTCGGATCTGCCACTGGTGTTCTGGTGGCAGGGTGAGTTCTCGGATGTATTCGAGGAACTGCTCTACAATCGCATCGACCGGCTGGTGTTCGACAGCCGCCACTGGAGCCAACCGCAGGCCCAATTTTTACGGCTCAATGCCGCACTCGAACACGAAGGTTCGCGCTTTGTGCCCCACGACCTCAGCTACACCCGCGGCAGTCAGGTGCGCACCGCTATCATGTCATGTTTCAACGAGCCGCGTGCCCAGGCAGTGGTTCCGTCGCTCGATCGGGCCGTGGTTCGACACCGTCCCGGCCATCGCATGACCGCGCTGTGGATCAGCGCATGGATTGCCGGTCGTCTCGGCTGCGAACTCGATCACAGCAGCCGGGAAGACGACTCGGTGACTCGTTACCACTTTAAGCGGCCGGCCGCCGGGCACTCGCCCCTCACCATCGATCTGCAGCTCATCGATCTCACCGAGTGCCGTTCCGAGCCCGGTGAAGCCGCCGCTCTTGCCGAGGTGGAACTGCACGCCGGCGACGAATTCGATTTCGCCATCGAGCGACGCGCCGATGCCGATTTCTGGAAACTTCGCATTCGCCACGGCGACTGTCAGCCGATCGAAGAACTGATCCCCGCCCGGCAGTGCGGCGATGCCTTTCTGGTCAACGAAGTGCTGTCCCGCGCCGGCAGCAACCGGGCGATGCGGGAACTGCTGCCCGGTGTGCGGAAGTTGCTGTCAGCTTGAGCTCGGAGTAGGCTGGCGACTGTGAGCATTTCCCGTCGCCACGTCATCCAGAAATACAGCCGCCTCGCCCTGCTCGGAGCAACGACGGGCGGGCTCGCCGGCTGCGCGGTGAAGACCACCGACAGCGACAAATTTAAGGACAACCACAAAGGCTTCCGCTACTGCTCCGTCGATGCCGTCAAGCAGTCGAAGCAGTTGTCCTGCGGCGCTGCGGCGCTGACCTGCGTGCTCAACTACTGGCGGGAAGACGGCCAGCCTGCCTATGAGGAAAAGGATCTCATCGAAGGCAACCCGGCGCGCAGCGAAGAGGGCTACCCGATGCTGCAGCTGCGCGAGATGGCCCTCGACCATGGTCTGGTCGCTTTCGCAGTCACGCTCGACGAAGATCCGTGGCGCCAACTGCTCGAACACCTCGATGCCGGCCGGCCGGTCATCACCGCCATCGAATGCCCGCGCGGCCGCTATTTCGGCAAAAGTATTCCGCTGGTCGAAACGCTCGACCGGCGCGCCATCATGTCGACCGGCAATGAGTGGAAAAGCCACTACGTCGTGGTCATGGGCCGCAACTACCGGGACGTGCTGTTCATGGATCCCGAGTACGGCATCGTGCGCACCGACCGCGACGACTTCATGGCCTTCTGGCGCCGTCAGGACTACGCCGCGCTGATCTGTTCGTCGGCATAGCAATGAGGTTTGGACGATACTCCCGCGTGCCTCGCACGCTTCGGGGGGGCAAGCGAAGCGCGTGCCCTGCAATTTTACCATTTGCCAATGTCGTTCGCTTTCCGGGGTGCAGACAAATTCCCCGGATAACCGGACCGCACCTCAGAACAACACGCTGACCATTTCCTTCAGCGATTCGCCGAGCCGTGATCCGAAGGTGTTAAAGTTGTACCACCAGGCCCTGGCGAAATCGGCGGTCGACACGTCGGGCGCGGCGACAATCAACATGCCGGAGATCAGCAGCGTATTGACCAACAGTATCAGACCGATCGAAAAGGTGCGTCCATAGTGATGCAGGTCCGGCTGCTCACGGGTGATCATCCAGATCGTGAACGAGACGTGAAACGTCCAGGTGAAACCGATCGCGGCAAACAACAACTGGGCTCTTTCAGCCGTCCAGTCGGGCGCAAACTTGCCGGCCAACCACCACAATGCAATGACGATGGCCGTATAGAACGGCACGAAGTACGGCGACAATACGATCAGCAGATTGTTCTTGTTGGTCAGCACATAACCACCCTCAGCGGTCACCTTTACGCCCTTTACATTGCCTCCTGACAGAAGCACAAAAATGGCGTGCGTCAGCTCGTGTCCGAACACGTACGCCCAGAGCATCGGACGACCGCGCAATCCGAAAAACAGCACCAGCCACATTACCGTGCCGATGCCGAAAAACCACATCTCAGAAGTTTTCCAGAAGGCCCCCTCGAGCGCCACCCGACCGAAGCAGCGCGAAAACGTTTCGATGGTAATCCAGCCCAGCGGAAACAGTGCCACGCCGATAATTCGTCGCGCGATGACCCGGAAGTTCGCCGACATCAGCGGCGACATCGTCCAGCGTGCGGCATCGCCGACAAAGGCCAGCATCGGCCGCTCGGCGAGCTCCTGCTTGCGGCGCCGCGCCGCCGTGTTGCGCTGATTCGCCGTGCCGGCGGTCTTGCGCTTGGCCCTTTTGGTCGCGGCCTTTTTCTTCGCTGCCGGTTTTGCCGGAGCCTTGGCCTTGGCCGTAGCTTTCGCTTTAGGCTTTGATCTGGCGGTCGCCCGGGTCGCGGCGGCCTTGCGTTTCGTCGGCGTTTTCTTCTTTGCCGCCGCTTTCCGTTTCGGCCGTGGCGCGGCGGTACTCGCCCTCACTTTTCCCGCCTTGGCCTTAGGCTTGGGCTTAGCCGCCCCCGAAGCCCGCGTGCTGCGAGTTCGATTGGAGGCGGGCTTGCGGCTGGCCATGCGATGCGGCGAGGCGGAAAGGCGGATTAGACGCGGCTGACGTACTTGCCGGTCTTGGAATCGATGCGAACTACGTCGCCTTCCTTGATGAACAGCGGCACCTGCAGACGACGCCCGGTTTCGACCGTGGCTTCTTTGGTCGGGTTGTTGGCGGTGTCTCCCTTCATTCCCTCGGGACTGATGGTGACCTTAAGTTCAACGTTCGGCGGCAGTTCGACCGTGACCGGTTTTTCGTCGAGAAACAGCACCTCCACCTCCAGGCCGTCGATCAACAGATCGGTCGAACCTTCGAGCAATTCCTCGGGCAGAGTGATCGTCTCGTAGGTGGTAGTGTCCATGAAATGGTAGCCCATCGGATCCGAGTAACTGAACTCGAGCTTCTGACGATCGGCGTTGACCAGTTCGACTTTTTCGCCCGAAGCAAAGCGGATGTCTTTGGTTTTGCCGGATTCAAATGAACGCACCGTCGCCATGATCAGCGCGTTGCCTTTGCCGGGAGTGCGATGCTCGATGCCGAGCACAATACCGCGCTCGCCTTTGTAAACGATGCACTGTCCTTTGCTGAGTTTGGTTGCGACGATGGCCATAATGGAAAAAGTAAAAGTGGGTGGGTTGCTAAATTCGGGATTCGAAAAAGTGCGACAGATTACGAAACTACAGCCGCTGCGCAACCGATTCGAGCATTCACCGCATTCGGCGATGGTTAAGTTATGCTAATTACCACAAAATGCGAGACCGATTTCAAAGCGCTGCGCTGCTGCCGGCCCACCTCGCCGCTCGCACTTATCGGGATCAGCGCTTCCCTCCGACCCCGGGGATCTGCTACAAAAGCCGGCGATGACCGACAACGCCGCCGGAACCTGTTCGAAATTCGCCTCGCTGTTCGCGTCCCTACCCGGACCCTTTCTCGCACTCATGCTTGTCCTGGCCGCCAGCGTGGCCTGCGATCGTACCCCCGATACGCTGTTCAGCGGCGAATTTGAAGATGCCAAAATGGATGCCGCCATGGAGGAGGCGCGCGCCCATCTCGATCATTTCATCACAGCGATCATCGACAGCGATCCGGAGGAATATTCGATCAAAGTGCGAATCGAAGATGGCGAAGACGTCGAATACTTCTGGACCGCCGACGTAAAATACATCGACGAAAAATTTACCGCCATCATCGCCAACGACCCCGGTCTGGTCAGCAACGTCAAAATCGGTGACCCAATCACCGTGACCCGCGCCGAAGTCGCCGACTGGCTTTATCTCGACGGCGACCTGATGCACGGCAACTACACCCTGCGCGTCATGCTGCCCGGCATGGACCCCGAAGAGCAAACGCTCTGGCAGTCACGCATGGCACCGTTGCCGGAGTGACGAATAAAACGCTCCCCCGCCCGGTCGGCACCGGTCAAGCGTGAGCGTCGGGGTTCGGTTGAGCCTGCCGGTTGGAGATGTATTCGATCTTCTCCCCCGCAAAGGCGTCAAAAATGCGCCGATGACTGGCGTGGGAAAAATCGTCATCCCGTGTGAAGTAATCCTGAACCCAGTCGATGAGCATGCTCAGATTCCGGTCCTGCTCTTCCTTGGAGCGGTACTTGTGCGGCTCCCACGGGCGATTGCGGCAATTCTCGACGCAGGCCTCAACCGGTAGATTCAAAAAATACAATATCGACGCACGCTTCGCCGCATGCTCGATCAGCGATGCGTAACAGCCCTCAATCACCCATCCCGGATGGGAGTCAGTAAACGCATCGATTAGCTGTGCGCTGTCTTCGACGGACCGCCGCGTGGTCGGGTGATGCTTCTGCCAGGCGATCTCATCCAGGTCCAGATGGGCCAGGCCGTTGTCGTTGGCAAGCCGCCCGGCAAGGGTCGATTTGCCGGAGCCCGAATTACCGATGATGATGATTTTCATGCTTAGCGGACGACGGTTCAGCGATTGATCCGCAACCGGCTCACAGTTTACTCCTTGTTGTAGATAACCGGCATTTGCCCCTGCCACTCGTTCCAAAGCGTCGGCTCCGTGATCAGGTCGGCCATGAAGTGCGCTACATTGATCCGGCTTGTCTTACCGGCATCGAAGATCGCGCTTCTGACTGGCGAAGGATACAACTCGCGCGCCGTGACTTCCTCCTCATCGATCAGTCCGTCGGGTCGCACCACCACCCACTCGACGGCGCGGTGGTTCTGACCGATGTCAGTGCGCAGGTGCTCCGCCGCCTCTTCGTTATCAGCGTGCGGGGGCAGGCATTTGCGCAGCAGGCCGATGACGCACTGCTGAGCGAATGAAATCGGTTCGTCGAGATCGCGGTTTCTGTTTCCCGTGGTGTTCATCAGCACGAACTTAACCGCCTCTCCCGGGTCGTTGGCCCTTATCGCATCACACAAGCGGCGTGCGGCTTGCGTCACCAGCCTGCGCGGTGGCCCGAAGATTCCCCTGAAGCTCAAATTGTGTCCGAGGCAGGACGCCACCGCGTCGCAGTCACGCACATGTTCGGCGATTTCAGAATCACTCAGGTCGAGCAGACTCGCCTGAATCACAGACAGTTGCGGGTGCTCCGTGAGAGTTTTCGGCAAGCTGGCCGACGAGCGCACCACCGCCTTGACCTGCTGTCCCCGGGCAAGCAAGTGCTCGACCAGCAGCCGTCCAGTGGCCCCGCTGGCTCCTACTACAAGTGTTGTCATCTGATCAGAAATGGGTTCCAGGACACACCGATCAGATAAAGCGGTCAAACGTGCAAGCAAACATAAGCGTTAAATCAAAATCAACTTTCGCCTCACCGGGACCTCTGATTGACATCGCCGCTTGGTGACTCCCGTCGGTCGCATTTACCGTAATCTCAGAACCCGGCCTCACCCATTCGGATCCAACTCCTGATCGAGGTCGACGCGATCCGCCATGTTGCGGGCTTTGATGCGATGTTCGCGTTTCGCCCTTCGTTCGATGGTCATCTGGCGGCGTTTCTGGCGACCTTTGAGCTTGGCAATTTCTTCGTCGAGACGGAGAAACCCATCGTAACGCCTTTGATCGAGATCGCCGTTTTCGACCGCCGCACGGATCGCGCAACCTTTGTCGGCGCCGTGTTTGCAATCGTGAAACTGACACTGCATTGCCAACTCCGCGATGTCGGCAAATTGCTCGCGCAGCGTGCGTTCATCGGTCCACATCTGCACCTCGCGAATGCCGGGATTGTCGATCAGGATTCCGCAGTAACTGCCATCGCCGTCGTCGCCATCGTCGCGCAGCACCATCAGCTCACGCGCCGTGGTGGTGTGCCGACCTTTACCGGAGACCTCGTTGACTTCGCCGGTGATCTGCCACTCTTCGCCGCCGAGCAGTTGATTGACCAGGCTGGACTTACCGACGCCGCTGGAACCGACCAGCGTCGCGGCAACACCTTTGCTGAGATAGCTGCGGATCACCGCCACGCCCTGCGCGTCGACGGCGGTGGTGATGTGCACCTTTGCCTCGGGATTCAGTTTCTGAATTGCCGCAGCCGCCTGCTCGCTCTGCTCGGCGGGGACGAGGTCGGACTTGTTGACCAGCACGATCGCTTTGGCACCGCTGCGGCCGATGATGGTGAAGAACCGCTCCATGCGGCGCAGGTTAAAATCGGCATCGGCATCGGTGACAACGATGACCAGATCGACGTTCGCGGCAATGACCTGTTCGGCGGTGGTTTTGCCGGGGGCTTTTCGGGAAAAACAGGTCTGCCGGGAGAGCCGGGCACGGATCACCGGTTCATCGAGTTCGCGACCGGTATCGATCGCCACCCAGTCACCGACCGCCGGCAGTTCGGCATCGGTCGCCGCGCGGTGATAGACCTCGCCGCTCATGATCACTTCCAGCTCGTCGCCGCCGTCGAGCAGCGCGCCATAAGTGATTTTGTTGTCGCGAATCAGTCGTCCCGGATGCCAGCCCTTGGCGGCAAACGGCTTGAACTCACGCTCAAAAGCGTCGTTCCAACCGAGGTCTTCGAGTGTTAACGGCATGGGGCAGGCGAAGGCGTGGGGACTGATGCAAGAGTACGCTTGCGTCGGCCCGTGATGGGCAGGACTCTACCATCAAGCGCATGTCCGATCCTCCAAAAAAATCCACGCGTTCCGCTGGCGACGCCGTCTACGACTTCATCGGCCATCTCGTTCCAAGCTGCTCGACCGCGTTGCGTCTGGTTGAGCTCGGTCAGGCGCGTCCGCTGACCCTGCGCGAGAAATTTGTCCTCAAATACAACTCGCCGCTGTGTCTGCACTGCAACTGCAAGCGCGAGACCTTCGATAAAGAGCTGGAGCGAATGCGTGATCTCGAAGCGCAACGAAATAACGAAAATGGCGGCGGCAGCGCTCCTACCGGCTAGGCCTTGCCGTCCAGATATTTCCACATGCCCTTGTAGCGCTTGAAACGCGAGCGCTCGTGCAACTGATGCGGCTCGGAATCGCCTTCGAGAAAGTAATCGGCGATAAATTCGACCTTACCGGTCTTGTCGTTTTTGCCGCCCTTCGAGGATCTGACCACCGTCAGAAAACTCCAGTTCACCTGGCGGATGGTGGCCTCGAGTTCGGCCTTGAGACCGGGGTCACGCGTCGACGGATGAGTGGTCTCCACCAGGTAGTCGACGAGGCGGAAAAAATAAGCCGTGTAACGGGAACGCATCAATTGCTCGGCGGTATCCGGCTTGGCTTTGCCGTGATGAAAGCGCATGCAACAGGTCGCGTAACTGTTGCGGCTTTTGCATGGGCACAGCGACTGCTCGCGTTCGCGGGGAATTTTTTCCGGTGCGCCACCGCCACTCCCGGGGGGCGACCAGTCTGAAGAATCGTCGGACATTGGTTTTATGCTGCGCCGTCGTTCGATGCCTGGTTCTTGTCCCCGGCCGTGTCGACAGCCTTGATGACCGCATCGACGCCGGCACTGATGGTGGTCGGCGCCCCCTGACTGAGCGCTCCCATTTCATGATCGAGATCGGTCGTCTCGCGACGAAGCTCGGCGTACAGATTGGCGACCGTCTGACTGTCGGCACCGCTGTCACCACTTTGTTCGTCGACGTCGCGACGCAGCGCGTGTTCCATGGTCTGCAATCGCTTTACTTTCGGCGTCATGTCTTCGCGTGCAGCGATCTCCAAGCCGTCGACGGCTTCGGCGATTCGTTGAATATCTGCGCTCAGGGCATGAACTTCTTCAGGACCGGGGGGATGGCTTTTTTCGTTACTCATATAGATCTGGTTTACGCCTCAGCACCCGATACGGTTGAGAATCGTAACTTGCGAGGCTCCACGTGATACTATCGCGAAACTCTGCGGGGATCACCCCACAATATGAATTTTTCCTCAACCAGCCGGTCGGTAGCCGCTCAACTCGCCTTGCGCGACCGGCCCTGCGATCGTCGCCCGGTGATGCAGCAACGCTGGGACAAGCTGCTGTTTCTGCACTGGCCGGTCGATGCCGGCGAAATAGTCCAAAGACTGCCGCCGGGGCTGTCGGTCGATGTTCACCAGGGACAGGCCTGGCTGGGGGTGGTGCCGTTTTTCATGCGCAGGATCCGGCCAGCCGGCGGTCCGTCGCTGCCGTGGCTTTCGAACTTCCTCGAGCTGAATGTGCGCACCTATGTCATCGACGCGAACGGCACGCCCGGGGTGTGGTTTTTCTCGCTGGATACCGACCGCTGGCTGGCGCGCACGGTCGCCCGGCAATTTTTCAAGCTGCCCTATTTCTGGGCAAAAATGAGCGCGACGCTCAATGCGGACGATTGGATCGACTACCGGACGCTGCGCCGCGAAGCGATGGTCGGACATTTTGACGCGGCTGAGTATCACTACCGGGGGGTGGGCGAAGACCGGCTCGCGGCACCGGGAAGCCTGGAGTTTTTTCTGCTCGAACGTTATCTGCTGTTTGCCCGGGACGCGGATCGTGAGCATTTGCTGAGTGGCCGCGTCTGGCACGAACCGTATCGTTTCCGCGATACCGAACTGAGCCGGTGGAGCGCTGCTCCGATCGCCTGGGACGGGATGACGATCCCGGCTGGAGCGCCACAGCACCAATGTTATGTCGAACGGGTTGAAGTCGATGCCTTTGCGGTCGAACGGGTCGAGTAGGACCGGCCGGCCGCGGCACCACGATTGACAAATCGCGCGGGTTTTCGCATCGCTAACTGCGCCGTCGATCATCAGACTGCCTCACGGATGGCCTCCCGATCTTCCATAGCTTCCGCCCACCGTCCGGTCCGCCCGATATGGGTCGCGCTGGTGTTCCTGACCTGGGCCGCCTACAACGCCGCCAGTTTTTTCTACGCGAGGGACTACTTTCAGTATCACAAGATCTTCGCCTACGAGCGGCTGATCGCAGCCTCGACTCTGGCGGCGGGAAAAGCGGACGAGATCCCCGACCGCTTGAGTGCGCTGATCGGCACCCGTGACGGCGAGTTCATCGAAGAGATCGACCGCTTCTGCAAGGTCGGCATGGAACACGGCGAGTTACCCGCAGAGGCAATTCCCGAATGGGCGCTGGCGCATTTTCTGATCGGCTCGCGGGAACGCGCGCGCGAGTTGATCACCCTGCCCCTCGCCCGCCAGGTCGATGCCAACGCCGCCAACGAACTGGCGATGGTGCAGGATTACATCACCGGCCGGGAGCCCGACGCGAATCAGTTCGCGCTCGCCCGGCAAGCCTGGGAGGACGGCACCGCCGGTTGGCCCGTGTATCACATTCTCGCCAGCCGGGACGACGAGGATGGTCGATACGTGGCAGCCTGGCTGGACAACATCGCCGAACGAATCATCAGCGAGGGAACCGCCGCCAGCTCACTGATGTTGACGGTGAAATACCTTGGACTGCTCTGCCTGATCGTGGCATTCGCCTCGAGGCGCGAATTCCCGCCGCCCCTGCCAAACTTTCGACTGCCGCGTCGATGGCCACTGTCGGCCATCGTCTGGCTGCTGTTCGCAAGTTTGCTGCTGAGCGACCTGATCTTCCGGACGGTCAGCTACGGGCTGAGTGCGCTCGGCCGGTACGACCTCGGCATGTTCGTCGGCATGATCCTGTTCACCGTCCTGCCGGCGATCTGGTTCACCCGGCGCTTCACGCCGGGTTGGCTCGCAGCCAGGCGTCTGTTCGGCGTCGCCGTCGCCGAACCGCGCGTCGCTTACCCGGCAGGATGGATTTTCCTGCTGGCACTCGGTACCGCGGGCGCCAGCCTGCTGCTCGACGAAATGGTCGTTGAGGGCCTGGCGCTCGACATCGCCTATCGGCATCCCGAAGACTGGATTGCGGCGAATTTTCTCGATCGTCCAGCCAGCCGTATACTGGGCCTGCTGATCGGCGTCATTGCCGCGCCGCTGTGTGAAGAATGGGTTTTCCGGGGATTTCTTTTCGGCGCCCTGCGCACGCGTATTTCAGCAATCGTTGCCGCACTGCTGAGCAGCGCTGTTTTCGCCACCATTCACTGGTATTCGGCCTTCGGTTGGACCTCGGTATTCCTCTCCGGCCTGCTGTTTTGCTGGCTCTACCATCGCACCCACTCACTCTGGCCGGGCATCTTCTGCCATGGCATCTACAACCTGGTAGTCATCTACTACGCGCAGGCCTGGTACAGCTTCTAGACCATTTGCCAACGGTCTGGCATAGACATGCTGAGAGGGTGTGAAAACCTAAACCGGATGTTCTCATGGGTCACGGATCACGTGAACCGGTCATCGAACGGTTTTCCAGCGCAGCGGCCACGCTCAACTGGACCGTAGCAGCACGAACAAGGCCCCGCAAAAGCCGCCAAGCACGATTGCGCTCAGGCAAATGACGAGCGCTCCGGGCGCGGCGGGTTGAGTCGGTGGCGTTGCCGCTTCGACCAGATGCAGCGACGTCGAACGATTGCTGAAACCACCACCCGCTTCCAGTTCGCGTGCCCGGGCATCGAGTTCGCCGCGCTGCCCGTAGAGTTCGCCGAGTTCTGCAATGGTCATTTTCAGCGCCGCTTCAGGATCGAAGTCCGCTTGCGGATCGAGCGCTGCCAAACCGAGTTGAGGGCGGTACATTTTCAAATAATCCTTAACGCGCGATTCAAACAACTGCCGATCCTTCACGGCGAGTTCCGCGGCTGCCTTGTCGCCTTCCCTGCCGGCTGCTTCGACACCATTTTTGTGGACCTGCAGCGCTTCGAGCAGGGCCGCAGGTGACCCTTGGTTGCCATCATCACTCAGCTCATTGATCACCTGAATGCGCGCGCGCAACTCTGCGGCAGTTTCTGTGTCGGTATCGGAATCGATATAGGCTTCGATGATTGCATCGGCCAACCCCGCTGCCCGTGCGGCATCGCCGTCGCGCACTGTGACAGCGATCAGCCGGCTGTTACGCAAGTTTTTGACACGGCTGCGTTCCGCCAGTTTACGGGCAGCCTCGGCGGAACCGGCCACCTTTTTGTAGAGCGAGGGAAAGCGCAGTTTTTGCTCGATGGTAACGAGGTCCGCAGGCGCATCGACTTCGGCAAAAGCAGTGGCTTCATAAACCGGCCCGCGAACGGTCACCCACGCAATGGCCGCGCCGAGGAATAGCAGCGTGACAACGGCGATCGTTCCGGTGCCGGCGCGCAGTCGGCGGCTCAGGCGGGCGAGGTCGCCATCGGTATCGGGGGCGCTGATTGGTGGGCTTGTCATGGTCGCGGAGGCCCAAGCTACGGTTCGGCTCGCGGCGTTGCAAGCTGCTGATGGTCTTCTATGTTGAGCGCGTGCCTGCCACCGATCCCCTATCAACGCCTCAGCCGACTTCGGCTACGGTGGAATTTCCGGTGATCGGTATCAACAAGCCAGGCCACAATGACAAAGCGACCCGTCAGGCGAAGCTCGTCTACGCCGTTCGCGCCACGGGTCTGCCCGATCCCGGTACAAATTGCGCCCATACCGACGTCAACGCGAAAGGCGACGCACGATGAACGCCAACTCGCGCAGCCACGTGATCCGACTCGGAGCGAACTACGCGCAGTTGCTGGGCAGCTTTATCGTCGGGCTGTTCATTATTCGGCTGCTGCTCGGTCTTGGCGAATCGGTCTACGGCGTGATCGCTGTGCTGATTGCCGGCACGGGACTGGCGCGAATGCTGCGTGAGGTTTTGCAAACCGGTTCGGTGCCCCTGCTCGGACAAGCCTGGCACGCGCAGACCGCTGCGGCGGGCACAGATACGGGCACGGCAAACACCGCCCCGGACAGGCGAAACTTCCGCCGACTGTTTCAAGCAGCGCTGTGGGTGGCCGCCGCCGCCGGCTTGCTGACCATCGGCTTATTCGCCCTGCTCAGACTGTCACTGACATGGTTCGACATTCCGGAAGCGCTGCGTCAGGCGGCTTCGGCCTTCGTCTGGATCCGGGCAATCCAGGCAGTGGTGGCAACCGTTCTAAGCCCGATTCTGACGATGATTCTAGTGCGCGAAAAAATGATCGCACACAACGCTCTGATCTTTGCCGAACGAATCTTCGAACTGGTGGCAGCGCTGGTCACCCTGCACTGGGTCGGCTCTGACGACCCGGCGCGCGCGCTGGTGGTTTTTGCAATCATTGCCTGCACGGCCACGGTGGCTGCGCATTTGCTGTCCGCGCTCATCCTGCTTGTCCGCGAACCCGCACTGCGGCCGCAACGAAGTCTTGCCGTGCGCAGTGAGGTGCGCGCCCTGACGGCATCGCTCGGCTGGAATGCAGTGCACGCGCTGGCCATGAACCTGCATCTGCGCCTCGATGTCATTCTGATGAATTCCTGCTTCGGAGTGGTTGCCGGCATGTTGTTTTCGATCGCCGGTCAGGCAGCTTCGTATGTGCGTCAACTGACCATGGGCCTGGTAGTCGGCATCGATGCCCTGGCGGCCCGCCATCGTGGCAGCGGCCGGCACGATCGTTTACAACAACTCGCCCGCGGGCAGATGACGCTGCAGGCCGCCGTGGTGCTGCCCGCAGCCGGTGCGCTGTTGATCGCAGCCGAGCCTCTGCTCGCGCTGTGGCTGCGCGGGCGCCTGGAAAATCCCGCGCAAAGCCTGCCCGAGCTGGCTCTTTACTGCCGCCTGCTGGTGATCGGTGTCGCCGCGCGAAGTTTATCGGAGAGCTGGATGGCCACCCTGACCGGCACCGGCAACGCCCGCCGCTTTGCGCCATTGGTGCTCGCCGGGGCGCTGCTCAATCCGGCTATCATCGGTATCGGTGTCGCCTTGCTGCCGGAATCCATCGGCCGACTGGTCCCCGCGCTGAGTTTTTCGGCGATCTTTCTGGTGGTGCACCTGACATTGATCCCTAAGGTGACCGCGACGTTTCTGCAGGTCAGAGTGCGTGAGCTGTACCGGCCGTGCAGCGCTCCAGTGTTGGCCGTCGTTTTCGCAGCGCTGTCCCTGGTGATAACCAATGCAATCACTGATTCCAAAGTCATCACGATGGTAGTGTTCCTCAGCGTCTACGGCATCGCGCTGGCGATTTGCGTTGGTGCGCTGACCTATCTGAAAAACCTTCTCCGCCGGCCGGAAGGCGACGCCGATGCCTGACTCGACCCGCCAACTCCCCGCATTTCGAAATGGTCCTGCGGCAGCGCTGCTGGCTGTTTGTACTGCGCTGGCATTGATCGCCTCAACGGCGACACTGATCGACGATCACTGGCTGTTCGCCGCCACCGGAATGTGGGCACTGACGATCGTGATGCTGCCGGTGGCGATGAGCCGTCACTACGATCCGTTCTCGATCTGGTCGTTCGTCATACTGACCGTCGTCGTCGGCGTAACCCTGCGCGGTGTGTGCATGAGCTTCGGATTCCCTGACGCCGCGCGCCTCGATCACCTGTTCTTTCGTGGCGAATCGCCCGCGTATTTCTATCCGGCGGCCGGCTGTCTTCTGCTCGGCATACTGATGCTGTGTATCGGCTACCTGTCGATTCCGTTTCGACCACACCGCTTTTCACTGCCGGCTCACCACTGCGGACGGGTGGCGCTAATCGGCGGCGCAGTGCTGGTCACTTCGAGCCTGGCGACGTATTGGTTCATTCAAAAAACCGGCGGCTTTGACTCCGGACTTTGGTCGGCCAAACGCACGGTGATTCCCGACATCGAATTAGCGGGTAGCGGCTATCAAAGCTTCGGCGGCCTGCGCTTCATTGCCGGGCTGGCAATATTCGGGCACTTGCTGGTGCTTGCCGAAACGCTGTCGGCGAAGCGCCAGCGTCGAAAGATTCTGCTCGGCATGCTCGCCCTGGCACTGCTCATCGTCGCCTGCATTGTGCCTTTCTACGCCAGCCTGCGAACCACGGTGGCGTTGAACCTGTGCATGTCGGCGGCAATGCTCTGGTACGCAGGTCGTCGCTTTACCAACGTCACGCTGGTCGCCATCGGCGGCGTGCTGTTAATCACCGTCTACGCCATGAATGTGTTGCGGCCGGGGGCTGCCGATAGCGAAGACGGGCTCGCGTCGCCGACCGTCGCGCGGGTTTTTAAAGCCGCAGTCATCAATCGCAACCAGATTGAGCTCGCCAAAACGGCCCACATCATGCACGCGCTCGGCGATGAGCTTTCACTGCAGTACGGACAAACGATCGCCCGCTGGGCTCTGGCACCGATCCCGCGCAGCCTGTGGCGCGACAAACCGGTGATCCCGCCCGGCCCGGAGATCGGCCACGAGGTTTACGGCCAGCCGGTCGCCGGCGTTCCGCCTTCGTTGGTGGGTGAGCTTTACTGGAACTTTCATTTACCGGGAGTCATCGTCGGTGCGTTCGCCTTCGGCATGTTGCTGCGTTTTCTGCAGGCGCAATTTTCACCGGTCGGCAACAACCTGTTAACGACAAGCCTCTACGTCGCCGGCCCGATGACGCTCGGTTTTGAAGCGGTCGGCAGCAGTATCGGATCCGGGCTTTTCCGGGCGGCTCTGCAAACCGCAGCGATGCTGCTACTGGTGCTGATGGTGATAAAACGGCAACGCCCGAGCCACTGACGGTCTGCCATCCGGCAAACCGTGGAGCAGTCCGCGAGGCCGTGGAGCAGTGCCTTGGCAGGCGAGGCACAGACCGAGACACCATCGTGACCGCCGGTCCGCCTTCCCGGGAAGCGCCGGCTGCGTGGATCCCGAGACGCTAGTCCTGCGGATGGTAACTCTGCAGCGCGGCGACGGTCAGGCCTTCGCGCTTCAATGACGTGATCGCCAGGGCCGAGGCACGGGCGCCGCGCAGCGTGGTCGCGATAGGCACGCGATTGGCGACCGCTGCGGCGCGGATTTTGACTTCGTCCTTGCGCGGCGTGACGCCGGCCGGGGTATTGATGACGAAAGCGATGTCGCCATTCTTAAGCATGTCGAGAACGTTGGGACGGCCTTCAGCGAGCTTGAAAAGTTTGTTCACCGGAATGCCGGCGGCTTTGAGCGCCTTGGCGGTGCCGGAGGTCGAGTAGAGCTCAAAGCCCAGCTCGTGAAAGGTGCGCGCGATTTCGACGCCCTGCACTTTGTCGCGGTCTTTGACGCTGATGAAAATTTTGCCTTCCAGCGGCAGCTGGGCCGATGCAGCCATCTGCGACTTGGCGTAGGCGATGCCGAGGTCGGCATCGATGCCCATGACTTCGCCGGTCGATTTCATTTCCGGGCTGAGACTGATGTCGGTGCCGGGAAACTTGGCGAACGGGAAAACGGCTTCCTTGGCCGAGTAATGAGTCGGGTAAACCTCTTCGGTGAAGCCGAGGTCGACGAGTTTTTCGCCGGCCATGACTTTGGCAGCGAGCTTGGCGAGCGGCACGCCGATGGCTTTGCTGACGAAGGGCACGGTGCGCGAGGCACGCGGGTTGACTTCGATGACGTAGAGCTCGTCGTCTTTGACCGCGAACTGAATGTTCATCAGGCCGCGAACTTCGAGCTCACGGGCGAGATCTTTGGCAGCCACCAGAATGCGTTTCTGCATGTCGTCGCTGAGCGAGAACGGCGGAATGATGCAGGCGCTGTCACCACTGTGAATGCCAGCCTCTTCGATGTGCTCCATGATCGAGCCGACCACCGAGGTCTCCCCATCGGAAATGCAGTCGACATCGACTTCGGTCGCATCTTCGAGAAAGCGGTCGACGAGCACGGGGCGCTCGGGACTGGCTTCGACGGCGTTGCGCATGTAGTGGCTGAGATCGGCGTCGTTGTAGACGATCATCATCGCGCGTCCGCCGAGCACGAATGACGGGCGGACCAGAACCGGGTAGCCGATCTGCTTGGCGACAGCCAGCGCTTCGGCCTCGGAGGTGGCGGTGCCGGCGGGAGCCTGCTTGAGCTCGAGCTTATCGAGCAGCGCGCTGAAAAATTTGCGATCCTCGGCGAGCTCGATGTTTTTCGGCGAGGTGCCGATGACATTGGCACCGCGATCTTCGAGGTCGGCGGCGAGGTTGAGCGGGGTCTGACCACCGAATTGAACGATGACGCCCCAGCATTCCTCCTGCTCGTAAATATTGAGCACGTCCTCGAGCGTGAGCGGCTCGAAGTAGAGCTTGTCGCTGGTGTCGTAGTCAGTCGAAACGGTTTCCGGGTTGGAATTGACCATGATGGTCTCAAACCCCAACTCCTTGAGCGCGAACGCAGCGTGAACACAGCAGTAATCGAACTCGATGCCCTGGCCGATGCGGTTGGGACCGCCACCGAGAATCATGATCTTCTTTTTATCGCTGGCACGAGCTTCGTTTTCGTCGCCGTAAGTCGAGTAGTAGTACGGCGTGTAGGCTTCGAACTCGGCGGCACAGGTGTCGACCAGACGATAGGTCGGCAGCACGCCGGCGGCCTTGCGTGCGTTGCGCACTTCATCCCAGGTCGCACCGGTCAGGTGAGCCAGCTGGTGATCGGAGTAGCCGAGCTTTTTGGCGGCGCGAAAATCGAGTTCGTCGAGACTCTTGCCAACGAAATCCGCCTCGGAGGCGACCAGGTCGCGCAACTGAGCAAGGAACCACGGATCGATAGCCGACAGCTCGAAGATTTCTTCATCGGTGAAGCCGGCATCGATGGCGTAGCGCAGGTAGAAAATGCGTTCCGAGTTGGGCGTCGACAGCTTGCCGGCGATCTCGTCGCGCTCCAGATCGGCGCGGTCCTTGCCGTCGGCACCAAATCCAAAGCGACCGACTTCGAGCGAGCGCAACGCTTTTTGCAGCGACTCCTTGAAGGTGCGGCCGATCGCCATAGCCTCACCGACACTCTTCATCTGCGTGGTCAGCGTGGCGTCAGCTTCGGGAAATTTTTCGAAGGTAAAGCGCGGCAACTTGGTGACCACGTAGTCGATGGTCGGTTCGAAGCTGGCCGGGGTTTCGCGGGTGATGTCGTTGCGCAGCTCGTCGAGCGTGTAGCCGACGGCGAGCTTGGCGGCGATCTTGGCGATCGGGAATCCAGTCGCCTTCGAGGCCAGCGCCGACGAACGCGACACGCGTGGATTCATCTCGATGACGATCATGCGACCGGTCTTCGGGTCGACGGAGAACTGAATATTCGAACCACCGGTCTCCACGCCGATCTCGCGAATGCAGGCAAACGACGCGTCGCGCATCGCCTGATACTCCTTGTCGGACAGGGTTTGCGCCGGAGCGACGGTGATCGAGTCACCGGTGTGCACGCCCATCGGGTCGAAGTTTTCGATCGAGCAGATGACCACGCAGTTGTCGTTGCGGTCGCGCATGACCTCCATCTCGTACTCTTTCCAACCGAGCAGCGATTCTTCGATCAGCACTTCGGTGACCGGCGACATGTCCAGCCCCGAGGCGACGATGGTTTCAAATTCTTCGCGGTTGTAGGCGATGCCTCCACCGGTTCCGCCGAGTGTGTAGGCCGGGCGGATGATCAGCGGCAGCGTGCCGATTTCTTCGGCGATCTTGTGTGCATCCTCCATGGAGTGCGCGACACCGGACTGCGGCAGATCCAGACCGATCTTGAGCATCGCCTCTTTAAAAAGCAGACGGTCCTCGCCTTTCTCGATCGCTTCGGCATTGGCGCCGATGAGCTTTACGCCGGCTTTTTCGAGATAGCCGCTACGCACCAATTCCATCGAAGTGTTGAGCGCAGTCTGGCCGCCCAGCGTCGGCAGCAACGCGTCCGGCTTCTCCTGTTCGATGATCTTTTCCACCACCGAGGCCGCAATCGGCTCGATATAAGTCCGCGAGGCGAACTCAGGGTCGGTCATGATCGTCGCCGGGTTGGAATTCACCAACACCACTTCGTAGCCCTCCTCCTGCAGTGCTTTACAGGCTTGAACGCCTGAATAGTCAAATTCACAGCCCTGTCCGATGACGATAGGTCCGGAACCGATCAGGAGGATTTTTTTAATCGAGGGATCGCGTGGCATGAGGCGGTCGGCGAAAGCGTGCCATTACTTGCACCGGCTGCGGAGCTTGTAAAGTCCAAGCTCGGCAAAGTCTTGATTGATGCAACCCACGGTCGGCGCCAAACGCCCTTCATTCGGAGTCTCCGAACGCGAATCTGCAGCAATCAAGCGGTCGATATTTCCGATATTATCGAGGTCCCGCCGCACCCACGATCGAGCCTTCGCCGCAGTCGGGCGCCGTTTCAGTCAAAGGTCCACGCAGCAAGATTCACTTTGCGATCCCCTGCCGTGGCGGTATTTTTGCGCCAAGTCGGGACCTGCCGGGCCGATCTTCACTTTCTATTGGTTGAGGCGCCAGAATACCGAATTCGTCGGGAGAATCGGCAAAAAATGATCGTTTTAGCGCTTCAAGGCATTGGCAGCTCAGTACTGCGCCTGCTCTCCTATCTCGGCCAGTTGGCCGAGCTGTTCGCGGAGATCGTGAAATCATTCTTCGTGGGACGCACCCGGGCCAGACAGATCGGACGGCAACTGGTGGCGATCGGCTTTGGCTCGCAGGCGGTAGTGATCGTCACCGGTGGCTTTACCGGAGCGGTTTTCGCCGCACAGACCTACTTTCAATTCAGCGTCTACGGTCTTGGATCGACGGTGGGCGCAGTGGTGTCGGTCGCCATGTGCCGGGAACTAGGCCCCGTGCTCGCCGGCCTGATGGTCTCCGGTCGGGTCGGCGCAGCGATGGCGGCCGAGATCGGCACCATGAAAGTCACCGAGCAGATCGATGCGCTGCGCGCAATGGGCATCCATCCGGTCGACTACCTGGTCCAGCCGCGCATGATCGCCATGCTGATTTCGATGCCGCTGCTGGTCGCCGAATCCATCGGCTTCGGCATCCTCGCCGCCCACCTGATCACGGTCTACGGCTTCCACGTGCCGGAGGCCTGGTATGCGCATCACGTGCAAATTCACACCGAACTGCAGGACATCGGCATCGGCATGATCAAAGGTTTCGTGTTTGGAATGATGATTGTCATCATTTCCTGCCATCAGGGACTGAACGCGAGCAACGGTGCGGTCGGCGTCGGTAAGGGAACCACCTCCGCCGTCGTCATTTCCTGTCTGAGCGTTCTGATTGTAAATTTCTTTCTGACCCTGCTGCTCAACTATTTTTTCCCGCTCGGGGGCTGACCGCCGCGCACCGATCGATCCATGGCAACCCCGCCGGCTACTGAAAAATCTGAAAGCCAGAACGCGTCGACCACCAATGACGTGTTCATGTCTGTGCGCGGCCTGCACAAAACGCTCGGCGAGCAGCATGTCCTGCGCGGCATCGATCTGACTGTCCGACGCGGCGAAACCATGGTCGTAGTCGGTCGCAGCGGCGAAGGCAAGAGCGTGCTGCTCAAGCACCTGGTCGGTCTGATGGAGCCCGACCAGGGCAGCATTTGCGTCGACGGCGATGAGATCGTCGGGTTAAAAGAGCGGCAGATGAGTCCGATTCGCCGGAGAATGGGCGTCCTGTTTCAAAACGGCGCGCTGTTCGACTCTCTCAATGTCGCCGAAAATGTCGCCTTTCCGCTGATCGAAAAAGGCATTCGCAAGCGCTCGATATTGTTAGAGAAGGTTACCAAGGCTCTGGAGATGGTCGATCTCGAAGAGCACATGGCAAAAATGCCGATCAACATCTCCGGCGGCATGCGCAAACGGGTCGCCCTGGCGCGGGCGGTCGTGACCAAACCGGAGGCCATTCTCTACGACGAACCGACGGCCGGCCTCGACCCGATTGTCTCGGACAGCATCGATCATTTGATTCGGCGCCTGCAGGAACGCCTCGGCATCACCTCCATCGTCGTCACTCACGATATGAAGAGCGTGTTCCACATTGCCGATCGGGTGGCATATCTGCGGAATGGTGCGATCTTTTTCCTCGGCACCCCCGAACAGATGCGGCAGAGCGACGACCCTGCCATTCAGGATTTTATCCACGGCCGATCCCGACCCGTTCGGGCGGAACAAGGCAAAAGCAAAGATCGTTAGGCGCCCACACCTGATCTGCCCTACCCTCTATCTTTTATCCTCGCTCCTTCACAAATGGTCCTGCGCAAAGAAAAAACCGAAATCTACGTCGGCCTGTTCGTGCTCATCGGACTGCTGATCATGGGCACGCTGATCGTGCAATTCGGTCGCTTCAGTGATCGGCTGCGCGAAAAATACGAAATCACCCTGTTGTTCCCCGACGGCGGTGACATCACCGATGGATCACCGGTGCGCCTCGGCGGTGCTAAAGTCGGTGTCGTCGCCGGCGAACCCACCCTGAACGCCGATTCGACCGGCGTCATCATCGGCCTGGAAATTTACGACGGCACCGTGATCCACGCCAAATCACGCTTCAGTATCGCCACCAGTGGACTGATGGGTGACAGCTTCATCCGCATCGTCAGCCCCAACCAGCCCAGCGGCAATTTTCTGGAAGCCGGGGCCATCATCGACGGCTCCGCCGGCAGCAGCCTGTCTGATTTTACCGAGCAGGGCGGCGAGTTGATCGACGATCTCAGCAAAGCCGTGGTCGACATCCGCGAGGCGGTGGTCAGCCTCGACGCCAGTTTCAAAAAATTCGAGCAGGACGTGCTCAGTGATCAGAATATCGCCAACCTGTCCGACACTCTCGCCGACTTTAAGAGCACCGGCGAAAACATCAAAGTTGCCAGCGAGAAGTTCATCCCTGCCGTCGAAAAGGGCGGCGAGGCCATGGACGAAGCCAAGGTCGCCGTCGCCGAGATCAAAACCGCCGTCGCCGCCGCCACCAAGACCTTCGACACCGCCACCGGAATCGTCGAAAAAGCCGAACCCGCGGTTGATGATTTCGGCCCCGCCATCGCCGACCTGCGCGACGCCATCGCCGGCATCAACCGCGCCGTTGACGGCATAACCCGGGGTGACGGAGCCGCCGCCGCGCTGATTGGCGACACGCAACTGCGCAACGATTTGAAAAGCCTGATCTCAAATCTCAACGAGCACGGCATTCTCGGCTATGAAAACGACGCCGTCGAGCGCGAGCAGAAAGCGCAAGCCGAACAGGCCCGGCAAAGGGCGGCGGCCATTGAGCCGGCTCAGGGTGACGAAAACACCAAAAAACGCAGTTGGCTGCCCTGGCGTCGAAAGTGATTCATCCGCGTTTTCGCTTGAAACGTCTCAGTTTTCGAGTACGACAACACTCCGCGATTTCCGGAGTCAGGGTTTTAGCCATTACCAAATTCCCGAAATTGCGGGAATTATATTCAGTATTGGCTTATTACGGAGGGTAGTGTTACTTCACCCGGGAAATTGTGCGTCGCGCAACCCGATCAGTGGACGAGTGCACTGCGCGCCTATATAGGTCAACGTGTAACGAACCGCTAATCAACCACTCCAGCCATGAGCCTAGTCGCCGAAAAAATTTCCGCCCTCACTCCTTCCCTGACGCTCTCCGTCACCAGCGAGGCCAAACGCCTTCGCGAAGAAGGTATCGACGTGTGCAGCTTCGGCGCCGGCGAACCCGATCTGGACACGCCTGAATTCGTCAAGGAAGCCGCCATCCAGGCCCTGCGCGACGGCAAAACCAAATACACCGCCAGCTCCGGCATTCCCGAGCTGCGTCAGGCGATTTCCGAAAAACTCGAACTGGAAAACAACGTCCAGTACCCGGCCAGTCAGGTCATCGTCAACTGCGGTGCCAAGCATTCCTGCTACAACGCGATTCTCGCCACCTGCGATCCCGATGACGAAGTCATCATCCCCGCACCTTACTGGACCAGTTACCCCGAGATGGTGAAAATGGCCGGTGCCGAGCCGTACATCATTCAAACCGAAAAATCGAGTGGCTGGAAACTGACCCCCGAGCAGTTCGAAGAAAGCATCAGCGGTCGCACCCGCATGCTTATTCTCAACAGCCCTAACAATCCCACCGGTGCTGTCTACACCCGCAAGGAACTCGAAGCTCTCGCCGAAGTGGCCCTGTCCGAAGACATCGTCATCCTGTCCGACGAGATTTACGAAAAACTCATCTACAACGGTCAGGAGCACGTCAGCATCGCCTCGATCAGCCCCGAAGTTCGCGATCTTACCATCACCATCAACGGTTTCAGCAAGGTCTACGCGATGACCGGTTGGCGCCTCGGCTACACCGCTGCGCCCGAGAGCATCGCCCAGGCGATCAGCACCATCCAGAGCCACACCACTTCCAATCCCTGCTCGTTTGCCCAGTACGGTGGCGTTGCCGCCCTCAAAGGCGACCAGCAAGTCGTCAACGACATGGTCGAAGAATACGACATGCGCCGCCAGTACATGCTGCAGCGCCTCAACAAGATCTCCAATGTCGACGTCGTCGAACCCAACGGAGCCTTCTACTTCCTGGTCGACACTTCCGCGATGGGCCTCGGTTCACTGAACCTGACCGAAAAACTGCTCAGCCGATACCACGTCGCCGCCGTTCCCGGTATCGCTTTCGGCAACGACCAGTCGATCCGCTTCAGCTACGCCACCGGCCTCGACGTGATCAACACCGGCATGGACCGTTTCGAAGAGTTCTGCCACGAGCATTGATCGGCTGAGGTCAGCAACACAAACGATCGCAACAGCGATCGTAGTCGCCGGCTATGAACGCGCGCGTCGCATTCAAATCCGCCTCGTTCCCGAAGTATCAGGACGAGGATGCCGAAACGATCAATGCCCACCTGGGGGGCAAGCGACTCGCTGAGTACCTGCGCGATCAGCTTCCGAACCACGGCGTAGCGACCGCGGGCATTCTGTGCGAAGACTTCGGCTGGATCGTCGAAATCGAGCACGAGCCATTCCCCTTTTCATCGGCTGTGGTGTCATCGATGACGAAGATGACTGCGACGACGCGAATGAAGCAGACGATGCTGGTGGTGGTGGTAAAACGGAGATCGAGCCGACGCCACCCGGGCCGGTCGCTGCCGACGGGCCGGCTGCGCTGAACGCGTTCGCCATTTTTGTCGCCGCCGAGCCCGGTTTTTTCAAAAACCTGTTCAAGAAAGTCGACACCCAACCGGCCATTGCAAAGCTGGTCACGGCCCTGAAAGCGCTGATGTCCGGCAACGACCATTTTCAGGACGTGGTCTGGGACGACTGAAATTCACTCGCGCCGCTGCGAATCGAGGATCAGGGTGACCGGTCCATCGTTGACCAGCGCCACCTCCATCATCGCTCCGAACTTTCCGGTCGCGACCGGCTTGCCGATCGCCGCCGACAAGGCTGCGACAAACGCCTCGTAGCGCTGCTCCGCATCAGCCGGTGGCGCCGCCTGATCGAACGACGGTCGCGTGCCCTTTTTGGTGCGCGCGTGCAGCGTAAATTGACTGATCACCAAGGCGCCGCCACCGACATCGATCAGCGAGCGATTCATGCGCTCATCATCATCGGCAAACAGGCGCAGCCCGGTAATCTTGCGCACCAACCAATCGATATGCGCCGCCCCATGCGGATCTTCCTGATCACCGATATCCGCCTTTTCGATGCCGACAAAAATCAGCACCCCCGCTCCGATCTCGCCGATGCACTGCTCCTCGACAGCCACCGACGCCTGCGAAACTCTCTGTAAAATAACCCGCATACTTTGTTGATCGCCAGAGGTAGCAGACGGAAACACCTGCCTCAAGCGGGAACGGCCGTCGGATCGCATGCAAAATGTGTAAACATATAAACAGCCTGCTTATTCTTACACAGGATTCCCCCCCAGGCCCTGTGTTTATGGGCTATGCTGGACCATGAACTCGCACTTTACCCGCGCATCTCCGTTCGGTTGTGTGGTCGGATTCGCAGCGCTGATGACACTTGGGCTTTCGATCTATTGCTGGGTGAGCTTGTTCCGCGCGTTTGATATCGAAGACCCGGAAATGCAGACTAAAGCGATCGGATTTCTTTGGAAGTCCGGCGCGGCGACTCTGCTTGCAGCGATCGGTCTTCTGGTCATCACACGGCGCATGCTGGCAAAGGTCGATATGTCGAATCCGAACGATCCTGACCGGCAGAAGATTCGATTCTGATACCGGGTTCAAACTCGCCGATTGCCTCAGCGGGTCGATCGGCTACCATGGAGGAGTATCAGGACGATCGGTTTTGATGCGCCCCCGACCCTTTCTTTTCATGCAGTCATTTCTCATCCTGGCCGGATTCGTGGTCGCGGCGATTGGTTTGCGCACCTTTGGACATCCCATCCTGCGCAAGCTCGGGGCGGTGCTGTTTCTGGTGGCGAGTTACCTGTTCGGTTACCTATTGACCGGCAGTCACGTCGCCGGTGCGGCGGCGCTGTCGATCTGGTTTCTGCTGCCGCTGCTCGAGATCTTTACCCGCATCCGCAAACTGCGCCTGCCGATCGACAAGGAGCTCAATCATCGCCCGCCACCGTCAGCGAACGATTTTCCGCAGCTCAACGACTTCACCGCCGAAATCGAGAAAGAAGGCTTTGAGTATGTCGACGACACTGGCTGGGAATGGGACGGCCTGAAGCAGTACTACCGCCTGTTCTATCATCCGGAGCAGAAAACCCAGGCCGCGATCTGTCTCAACGAGCAGCAGCACATGAGCTTCGCCTACGTATCGCTGACTTCGCGGGTAAACTCGGAGCGGATTTACCGGACCTGGAATTTTCCGTTTTCCTACACCATGAAAATACCGCCCGAGGTGCGGCTCAACAAGATGACCAACATCGGTTCGTTCTACAATTTGTGGGAGGAACATCGTGCGTTTCTGTATCGCCTGGCGATCGAAGACGGCGATCTCGAGGAACTCGACGGCAGTGAAAAAATGGAGAGCTACATCGAACAGGAAACGCGGCGCCAGATCGATCACAACATCGACAGCGGCCTGATCGCGATGAGCGACGAGAGCACCTTCCGCTACTCGTGGCGCGGCCTGTTTTTTCTGTGGGCGCAGTTCGTGAAAGATATGGTCAAACTCAGTTGAATTGACTATCAACACACTGATGGCCAAGGCCGATAAAAAATCTCAGGCGGTTCCCCGGACCTTCGCGGTGCCCGCGGTCGACCAGGTCGGCGCCAACGAGCGCGCGGCGAAGTTCACCAAGCGCAGCATCAAGAACGAGGCCAAAATGGCCGGCCTGCGCATGGCGATGAGCATGATGGATCTAACCACGCTCGAGGGTGCAGACACGCCCGGTAAGGTGCGCCACCTGTGCCGCAAGGCCCGCCAACCGATGGCGGAAAAATACCACTGCCCGCCGTGCGCTGCAGTCTGTGTCTATCCGAACCTGGTGCCCGTGGCCAAAGAGTTCCTGCAAGGCACCGACATCAACATCGCCAGCGTCGCCACCGGATTCCCCAGCGGCCAGTATCCACTCGACGTGCGCCTCGCCGATGTGCGTGCAGCCGTTGAGTCGGGCGCCACCGAGATCGACATGGTCATCAGCCGGGGCAGCTTCCTGAGCGGCGACCTCGACACGGTATTCGATGAGATCGTCGCCACCAAACAGGCCTGTGGCAAAGCTCACTTGAAAGTGATTTTCGAAACCGGCGAGCTGCAGACTTATGACAATGTCAGGCTGGCCAGTCAGATCGGCATGGAGGCAGGCGTCGATTTCATCAAGACTTCGACCGGCAAAATTTCACCGGCCGCGACCCTGCCGGTGACACTGGTCATGCTCGAAGCGGTGCGCGATTTTTATCACGAGACCGGCAGGAAGATCGGCGTCAAACCGGCCGGCGGTATCCGCACCGCCAAGGAAGCGCTGCAGTATCTTGTCATGGTCAAGGAAACACTCGGCGACGATTGGCTGACACCCGGTTTGTTCCGTTTTGGCGCGAGCTCGCTGCTCAGCGACGTCGAACTGCAGATCGCCAAAGCGATCGACGGCGGTCGCTATCAAAGTGCCGAGTATTTCTCTTTGGGGTGATTGATATTTTAGAAAGCCGTAGTAAACTGAGGGTTTGCTCGTTTTCTCTGTGAGTGATCCCATCGCCAATTCCCAGCTAGAACTCGCCTGCCGACTCGGTGCCATCGACGATATCGTCGAAGCGCTTGAGGACGGCGCCGACATCAACTGCAACGGCGGCTCGCCGATATTCATCGCGATGATGGAAAACGAGCGCGCTTCGCTGGAGACTTTGCTCGAGCACGGCGCCGACATCTCCACTTTCATTTCCGAAGGCAGCCCGGAAGCCGCCCTCGAGCTTGAGCAGCGCATTGACTTTCTGCTCGCCTGCGGAGGTCACGGTGACAGCAAAGACAGCTCGGCCGGTAGCGATACTCCGCAAGTCGACTCCAAGCTGGTTGGCGCGCTCGATCGAATGATCCGGCGCAACGGTCTGGTCGAACCCTTTATCAAAAAGCGCGGCTCGGATTTCCCCGCCTTCCGACAGGCTCTCGGCGGCATCGGTGCCGAAGATTGCCACGCAGTGGTCAGCGAATTTCTCGACGAACTGGAAGCGGCACGCGCCGAACAGATCGAACGAGCCGAGAACGACGAAGTGTCAGTCATCGACGACGCCATTTTTCTCGAAGCCGAAGCTGAGCGCATCGCCGAATGGTCGACACGCTACGTCACCGCTGAAGAATCGCCGCCGGCCCTCGCCAAGGAGTATCTCAAGGAGCGGAAAAAACTCGAAGCCGACGCTTGATCGCAGCGTTGCGCCCCGATTAGGCTGATCGTCACTCCGATGGCCAAATCTTCCGCGAAAAAATCCAGCGCCTCCCCCGCCCCGCACGCCCTCAACTTCGGCGATGCCTGGGACTACGCGCCTGCACCGGAGACCACGCCGGTTCCGCTGCGCAAACGCTACGATCTGTTCATCGGTGGCAAGTTCGTCGAACCGGACAGCGGCAAGTATTTTAACTCGGTCAATCCGGCGACCGGCAGGGCGCACGCCAAAATCGCGCAGGCCAACGAGGCCGATGTCGATCTGGCTGTCAAATCCGCCCGCGATGCTTATCGCAAAGTGTGGAGCAAAACCTCGCCGACCGAGCGCTCGAAGATGCTGTTCCGCATCGCGCGCATGATCCAGGAACGCGCGCGTGAACTGGCGATTCTGGAGTCGATGGACGGCGGCAAGCCGATCAAAGAAAGTCGCGATATCGATCTGCCCCTGGTCGCGGCACACTTTTTCTACTACGCCGGCTGGGCCGACAAACTCGACTACGCCTTTCCCGGCCGAAAACCCGAGCCACTCGGCGTCGCCGGCCAGGTCATCCCGTGGAATTTCCCACTGCTGATGGCTGCCTGGAAAATCGCGCCCGCCCTCGCCTGTGGCAACACCGTCGTCATCAAGCCCGCCGAAACGACTTCGGTGAGTATCATACACCTCGCCGAGATCTTTCAGGATGCCGGCCTGCCTGACGGCGTGGTCAACATCGTCACCGGTGCCGGCGATACCGGTTCAGCCCTGGTAGAGCACCCTGACATTGATAAAATCGCGTTCACCGGATCGACCGCCGTCGGCAAACGCATTGCCGCATCGGTCGCCGGGACCGACAAAAAACTGACCCTCGAACTCGGCGGTAAAGCCGCCAACATTTTGATGGAGGACGCGCCGATCGATCAGGCGATCGAGGGCGTGATCAACGGCATCTATTTTAACCAGGGCCACGTCTGCTGCGCCGGCAGTCGCCTGCTGGTTCAGGAAAGCATATACGACACCGTGGTGCACAAACTCGAGGAACGCATCCAGACCCTGCGCGTCGGTGACCCGCTCGACAAAAACACCGACATCGGTGCCATCAACTCAAAGCAGCAACTCGCGCGCATCTGTGAGCTGGTCGACTCCGGCGTCGAGGAAGGCGCCGACCTGGTGCAGTCGCAGTGCAAAGTTCCCGACAACGGTTACTGGTTTCGGCCCAGCTTTTTCACCGGCGTCACCGCCAGCCACCGCGTCGCCCGCGAAGAGATCTTCGGCCCGGTGCTCAGTGTGATGACATTTCGCACGCCGCAGGAAGCCATCGATCGCGCCAATAACACCTGCTACGGCCTCAGCGCCGGCATCTGGACCGACAAAGGCAGTAAGATTTTCCAACTCGCCAGCCAACTGCGCGCCGGCATCATCTGGGCCAACACCTTCAACAAGTTCGACCCGACCAGCCCCTTCGGCGGCTACAAAGAAAGCGGTTTCGGCCGCGAGGGCGGCCTGCACGGTCTGGCCGCTTACGTCAAGTTCCAGGCCGCCGGGTAGCTGCGAGCGTCAGCGAGTGGCCGAACGTCGCCAAATGTTCGGATTTGAACACCGAACTCCGAACAGGGAATATCGAATTTCGAAAAATTCTCTCGGTGCCCGCATTTCGGACTTCGAAATTCCCTGTTCGATATTCGATATTCCTTCGTCCCTCCCCCGATGAAAATCTGCCCGCTCTGCCAACGCGAAATCCCGCCGGAGCTGGAGAGCCGCCACCATCTCACGCCGAAACTCAAAGGCGGCAAACACGGCCCGATTGCCATTCTGCACAGCGCCTGCCACAGCAAAATTCACTCGCTGCTCACCGAGTCCGAAATCGCCCGCGACTACGACACCATCGAAAAACTTCTCCAACACGAAGCCATCGCGCGCTTCGTTCGCTGGATCCAAAAACGCCCCATCGACTACCGCTCCGGCAATCGCGTGCAAAGCGATCATGCCAAGCCGCGGCGGGGCAAGCGGAGGTGAGTTCATTTCCCGGGATAGCAAGACGAACCGGGTTCACCCGCACGTCGCTGCCACTCCAAGGAAGCACGGCAGTCCTGTCGTGCCGTCGCGCCACAGCGCCCCCCGCAAACCCATTGACTCACGCCGGATCCTTGCGGCCCGCCCCCAGCCCGG
>CBDULB010000020.1:0-63531 GCA_965367965.1 uncultured bacterium | reverse complement strand
TGAACGCACCTTCAAATACCACATCGATTTCGAAAAGCTCACCGTCGCCGATGACATCGGCGCCATCGCCGTATCGCGACCGACCAATCCGAGCAGCAACGTGCTCACCGATGAAGAGATCCAACACCTCAGCGAACTCGCCCGTGAAAAAGGCGTGCCTTTGATCATCGACAACGCTTACGGCGCTCCTTTTCCCGGCGTCATTTTCGAATCCGTCACACCAGTCTGGGACGAGCATATCGTGCTCACCCTCAGCCTCTCCAAACTCGGCCTGCCCGGCACGCGCACCGGCATCGTCATCGCCCGCGAAGACATCGCCACCGAAATTTCAGCGATGACCGCCGTCATCAGCCTGGCCAATAACAACATCGGTCAGGCCATCGCCGCTCCCCTGCTCGAGTCCGGTGAAGTACTGCGCCTCGCCAACGACATCGTCCGCCCCTTCTACGCCGAAAAATCGGAAACCGCCCGTGCTCTGATCGAACAACACCTGCCCGCCGACCTGCCGTGGCGGGTGCACAAAAGCGAAGGCGCCTTTTTCCTGTGGCTGTGGTTTGAAGGCCTGCCGATCACCACCCGTGAACTCTATCGGCGCCTGCGCGACCGGCACGCCCTGATCGTGCCCGGCGAATATTTTTTCTTCGGACTCAGCGATTCAGAAGCAGGCAAAGACTGGCGACATTCTCACGAATGTATCCGCCTCAGCTACACCCAGTCGCAGGACACCCTGGAACGCGGTATCGCCATTCTCGGCGAAGAGGTGGCCAGGGCTTACGCAGGCAGCTAGACCGACAAATCGTTCAACGCCCGTCGGGCAAGGGCTGAATCAGCACAAACGGCGTCACTACCAGGGCCAGGAACCGGGCCTGCTCCGATTCCCAATACTGCGCATGCGCCGGCCCCGGCTGGATGATGTCGCCCTTCGACTTCCACGCCAGTACTGACGCCGTGTTGTCTTCAGAAAACGCACGCCCGACCTCGGCAAGATCCAGGGTTGGATCGACATAGAGAACCGCGCCGGTCTGGTAAGGTTTTTTCAGATACTCCCACTCGACTTCGCCGGTGTATTTCTCCAGCTTGTCGTCAACGCTGGCTGCGTCCTCACCGAGCATCCCATAGCGCATCACTTCCGGCTCACCCTCTTCGGGTTCGCCGCCACCGTTCGCGTCGGGTGAGATCATGACAACAGGCTGAAACGTCACTCGTGACTACACGGTAAGTCGGCGATTGCGCGCGTGAATAGCCCAGCGTTCGCCGGTAGCACGACCATCTTCGATAACCACCGCTTCCTGATGCAGCGCCACGGTCGGACAAATGTGCCACGGCATTCCGTAAACCACATCGCCAACCTGCAGAAGTTCGCGAGCGTCCAGAGCGTCGTCCGGAAATTCCATGACGAGATGCTCTTCACTCTGCCCCACCGGCCGGGCGGCTTCGGGGAAATTCAAAAAACGCACCCGGCGCTCGATCGGGTTTTCCGCCGAAACCGATTTGTGACCGAGATCGATACAGACATGGTTTCGCCCGGGCTTACTGATGATTCGAGCCAGCAGCACCGTGGCCGGCACGAACTCCAGATCGGGAAATTTGGTGCCGTAACCGTCGTCCCAGAAGAGCGTCGTCCCAGGGCTGCACTGCCAACCTTTCTGCGCCGAATGCAGACCAAAAGTCGGCGAACCACCGCCCACAATCAGTGGTGGCTTTAAACCGTCGGCCTCCAGGTCACTGACAAATTTTTCGAAAAGCGTGAAGGCATCGTCAAATGCCGCCTGGCGCTGATCGAGCCCCGGATCGTGAATGTGCCCGTCGTAAACGTGCAGGCCTCCCCACACTCCGGCATCGTTCAGTTGGCGACACAACGCAGCCGCCTCGGTACCAACTTCGATGCCGGTACGGTGCATGCCGCAATCGATGTCGACAAAAACACGCACCCGATCCTTGGCGTCCGCCGCAGTGATCGCGTCCGCGAGCGCCGTCGCGATCGTCGCAGTATCGGTTAGACAGGCAAAACGGCAGTCGGGATATTGCTTCGCGAGTTCGATGAGTCGCGCTATGTTCGGACCCACCGCCTGGTAGGCGAGCAGCACGTCTTCGGCGCCGCCCTGAGCGGTCATTTCCGCTTCGGCGATGGTTGCACATTTGAACTGGGTAATGCCTTCGGCCACCTGCAAGCGCACCACTTCCGTGAGCTTGTGGGTTTTGACGTGCGGACGCAAGCGCGACACATCGCCACCGACACTGGCGATCATGGTGGCAATGTTAGCCTTCACCCGCTCAGGCCATACCAGCAGGGCTGGCGAGGCAATCTCAGCCACGTTTTCAACTTCGTACCAACTCATAATTTTCAGTCTGAAAGTTCGATAATGACTTCGATTTCCACCGGAATGTTTCCGGGCAAAACACTGGTACCCAGCGCACTGCGCGCGCCGACACCGTTGTCTTCGCCGAAAACATCACGCATCAGCTCGCTGTAACCGTTGATGACCAGTGGCTGTTGCGTGAAATCGCTGGTCGAGTTGACCAACGCAAGGCTCTTGATGATTCGTTTGACGCGATTCAAACTGCCCAGTTGCGCGTGCATGGTCGACAACAGCGCCAGCCCGGTCTGCCGTGCAGCGGCCTGTGCACCTTCGAGATCGATTTCGTCTCCGACCCGGCCGGTGATATAGCTTTCATCGTCGAGCAAAGGCCCGTGCCCTGACACGTAGGCGATGTTACCGACGATGACGATCGGTTTGTAGACGCCGCCGGGTGGTGGTGGTGGTGGCAGTTTCAGTCCCAGTTCCTGGATTCTCGCTTCAGCGCTCATGATGACGGTAGATAGCGGAGACCACGCCGCCGGTCGACCGCTTTTTTTCCGCAACGACGCCGGTCAATTCAGCTAGTCCCTGCCGAACTGCCCCTCACAAAGCAGCCGGTAAAAGCCACGGCCTTCGTAAAGCTCGTGGTGACTGCCGCGCTCAACGATCCTGCCGTCCCGCAATACCAGAATTTTATCCATCGCCCGCGTGGTCGACATTCGCGTTGCGACAACAATCGCGGTGCGATCCTGCATCAACGCCTCCTCGACGCGCTCGAGTGAGGTTCCGGCATCACCTGCGGATTTGCCCTCAGCGCCAGCCTTTTCGTCAATCGAAGTAGCCGGAGCGTCGATGAACACCATCGGCGGGTCTTCCAGAAAAACCCGGGCCAGCGCGATGCGACGCTTTTGCTCCGCCGTCAGGCGCAGCCCCGATTCAGTGCCGGTTGCACTCCTTCCGCCACCGGTATCGCCGGCCAACAAAGTATCAAAACCGTCCCGCAACGACTCAATGAACGGCAAGGCACCGGCTTTCTCCGCCGCCTCCCGGATTTCGGCCACCGAGGCGTTCACCCGACCGTAAGCAATATTCTCTGCTAAGGATCCTGAAAATAAGCAAGTCTCGGCAGGAACCCAACCGATCTGGCTGCGCAACCACGCCAGAGGATAGTCAGCCAACGGTCGATCATCGATTTCAACACTGCCGGACTGCAGCGGATAATAGCCGAGAATGAGCTGTGCGAGCGCAGTCTTTCCCGACCCGGGCGGCCCTACCACGGCAATCGTCCCACCCGGCAATACCGCAAGACTAAGCGAATCGATGACCAGTTGATCCGGCTCATCGGAATAAGAAAACGACGCTTCACTGATGTTGAGTCGGCCTTCGAGTCGTTCGCGCGAGGCCGGCATAAACGTTCCGGAGTCGAGGCGTTCTCCGGCCGCAGCGAGCAGCGCATCCATTCGTCCCGCCGCCCGCGAGGCAGTAACTAAACGACACCCAATCTTGGGAATCCGACTCAAGGCGATTGCCGCGATGATCAGCAGAGCCACAAAGGCCGTGAATTGCCCGGCCAAAAATCGCTCTTCTCTCACCGCTACGATGCCGAACCACCACAGATAAATCATCGTGCCAAACAATATCAGACTGCCAGCGGCGAGCACTGCCATTCTTGTCCCTGCGGAGCGCACCGCACTGCCGGTAAAATTGTCTACGCGATGCCTGAAACGGGTCCGTTCGTGGGTCTCGTTGCCAAAGGCTTTAACGGTAGTCAGTCCGGCAACTGTTTCGGTGATCGCAACATCAACGCCGGAAGAATCCCTGCGCCCGTAGATAGCATGACCTTTTTTTATCAACAGCCAGACCGATAGAGCCCACACTGCGCCCACCAACGACGCCATACCAAGCACTGGCCCGGCAAGTTCAGGTGCCACTCTGAACATAAAAAACAACACGACGAAAACCAGCAGTGCACACTTCAGAATCGTGAAAAGATCGCGACTCCAGGCGCGGCGCATGCAATTGATATCATCGACGATCCTCTCGTCGATAGCCCGCCTCCCGGATCCGGCGAAAAATGCCAGCGGCTGCGAAACAACCTGAGCGAATACCTTTTTGCTTAACCCACCGACCGCTTTTTCACCGACTTGCACCGTCCACAACCGCTCGAAATACGCACAGGCAACAAGCAGCAACGCGGCTAAACACAGAAACGCCGCCATTTGCCCGGCATCGCCCCCGACGGCCCGGCCCACCACACCGGAATCCGCTGTCGCTGCGGCTGAATCCGCCAGCAGCGCAAACGCGAACACGAACGTCAGCACCAGTGCGATTTCAATAATGAACAGGGCCGCTGCCCCGACGAGTTTCCCCCGGGGCGCCACTGCAAACTCGCGAAACTGCCCAAGCAACAGCCTGAAGTCAGCCCAACTGGCGCTTAGCTCCACAGGAGCGCTTTCGAGCGCGTCATCGTCTGCAAACTTTTCTTCACGGTTCCCCATTGCTGCCGACTCTAAGCCCGGCGTGCACTACAATGCAATCCCACCCGCAAGCGATTTCCGGAAAAACGCATTCGCACTCTCCCCTCATTCCGCCTTTATTCGGGTGCCCGCCCGGGTCCCTCCGCCGATAATCTTCGCAGCCATGAAACAGTCACTTTTTTCCCGTCCATCGATCGCCAGCCTAAAACCGATCAATAACAGATTGGCGATGCTGGCACTCAGCCTCATCACGGTCACCGTCGCAATGAGCGTATCGACCGCTCACGCCGAACCCGATCTGGCACCACTGAAACAATGGTTGGCATTTCAAAGCGGAATCGACACCCTGAAAACCAACTTCGTCCAGGATCGCAAATTAAAAACCATGCGCCATCCGTTTCGCGACGAAGGCACCTTCTGGCTTGATCACCCGCATCATTTCCGCTGGCAGATCGACGGCGAACCGCCGAAAATGATCGCGATCAGGGACAAAAACACCATCACCCTGCTCAAGCCCGGCAAGAAAGAAGCCGAACAGGTGACCGCCGGTAGTGGCGCCTCGCCCGCCCTCGATTTTCTCGCAGAAGGCTTTCCCCGCAGTCTCGATGCGCTGCTGAAAAAATTCGACGTCACCGAAATGAAACAGACCGACGAGTCCTGGGAGGCACATCTTAAGCCAAAGGATGTCGAAACCGCCCGCACCCTCAGCGAAATAACATTTTTTATCGAGCCCACAAGTTTCTACCTTCAGGGCTTCGAACTGAACCTGAAAGACGGCTCTAACATTCGCACCTATTTTACCCGCCAGGTCTACAATGAGTCGGTCGACGCCAGCTTGTTTAAAGTCGACCTCAACGGCTACACAGTTGAACGAAAATAAACTTCTCAACCATGTCCAGCCCCAACGATTCCACTGCCGAATTTACCGATGCACTTGAAGCGCTCCCCCATGGCCCATCGTTTCGCTTCGTCGACGAACTGATCGCGCTCGAGCCTGGAAAATCGGCTCAAGGTGTCTACACGCTGCGTGGCGACGAAGCATTTCTGGAAGGGCATTTTCCCGGCCACCCGATCATGCCCGGCGTTCTTCTCTGCGAAGCCGTCGCCCAGCTCGCCGGCGTCGCCGCACAGAGCGATCCCGACATTCCCGCCCTGACCAACATGCGCCTGACGGCAATCCGCGCGGCAAAGATTCTCGGCACCGCCGAACCCGGCGAAACCCTGAAAATCACCACTACGATCTCCGGCCGACTGGGAGCACTGGTCCAGGCCGAAGGCAGCGTCAGTGTGAACGAGCGGGTTCTGCTTAAAACTCAAGTCACGCTCAGCGGCAACGCCTGATCCTGCCCGCCGTCACTCGAAACCGCCAGCCGAACTGTCGAACGGTCACGCGCAATCGCGATCCACATTTCCAGCCGCGCCGGGCATGGAAATCACGGATTTCTGAAGATCACGCAGCGTGCGCAGCATCCCCCAGCCCGCCCCCTTCATGACACGGGATCCTGTTTTTCGACTGCGTTCAGCAGAGCCCGTAGCATCGGTCAGCTCCCGGAACACACCGTCCACGAATCCCGCCGAACCAAATACCGCACCGTCACAGAAATAGCGCACCTTGCAGCGCAACACCTGCGCAAGTGACAGTACGCCGCCTCGGGCCAGTTGCCGCTCAACCTCGGCCTGACTCAACCCCGCCCGGCCCGGGCTGCCGGTTCGCCCATCCGCATCTCGCGCCTCACCTTGGCCATACAGCAGTATCCGGTAACGGGGACCGGTATTTCGCCAGGATACCGTCCGGTTTATTCCAAACCGACTGTGCACAAGGATCGCCGCGAGCCCCTTCCGGGCCAGGCTTTTGCCAGCCACCGCTGCGCCGTATCCGCTCCATCGATAATCTTTCGGATCGTCGACCAGCCCCGCCCTGACCGGATTCAGATCGATGTAAGCCGCCATCGTCAACAGCGCCTGCTCGTCGCCTTCCACCAACACGCTGTGAAATTTGTCCTCCCACAGCGTACCCACTCGCTCCGTGCGCCCGTTGAACCACTGCGTAAAACGCTGTTTCAGCTCTTTCACAAAAGCCGACAAGTCATAACGCCGGGCGTGATAGCGCTCGAGAATCTCATCGAGCCATGCACGACTACCGCCGACCGCAGCGGCACTCGCCCGATCCAGCTCCTGCACCGCATCGAGAAGTTGTCTGCCCGAATAGATTACCGGCAACAGCTCGCGCAACGTAGCCTCCTCCAGCGTGGCAAGCCGTCGCTTCTCCGGCACCCTCACCAGCAAGTGAAAGTGATTGGACATCAGGCAATAGGTAACCACCTGAACCCCGCAGAACCGCTCAAGACGCCGCATCCAAGCAAAGAAAAAGCGCTTCTCCTGGTCACCCATAACAAACTGCCTGTCCACAATCCGCGAATACACATGATAAAAAGACAGCCGCTCAGGGCAGATAATACGAGGCAGGCTCATGACATTTCCGGAAATGTGGGCACACCCCACATCAATTCAGATACTACCCCCACTTCCACAGGCGTCAACAATAAAAAGCATTGCCTTTTATTTAGCGAATGGCGAGCGACCGGGCTGAGTATGGTCTGGCATGGTGGGGGCTATTTAATCGCCAGTTGTTCCGGTGCGATCGGGCACGGGAAGAAGCGACACAGTAGGCGGATCAATCTTCGATTGAAGGGGCGCGCGATGTTTGCACCGGCTGCCATGGTGCCGACCTGCCGCTCGATGAAAGCGCTGACCAGCGGATTTGGCCAAAAGTTGAACTTTTCGACAAAGCGTTTACCGCCTCTCTGCAGTGCAAAGATGTCGCCGCTGTAGTATCGGCCCACATACTCCCCCCACGCCTCCAGCTGCCGGGTCATCTCGGTATCATGGCGCATGCGCACTTCCTCGATACTCGACATTCCTGCACGTATTTCGATCAAACTATCGGCCAATTCCTCCGCCGATTTCATCGCTAAATGCAGACCTGGCGAAAGCATCGGATCGACAAATCCAAATGCATCCCCCACCGTGAACCAGTTTTCGCCGGAACCGCGCTCAGAGATTAACTGATAGTTTGTGTAAGTCATCACCGAACTGACCCGGCGTGCGTTGGCGGCATTCTTTCTCAGTTGCGGTTCGCGCCGGATGGCTTCGTCGAGTCGCTCCCCGGGAGTGTCACCCAGTTGCTTTGCGTCATCTTTGTTAACTACGATACCGATCGACATTCGCCCTTCAGGAAGCGGGATTCGCCAGCTCCAGCCCGAGTCGAGAACGCCGATAACGGCTTGGCCTCTCGGTTCATACTCTTCCCGGTAGCCTTCGAAATGCGCAAAGTGCGCGACGTCCTTGCGACCGCCAACAGTTGTCGGAACCTTCAAGGCTCGCGCAAACAGCCGTGCACGCCCCGTTGCATCGATCAACAGGTCAGGCTGCCGGCCATCGGCGTATCGGCCACCTGCTGCAGCCAACGCCTCATCATCAAGCGCGATCCGATCTTCGCCATCGACGAAAACGCCCGCCCGATGGCAGACGCGATTGACTCCAGCTTCAAGCGCACGGTCCAACACCAGTTTATCGAACACGGTTCGATTCACATTGTAGGCGTAAGTCGGCAATTTACCTTCGACCGACGTGAAACAGAACTGCACATACTGGTGATCGCGAAAAACAAAACTCGCCCCCGGCTTGACCACCGACGTCGCCGCGACCTTTTCCTCGATTCCGAGTCGGCGCAGTGTTGGCACCATCGCAGGCAGCGTCGATTCGCCGACGATAAGCTCAGGCCGCTCCCCGTCGTCGAAGAGCGTCACATCAAACCCGGCATCCGCGAGAAACGCCGCCACGGTACTTCCAGCGGGCCCGCCTCCGACAACGGCCACGTTCTGTAGCGATTTCATTTCGCTGACTTCACTACCTGCTTTTGGTTTCATGCGATACTCCACTGCTTTCTTATTGCATTAAACGTGCCGACCTTCGAAACTTGCCGATTTTCCGCCCAACGATAGCACAGCACGCCCGCTTGGCATCCGCAGGATTCCCCCCTGCGCGCTTCGGGAAGTTCAAGCGCTCGAATCCGCCTGTGCCAAAAAAAGCTGACGCCACTTCGCCCGTGAAAACTTGCCCCGACTGTCCGGTTCGAGCGCCCCGTTGATCCACCAGCGCCGGGGCATCTCATAGGGCTGCAATCGCTCGGCGATTCTGCTTTTCAACACTTCCAGATCAAAATCATCCACCGGCGCAACGACCGCCACGGAATCGTGTCCCCTCGATGGCTCGCTACTCGGCACACCGAACACGACACAATGCTTTACTGCCGTCTCGCGCAGGATTGCCGCTTCAACCCGGGGCGGCGACACTTTTCGTCCGGCAATATTTATCAAATCGTCACGCCTCCCTGACAGGGCTACCATCGGAGCAGATCCGCCGCCGTCAGCCGGCAACAGCTCAGCAAGATCGCTGGTCACAAAACGTCCTCCTCCCAGTTGAGCCGTGTTTTCCGGGCTGCTCGGCCAGTAGCACTCACCCACCGCTGCACCGCTAACCACCAGGCAACCATCGTCGTTGAGCAGAAGTTCGACGTTGGCCATCGCCTGACCGATCATTTCGCGGGCATCGCGCGGACTGTCGCTGCGGTCATAAGCAATTCCACCACACTCACTTGATCCGTAAAAATTGTGAATCTTCACACCGCTGGTGGTGAAAATTTTACGCTCGAGATCCCCCGGCAAAGGCGCTCCGGCCGAAATTGCCAGTGCGAGTCGATCAGAGTCAATCACCCCCGCCGAATGCCACGCTCTCCACATCGCCGGCACCGCAGCGAGGGTGTACGGCTGTTCTCGAAATAGCCCGCCCCCCTTCCCCGACAGGGCCGTCTGCACCGCGCCCGGCAGTGGATCTCCCAACCAATCGAGTGGAATCCCGTGCAGCAGCAATGGCAGGACAAGACTGGAAAATCCATACGAATGGGACAGCGAAATCACCCCGAGATTCGGCCACTCCGGCTTCAGCCCCATCGTCTCAATGATATTATCGGCGTCCGCCGCCAACTGCTCAGCGCGAAATAAAACCCCACGCGGCTCGCCGGTGCTCCCCGAGGTCAGCTTCACATGCACCACCCCCGCAGGCAGCGGCGCGCCCGCAGCGATCGGTGGCTCCGGAATATTTGCCTCCAGAGGACACAAAACCACCCCGTCCCGCCACGCCGCCAGCGTTTGCAAGATCAGCTCAGCTCCTTTCGCCCGCGTCACCGTCACCGCTGCACTCGCCGGCAATTTGTCGACAGCCCTTGCCAAATCGGCAAACGTCCACGACTGCCCCACCTGTCGGTCGAGCAGCGCCATAGCGTCACCACTTTTCGCAGCCACACATCGCCATCGTTCGTATAAATGCATCAATTCAATTCACCAGTGGAAACGTGCCATCTTTTTCGCTAGTGTGGCGCCCACGTCAAGCCCCGTTACTCATTCCCATTGGCCTTTTCTAAAACATCTCCCCGTACAGAACCGCAACGAGTCGTCATCACCGGAGCCGGCATCATCACTTCGATGGGCCTCGGCTGGCGGGAAAATGCCGACGGTTTCCGCGCCGGACGACTGGCATTTCGCGATGTCAGCCTGTTTGATACCAGCCGCCAACGCGTGCACCGGGCCGGTGAGCTCGACCTGCCCGAACAGCTTCCCGTCGGCCACAAACTCACGCCTCGACAAACTTCCCGCCTCGACCGCGCTTCGGCGATGTTGATTCACGCCGCCAGCGAAGCGGTCACACAAAGCGGCTGGGCCGCCCAGAATTCCGACCGGGAACAGATCCCGATCGCCCTCGGCACCTCGGCCGGAGCGATGGCTCTTGGTGAAGAATACTACAAACAAGCCATCGCCACGCCCAATGATTCGCGTGGACAGGCCGGTCGGATTCACGTGTATCAGACCCAAACCCAGGCTACCCACCTCGCCGATGCCCTCGATATCGACGGCCCGGTTACCATCATCACCAACGCCTGCGCGTCCGGTGCCAATGCCATCGGTCACGCTTACCAGCAGTTGCAGGCGGGTAAATGCCAACGCGCTCTGGCCGGCGGCTACGACGCACTTTGTCAGTTGGTATTCGCCGGCTTTGACTCCCTGCAGGCGCTGAGCACCGATCTGCCCCGACCCTTTGACGCCGATCGCGACGGACTCGCCCTCGGCGAAGGTGCCGCCATGGTGACCCTCGAGACTCTCGATCACGCTACCGCCCGGGGCGCCACTATTCTCGCCGAAGTCTCCGGTTACGGCGCCAGCACCGACGTGCATCATCTCACTCAGCCTCATCCGGACGGCGATGCCGCGCTGCGGTCAATGAACGCCGCCTGCGCCGACGCCAAGCTCAACGCCACCGACATCGGCTACATCAATTCTCACGGCACCGGCACGCCTCTCAACGACATCGCCGAAGGCCACGCCATCCAACGCTGGGCCGGAAAGGACGTCGACAAGATCGCGGTCAGTTCGACCAAAGCCTGCATCGGCCACCTGCTCGGCGGTGCCGGCGCGGTCGAAGCGGTGATCGCCCTGATGGCGCTGCGCGAAGGCTGGTTGCCGCCATCGATGAATGTTCGCACCGCCGACCCGGTGTGCACCTTCGATCTGGTCCGGGAACCACGCGATCAGAAAATCCGCCACGCACTGACCAACTCGTTCGGGTTCGGCGGAGCCAACGCCACCGTCATCCTGTCCGAATTCGCATGAGTTCCCAACCCGCAATCGAAATCGCCGGCTGGGGTGCCGTCTCACCCGCCGGCTGGAGCAGTGCTGAATTGCTCGCCGCCGTCGAAAACGGTGAACCCCTGCCCGCCGAACTCACCGAACGCGAAGGCCGTGATCAGAAAGTCCCGGCGCTACGCGTTCCCGCACCCACCGAAAAGCTACCGTGGCTGCGTCAGCCACGACTGCGCCGCACCAGCCCGATTGCACGTTTTTGCGTCTCCGCCGGCCGTGAAGCCATCGGCGAAGAACGCATGGCCGCCGTCGAAGCCGGCGAGCTCCGTCTCGGCGTCATTTATGCGTTGGTCAACGGTTGCGTCAATTACAGCCAGCGCTTTTTCCGCGAAGTCCTCGACGATCCGTCGCTGGCCAGTCCGATCGTGTTTCCCGAAACCGTTTTTAATGCGCCCGCTTCGCACCTTTCCGCCATGCTGAGCGCCCATGCGATCAACTACACCGTCGTCGGCGACTCGGCGACTTTTCTACCGGCGATGGAGCTGGCCACCGACTGGCTGCGCCAAGATCTGTGCGATGGCGTGGTCGTCATCGGTGGCGAGGAGTTCGACTGGTTGAGCGCCGAGGCTTTTCAATTGTTCCACCCCGACGCGATCATTTCCGAAGGCGCTGGTGCCATCTATCTGCAGAAATCGGAGAATCCAGCGATCGAACTGAACGAATTGACCGACCCCGTCCTGATCACCAATCGCCGTCCGCGCGCGCAGGCGATCGCCAGAACCCGCGCGGCGCTCGAGCTTCCAGATTCTGCGGACACCGCCTTATTCGACAGCCGTTCCAATCACCCCGGGCTCGACCTCGCCGAGACTGAAGCGTGGCGCGACTGCTGCGCCAAACAATTCTCGCCACGCCGCATCCTCGGCGACGGCATGGGGGCCTCGACTCCGTGGCAGTGCGTCGCCGCTGCCTCATGGCTCGCATCTAATCCTTCGGCAAGGCATACCATCATCAGCGCCGCCGGCACCAATGAACAAGTCGCCGCCGCTATTTTCGAAAAGTCCGCTGCCAATGTCTGAGCAAAAAGTCATCCTCATCACCGGCGCCAATGGCGGCCTCGGTCAAGCCATCGCCCGCGCCTTTCTCGCCGATGAAAATACGCACGTCGTCCTCGGCGTTCGCACCGGTCGCGACCAGGCTGAAGCCCTGCAAGAAGAATATCCCGAACGCAGCAGCCTGATCGATCTCGACGTCGCCGATCCCGCCGCCTGGCCCACCGCCGTCGAAAAAATCATCGCCGACCACGAACGCCTCGACGTCCTCGTCAACAACGCCGGCTTTCACCGCGACAACCTGCTCGCCACCATGCCCCCCGAAGACTGGGATGCGGTGCTGCGGGCCAACCTCGATGCTGTATTTCACGGTTGTCGGGCCGTCGTGCGCACCATGATGGGCCAGCGTTTCGGGCGTATCGTCAACATCGCCTCGCTGAGCGCCCTGCTTGCCCCCGCCGGACAAACCAACTACGCCGCCGCCAAGGCCGGCGTCGTCGCCCTGACCCAATCGCTCGCCAAGGAAGTCGCCCGCGCCGGCATTACCGTCAACGCCCTCTGCCCCGGCTACATCGAGACCGAAGCCCTCGCCGGGATGGATCCCGATCAGAAAAAGGGACTCGCCCGGAGCATCCCGATGCGTCGCTTCGGCAAGCCCGAAGAAGTCGCCGCCACCGTGCGCTTTCTGGCCAGCACGGACGCCGCGTATATCACCGGCGCCACGCTCAAGATCGACGGCGGCATCTTTTAGCAGACGAACGCCGATCGTGCCCTTCGCAACTCAGCTAAGGTCTGGCCGGTAGCGAATTTTGGCAAAAAAACGTGCCAAGCGCGGAAATCGTGGTTTTATCTCCGGATTCCCCTGATTCCCAAATTTCTACACCATCACCATGCCCGAAGAAGCCCCACTCAAGACCCGCATCAAGGAAGCCATGATTGAAGAGCTCATGCTCCAGGAAACCCCTGAAGAAATCGCTGACGACGCCCCGTTATTTGGTCCCGAAGGCGTGGGCCTCGATTCGGTCGACGCCTTGCAGCTGGTGGTGGCTCTGGAAAAGAATTTTGGACTGAAAATCGCCGACGCCGAAGCCGCTAAAGGCGTGCTCGAAAGCGTCAATACCATCGCTGCCGCGATCGAAGCCCAGCCTGCTGCATAATTACGCAGGGTGGAGCCGATTTTTAATCTGCCTCGGTGCATTGGCCTATTTGCTTTGCAACTATAAAAGGCATTGGCTTTTATTTGTTAGATCCGGCGGGCACAGCATCCGGATCGCCGTAGAGCGGGCGTCCACGCCCGCTTGATTGCAGCGGCATCGTGCCACAATCGCGGGCGAGGACGCCCGCTTTACGCCCCCTGCCGATCCCGTCTGTCAAAATCGAGGCAACTCGCCTCTCACCTTGACGCGAACTGTTCGTGCTCAAATGAGCGCTGGCACAATCGAAACCGGGCACTGAAAGCCCGAGCAGGTCTTAGCGTCGACGCCGGGATTTCACCAGCATCTAACCTGGCACCTATCCCTCTGCCGCCAACCTCACCGCTTCCAGCTCTTCCCAGCGCGTGAATTTGGCTTCTATCTCTGCCTGCAGCGATTCACGTTCAGCGTGCAAGCCTTCCGCTTCCGCCGCTCGCGTTTTGTAGAAATCCGGATCGGCCAGAGTCGCCTCAATCTCAGCGGCCCGCGCCTCAAGTTTTTCAACTTCCGGCTCGATCGATTCGAGTTCGCGCTCCTCTTTCCACGACAGCTTGCGTGGCTTGGCTTTAGCCTGCTCTGACTTTGCCGCAGATTTGGTCTTCACCGGGGCAGCGCCGCCAACCTTCTTCGCCGGCGATTTTTTCGCCGGAAATTTCTCACGATAGTAAGACCAATTGCCTTCCGCGATTCGAACGAAACCGTCACCTTCGAATGCGATCATTTGATCGGCCACTCGATCGAGAAAGAAGCGATCGTGACTGACCACCAGCACCGTCCCTTCGAAGGCAATGATCGCCTCCTCGAGCACACGCAGGGTTGCCAGATCGAGATCATTGGTCGGTTCATCGAGAATCAGAAAATTGCCGCCGGTGCGTAAAATTTTCGCCAGCATCACCCGGCTGCGCTCACCACCGGAAAGCGTATCGACGCGTTCATTGATGCGGTCATCGGCAAACAAAAACCGGCGCAGGTAACCCCGCACCGACAGCCGCTCCGAGCCGAATGCCACAAACTCGAGGCCGTCGGCAACCTCTTCGAGAATACTGTTGGCACCATCCAACTGCGCCCGCGACTGATCGACGTAATTAAACGACGTGCGTTTGCCGATCGTGACATCGCCCTCGGTCGGATCCATCTGTCCCATCAACACCCGCAACAGCGTCGTCTTGCCAAGACCGTTACGACCGACCACACCGATGCAACGCCCTGCCTCGAAGCGATGACTCAGGTTTGAAAACAGTCGCTTGCCCCCCAGTTCCGCGCCGACGCCTTCGATGTCGAGCACCGTGTTGCCGAAGCGCGGCGCCGGTGGCAGCACCAGATCCATGCTCAGCTCTTTCTCCGGCCCTTCCTGATCCTTGACCTCGTAAAAATTATCGAGTCGGCTGCGCGCTTTCGTGCCGCGCGCCTTCACCCCGGCGCGCACCCACTCCAGTTCGCTGCGCAAAAAGCGCTGGCGCTTGCGCTCCGACTGCGCCGCCACTTCCTGGCGAATAACTTTCGCTTCGAGGTAGTCGTCGTAATTGCCCTCGTGAGAGAAAAATTTTCCACCATCCAGCTCGGCAACACGCGTCGCCACCCGCTCGAGAAAGTAACGATCGTGAGTCACGAACAGACACGAACCGGCAAAGTTCTGCAAAAATCCCTCCAACCACTCGATGGTCTCCGCATCGAGATGGTTAGTCGGTTCGTCGAGGATCAGAAAGTCCGGTCGTGAAGCCAGCGCCCGGCACAGCGCCACGCGTCGCTTTTCACCACCGGACAGCTGCGCCACCAACTTGTCGGCATCCGGCGCGCCCAGCGATTGGCGCAGGCTCTCCGCGCGATTGTCAAAATCCCAACCATCGGCTGCCTCGATGCGGTTCTGCAAATCCGCCGTCTCGCCCGCTGACAAGTCCGCCGTCGATTCGTAGCGCTCGATCAAGTCGAGCAGCCAGCGCGCGCCGTCGCGAATGTTCTCCATCACTGACGCATCCTCACGCAGCGTAAATTCCTGCGACAGGTAGCCGATTACCAAACCGGACTTCACCGAAATATCGCCCTCGTCCGGCTGCTCTTCGCCGGCGAGAATTTTCATGAAGCTCGACTTGCCGCAACCGTTCCGGCCGACGAGACCGATTTTATCGCCCTCGTGCACCGCCACGGTTGCCCCATCGAGGATCACCTGAGCTCCATAGCTCAGCATCAAATCCTTCGCAGAAACCACGGACGCACCCAACTTCTCTCCACCACTACTTGCCGCCATACAATCTCAGGAAAAAATTTTCAGCCTTAGCTCAAACCTCAGCCGCCACGGGCCCATCAGCCCGCTCGACTCCGCCGAGCACACGGCTCAAGGCCGGGAATAATTGCTTCTTGCGACTAACCACGCCTTCCAGCAAAAAGACGCCGTCACCGACCCGGGGATACTCGATGCGCTCGATGACACGTTTGTCGCCCGCGGTGAGCAACATCGAATTATTTTTGGTGATATCCGTGACCATCGCACAGGCAAAATCGAGCCCGTCGCGGCTGCGCATTTCCTCCAACGTGGCCGCCAGTTCCTCACGTTTTTTCTCAAAGTGACCCAAACCAAGTTCCTCGATCTGTGAAATACTGATCCGAAACCCGCTTTCCTCGTAAGTCTTGCGATCACTCTCAAGCGCCTCTTCGGCAGGCAGTTGCTGAAGCGCTGAACCCGCGCTGAAAAAGCCGATCGCGAACTTATCGATATCGATTTTGCCAAGCTTCGCCAGCCAAGGCAGCATCTCCCGTTCGACGTCCGTGGTAGTCGGAGAAGTCAATTTCAGGGTATCAGAAATCATTCCCGCGCACAGGCAAACCGCGACATCCCGCGGTGGTTTCAACTCGCGCTGACGATACATCTGCGCAACGATCGTCGAGGTAGAACCGAGCGGTTCATTGATGAATCGAACCGGCTCCTTTGTGACCAGATTGCCACTTAGACGATGGTGATCGATCACCTCCAGGATTTCCGCCTCATCGGCCCCCTTCACAGCTTGAGAAAACTCATTGTGATCGACCAGCACCAACCGGGTCCGCGTCGGATTGAGCAGATCGCTTTTTGAAAACACCCCGAGCAAACGGCCTTCAGCGTCGTTCAACACCGGGAACAGCGCCTGGTTCGATTCGCGCACCAGTCGACTGATTGACGACACCAGATCACCGGGAGCAAATGACTCAAACGGCTCGAACTCGCTGCTGGCGACGCGGCGCGAACAACGAATCAACTGCGTCGTGGTCGCGGTGTCGTGATCGCAGTAAATCACCGCCACATCCTTGCGCCTTGCCAACTCCAGATCAGATGCCGCCAGCTCAAAGCCACCGGTCAACACCAATGCCCGGATCCCCTCATCGAGCGCCAATCGTTGCAGCGACGGGCGGTCGCCAACGATCATCATCATGTGCTCCGATTTAAAACGCTCGGTGCGCTCGCGAAAAGTTTCCCAACTCGACGCCGCCACGGTCATGACCATGTCCTCTTCCTCATCGGGGCGCACGCTGTTGACCATTTTTCCGCGCAGCGCTGCTGTCAGGTGGGTCAGAGTGGTGCGAACATAGCGCGCCCGGCTGCGCATCTCACCGGCATCGTCGGGCATCAGCAGGCCCAGAATTTCCCGCATCGACGGCATACCGACCACGCGTCCGTCGTAGTCGACCACCGGAATGCTGCGATACGAACGCTGCATCATGCGCTGATAAACATCGAGAAAGGTCTCGTCGATGTGGGCCTTGGTCACGTCGCGCCGGCAAATGCCGCCCGCTGTCGGTCGCACATCCATGATCAGCCGCGGTGCCGCTATGCCCGCCTGTTTCAGCACCCACTCGGTGCGCACGTTGACATCGCCACAGCGCACTGCTTCGGCGTTTTCGATACCGGTTTGTCGAAGAAAATCGGCGTAGCCGATCGCTGAACAAATCGCGTCGGTATCGGGATTGCGGTGCCCGATCACTAGACACTGGGCAGATTTTTCTGAACTCATTGGGGGTAAATAGCGTGGTTGCTGGGGAAAGTCCGGCATTACCGGCAGAAGTCACGCAAATAGGCGTGGAAATCCGCCTCCCGATGCGGTTTAATCCGGCCATGAAACTTCTCAAATCACTCACCAAGGTCGCCGCCAGTCTGGCGATCGCCGTTGCAATCGCTCCGTTTTCATCCCTTCAGGCTGACGAACTCGACGTCGGCGACGAGGCGCCCAAAGTGGTCACCACCGATCAGGACGGCAAGAAGGTCGACCTCGGTGAATCACTGGCGGAAGGCACCAGCCTGGTTTATTTCTACCCGAAAGCCGACACCCCCGGTTGCACCAAACAGGCCTGCAACCTGCGTGATGAGTTCGCCGCCGTGAAAGAAGCCGGAATCACCGTCTACGGCGTAAGCGCGGATACCGAGGACGACCAGAAGGCATTCGCCAAAAAATTCGATCTGCCGTTCACCTTGCTCGCCGACAAAAAAGGCGATGTCATCAAAGCCTTCGGCGTGCCGACTCGCGGTGACAAAGGTCTGGCTTCACGCCACAGCTTTCTCGTCAAAGATGGCAAAGTGATCTGGCGCGACACCAAAGCCAACCCGACCACGCAGGCCGCCGATGCGATTGCCGCCGCGAAAAAAGCCGGCTGAAGCCCGCTTCGCAGTCGTTGTTTAAGAAAGCGGTCCCCTGTTCGCAGCGGGCCGCTTTTTTGTGTCGAGTTGATTTGGTATACGAATTCGAATTCGGCGTCCCGTATCGACCGCTCTGCGATGACGGGCAAACACCACCGGTTCGAAGCCCGACCGTTCAGACCGGTCGCTGCGCGACGGCAACCCCTGGCAAACGTTGACCGGGCGTTAAAACGCCCGGCTGCCCAGCACCGTCGCTGCGCGACGCCCGGTGGCGGGCACCGCGTGGGGCTTCGTTGCAACGCAGCGCCCGGTGGCGGGCACCGTGCGGGGCAACGCCCGGGAAAAACTAGTTCACCTGCACCGACGCAGTTTTCTTGGGCGCGAGTGCATCATCCAGCCGCTTCAGTTGCTCATCGACCAGCCTGGCGACATCGGCCGCGGGTAAAGCGTAAGTTTTGATTCGTCCGGCGCGGGCGATGTTGATGCCGATCACTTCGCCGTCAAGGTTGCACACCGGGCCGCCGCATTGTTCGGGGCGGATCGGTAGATCGGTCTGCACGACACGTAGAAACCCGGTGCTTTTGGCGCTGATTTCGGTGCCAAAGCGGTTCATGCGGTCGCCGCGCTCGCCCATGCTCATCATGTCGTCCAGCTCACCGCGGTCGCCGAGTTGAATCGACTTCGATTGCGGCTTGCCGCCACGCAGAAAATGCAGTTCCACGGAATCGCCGGGAGCCGTTCCGCTGACTTCCTTAATCAACTTTTCGGGGGTGTCGCAGACCACGTCGTTGATTCTGGTGATGACATCGCCGACTTCCATCCCGGCTTTACCGGCATTACCACCCGGCAGGACACGAGCGACTTTCACGCCGTTGGGATCGACATCAGTGCCAATACCGAGAAAGCCTTTGTTACCGCCCGAAAGGGTCCGCGCCTGAACGCTGATCACCCCGATCGCCAGTGGATCGGGGCCGGAACCGGCAGCGGCTATCAATGACCCTAACGGCAGCGATTCGCCACCGGCCTGCCATTTCACGGCTTTCATCGGTGCTGCGTCGGCGGCAAGTTCGAGCTTGAGCAGCGCCAGATCGTGCTTCGGCCAGGTGTGCACGACCTTTGCCGAAACCATCCGGCCTTTCTCAACCAACACATTCAGCACCTGATTATTGCCCGTCTCAATCTCGCTGGCCTTGGTCACGGCGTAGCCGTCGGCGCGGACGATGGTGCACAGGCTCTTCCACTCGCTGCCGCGAAAAACCAGATGCGTGGCATCCGACGCACCATGGATCGCGGGATGAAACGCATCGAGCACGTCGCGGAAAAATTGCTCGGTCACCTCGATCGCCTGATCGGGGTCAAACTGATCGGGAGCGATGCGGTCACGCTGCTCGAACGAGCGCATCAGCTTGGCAACGTCTGCCGGAGTCAGACGCTTTTGAAAATCGCGCAGTAAATCGGCGAAGCCTTCGGGCCCGCCAAAGCGCTCCAGTTCTTCGGGACTCAGCTCCAGCTCGCCGGCATCGATCGAGTCGTGCATGCGCTTGTCGAATTCCGCCTGCAGCGCGGCACGCTCTTTCTTCGACATCGCCCCCCCGGTCTCATCCTTTCCGCTATCCGCCGCGTCTTCGGCTTCAGAATTCCCGTTCGCATTGGCTGCCTCCTGCTCGCGAGCTTTCTTGCGCGCTGCCCGGCGCTCTTTTTTGGTCATCGGCGCTTCGGCTTTTGCTTCATCCGACTCACCCTCAGTTTTTGCATTGTCTGATTTTGGTGCGGGAGTGGCTTCGCTTGACTTCGGTTTGCCTTTGCCACCCGCCCCGCTTTTTGGTTTCACGCCGGGATGCCCCTCAGGCAGGAGATCGCTCGCTGAAGGACCATCTTCCAGAGCGGACTGCAGCTTCTGAGCAGCGACCAGCGTCACATCAACCGCACGCTCGTCTTCACCTTTGCGCACCTGCAACTTCAAGGTGTCCCCCACCCGGTGGGTATCGACGGCCGTCATCAGATCGGCGACGTTCTTGATCGCCTGCTTGCCCATCCCGATCACGGTATCGCCCGGCCCGAGCCCGGCTTTTTCAGCGGGCGACAACGGCACCACACTGCGAATAAACGCCCCGGCATTCTTTTTGGCATCCTCCAGGAGCGCACCGATGACCGGTCGTTCAGGATTGCGCAACATGCCTCCGAGATGTTCGCCGCCAAAGCGATCCCCCTTCAGCAGGCGTTGCCAGTTCTCAACAAAGATCGAAATCGGCACATGACGATTTTGCGACAAACTGAATCCAATGTTCGAGTGAATGGCGATCAGTTTGCCATCGATGTCGAACAGCGGACCGCCCGAGTCGCCGCCGATCAAGGCCGAGTCGGAGGTGAGAAATTCCTGCGGATCATTCTCGATCACCCGACCGAGGCGAACCGGAGGCGAGCGGTCCGCAAAAAAACCTCCGGCGTGACCGAGCGCGATGCACCAGTCATTTTCGCTCATCGCACCGGAATCGCCTAACTCAACAAATGGATACTCACCGCCATCAGTGATTTGCAGCATGGCCGCGTCGCGCGAATAATCCATGCCCAGCACGTCGGCGTTGGCGCGGCTGCCATCGGGAAAAATCACCGTGACCTTGTTATTCATTTCCATCGCAACGTGCGCTGCGGTCAGGATCAGTCCCTGTTTGCTGACCACCACACCGCTGCCGGTACCGATGCGCATTTGTTTGCCACCGGGAATCAGCGACACAGTGCTCGGCATGACCCGTTGCGACAGGTCCTGAATTTTTTTCTCAGTCTGGCGCAGACCATCGATGCCGAGTTCCGCGGACGCAGGTAGCAGCGTCGCAAAACTGATCGCCAGCGCGGCGAACACACCGGCTAAATAGTTAAAACAAAGCCAGCCGACATTTGCCTTCGGCGGGAAGATCGTTGGAAGAAAGCCACTCATGATGCCTCAGCAGGAAATCTAACCCTGCGCCATAAACCGTGCCTTGTCCGCCGCCCCGACGCAAGGCCATAAGAGAGCACAAACACGCCTCACCCAAGTCACTGGCACTCCGGGAATTGCCCGCGATAACGGCCCCGGGGTCGGGCGCTACGATTGGCCGAAAGGCACCACGGTCAACAAGCCGCCAGCCGAATAACTGACCGACCGACCGCCTTCCTACTTGGTCAAAATCACCTGACCGTCCTTTACTTCGATCGACTCAAGCTCCCTCATGAACTTATCCAGTTCGGGGCTGTCCTTCAATTCTTTGGCCATGTTCTGACCGCTGAACCCCTCGATAAACGCCTCCGGCAGGGTGTGACCCTCAATATCGATATCGGTAACGCGGATCTGCAAATCGCCGGCCTGCTTGTGCACATCCAGCGACAAAGCGCCGTTGAAATAGCGGTCGCGGAACCCGGGCACGGCACTCAGCGGAAAGCTGCCGTCAACGACCAGTTGACCCTCCTCGATTCGGATCCACGCCTTGCCTTTGAGAATTTCCATATCGGGGTTGCAGACGATCGCGGCATTGAGATCATCGGCACTCAGCGTCAGCGTGCCACCAGCACTCTCAAAGGCGTCGAAGCGGGCCTGCAAGGCGTCGCATTCACCTTCCGCAGTTTCGTATTCCGGCAGTTCGACCGGATTTTCAGCGGTGTAGGCCTTACCCTTTTTCATCAGAGCTCCCACGCCGATTCCAAGCAGGGTCACCGCCACCAGCGTCAACACGGCAAGGCTGATGCAGCCGATCAAAAAACAACTTTTCCCACCGCTGCTGCTACTGCTGCCGGCGGACGTTGGGTTGTTGCCGAGAGGCGGTGGGACCTGACCATTGCTCATGACTAAAGGGTAGCGGTTTCCGGCAAAGCTGCGAGCAAATATAAGCAAAAATCTACGCGCAGCGGCGCAGTATTACGGCGTCAGGGAAATCGTCACACGCGAAAACTCCGCCCACTTGCGCAAGTCAGTGGCCGCCGCCGGTCTGATCCCACGGTGAACTTTGGAAAAACTTTCTCAGCAATCCGCAATTCCGCTATTGCAAACCAGTCTCAATTGCGGAAAACTGGGGACACGATGGAAATGGCAAGCGCCAATGATCTGAAAATCGACAGTCTGCAAAGCCTTTCTCAGGCTGAAGTCGGCTGCGACTTTCGTATCCGCATGCTCGAAGGCCCCGCCTGCGAGCAACTGCGCCGGCTCGGTTTCTGTGAATCGCTGCAGGTCCGCAAGCTTGCCGATGGTCGCAATCTGGTCTGCTCGGTGTGTGGCACGCGCCTGGCGGTAAGCCGCAAACTCGCCGATCAAGTTCTGGTCTCGCCGGTCGGCAACTAAACCGGAAATCTTTTCCGCCTTTCCCCCTCAATGGACCCAGTGCTAGAAACGGTCGCCCTGGCCGGTAATCCGAATGCCGGAAAAAGCACGCTGTTCAATGCCCTCACCGGTGGCATGGCCAAGGTCGCCAACTACCCCGGTGTCACCGTTTCGCTGAAGCGCGGCGAATTTTTCTCGCCGCACGGCAAAAAACTCAAGCTGCTCGATCTGCCCGGCTGTTACTCTCTCGAGGGCGGTTCGCCGGAGCAGGAACTCGCCAGTCAGGCCCTGACCGGAAACCTTCCCGGTGGCAGCAAAAAGCCCGATCTCGCCGTCTGCGTCGTCGACGCCTCAAATCTCGAACGCCACCTGGTGCTCGCCCTTGAAGTCATCGAAACCGGCCTGCCGGTGGTGATCGCTCTGAACATGGTCGACGTCGCCGAAAAAAGCGGTCTGCGACTCGACCCGCAAAAACTTTCCGAAGAACTCGGCGTGCCGGTCGTGCCGATGACTGCCCACACCGGTAAAGGCATCACCGAACTCAAGCAGGCGATCCGTCATCCGCTGCCGGCGGTGCCGGAAACGCCGTGGACCGATGCCGACAATTTAGACGAAGCGCGCCGCGAATTTGTCTACCGGACCTGCGAGCTGGTCGCCCGCCGCCCCACCGATCACACCGCCACGGTTTCCGATAAACTCGATGCCGTACTGCTGCATCCCGTGTTCGGATGGATTGCATTCATCGCCGTCATGCTCGGCGTGTTCTGGTCGATCTTTTCATGGGCCTCGATCCCGATGGGCTGGATCGAAGCCGGACAGGATTGGCTGTCCGGTGTCGTCGAAAATGCCATGTCCGAGGGAGACCTGCGCGATCTTCTGGTCAACGGCGTCATCGGCGGGGTCGGCTCAGTGATCGTTTTCCTGCCGCAGATTCTTTTCCTGTTCTTCTTTATCGGCCTGCTCGAAAGCACCGGCTACATGGCGCGAGCGGCTTATCTGATGGATGGCCTGATGGCGAAAGTCGGCCTCAGCGGCAAAGCCTTTCTACCTCTGCTGAGCTCTTACGCCTGCGCCATTCCCGGCGTCATGGCGACCCGCACCATCGACTCTGCCAAAGAAAGACTGACCACGATTTTTGTCGCCCCGTGGATGAGTTGCTCAGCCCGACTGCCTGTCTATCTGCTGCTCATTCCGCTACTGATCGGAGGCAGCGAAGGTGGACTGGTGCAGGCGGTGATCATGACCGGGCTCTACACCATCGGCACACTGAGCGCCTTCGTGGTGGCCAAGTTGCTGCGCCGCAGACTCGGTCCGGAAGAGATCGAACATCATTTCATCCTCGAACTGCCGCCGTACCGCGCGCCGCAGTGGCCGTACATCGCCCGCCATCTGCTTGAGCGGGGCTGGGCCTTCATCCGCAAAGCCGGCACCGTCATCCTGATGTTAATGATCCTGCTCTGGGCGGCGCAAACTTATCCAAAGTCCGACAGCGAAGATCCCGGCGAACGCCTCGATCACTCGCTGGTAGGACGCATCAGTCACGTCATCGAACCGATCGTTCGTCCGATGGGATTTGACGGCCGCACCGGCACCGCCATTCTGACTTCGTTCGCCGCCCGTGAAGTGTTCGTCGGATCGATGGCACAACTCTACCACGTCGCCGAAAGCGACAGCGATGTCGCCACACGCAACGACCTGCGCTCGGTGCTCTCCAACCAGACCTGGGAAGATGGCAAAAAAGTTTTCCGCCCGCTGACCGTAATCTCGCTGCTGATCTTCTACATCTACGCGCTGCAATGCCTGCCGACCTCAGCCGTGGTCGCCCGCGAAACCAACTCGTGGAAATGGGCGCTCGGTCAGTTCTTTTTCATGTCGCTGTTCGCCGCCGTGGCCTCGTTGATAGTATTTCAAGTCGGGCGCCTGATGGGATTTTAACATGAATTCGGACTGGCAGACCTGGGCCGCACTGGCGGTGGTCGCAATCACCGCCGTGCTGTATGTGCGCAGGGTTTTAGGCAAGCGGAAGAAACGCAGTGGCGGATCATGCGGGGGTGATTGCGGCTGTGATAAGAACAAGCCGAACAACGTGAAGTAACGCACGCGCCCCCCGTTCCCGGCAAAGGTTGCGGTAAACTCGCGACGCCCGCCGCCAATCCGGATCGGTGCGCGCAGTCGTTCATCACCGAACCGCAGCCGACCGTCATCTGCGGATCTTGACAGCCGGCAGACCGCTCGCGACGGATTAACGATGCGGAACAGCCCAGCTTTCATCACCATTCTCATCCTGATCGGTGGCTTCACCGCCATCGTTACGCGAGCGTCGATGGCAACCGAAATCGGCGATCCCCGGATCGCGGTTGCCGCGCCGGAGGACGCTCGTTTCGCGCACCTCTCCTGGCCAAAAGTGGTCACCGCGCCGGACGGAACGCTGGTGCTCGCCTACATTTCAGGACGGGAACACGTCAACGGCGACGGATGCCCCGCCGTGTCAGTTTCCCATGATGGCGGCAAAACTTTCAGCGAACCGCAGATCCTGCGGGAATTCGACAAGGACAAAAAATATCAACACGGCGCCAATCTGGCGATGGGCGTGACCGAAGATGGCGCGATCGTTCTGATGGCGATGGCGTTCACCAACGATGAACGCAACTCGATCTTCGGCTGGCGCTCGGAGGATTCGGGAAAGAGCTGGACGCCTGTGGACACTTCCCCATTGGCAGAAAGCAAAACAGGTTCCGTATTCGGGCACGTGTTCGAGGTTCCGGGAAAAGGACTCGCCGCTACCGGTCACTTTCGGAAACCGAAGGGAGTCGGCATTTGGGTGTCTTACTCTACCGATCACGGAAAGACCTGGGGTGATCCGCAAACGATCACGAATGAAGCCTATTTTGAACCTACTTTTATCTTTGCCGGTAAAAAGCTCATCGGACTGATCCGGGAGAACAAGGCTCATGCCTACCATCAATGGGTCAGCGATGATCTGGGCAGAACCTGGCAGGTGAAGAAAAGTGCGCTTCAAGGCGATCCATCGGCGGTACATCCCAGTCCGTTTTTGATCGAGGATCCTGAGCATCCCGGTCAGCTTTACGCCCTGCAAACCCAGCGCGGAAAAAACAATCAAATTCACCTCTGGAAAGCCAGTGCGGATGCGAGCGAACCAGAATGGAAACATGTCACCAAGGTGGTCGAAGCTCCCGCGGATCAGGATTTTGGTTACCCATGGATGACTTCGCTGGGAGACGGAAAGTGGTTTCTCACTTATTACGCCGGCGAGAAAGTCGGACCGAACTCGATCTGGGGCATGCAGCTTTCACTGCCTTGAATCGCCTGGCTGAATGCTGAAATTAGAAAAACAATTTCTCAGAAAATGCGCTCCTATCTCCTGTCGATTGCCCTGCTTGCCATCCTCGTTGCCAATCTGGAAGCGAGTGATCCCGTCGCTTCCCCGCTCTACCTGACCGCCAATGATCTATCGATCGCCACGGGTCAACCTTCGCTGGTGATCATGTCGGGCGGTTCGACGCACATTCCGGTGTGGTCCTTATCCGGTGGCAGCGTGGGGCAGTCTGTGTCCGGAGTCGTCGGGGCGCTCCCCGCCGATTGCGTTGCGGTGAAAGTCGAGATCGTCGTGACTTCAAATGATCCGGAGACCAGCCCTGAGTTTGAAGATGTCTACCGGGTTCACCTTTCGCAGATGGTCGACGATGCGCCGTTCACCGACCATTACCTGCTGGGCAAGCCGGTGCAAACTCCGCTACCCGCAGCCCCTCTGCACTCCCGGACAATTCTGCTCGAGCCCTACTTTGAAGTCGTTGCGAACGCTCCCCTGACGGTGCGCATTCAACGTGAGCCCGGCCTTCCCGGTGACACCTTCACCCGTCCCACCGGTCTCGCTGTCGTGAAAGTGACACCGTTAAAAGCGCTCCCGAAGGCTCATGTCGTGCAGGACGTGAGCGGCTACAATTCGTGGCCGATGACTCAGGCGATCGGCGACAAACTTGTCTGCACCTACAGCCGGGGGTCGAAGCACACGATCAGTGAAGATGCCCGCGCGGTGTATGCACGCACTTCCAGTGACGGTGGCAAAACCTGGACGGCGGAAACGGTGGTCGCGGACACACCGGGCTACGGTGAAGTCACGGTCGGCAAGGGATTGGATTCCACGGGAGCGATGCTGCTCTGGGTGCGCCGAATTGGCAAAGAGTGGAACCATGATCTCTACCGGACGACGGACGGAGTAACCTTCACACTGATAGTGACGCCGAAACTCGCCGTACAGCCAATGCAGATCACCGACGTGTTCGCCGTCCCTGATGTGGGGCTGATGGCCTTGTGGTTTGCCGGAGACTACAGTGACAAACCGGTTCATTCGTGGGGCATCATGACCAGCAGCAATGACGGTGCCACGTGGGAGCAAACCACGATCGAGTCCGATCTCTTGAAAGCGGACTGGCCGACGGAGCCTGCTGCGGTTTCCCTGGGCGATGGCAGGATTCTCTGCATCGCGCGAACCGAAACGGGGCCGACTCAATTCCAGATTACCTCGACCGACAAAGGCGCAACATGGACCCGCAAACGAACGAACATTAACGACATTCACGCCTCGACACCGACGCTGATTCTTGATCAGGAAACGGGGTTATTGAGCAATTATTACTACGAACGCGGCCAAGGCAAGATTCGCCGAAGAATCGCCGATCCGGAGTTGGTCTTCGATCACCCGAACCACTGGCCCGCCTCCGAAGTGATCACGACCGGGAGCACCAGCACGTGGGACTCCGGCAACACAAACGCCACCGTGATCGGGGATATGCACTACGTATCGTTTTACTCCGGCAAGGCTCCTGACACCTCAGTGATGGTTTTGGAGCTTCCGGAAGCGACGGCGGGATCTATTCGTCCGGAGGGCAGTAGCGCGAAGAAGTAATCTCCGCCGTTGTCCAATTCTAAAAATCCAGCAGGGTCGATGCCACGAACACACCCGGTTGGATCGAAGCAAATCAGTAGACGCCGCCTTACCTCTACCCTTTCTGACGCTACCCAGCCATACTCCCCTCTCATGCCCCGCAAGCTCGCCATTCTGATTTTCGCTTTTCTGTTTTCCCTGCATGTCGAAGCTCAGGAGAAAGCCCATCTCGAACTGGAATCGCCCTTTGCTTCGTTTGTCGAAGCCGATGCGCCGTTCTTCACACAGACCGTGGATGCGCGGAGTTTTGGTGCGCAACCGCAGCAGGAAAATCTTACACCACGCGGCATTGTCATAGCGGCGGGAAACGGCGTGTTCGGCTGCTTTGATCCCGATCTGCTGCGCTGGGCGCTGATTTGGAAGGCGAGCGATGCGGGCGAGTATCTCACCATGGGCGGTATGAGCACCGGCAGCTATCGCCTGCCTAACCGGAAGGCTGCCCCGGGCCAAAAGGAGCTGCCTCATCCGCTCGGTGCGCCCTTAGTGGCGATGCCACTGCGGCCCGGAGTTGGTCTGGGCGACATGCCCTTGCTCGATGATCCGCGGGATCGTGGTCATGCGGAAAAGGGCGAGCTGGGTCTTGGTCCCGTTCCTGTAAAGCTCGGACGATTCTCCGGCATCCGCATTACCCGGGACGGCGCACAACTGGAATACACCATCGGCGGCACGCCCGTGCGCGAGCGCTTCGCTGCCGAAGGTGCCGGGGCAGTGCGACTGCTCGAAGTCGGACCACGTGAGAAAAAACTGCATCTTCGCACCGGCCCGGGTGATGCAGACTGGCTCAGCCTTGCACCATCGAAGACCGCTACCACACATCGCATGGTGATCTCGGCGACCGGCACCGTATCAACGACCGAACTCGAGGCTTTCGCCGAAGCGGAACCGCCCGCGCAGCGCTGGACCGCTGCCGTGAAGAGCGGAGCCGTGATTCCTCCCGCCAAGGATGCACCGTGGGTATTTGATGATCTTCCCCTGCCGATGCCGAATCCGTGGAAGCGCAACGTGCGCCCCTCCGATCTGGATTTCTTCCCCGATGGCCGCGCCGCGGTTCTGACCTTCGACGGTGACGTGTGGATTGTCGAGGGACTCGGTTCTGATGCTGCAACGTGGAGCCGTTTCGCTTCAGGTCTGCACGAGCCGCAGAGTCTCTGTCTGGTCGGCGATGTGATTCATGTCTTTGATCGCAACGGCATCGTCAAACTCATCGACAGCGACGGCGATGGCGAGGCCGACTGGTATGCGAACGTCTCGAATGCCGTCGCACAATCCGCCGAGACGCGGAACTATCCGATGGACATGATTGCCACCGCCGATGGCGGCTTTTACCTCGCGCTCGGCGGTCAGATCGGTTCCACCGTCGGCAAATACAACGGCGTGGTTGTCAAGGTGGCACCGGATGGCGACCACTTCGAGGTTATCTCCAGTGGCTTCCGTCAGCCCTATCTCGGCTACGATCCCGGGACCGGCCTGCTCACCGCCAGCGATCAGCAGGGAAACTGGAAACCGGCCACACCGATTTATCGAGTTGAAGCGGGACGCTACTTTGGGTTTCAGCCGGAGCCGTACAAAGACAAGGTGACGCATCCCGCCACGATCGCCCCGGCCGAAGTCTGGATACCACATTTCATCAATCAATCCGGGGCGAGCCAGCTCTGGATTAAACAGCACGATGGCAGCGAACCGCGCATGGGCGCGCTGAACGGTTCACTCGTTCACATCGGCTACAACCGGCCCGAGATTTTCAAAATCTACCTCGATCCGCAGGGCAATCAGGGCGCGGTGATGCCTCTGCTCTCGGGGTTCCCTGCCGGATTGCTCAATGGCCGCGTGCACCCTCGCGACGGGCTGCTCTATCTCACCGGTTTCCAGATTTTCGGCAGCACCGGCAGCCGCACCGGTGGCATCTTCCGCGTGCGTCCCGGCGAAATGCCGAACTGGTTACCGCGTCAAATCCGTGCCGAAAAACGCGGCATCCTGATGAGCTTTGATGCACCGCTTTCCGCCGACCTCTCTGCCGAGTTGGGCCGCTACGCCGCCGATCGATGGAACTACCATCAGACCTATCAATATGGCTCCGGCAACTACCGCACCGACAACGACCAGCCGGGCCAGGAAGCCATCCCTGTTTCCAGCGCGAAGCTGTCGAAAGATGGCAAATCGATTTTCCTTGGCATCCGCGACATGGGCCCGTCGGATTCGCTCCGCCTCACCTACCGCATTCCTGCCGTCGGAATTGAGCGGGTGGAAAACGCCTACCTTACGGTGCATTCGCTGCCGACCTTCGATCTCGCCGAGCTCGGCTTCACCGACAACGAAGTCGATCTCAGTCCGCGCAACGACCTTGCTGCAGACGGCCCCGCCACCGAGCCGACCGCAGCGCTTGGCAAAGAAGTCGCTTTGCGCTACGGCTGCATCGCCTGCCACACCACGGGCGATCCGACCCTGCCCGCGCCGCCTCCCGCCGTCGAAGGAGCCAAGACCGCCGTCGGCCCCACCTGGATCGGACTTTGGGGATCACACCGCGTCTTTGCCGATGGCTCTGAAGTCAAAAACGCCGATGCTGCCTACCTCCGCGAATCCATTCTCGATCCTGCCCGCCGCGTCCAGGCCGGTTACGAAATGGAACGCACCGGCGTTGGCATGCCGTCCTATCTTGGCGTGCTGAAGGACCACGAAATCGATTCACTGATCTTGTTCATCAAGACACTGAAGAAGAAGTGAAAAAGGCGTGCTCAAAGGCATCGTGCCCTTCGGAAACGGAGCAGGTCTCGATCGCTTAGCTCTCCCTGGAATCGGCAGTTTAACGCAGTCGCAGACATATCCGCTTTGCACCGGGAAGCTTTTGCCGCAATCTCCGTGCACCCATGAGAATCCTCTTTCTCCTCACCGCTCATCTCACCTTCCCGGCCGCACTGCTTGCCGCTCCGCAGGCGGTGGACCTGCCGAAATGGGCCAGCGAATCGTTCGCCTCTCCGGTCGCATGGGAAAACATCGACACGCCAGCGTACGCCGAATGGGTTGCGGGACAGGAAAAGCCGATCATCAGCCATGGCGACCGGAGCCTGTTACCGGAATGGACCCTGTGGACGGGGAAAAGCAGCCCGGGCCACAGGCCCGCCTCCTTCGGCGATAGCAAACAGGCCGGACCGAGGCACCTGCGTTTCGGTTTTAAGAAATCCATCGCCGTCGGCAGCGTCCTCGCGATGGATGGCGGTTCGCTGAGCGTTCTGAAACGTGACGCGCCCTATCCGGGCGACCTCGGCAACGAAGATCACTGGCAGGCGGCGACGCGCATGGTCGACGGACAACCCACGACCAGCGAGACGGCTGAGGGCGATTTTGCGCTCTGGGTGCTGCCGCCGGGAACCGAAACCCGCGCCCTGCGTTTCACTCACATCGCGAAAATCACCGATGAGGAATACGCCGGAAAACTTTCCGGAGTGATGGTTCTGCCGGAGCGTTTCACCAACCAGGCATGGAACGCCACCGCCGGCGCCAGCACCAACAACCAGAATGCGAAACGCATCGTCAACGGCAATCACGACAACTGGGGCACTTGGTACAATCAGGAAAAAGGCAAAGCTCCCGAAGACTCGCCGGTCATTTCCGAAGAGCATCCGCAATGGCTGACGCTGACCTGGCGGGAACCCGTTGCCGTGGATGCCCTGGTCGCCATCTGGGCCGGCATCGCCACCGCCGAAGTGCAGACCTATACCGGCTCCGCCGATCGCAATCCGAGGTATGCCACGGGCACCGATTGGCAATCACTCGCCAGCTTTACCAACATCCAGCACAACTACGCGACCCGTTTCTGGCCGAACAAACTGGCGTTTGAAAAAACGGTGAAAACCCGCGCCCTGCGAATCCGCATCACCCGCGCCGGAGAAGAAAAATCGCACGCCGGCAACAACGAGGGCAAGCGTGCCTGGCTCGGTGAGCTGATGGCCATCCGCGATATCGGCAGCGAGCAACTCGAGGCCACCCCGGAAACCACCGGGGTCGAACTGCCTCATCCACCGATCCCGATCGATTTTCACCTCGAGGAAGCGGGTTATGTCACCCTCGTAATCGAGCGCCCCGACGGCTTCCGGGTCCGCAATCTGGTTTCCGAAACCTGGTTTCCCGCCGGTGACAACACCGCCTGGTGGGATGCCTGCGACGACCTCTCGCGCGATGCCGATGCGGCCCAACACGGCGTTTACCACATCCCTGTCCGCTTCGTCGAACCGGGCCCCTACCGGGTGCGCGGGCTGGTGCGCGGCAAGATCGATCCGCACTACGAATTCTCCGTTTACACCACCGGAAACCCGCCGTGGCCAACCGAAGACCACACCGGTGCCTGGCTCGCCAACCACTCGCCCCCGCAGGCCGCCGCTTTCATCCCCGCCGCCCAGTCCCCCACCGGTGAGGATGTCGTCTACCTCGGCAGTTATGTCACTGAGGGGCCCGACGGACTGGCCTGGGTCGATCTGGACGGGAAAAAACTCGGTGGCAAAAAATGGATCGGTGGCCACTGGACCGCCGCCCCGTTTCTCGGCCGCGACGCCGGCCCCGAAGCCGATGCCGACACGCACGTCTATGTCGCCTCCGCCTGGCCCACTCAGAAGGGCTCCGGAATCGGTGAGCTCCGCGTCAGCGCGCTCACCAGAAGTGGCGACCGGGAAATCCTCATTCACAACATCGGAGAAATCGGCAAAGGCGACCGGGAATGGAATTCCGTGGAGAGCCAGGTCGGCGGCATCGCCGTGCACAATCAGATCGCCGTCATCGCCCTGACCCGGAAAAACCTGCTATTGTTCATCGATACCAAAGCCGGAAAAATCATCGCTGAAACCAAGGTCGAAGCGCCAATGGGAATCGCCGTCGAACCCGCCGATGGCAGCCTGCTGGTGCTCAGCGGCACGCAATTGCTGCGTTTTCCCGCAGGCGGGGATTTCTCCCATCCATCTGAACCCGAGCCACTCATCACCATCGGACTCGAAGCTCCCGCCGGCATCACCCTCGATAAAGAAGGCGCCATCTACATCAGCGATTGGGGCGACAGTCATCAGGTGAAAATCTTCACCGCCGCCGGCAAAGCGGTGCGCAGTATCGGTCATCCCGGCGCACCGAAAGCGGGCCAATACGATCCTCTGCACATGAACCATCCCCAGGGAATCGCCGTCGATTCCAGGGGCAACATCTGGGTCACCGAGCACGACTACATTCCGAAGCGGGTCAGCGTCTGGTCGGCGGACGGCAAGTTGGTCAACGCTTTCTACGGGCCCGGAAAATACGGCGGCGGTGGCGTACTCGATCCCCGCGACAAAAGCAAATTTTACTACGCCGACGAAACCAAAGGCGCCATGGAGTTCCAACTCGATTGGCAAAAGGGCAGCTGGGAACTCACCAACGTGCTCACCCGCGAATCCGCCGACGACATGCAGCTCGCCTTTCGCAGCGGTGCTCCCGAGCAGGCCATTTATTACCGGGACCGTCGCTACTTTTCCAACTCCTACAACTCCAGCCCCACCGGAGGCCACAGCAGCGCCTATATCTTTTCAGACAAGGACGGCATCACTCAGCCCTGCGCGGCGATGGGTAACGCAAAACACTGGGATCTCCTCAATACCGAACCTTTCAAATCCCGCTGGCCCGAAGGCACCGATTTCACCAAACAGCAGCAAGCCGAAGCCCTGTTCGTCTGGTCGGATCTCAATGACGACGCTCATGCTCAGCCGGACGAAGTCACCATGATCGCTTCCCGCGGAGGCGGTGGCATCATCGTTAATCCGGATCTGTCGTTCAGCGCCGCGCGGGTCAATGAACGCTCGCTTCAGTTCCACCCGACGTCATTCACTGCGTCCGGTGTTCCGGTCTACGATCTTTCCCAAAGCTCGGTGCTCGCCACCGAAGTCAAGAATCCAAAATCCTCCGGCGGTGATCAGGTGCTCGCCGGCAGCGATGGCTGGAGTGCGGTGACACTCGGCATCGGGCCCTTCGATGCGCACTCCCTCTCCGGGGCAAAAGATGGCATCGCGAAATGGAGTTACCCCAGTCCATGGCCCGGTCTGCACGCCTCGCATCTCGCGCCGCGCCCCGACCGTCCCGGCCAGTTGATCGGCACCACCCGTCTGCCCGGCGGATTCTTTAAAATCGAAGGATCCGATATCGGCCCGTTGTGGGCGATTCACAGCAACCACGGCATGATGTATGTCTTTACTCAGGACGGTCTGTTTGTTGCCACCCTGTTCGATGACATGCGGGTCGGTTTCAAATGGCGCATGCCGAACTCAGAGCGCAACATGGACCTCGCAGGGCTTTCCCTCGGCGAGGAAAATTTCTGGCCAACGCTCAGCCATTGCTCCGATGGCAAGGTCTACCTCGTCGATGGCAACCGCAGCGCGATCATCCGCCTCGACGGCCTGGACTCGATCCGGCGTCTGCCCGCGTCCGAGCTGACTCTCAGCAAAGCCGATCTGGAGAAAAGCCGGGCCTGGCAGATCGAAGCCGAAGCCGCCCGCCAAAGCACGCTCGGCAGCGGAACTTTATCCGCGGCCACCGACTTGAAACCCACCGTCGATGGAGACCTTTCCGACTGGGCAAAGGCGGACTGGGTGGACATCGACAAGAGCGGGGTGAAAGCCTACTTCAACGCCGATACCAAACCCTACGACATCACCGGCAGCGTGGCGGCTGCCGGCGAGCGGCTCTACGTCGCGTGGAAGACCGATGACCCGAAGCTGCTGAAAAACAGCGGCGAAATGCCGGTCGCTCCGTTCAAGACCGGCGGCGCGCTCGACCTCATGCTCGGCCCCGACGGTGATCGCGACCAGCCGGTAGCCGGTGATCTGCGCCTGATCGTCACCCTCGTCGATGAGAAACCGTGGGCCCTGCTCTACCGGGCGGTGGTGCCCGGCACACAAGCGGATGACAAGGTTCCGTTTTCATCGCCGTGGCGAACGATCACTTTCGACCGGGTCGACGATGTCACCGACCAGCTCGAGTTCGCCGCCAGCGACGGCAATTACGAAATATCCATTCCCTGCGAAACCCTCGGCCTCGCTCCCGGCAAAGGCACGAAACTCCGCGGTGATATCGGCATCCTCCGGGGCAACGGCAGTGAAACCAAGGCCCGCGTCTACTGGAGCAACAAAGCCACCGCCATCACCGCCGACGTCCCGTCCGAAGCCATGCTCACTCCGAAACTCTGGGGGCGGATCGAGTTTCGATAGTGGGATGGGTTCGGGGCAGGCAATCGGGGCCACTGTGACGCCCGGGGTAAGTCGCAGGTCGGCAGGTTTAATTTTTACATTTCCATCGAAAAGAGATCGGCGTCTTGCAAAACGAAGCGCACCCGGATCCCTGCCGGCACGGTCTTGAAAGTGGGATTCCTTTGCCACTTTACCAAGGCGTTAACACTGTCTCCACTGAGCGGTTCGCAGGCATCGAGGTGGAATCCCTCAAGCGGTTTCCCCTCTGTATCCTGAAGTTCCACCCGCACCGAACCACCCGGTGCGACCCGGTAATTGAGGGTCAACCCCGTCCCGGAGGCAGGCAGCGGCTTAGTCAGTAACTCGCCGCCTTCGGCACCGGCGTGGATGCTGACGAATCCGTCGAGGCGATAGACAAAGCGCCGGATTCTGGTCGGGCCATGGTCATTCCCTGCTTCGGTGGCATAGACGGACATTTCCTCAGGCTTACCCGGAAGCTGCAACAGCCCCCAGGCCATGTAGTTGGCCCGGTTTCCGTCCCGATTTTTTGGAGCCGATGTCGGAATGATCGGTTCGTCCCAGCGCTCGAACTCGACCCCGTCGCGACTGCTCATGAAGAGCGGCTGAGTTTGGTAGAATATTGGCGGATTCTGCTTTCCCTTTTGAATGAACTGCGTGGGAAATCCGATGTATAGATGCGGCGCCCGGAAGTAAGGCAGGATCGCATTGGTATAGAGTTGCACCTTGTCCGAATATTCCAAGTCGTCCGGGTTGGCCTTGCCTGGATAAGTCAGGTCCGCTTCATTTTCCCACTTGGCAAAATCCCTCGAGGTGGCGGTGCGAATCCCGCGGACCGACTTCGGATTGATTCGCCAGTACATGCGGTATTCGTTCCGTGCCGCATCCCAGAAGGCGAGGTTCTGGGAATCAAAGGTGCCTCGCGACACCAGCGACTTGTCGGCGATCATCGACCAGTGTTTTCCGTCGGAACTCTGGAATCCCCGGGGGCCACCCTTGCCGCCGATTGCCTTGTAGCGGGCCTCCGGAGTCGCCGCAGGATTGCCGTCTTTGAACACGGTAAAATTATGGGCCGCGGAGGTTCCCATCCAGATGATGTTGTTCTCTTTGGAGCCGTCCCGGGAAAACTGGTTCAACATGGGCCGGACCCAGTGGATGCCGTCTTGACTTTCCACCATACAAGTCGCTTCCCGCTTGCCGTCAGGTTTGGGAATCTGCCCCTCGATCTCCGCCTTGTTTTTCTGCGTCGATTCGGAGCCGCGATAGATCATGCGGTAGGTATCTCCATCCTGAAAAACGGAAAAATACGCCGAGGCATTGCCTTCCCAGGGGGCATCCGCCGTGAACACGACTTCCTTCGGTTCCGGTTTTTGCAAGACCTTGCTGACATCACCGCTCAGCTGATCAATCAGGTAGTCGTCGGTGAAAAGCTGGAGATGATCGCGGACCTCAACGGGCTGCGCGTGAAGGCAGGTGGGCAGGATGCTCAATAGAACAGCGAGGCGCAAACCGGTAACGAGAGAGGCCCCTTGAGGTCTCAGCGAACAGCGAGAGGATGTCATGATTTTTCGGAAGGTTTAGCCTCATTGACCCGAACGCCGTCGCAATCACTGCGTTCAAGTTTGATCATGCCGGATGACTGCATGGCGAACGAATCTATCCTGGTGAACTGATAACATGAGGTCCCTGCTTTCAAAAAATATCCTGCTCACAAGAAATACGATTGTCAGCGGTTCATCCGTCCAGAACAATGGCGTGATTCTCATCGTGATCGGTTCGAAAGAGGTTGTTTTGGAGAACAACGTGGTGGATGCGCGGGAGAACACCAACCGCACACATTTGATCATCGTCACAGCCGGCGGCGACAATTTCCCAAACCCATCAGATGTCACCGTCCGCAACAACGTTCCGCTGAACGGCCCGGCGACGCACACCTGGTATCTGCAGCCCGGAAGCGGTGATGACCCGGCAGGCAATGTGGAGGTAAAATCGCAGCCAGCGAAGTCAGACGCGAAGTGATTCTACGGGTTCCCGGGGCAGGAAATTTCCGGTGTCGGTCCCTCTGCCCGATTTCTGATTCGATTAAAAAACACGAGCAGGCCCAGTCCAACCGAAAGCGAAAAGACAACATCGGAGACGTAGTGAGCACCGAGAATGACCCGGCTCGCGGCGACGGCGACCGCCCAGACCAGTAGCGGGACGAAGGCGCAGACCCGTAAATGGCGCGGCAAGTAGAGCACGAGAAAGCAGGCCATGATCCCCATGGCGGTGTGCCCGGAAGGAAACGATTGGTGATCGTTGATTCCCTGCGGAAGGTACCAGGGAGTGAAATGGAACACACCATCCTCAAGGTTGTTGAATCGCACTCGTCCCCAAAGCTTTTTGAGGATCTGAACGAGGATGAGCGGATGCAACACTCCGGCAAGGACCACCAGCCCAGCGCTCCGGGCCATCGCGGCATTTGTTATGAAACGCCGCGCGTAAAAGATGGCAGCGAGGGGAAACAAAAGAAGGATCCAGACAAACACACCCTCGGTAAATGAACCGACCGGCTGGTGTTTCTTAATGAAAATAAGAATTTCCAAACTAAACGGCAGCAGCATGAGAAGCCGGATCACCAGCCGTCGGCCATAGAGGAGATAGACTCCGGCCGAACTAAGAATCAGAGCGTGCCCGGGATACTCTCCGAATTTTCGAAGAAAAAGTCCAAACCGGCTTTCCGGATCGAAGGCAGCCCTGGCAATCTGTAGATCAAAGAAGGAACAAAGCACGAGCAGGCCCACCGTCAGCCCGGCAAGTATCGCATAGACCTTCGGGTCAGGAGGGACGTCGCGGTCACGCGGTGGGCGAAGCTCGTTCATGTTTGGCTGAGAAATACCTACAGGGCGGGCTGAGGATCAAGTATCCGGTGCGAATTCGGGAAAGGCCTGCGAACGGCGTTTCGTGTTGCCCTCGTGTTAGCGATACCTATCGTGACTCACGATCCACTTCAAGAATCCATCATGGGCCCCATCAAACGCACCGTTCTTTCTCTACTCACCGCCCTCTGCCTTTCCACGGCCGTCTCGGCTGCGGATTATTATCAGATTCGGGATGGCATTGCCAACAGCCAGCATTTCCTGAACAACGACCGGGTCGGCAACCAATACTTTTTCTTCATCGGCAACTCGGTGCTTAGGGGAACCGGGTTGAAGGACCAGGAGCTGCGCTACTCGAATCAGATCGTCCAGGGCATCAAAAAATACTTCCCGGACGCGGCGCCGCGGGAGACGCGCCACATGCAGGACGGCGGCAGTTGGTTCGGGCTGTATCGCACCAGTGGCGGGCAGCCGGTTTTCGGAGAGGTCATCTCGAGCGGCCATCTCGCCATCCTCGATTTTGCGGCGGATGACCGGAGCGTGGCTCTCGAGCAGGTCAAAGCCAATCTGGAAGGAATGGTTCGACAGATCACGCGCTACCGGGCCACTCACAGCCGGATTTTGATCTACACCCTGACCCCGGAAATGTTGCAGGCTTACCGGGCGGGAAAGACGCCTGACTACATTCAGGTCAGCGAACAGATCGCCGATCACTACGGCGTTCCCTCGTTGAATCTGGCGAAATATGCCGCCGACAAAATCATCGCCGGTGAGATTTCGTTTGAGGCGTTTTCGGCGGACGGGATCAATCCCACCGATGCGGGGGCGAAAATTTACGCCGAAGCGGTGGCGACATTCATCGATGATCTGATGACCGCTTTTCCGGTTCCTGACAAAACCAAAAAATTCGAGCTCCCCGAGCCTCTGTTTCCCGCCACCAATGACCAGGGACGGATCGTGGCTTACGAGAATCCGATGGTGAAACGCTCCGGCAGCTGGCAGGAGGGCCAGGCAAGCCCGATCCCGCCGTTCCGTCATCTTCTGGTATCGGAAAAAGCCGGTGACACGCTGTCACTGAAGTTCACGGGGACGGAGATCGGCATCATCGATGTGGCCGGAAAGGACAGTGCGAACTGGCAGTATTCGATCGACGGCGCGCCTTTTCAAACCCTCCCGGCTCCGGACGAGGCTCGCGATTTGGCGATGCGTCCGGTTTCCCTGATGAGAGGACTGGAGCGGGACAAGGAACACGAGTTAGTCCTCAAAGTGGCGTCGCCGGGGACGGCGCGTCTGGGTGGATTTTTGCTCAACGGCGAAGTCGAAGATGCCTACGCCGGCATGGACACGCTGCAACGCATCGACGCGATCTATGCGGCGATGGATCCGGTGGACTACGCGCCTGAACAGGGGCGCTTCGCCAACATTCCGGAAACGATGAAGACATTGCGCAACGGCGGCGAATTACGGATGGTGCTGCTCGGCGACAGCATCATAGGCAACACCTCGGGTTCCTCGTTTGAACTGCTGATGATGCGTCACTATCCGAAATGCACCGTCAAAAAGATCACCTCGCTGCGCAGTTCAACCGGCTGCACCTACTATCAGGAAGACAATCGCGTCGAAGACTATGTGTTGCGCCACGAACCGGACCTACTGGTCATCGGCGGCATCTCCAATCGGGGCGACGCCGAAGCGGTCCGCTCGGTCATTCAACAGGTCCGCGCCAAAAAGCCGGATACCGAAGTCCTGCTGCTGACGCCGGTGTTCGGGTCGGTTACCGATAAAAACAGCAAAGACTTCACGCCCGAAATCGACACCGGCACCGACAACTTCCGCTTTAACATGCAGAAGGTGGCTGCGGAGGAAAACTGCGCCTTCTTCGACATGAGCGGCCCCTGGTGGTCCTACATCGAGAACAGCGGCAAGACTTACGGCTGGTTCAAGGGCGACGCCGTGCATGCGAATCAGCGCGGCTGCCAGATCATCGGTCGCCTGCTGGAGAGCTGGTTCACTGAGTAATGTAAACCCTTCGGCTTGGCGGCCATTCGCCCGGGCAGTCTGAAGGTGCGCTTTATAAAGCGTTGCGTGCGGCCTCGGGGGGCAGCGGGATTCGGTCCCGCTGAACTCGTTTGCTTCCAACGCTCTCCGCTGCTGCCGAACCGGGTTTTTCCGGCCCAACGATTTTTCATTGCCGACGATCTATTCAGTTGCCGAGCCGATTTTTCGAGACGATCTCATTCAGATACATACCGAACTGCTTCCGATCGTTCCGCCCGTCGATTCCGACGTGCCACTTGAAAATTTGCTGCGGGGACTTGCCGAAACCGGGTATGTCGTCGTTCCCGATTTCCTCAAGCTTACCGACACCCGCAATCTCATCGCCGAATGCGTTGCCCGGTCGAAGGAAGGCGATCTCAAACCGGCTGCGATAGGTCGAGGGGCTGCGAAGAATATCCTGCCCGAAATCCGCACCGACAACATCCGGTGGCTGGAGCCGGCCGACCTCAGTGAATCGCAGAGCGTTTACTGGGACAAAATGGAGGCCGTCCGCCAGACACTGAACCGCTCATTGTTTCTCGGATTGGTTGAACTGGAGGCACACCTTGCCTGTTTTGCCCCCGGTGGTTATTACAAGCCCCACCTCGATTGCCATCAGCAGACCCGATCCCGGATCCTTTCCGCCATTGTCTATCTCGACGAAGGCTGGGTTGAAAGCGACGGCGGTCAGCTGCGTTTGTATACCGATTCTGTCAGCGGAGTCAAAGGCCCGTGGATCGATATCTTTCCCGAACCCGGCAAGCTGGTCATCTTCGTTTCCGCCGAATTCTGGCATGAGGTCCGCAAGTCCTCCCGGTTTCGCCACAGCCTCACCGGCTGGTATCGCGGCCGCGAGTTGGAGTTGGTGAATAATTGACCGGTCCGCTCGCGTGACCGATTTTGGGACGAATTGCCGCCCCGTGGAAGCGCACGCCCGGCAGGCACGGGAACAGGCCTTTGAAAACCACTTCCCAAAGCGGCCAGCTTCCCTAAGCTGACCGGGCCTGAGTGGCGCAGCGAGCCACCCAACCCTTTCGCCATGGAAACACCACAGCCTATGAAGCCTCTATTCTCCATTCTGGCAGGATTTGCCCTGCTTTCCACCACGACATTGGCGGACGACAAGCCGCTTTGGGACCTGGCCACCGACACGATTCCGGCGGAACTGCAGTCGGGCAGCGTCAACAAGGTCGACGGCAGAATCGCCCTCACCGACGGAGCGGCTTTCGCGGTGCCGGCCGGGGCCTTTCCCGACCAGAAGAATTTCACCGTTCAGGTCACTTTCGAGATCAGCGAACTGGTCGAGCAATCGCTGTTCACGGTGATGAGCAAGCAGAGCGGCGCCGAAGCCGACGACGGTTTCACGGTCGACATGAACTATCGCAAAACGCCCTACTACGCGCGGCGCATCGCTTCCTACGTCAACAATATCTTCATGAAGTCGTCGGGCATCGGCGGACAGAAAGAACCGCAAATCAACACGCCGTACACCATCACTCTGGCGGTCCGCGACGGATTGGCCTCGTTTTACCTCGACGACCGGCCGTTCAAGCAATGTTTCATGGAAATGATCACCAACGACCAGCCGATGTGGATCGGCCGCAATCTCAAATCGACCGATGCAGCCATGCCCACAGTGATCACCGGTGTCAAAGTCTACGGGCCGTCATTTTCCTATGTTTCCGCGAAAGAGGGTAAAAGTGAGCATCCCCGCGGCGCCGTCGCCGGCAAGGGCTGGGCACTCGATGTTCCGAAAATCGAACATACCGACTGGCCGAAGGTGCTGATTTACGGAGACTCCATTTCGATGGGCTACCGGGGCTCATTCATTCCCGAAATGCTCAAACAGCAGGTCTACGTTTTTCACTGCGTTCACTTCGTCGGCGGCGAGGTGCCCAAAGACGCGCTGACCGAAATGGCAGGCCATTACAAGTTCGATGCGATCGTGTTTAACAACGGCCTGCACTCGCTGCACTGGACGCCCGACAAGGTGTCGGATGAGGTGGTTCAAGACCGCATGCGCGACCTGGCGCAGTGTTTCAAGACCGGTGCGCCCGGGGCGAAAATCTTTTATCTGATGACCACTCCGCACACCGCTGCGAAACCGGCAAAAGACCAGCCGGTGAATCAACTCGGCGCCAAGAATGACGTCGTGGTACGGCTCAACACGATTTCCGGGCAGGTCATGCAGGAGGAAGCGATCGAAATCATCGATGTCTATTCGATCCTGGCGAAGCAGCTCGACCTGGCCAGCGGTGACGGCTATCACTGGGGCCGGCCTGCCTACGAAATCATCACCGATGAAATTTCCGCGAAGGTTTTGCCGGTACTGAAGAAGTAGAATCCAGCCCCGGTCTCGTCACGCTGCGATGACTCGGTCGTCCTTCCCGGGTAATCCGCATAACCAAGCGATGCACCGCAAGCGCACGTGCCGTTCCCGGCTTGGTGTCCAATCCGGCACCCACGGCAAAAATGTGTATCCCGTGGACGATACCAAGGACAGGCGCATGGTAAGCGCCCCCTCAGACCGGGCGCTTCCCGGCAACACTGCTCGTCCACTGTCGGCACTTTAAAAGACGCCGCTCCCCGGACACGTCCGAAAGCGACATCGCTCTGAGTGGACAAAGGCACGAGCGTGCGCCCCGTTTCGTGTAGACTGTTTGCCAAAAGGATGTGCGGGTATCGACCGAGCCGGAAATTTCGGATGGCAAGGCGTGAGGACCGAAGGGAGCGAGCTCCCCGGGTGACGAACAACGCGGCCAGGCGGAATTTCGGGCCGGCCATGAAAACACAAGTGAGCGCAGCGAACCTGGCTTGCTGTAAAAATGCTATCGGTAGGCGTAGAGACTTTTGGCAAATAGTCTAACCAATTGCGAACGGGGCTGGCAGAGATCGGTCCTCCTTCGTCACGGTTGGTGATTAGCAGACCAAATTTTCAGCTGACGACGCCACTCACAATCCCCTCATGCACATGGCCTTCGTTCATATCCACCCGTTCGGGGCGGCCCTTGTGCGGGTAGATGACTTTGGTGTGGTCGAGCCCCATCAGCGCCAGCACGGTGGCGTGCAGATCGTGGACGTGTAGTCGGTCTTCGGTGGCGTAGAGGCCGAGCTCATCGGTGGCGCCGATGGTTTGCCCGCCTTTGACCCCGCCGCCCGCCATCCACATGGTGAAGCCGGTAGAATTGTGATCGCGGCCGTCGCCTTTTTCGCTCATCGGGGTGCGCCCGAACTCGCCTCCCCAAATGACGAGAGTTTCGTCGAGAAGGCCGCGCTGTTTCAGATCAGTAAGCAGGCCGACGATGGGCTGATCGACGCTGTAGCAGAGTTTGGAGTGCTTGGCTTCGATGCCAGCATGACTGTCCCACTTGCTGCCGGCACCGCTGTAAAGTTGGATGAACCGCACCCCGCGTTCGACGAGACGTCGCGCCAGCAGGCATTGGCGTCCATAGGCTTTAGTTTCTTCCCGATCGAGTCCGTAGAGCGATTTGGTGGAATCGGATTCGTGTTCGAGATCGATGGCTTCGGGGGCGGTCGCCTGCATGCGGAAGGCGAGTTCGTAGCTTTTGATGCGCGCTTCGAGATCGCTGTGAGAGGCGCGGCTGCCGAGATGCCGGCGATTCATTTCGCCGAGAAAGGCGAGCTTCTGTTGCTGCACCACGTCGGAAACACCCGCGGGGTTGTTAAGGTTTGAAATCGGTGAATCCTTTGATTCGAGCAGCACTCCCTGATGGGTGGAAGGAATAAAACCCGAACCCCAGGCACGAACTCCATTGACTACCATCGAGTTGCTGTCTTTGAGGACGACAAAGTCGGGAAGGTTGCGGCTTTCCGAGCCGAGCCCATAGGACACCCAGGATCCGAGCGAAGGTCGCCCGCCGAAGACAGCTCCCGTGTTCATCTGGCACACCCCGCCCGCATGGTTGATGCCGTCGGTCACACAGGAACGGATCACACACAGTTCGTCGGCGATGCGGGCATGGTTCGGCAGCCAGTCGGAAATCCACAGTCCGCTCTGTCCGTGCTGAGCCCATTTGCGTTGGTCGGGCAGCAGCGGCGAGTTCACCTCGCCCGCTGCGGTCACCGGTGTCTCAAAGCTGTCGGGAAGTTTTTGCCCGGCCAGTTTTCGCAGCAGCGGTTTGCGATCGAAGAGGTCGAGATGGCTCGGGCCGCCTTCCATGAACAGGAAGATGACGCTTTTGGCTTTGCCGAACTGATGAGGAATTTTCGCCGATGCGGCCGGGTCGATCGAGGCACCCGCAATCAGTTTTTCTCCCATCAGTGCTGACAGGGCCACGGCCCCGAAACCACCACCTGCAGTGGAGAGAAACTTTCGTCGTGATTGCATGGTTTCCGATTCAGTAGAGGTAAAGAAACTCATTGGAATTAAACAGCAAATGGCAGAAGTCCGCTGCTGAATCCTGCAAGGGATCGGCGTGGTTCCGCCCATACCATTTTGCATCGGCAGGCAGGCCTGCGGAGAAATTCCAATCGGCGAATCGCTGCGGGCTTGCTTCCGCTTCCGCCGGATCGATCAAAAGTTGCCCTTTGCTTAGTGATGACTTGGAAAGGCTAAGCCGGGAGACCTGCCCGTCCCACAGGTGACCGACCTTCTTGCGCCCTCCGATGACGAGCGGAAACGAAGAGTCGTTGAGTTTGCCGACGACCGAATGTTTCACCGTCACCGATTGCAACGGCGCTTTTAAATCGGACAAATCTTTCACATAGAACGTGACTTCACCGAACTCGCTGCCCGCGGATATCGGCCGGGCGGTGACTGTGACCGCGATGTAAACCGGTTTGCCGACCGGAACCCGCAGGTCGGATACCACGACTTCATACCTCGGCGCCCCCTGTTGATCGACGCCGTTCATCACGAAGAGAAGATTGCGCGGCTGGTAGCGCGACTTGGTGCTGGTTACGCACAGGAACCAACCCGACGTGCTTCGACTGTCGTCCCAGCGCGACACAAGCGTATTGACGGTGCCATCCGGATAAATACTGTCCAGCTCGGCCACGGCTTCGATACTAAACTCGTTGGTGTCACGGTCGAGCGGCAGATCGACTTCGACTTGTTGGTAGGTCGACGACCGCTGCAGTCGGAGCGCGCGGCTACCGATGTCGATTTCTTTTACCGCGGCGAACTTCTCCGAGTTGGCAACTAACGCGGTTTGATCGCTGTCAGGGCTCTGTTGACTGTCACGGCGCATCTTGCTGAGTGAATCAATCAGGGCGAGAGCATTTTTGATCTCCGCCTCACCCGGAAGGCGACCTAAGGCACGTCGGTAAGCGGCGATGATTTTTTGACTTCGATCACCGTCGTCATCAAAGCGCAGCGACTTGGCAAAGGCTTTGGCGCGGTCCATCGGCCATGGGTTGTTGATGAGCATCAGCGACTGGGTTGGTGTCGTGGTTTCAGGACGACGCGGGGCGGATTGAAAACCGGGTGGAGAATCGAAGCTGTTGAGTAGTGCATCGGGTTTGTTGCGCAGCTTTTTTACATAGATGCTCCGGTCCGGCGAAGTTCCCGGCACGGATTCGGGATGGGTATTTTCAGGAAATCGAATCTCTCCGGAAGTGACCAGCATGGCATCACGCACTTCTTCAGAGGACAGTCTCCGCGGCGGGAACCGCCAGAGCAGGCGATTGCCCGGATCGATCTGCTTTTCGCTGGAGGTCGGCTCCTTCCGTGCCGTCATCCGGTAGGTGGAGCTGGTCAGAATCAGGCGATGCAGGCCCTTCATTTTCCATCCGCCTTCGACAAAGCGCGTCGTCAACCAGTCGAGCAGTTGCGGGTGGCTCGGAGCTTCGCCGAGATTGCCGAAGTCATTCGGGGTCGCAACCAGACCGGTGCCGAAATGGCCCTGCCAAATCCGGTTGGTGATGACCCGGGTTGATAGAGGATTCTCCGGCGAGGCGATCCAGTCAGCCAATGCCAGCCGACGACCGGTGGTGTTTCCGGTCGGCTTGATTACCGGCGCAGGTTGCCCGAGCAGTGTCAGAAAGGCAGGTTCGACGGCGATTACTTCGTCGCGTTTCTTCATTACCGGAGTAACCGCTTCAGAGCTGACATCGGTTGCCACGAAACCAGACGGCAGCGGCTTCGGTTTGAGGTGATTGAATTTCTGCAGCTGCTCATTGAGATGCTCCCACTCCTTGAGTTTCTCCGGCTTACCTTTAAAAGATTTAGCGAAGTCAATCCGGCTGCTTTGATAGTCGATCTGGCGCTGAACTAACTGCACCATTTGTTTCTCAAACGGCTCTCTATCTTCCGGATTTTTATGATACATGTTCTGGATATCCTCCGGGAACATGGCCACCTCCGTTTTCCGTTTCGCTGCCAACTGGTCGGCTTTGAGTTTTTCCAATCCAGAGCGGATTTCACTGGTAGCTTTCTCCCAGACCTTCTGTTGCTGCGCAAACTCAGCTTTTTGCCTCGGAGTCGCCAGAGGCATATCGGTAGGCCATGCCGTCGTTGAAAGAAATGCCTGCAGCGCGAAATAATCTTTTTGCAGGATTGGATCAAACTTGTGATCATGACACTGGGCGCAACCCACGCTCAGCCCGAGAAAAGCTTCGCCCGTCACATTGGTCATATCGGTCATGATGATGTCCCAATGCATCCTGACATTGTTCAGATTGTATTCGTAAATCCCCTGTCGCAGAAATGACGTTCCGATCAGAACATCGGGATCGTCGGGGTCAATGATATCCCCGGCCAGCTGCTCGCGAACAAATTGCGAATAGGGCTTATCGTCGTTGAACGACTGGATGACGTAGTTGCGATAGTTTTTCGCGCCGGGGCGATAGGCATCCTGATTGTATCCATCACTCTCCGCATAACGGACAAGGTCCAGCCAATGCTGACCCCAACGCTCGCCGTAGCGCGGACTGGCGAGAAGCTGATCGATCAAATCTCTCAGCGCGGCATCAGGGTCCTTTTTGCAGGCCGCAACAAAGGCATCGACCTGCGCGGGCAGAGGCGGCAGACCATGGAGGTCGAAATAAATTCGGCGCACCAGTTCCAGGGGCGTCGCAGGCGGTGCCGGCTGCAGATGGTTTTGCGCAAGTTTGCGGGCGACAAAGTGATCAATCGGATTGCGCGCCCATTCATCACCGGACGCGACCGGCACATCCGGATCGGCAACGGGCTGAATCGCCCACCAGGCCCGGTCGGCGGCGGAAAAGCCATTTTCGTCGCGCTCGCCCCCGGTGAAAACTTTTGCCTGCGGCCAGGGGGCACCCATCGCAATCCATTTTTTCAGATCGGCTACCTGGGCCTTCGACAAAGCGTCGGCATCCTTTGGCGGCATGGAAAAGTCGGGGTCGGTTCGCGCAACCGCCTCGATCAGGAGTGATTTTTCAGCATCGCCCTTTACCATCGCAGGGCCGGAATCTCCGCCTTTAGTAATCGCTTCGATACGATCGAGTCGCAGGCCGCCTTTTGTCTTTTCTTCGCCGTGACAGCGATAGCAATTCTCTGCCAGCAGCGGGCGGATGTTTGTTTCAAAAAACGCACCCGGCGACTCCCCTCCGTACGCAGAGAATCCAAACATCAGCGACCATAAAGTCAGATAGAGGAACCGTCTCATTCGTATGGCAAACAGTCTATCCCGCGATAAATCGACGAGGCGCCGAATACAGTATCCTGTGGGGACACTTCCGGCACTTGTGATAAAATGACGCAGGAAGGCAAAGTGTTAAGCAATTTCTGTTGGTTTATCACGGAGAAAAGCCTGCTTGCCTCCTTAATCGGGTTTGCCAGCCGGGCTGCAGACAATGGCCACACCGCGTCAGCGGTCACCATCGAGCCTTTCACGTTCACGGCCATGACCTTGTCCCGGCGTTCTTCGAGACTCGCCCGTTCGCCCACGTTGCGTGCGGTGATTGCCGCCGGGTTTACCAAAATATCCAAGCGTCCCCATTTTTCCCGGGGCGCGGCAATGATCGCGACGGTGTCATGGTTGCGGCTCACTTCGCCCGGAAAAATTTCGATCAAATCTCCAGAGCAGGCGCAACCGCCGGGGACGGCCGGCGGAGGGGTGGGATTGATTTCCGCTTCGCTATGATCTGTGCGGGGTGCTCGCTGCGCTCGGTTTTCGTCAGCCGCGTTGCGGCGAGCGCACTCACTGCCGCGGCGCGCAAGCGCACGTAAAATGGCGAAGCCAAACTGCAGAGCCTGAGCGCAGCGAAGGATAAACTGCGTTCGAACCCGAACCTCCAAAATTCAAAAAGCCAGAGCCCTCCGCTGCGCTGGAGGGCTCTGGCTTTTTGAATGGCGGAAGGGGTGGGATTCGAACCCACGGTAGGTTGCCCTACGCTCGATTTCGAATCGAGTGCCTTCGACCGGACTCAGCCACCCTTCCATTCAAGAAATCTTGAGGCCCCATTCTACCCACATTTGCGGGGCTTTCAACCGCGCTGAAAATAAAAAAGTGGGCACAGTGTTTTGCATCGCGCTGCATCGGGGTATCAGTGGGCAAGAAAATGCCTGAAACTTCCCTGTCCGAAAACTTCGACAGCGTCCGCCAGCAGATGGCCGACGCCTGCCAACGCTCCGGTCGCGAGCCCGATGCCGCGCAATTGCTGGCCGTTTCCAAGACTTTCCCGGCTGACGCGGTACGCGCGGCAATGCAGTGCGGCCAGGTGCGCTTCGGCGAGAACCGGGTGCAGGAAGCCGAAGCCAAGATTCCGCAGCTGTCCGAAAAACTCGAGTGGCATCTGATCGGTCACTTACAGAAAAACAAAATCCGCAAAGCCCTGCCCCTGTTTCCGGTCATTCACAGCGTCGATTCGCTGGGCGTTGCCGAGCAAATCGATCGCATCGCCGGCGAGCTGGGGCTTTTTCCCAAAGTTTACCTGCAGGTCAATATCGCCGCCGACGGCGCCAAATACGGCTTTTCGGTCGAGCAGATCAAAAAATCGCTCGATGCCCTGCTCGACATGGAGCGACTGGAAATTCAGGGCCTGATGACGATTCCGGTGTTTACGCCGGAGGCGAAGGATTCGCGCAAATTTTTCGCCGGCCTTCGCGAATTGCGCGACGAGCTCGAAAGCCAGGGCGGAATTCCCCTGCCCGGCCTGTCGATGGGCATGAGCCACGATTTCGAGATCGCCATCGAAGAAGGTGCCACCATCGTCCGCGTGGGCTCGTCGCTGTTCGGCAAGCGCACCAAACCTGCGCCGGTCGAGTAACGCCTCAACCGCTTTCCGCCCTTGATTTGGCTGGCGCAGAATTGCATTCTGCCCTGTCGCATCGACGGCCTGTTGCAGGTCATAAAAAATCGACCCCACACTTTCCACCACCTCCGCCCACTATGATCCAGCGCTTCATCTTCAGCCTCAGTTTGCTATTCATCAGCCAGACTGCCCACGCGGTCGATCGCCCCAACGTCATCGTTTTTATCGGCGATGATATTTCCTGGAACGATTTCGGCTGCTATGGCAACGCCGCCGCGCGCACGCCGAATATCGACCGGCTGGCGGCGAACGGGCTGCGTTTTGACAATGCCTACCTGACCGCCAGTTCGTGCAGTCCGAGCCGCTGCAGCATCATCACCGGTCGCTACCCGCACAACAACGGCAAGGCCGCCGAGCTGCACCTGCCGATCGCCTGGAATCTGCCGATGTTTCCCGCCCTGCTGCGCGACTCCGGCTACCACACCATCCTCTCCGGCAAAGATCACATGGCGCGCTCGGCACCTCCCGAGGGACAGGTCGCACTCAGTGAGCCCTGGTCCGTAAAGGACGGCGGCAGGGACAAAGCCAACTCCGGTGGGCATGCCCATTGGCTGAAAAATATTCGCGAGCGCCCCGGGGACAAGCCTTTCTTCGCCTGGTTCGCTGCCTACGACGCGCACCGCAACTGGGACGCTGACGGCCAGTGGGACGCCGCCGCCTACGGCCCCCAACACCGGCCCGGGGACGTCATCGTTCCGCCTTTTCTGATCGATGACGCGCAGACTCGCCAAGACCTCGCCTCGTACTACAACGAGGTCACCCGCTACGATCACTTCATCGGCAAGGTGGTCGACGAGCTTAAGGCGCAGGGTGAACTCGACAACACACTGATCTTTGTGCTCGCCGACAACGGCCGGCCATTCCCCCGCGCAAAAACGCGCCTCCACGACAGCGGAATGAAAACCGCGCTGGTCGCCCACTGGCCGGCGGGAATCAACGCCACGGGTGCCGCCGCCGAATCACTGGTCAGCGTCATCGATCTCGCCCCGACCATCCTCAAGGCCGCCGGCGTTTCAGCAGCGGAAAGCTTCCAGGGCGTGCCGCTGCAGCCCATCTTCGATAAAGCCGATGCCACCGTTCGCGAAGCAGCCTTCTCGGAACACAACTGGCACGACTACTCGGCGCACGGCCGCTCGGTCCGTGCCGGGGATTTCCTCTACATTCGCAATAACCGCCCCGAACTGGCCTGGCAGGGGCCGGCCGATTCGGTGCGCTCCGATTCTCACAAAGCGCTGCAGGCGGCACGCGACGGAAACCAACTCACGCCGGCTCAAGCCGACGTATTTCTCGCACCGCGTCCTGAGGAAGAGCTCTATCAGGTCAGCGAAGACTCCTTTCAGCTGAACAATCTGATCGGTGAAAAAGCCCTGTCCGAAACGGCCGATCAGCTGCGTTCGCTGCTCGACGAGTGGACCGAACAAACCGCCGACTCCGCACCGGAAAATCTCTCCCCGGACGGCTTCGACCGCGAGACCGGCGAATCGCTCAAGCTCGATCACAAGACTCGCGCCACCTACACCACGCCGGGCGAAGATCGCGACGCGGCAAGCGTCAATGCACCGGGACCACGATAGGCGGCACTCCGTGAAACCGGGCATCCTTTGACTGCGAGCAGCCTGCTGCCGCTGTCTGAGTCAGCAGGCTGCTGCGGCCGGAACAAATGATGCTGAGCCGTATGAGCCGTAGAGGCCCCCTCTTTCAATAGACTCCGGGCCCAGCTGCCGGCAGCCGGGCTGCCTCGGGGAAAAGCGGCAGCGGGCTCTGAGCTTTACCTATTTATCCAGTCGGCACGGAATCACCGAATTGTGGTTCTTCCCCGGCCCTGTTCGCATCGACCTACGCTTGCGCAAGGAAGCACGACACTCCTGTCGTGCCTCTGCGGCCAGAGCGGTAGCAAACCGTAGCGCCTCGTTCGCCGTCACCGCCTGTTGTGCATTCCAACGCTCCTGTCGGCAAGAAACCACAGGAGTGTGGTTCTTCCCTGGTCCCCATCCGCACCGCTTCTGTTTACTGTTGGGGAGGCGCCCGACAGGCCGGTCAACCCGTGGGTAAAGCTCAGAGCGGGCTGCCGCAGTCCAAATCTTTACCCGCTCGCCATCACTCCGCCATGGTCAGCGTCCGCCGACCCGCTCCGAGCATCGGGATCGGGTCGAAGCGATAGTCTGCGGGCAACCCTTCGATGATTGATTTCCACACCGGAAACGCCAGGCGCCCACCGGTTCCCCCTTCAAGAATCGTCCGGTTACCTTCGGGAAATCCAAGCCAGACCGCAACTGTGACATCGCTGCCGTAGCCGACGAACCAGGCATCGAAGACACCGTCTGAAGTGCCGGTTTTGCCGGCGACATCCTTGCGCCTGGCTAACTCGCGCCCGCCGTGATGAGCCGCGGTGCCAACGGTCAGCACCTCCCGGAGCGCTGCGGTGACTTCCGCCGAGGTCTCGCTGGAAATGACCCGCCGACTCCTCGAGTGACGCTGATAATACCTTCGCCCACCGATCTCAACACGTTCGACCAGGTAGGGAGCGATGAATTTTCCGCCGCGCGGAAACACCGAGTAGGCCGCCGCCAGGTCAACCGGGCGCACCGCAAACGAACCCAGCCACATCGAAGTTTCGTTGCCCAGAGGTTGATCGATCAACGCCGTCTCACGCAGCAGTTTCTGCCACGGCATCATGCCGGTCTGAGCCCCGGCACGCAGCGTCATGCGGTTGCTGCTGTAGGCGAGCCCCATCCACAACGGATGCTCGCCTTCGTCGAGCAACTCGGTCTCGTGCGGAAAGCGAAAGCCCCGGTAGTCGGCGGCCTCCGAGTCACTGAGGCCGGCATTCGACAGCAGCGAGTCAGCGCGGTGGCCGCGCGTCTCCATGTAGCTCGCGTAGATGAAAGGCTTGCCGGCACTGGCCACCGTGCGCCGCCCCTGCAGCGCACAATCATAAGATAGATGGTCAAAATTCCGCCCGCCCACCGATGTCAAAATCGCCCCGCTGCGGTTGTCGATCACCACCACCGCACCCTGCAACTGACCGGCAGATCCGCGAAATCCGCGCGTCGCCTCGATACGCGTGATCTGTTTCAGCAGCGAGCGTGCCGCCAGATCATGAATCCTGAAGTCAAAACTGAGGTGAATCTTGACTGGATCGCCGCCGAGATAATCGACCGGCAATTCACCGTCGGCAACCAACTGATCCAGTTCGCGACGCACCGCCGCCGACGTGAAGCCATCGCCGCGACGCTTTTTCGGCACCGGCGCATCGCGCACATAGAAGGTCGCTCCATCCGCCTGCTGCCCGGTGATCATGCCGCGTTGCTTCATGCGCAACACCACCGCGTCTCGAGCGCCACGCGCCTTTTCGGGGTTGCGGTAAACATTGTTCGCCGACGGACCGCGGATCAGTCCAGCCAGGTAGGCACTTTCACCGAGCGTCAGCTCCGCCGCCGGCTTGCCGAAGTAGCAGTTTGCCGCTTCGCGAATGCCAACCGTGCGGTTACCGTATTCGATCCGGCTCAGATAGGCGGCGAGCAGCGCTTTCTTACCATCCTCGCGCGAGCCTTGCTTGCGCGCCGCATACCATTCGAGACGGGGTGCCATCATCAGTTCGAAGATTTTTGCGCGCAGTTTCTGCACCGTTGAATCCTGAGGATAACGGTACACCACCTCGACCAACTGCATGGTGATGGTCGAGCCCCCCTGTGACAGACTGCGTGCCTGAATGTCAGCCACCGCCGCCCTGCCGATTCCGAGCGGATCGACCCCCGGATGGCGCCGGAAACGTTGGTCCTCGCGGGCAATGACAGCATCCACCAAATGCGCGGACAATTCGTCGTAAGGCACCGGCCGGCGATCACCATACTCCGGCCAGGTCATGTAAAGACTGCCATTGCGATCCACTAGTGAGCCCTGGGCATCGGCGTCAAACACCCAGTCGGGATCGGAAACCAACACTCGCCACGTCGGAGCTCCGGCGAGGTACCCCCAAACCAGCAGCACCATCACCCAGAACGCCCGACTTCTGAACTGTCGACGCCGTCGGCGAACAATCTTCTTGCGCCGTCGCGCTGCCGAAACGGCAGATTTTTTGCGACGCGCAACACGGGCGGCAACTCCCCTGGGATCGGGATAGTCCGCCCCGCTGTGGTACGGTGATTCCATGGCAGAGCCGGAAAAGAGAGTGGGCAGGTGCCACCACTACAACAAGTCGATCCTTGTGCAGCAAGCTTTTCACGGGCGTTTGTGCGCCAAGCAATTGCGTCGATCAGCCGGCTCAGGCATCAGGCCAACAGGTGATCAACACCTGCGCCGCCTCACAATCAGTGGCCGAAATGTCGAGACCTGCCCTGGCCGCGACGTCGGCAATCATGAAAAAATCACCGGCGCTGAAAATAGTCTCGCCGCAGCGCACCTTGCCTTCAACCACAGTGACAATCGCAAAACCTCCCGTCGAGCGGGCTTCGTCCGCCGCCAGTTTCCAGCGCGACACCTTAAAATAATCGCACACCACCAGGGTTTCTCCGTCGTCCGCCACCGGATCGGCCCCGGGCTCAACATCGTCAAAATCGATGCACTGCAGCGATTCATCGACGTGCAATTGGCGCGGCTGACCGTCGAGCCCGACCCGGTTCCAATCAAATACCCGGTAGGTTGTGTCGCTGTTCTGTTGAATTTCGAAAATCAGCAATCCGCCGCCGATGGCGTGCAGTCGCCCGCTGGGAATGAACAAAAATTCACCCGCCTGCACCTCGACCCGATGCACCTGCGCTTCGGCCTCGCCATTGCGGAGCGCCGCCTCGAACGACTCGCGACTGACACCCTCGTTGAGCCCGACATAGAGTTCCGCGCCGGGATCTGCCGCCGCCACGTACCACATTTCGGTCTTCGGTTCGCCACCGAGTTCGGCCGCCACATCAGCCGGCGGATGCACCTGCAGCGACAGCCGCTGCTGACAGTCGAGAATTTTGCAGAGCAGCGGAAAACGTTCCTCATCAGGCGCGGCATCACCGAAAACTTCGCCGCGGCACTCGCTCCACAGACTGGCCAGCGTCCCGCCGCTGCCACCGCTGATGACACTCATGGCCTCGGGCCGGTCGACGATCTCCCAGGCCTCGCCGTAAGGCTTGCCGTCGTCGGGGAGCGGACGGTCATACAGAGTCTGCAACACCCGTCCACCCCAGACACGCTGCTGATAAATCGGTTGGAAAACAATCGGCTGATCAAGATTCATAAGGCTTTGCTGAATGAAAAATATTAAGACCGTTCTGCGTCAAGATCTGGAAAAAAACCGGCGCGAGCGCGTTGCCAGTCACCGGCGTCATCGACGTCCGCGAGCGTGGTCAACTGCTCAACCGCGAGCCCGGACTGCTCAGCCTGTTGCAGGGAACGTGCCAAGGTCACCTCACTGCTCCACGGGATATTTTCAAACAGCGCCGGCTGCAGCGAACACGTCGCCAGCAGATAGTAGCCGCCGTCCTCGGTCGGACCAAACACGGCGTCGCATCGATCCAGAGCCTGCCAGGCAGCGGCGACCACTTGCTCATCAATCGCCACGCAATCGGTGCCGATTGCCATCACCTGGCTGCCGCCATCGGCGAAGGCCTGCGAAAACCCGGCAGCGAGACGTTCGCCGAGATCGCCTTGGAACTGGGCGACAAAACTGATCGTCACATGCGCCGGCACCGCAGCCAGCGCCGGCGCCAGCCATTCGCGAATTTTTGCCTCAGCGTCGTGCGATGGCGGATCGAACATCACACGGATTTCGTCGAGCGGAGCCGCTGACAGATTGTGCAGCACCCGATCAACCAGACGCCGATAGATCTCCACTGCCGCCTCATCGCCGAGCGTGGCGGCGAGACGGGTTTTGACCCGACCGGGAGTCGGATACTTCAGAAAAACCAATACGCAGCGCCTTTGCACCCGCTACTCTTTGGCGGTGTAATCAAACACGAACACCTTGTCGAGGTGCGGTTTAAGCAGTGTCACGAAGGCCTGGTGATCTTCATGCGGCAGGTAGACCTCGAGTCCCGCTTTGTCCTTAAACGTAACCACAAAACAGTGGGTAAACTCATCGTTGAGCGGTTCGATGTTTTCGCTCCGACCCCACTCGAAATCGACGATGGTATCGATCTTGCTCTTCAGCGCCTTAAACTCGCGCTCGATTTCTTCGACTTTTGCCGGCGCGGCATCATCCTTGAATTTAAAACAGACGACGTGGCGAAATTCTCCGCCCGCCTCCGCTTTCGAAGTGGCCAGGGCAGTGATCGTCATAAACAAGAATGCGCCGACAAGTGCGCGATGAGCAAATTTCATCAGGAAACCTTTGCCAAGCCCGCCCTCCTGTCGAACATAATCTCGTGACGCGATACAGAATCGCTGCGCAGCCTCGCACACAGACACGCAACGCCCTACCCTTTAACGACATGAGCCAGAACTGGGACCGATTTCAGGAATTTTTCATCCGCCACGACGAACTCGATTTGTCGCTCGATCTCAGCCGCATGGGCATCGACGGCGAATTTATCGAAACCATGGGTGCCTGCGTGCAGTCGGCCTTTGAGGAAATGGACGCACTCGAAGGCGGCGCCATCGCCAATGCCGATGAAGGTCGTATGGTGGGTCACTACTGGCTGCGCACCCCCGGTCTCGCGCCCGATGCAGAACTTCAGACGAGCATCGCCGAAAAGATTACCAGCGTCGAAAACTACGCCGCCAAGATTCGCGACTCAGGCCACTACCGCAAGCTGCTGGTCGTCGGCATCGGCGGGTCGGCCCTCGGCCCGCAACTGGTCGCCGATGCTCTGGTGTCACCGGCCAACCCGATCGAGGTTTACTTTTTTGACAATACCGATCCAGGCGGCATCGACCGGACCCTGACCGCTATCGGTGATGACCTCGATAAAACGCTGACCGTCGTCATTTCCAAATCCGGGGGCACCAAGGAAACCCGCAACGGCATGCTCGAAGCCCAGAACGCTTATCGAAAAGCCGGAATCGACTTCGCCGCTCACGCCGTCGCCGTGACCGGACCGGGCAGCCAGCTCGACCAGCTCGCCGTCGCCGAAAACTGGAGCCAACGCTTCGAAATGGAAGACTGGGTCGGCGGTCGAACCTCAGTGATGAGTGTCGTCGGCCTCGTGCCACTGGCCATTCTCGGCGTCGACATTCGCGCCTTTCTCGATGGTGCCGCGGTGATGGATGCCCACACCCGCCAACACGACACGCGCGGCAACATGGCGATGATGCTCGCCCTCGCCTGGCACGAAGCCACCAACGGCCGCGGCGAAAAAGACATGGTCGTGCTGCCCTACTCGGATCACCTGCTGCTGTTCAGCAAATACCTGCAACAGTTGGTCATGGAATCGCTCGGCAAAGAGCTCGATCGCGACGGCGAGGTCGTCAATCAAGGCATCGCCGTTTACGGCAACAAAGGCTCGACCGATCAGCACGCCTACGTGCAGCAATTGCGCGACGGGGTGAACAATTTCTTCGCCACCTTCATTGAAGTTCGCGACACGCGACATGGCGTCGAGTCGATCGAAGTCGATCCTGACACACTGACCTCCGACTACTTACAGGGATTCTTACGCGGAACCCGTGAAGCCCTGTCCGGCAACGATCGCGCATCGATGACGCTCAGTGTTCCCGAAGTCGACGCCCGCCAACTGGGTGCACTGATCGGCCTGTTCGAACGCGCGGTCGGATTTTACGCCTCGCTGGTTAACATCAATGCCTACCACCAACCCGGCGTCGAAGCCGGCAAAAAGGCCGCCGGCGAATTTCTCGATCTGCTGCAAAAAGTGCGTGAGCATTTGCTGACCAACGGCGAGGAACATCGCGCCGCCGACGTAGGCACCGCGCTCGGCCTCGATCCGGAATCGGTCTACCACGCCCTCACCCATCTCGCCGCCACGCGCAGCGATTTCAGGAGCATTCCGGCGGCCAGCCCCGGCGATGAAACCTTCATCGCGCGTTAGTTAGCGTTTCGAAAAGATAGAAATGGCCCATACCCAAAGTAGAACCGGATTGTATCCCGTTCACCTTGCGTTGGAGGGGGCGCGGCGTGGACTGGGCGTGGAGCGTCGTTTTAAGCGGAGGCCCCGTCGCACGACGTTCGGGACGGCTTGAAAAGCCATCCTACGACCTCGCCCAACTGCTCCCTGCTCCCTGCTCCCAACCCTACTCCAACTCCGGCGGCACGTTGCCGTACTGCCAGCCGGCGGTGAACGGCGGATTCGGCGCGTGAGCCGGCACCTCGTCCGGCTCGAACTCATTGGCCAGTTCGATGCCTTTGTCGCGAATGATCGAACCGGCGGTAGGAATCAAATTGCTGTAACTGGTCAACCGCGTCTCGTAGCCACCGCCGTTCGGTCCGAGCGCTTCTTCGGTCGGCACGTAGCCAACACAGCCGTTTGCCAGGCTGACCGGGTAAGTGAACGGAAACTTGCTCGCCTGCTTCTGGTCGAGCCCGTACTGGGTGAAATACTCGGCCGGATCGGTGATAAACACCGCCGGCCCGATCTGGATCGTCTGCACCTCGACGGTCTGTTTCGGCGCAGCCGCGATGATGGCATCGAGCATGACAATTTCCTTGGCCCAGATGTAGTCATTCAGTGCCTTCGGCTCGCTTGGCTTCTCCGCGGTCAGCCGCTTGCTTTCGGCAACCCGCTCCGGTGAAGGGTGGCGACGATCAATCTTCATCACTTCATTTTTAAAATCAATGGTCGCTTCCGCGGCTCTGGGCAGATCGAGCAGCACCTTGACCGCTTCGGCACCGACCCGGCCACCGAGCAGCATCGCTGACGCCTCACCGGTCTGGCGGCGATTCGGGTCGGCATTGTCGACCTGCGTAACATCGCCCGATGCGCCATTGAGAAAAACCACCACCGTGTCCTCGCCAAACGTACCGTCGACGACGTGCTCAAGAAACCAGGGATAGTTCGCCGAGATGCCCGCCGGACTGGTGGTCGCGTGACAGGCGAAATTGATGACCGTGCCAAGCAGCTTGCCGTCGGCATTCCAGGCACCGATGACTCCGACCTCCGGATCGATCGGACCCGCCGGTTCAACCATGTCCGGATTTCCGTAACGCGGGTGGGTAAAGCTCAAACCGTTCTTCATCCGCCAGCGGCGATTAAAGCTCACCGTGCCCTCCTCACCGGAACCGAAGCCCAGCGTCACTGCTTCACGCTTTTCATAGGACTCGACGATGGCATCCACCATGCCCTTGACCACGCGCTCCAGGTATACCGGATCCGCCATCGATGATTCCTCGTAGGCGAGTTCCTGAACCCTGGCATCGGCGTGATCAAACTCACCCGGCAGGACCATGCCAGTCGGTCCGGATGAATGGGAATGCGAGGCACCGATCAGCACCGCTTCGGGAGCGATCCCGGTCTTTTCCTGCACCGCCTTGCGCACCGCTTCGACCTGTGGGCGGCGGATGAACAACGCATCCAGTCCGACCAGAGCGACCACCTTTTTACCATCGTCGAACACCGCCGCGCGCGCCTTACACGGATCGTGGAACTTCTGATGAAAACCTTTGCCGTAACCACCCGGTCGCTCCATGCCGATGTCCGGCGAAATATCGCGGTCGGCAAAGCCCGCTTTGATCTCAGCCTGTGCAGAGCCGGCGAAAACCAAAACCGTGAAGATCGTCAGAAAAATACGCAATACATTCATTGCCGCCAACCTAAGGACAGCGCTGCGCTAAAGTCCACGGCCGGATTGCGTGCCATATCCGATTAGCAGCTGACGATTAACGATTAGGGATTAGCGACTGGCGAAAAAACCTCCCGCCGCTAGTGATGATCATTGAATCAGTTTGCGAAACACATTGCAGCGAATTCCCGGGAGAACTGAGCCAATACCCAGTTCTAGCTCTGTCGGGGAAAAGCTAATCGCACCTCACTCACCACCCGCCGCCAGCTTCTTCGCCAGCGCCTGGCTGTCCGGCGACAGCTTGTCGAGCGGATAAGCATACTCTTTGCCACTCTCGAGCAGCAGCACCACGGCACTCGCTTCCATGCGAACGAAACCGGCTTTGACTTCGTTACCTTCGGTATTGACCCAGTTGTGCTTAGTGGCCGTGTCGGTCTTCATTTTTTCGCCGTCACCCGCGTCGGCGGTGTCTTCGCCGGGCTCGAGTTTAGCACCCTCTTCGATCCATTTGGCGACCAGGCGAATTTCATCACTGGTCATCGGATCGCCACGACGTGGTGGTGGCATGGCATCGGTATCATCGCGCGGCAGCATCGCCTTTTTCAGCAACAGGCTCTCACCGGGTTTACCGGTAACGATCACCTTGTCCTCACCATCGATAAATTCCTGCAGCGTGCGCTTGTCGTCATAACGCAGGCCTTTCTTCGCCTTCGGACCGCTGTGGCACTTAAAACACTTACTGCGAAAAATCGGATAGATCTCTTTATCAAAATCCACCGCATAGGCACCGGCCGGCGCACCGATAAACAGCGCCGCGGCGAACAGATGACGATACAAATGGGGGCTGGAGAGGGCAGTCATGACAGGACGAAAAAGGAAAGGCGTTGAGCTGCAAAGGTTTCAGCGATTGGCCTGCGCGTCAACCACGATCGGCAATTACCACGCAGTGCGGATGGCTTGCCCTGAGTCTTTCCAACATTCATCCAATCGGCACAGAACCACAGGAGTGTGGTTCTTCCCTGGTGCCCGTTCGCATCGCCACGCGCTTGCGCAAGGAAGCACGACACTCCTGTCGTGCCAGCGCGGCCGGAAGCGTGACGAACCTTCCCGTCCCATCCGCCGTCATCACCGGCCGTGCATCCCACCCTGATTTCCGAAGCGCCTACCGCAACTCCCCCCAAACTCAGTCGAGCCGCCATGAGCGGGGCGAAAGTCGGAGCGGAGGCAAACCTCAGCACCCCCAACACTCCGGCGTGGCGCTACTTGTCGTCAGCCCCCTCGAGCGGCTCCGTGACCACGAACATCGCCGCAAACCAGTTCTGCTCCGGTGGAACCTCGTCACCGTCCGCCGCCCGCACGTAGAGCTCCGATATGTCACCGTCCAGATACAGCGCATTCTGACAGCCCAGCTGATCGCGGAACAGACGGGCGAAGTTGTGGAAATTGGTGGCATTGCCCTCCTTCATCACCGAAATCGCCATCACGATCCGCCCCTCAGCATCGACGCCAATGCCGTTGCGGTAACGAACGTTGGCCGATCCCTCGTTGAAGGCGGGATGGATCTTTGCATCGATCAACAACACCGGCCCCGACTGCACCGCCAGCCGCGGCTTTTTGCCCGCCACCGCGTAAGCCGACGCCTCCATCACCGCGGGCTTGCCGGCTTCATCGATAAAAAATACCCCGTTCGGTTTCAGGAAAAAATTGCCATCGCCGTCCGCCAGATTGAGCGCCACCAAGGTTTTGCCATTCTCGACATGCAGGCCATCCGGAATGATCCCCGGCCCGTAAATCCCCGCATTCATGGCCAGCTTCAACCGCTTGCCCTGCGCATTCAACGCCGCCTCGACCTTGCGAAAATTCTTGTATGGCTGCCCGTCCGCCCCCTTCCACACCAGATCCAGCCGCTGCTTCGCCGGATCGAGCCGGTAGACGCGAAATTCTTTGCCACCGAACTCGACGCTTTCAACATCTGCCCTGGCACAAGCCACCAGGCCCGAAATCAATCCAACGATCAGCAACAAAGACAGTCTGGGCAAAAAAGCGTTCACCCCTACACAATTACCTTATCACGCATCGCCTCGTCGATATCCATTCCACCGCGCAGGATACTGTTTCCGTCGAACAGGTCGGTCGGCGAAACACCGGGCGCAGACTCCCAGTCACTCTCGTGCATCTGTCCACTCTGGCCGTATGCCTCGAGCGGATGCGCATACGACACCCGTTCGATGTCCTCCGCGGCAATCCCCGCCTCTTTCATCAGCGCCGCCGTCTTCGGTACTGCCAGGGCATCGCTGATGCCCCAATCGGCCGCACTGTCGATGATGATTCGTTCCGCGCCGTACTCACGCATAATCTCGATCATGCGCTGGTTGCCGAGCTTAGTGTGCGGGTAAATCGTGAACGCCGCCCAGTAGCCGCGGTCGAGCACCTCCTTCACCGTTTCCTCGTTGTTGTGATCGATGATCACTTTCGACGGCAGGCAGCCGACATCCTCGAGCACGTCCATGGTGCGCGTCGTGCCGGTTTTCTTGTCGCGATGCGGCGTGTGAATCTGGATCGGCAGATCTGCCTCCAGCGCCAGCTCCGCCTGGGCACGCAGGTATTTCTCCTCCGCCGACGACTGGTCATCGAAGCCGATCTCACCGATACCGACCACGCCCTCCTTGCAAATGTAAAGCGGCAGCAGTTCCATCACCTGTTCCGCCAGATACTCGTTGTTCGCCTCCTTGGGATTCAGCCCGATCGTGCAGTAGTGCTGAATGCCGAACTGACTGGCGCGGAACCGCTCAAAGCCGATCAGCGTATTGTAGTAGTCCTTGTAGGAACCAACCTCGGTGCGCGGCTGCCCCTGCCAGAACGACGGTTCGATGATCGCCACGGTGCCCGCTGCGGCCATGCGCTGATAGTCATCCGTGGTGCGCGACACCATGTGAACGTGTGAATCGAGAAATTTCATCGCTGCGGCCTTCTTACAATCTTAACACTTTAAACCTGAAATTCCCTCCTTAACCTGGAGACGCCGCCACCTGTCTGCCGAGACTTTCCCAGGTCAGCGAACCATTCTCGACGTCATCCAGAAAAGTCCGCACCTGATCGTGCACGCCGTCGAGCAGCCCCTCCTTATCACCCGCCACAATCAACGCCACCGCCTCACGCTGGCCGGGCTCGTCGGTCGCCGCCACCCGCGTCAGGTCGCCGACAATCGTTTCCGTCAAAAACGTCGCACACGACCGCCACAGTTCCGGAGACACCCAGCGTCCCGCCGCCCAACGCTCGTGCGCCAGATTCGACATTGCCTCCGCCAGGGTCAGATTTGCCCGCTCATCGATGCCGACAATGCGGAACAGGGGCCGACTGATGAACAGCGCCTTGAGCACCATCTGGTTCCACGCCTCATCAAAAAATGCCCGCGCCGGAAACGGATTGTCGAGCGCGATGGCGTCATAAATATCGACGATGTTGGTGCGCAGTCCGTCGCGAGCCAGACCAACCAACCAGGTGGTGCGGTCCGCAGCCATCACCTCTTCGGCAATGCCTTTGGGGAGGAACAGCGCAAATGACGAGTAAATCGCCGCATTTTCGCGTAGGTCCGCCGTGTTCAGCAGTGCCGCCAGCGTCGATCGAAATACTGCTTCGTCCTGTTCCTCGAGCACCAGCAGCAACAACACCCGGGCCAGTCGAAATTCGTCCCAACCATCGACCGAAAAACCTTCCACCTCGTCACTCAGTTGCGCCAATTCGTCATCATCCAGATCAATGCGCGCCGTCTTCGATTTGTTAAAATGCCGCGAAACACCACTGAAGGCATAATAAAACGGTCGCTGCTCGAAACCGGCTCGCTGCCGTCCGACTTCATCCTTCAGCCACGCCATCGCGTCAGCGGAAGCACGCTTTTCCAAGATCGAATACAGAGAATCAAACATCAGCACCCCCAAGCCATTGCCTCAATCGACAGCCCGGGCAAGGTGAAATCCGTCGCTGAACGCAAACATGCCAAATTTACAATTAAGAGTTGCAAAAGGTTAACTTTCTCGAAAAGGTGAGAAAATGCCTGCGGAAATTCTCATTCCTTGCGTCGTCGGGCTCGTTGTGGCGCTGCTGTTCCTGTCCCTGCTTACCCGCAGGCGGCCGCGCCATTCTCCGCGTCTGGTTCGCGCCTCGCTGGAATCCTCCATTTCGGTCGCTGAACCGAAGGTTCGCCCACTGCCGTCGCCGCCAACTGCCCGACTGACCCGGCCTCAGCCCGAGCCTCAACCGACGGTGACCTCGGAGCTGCCGCTGGATATCGAAACGACCATGCCGCTCGGCTACACCGCTGCCAAAGCGATGCGATCGGATACCCGATCGGCGCCCCTGTTTGTGACCGCCCCGCCGGCGAAAATGGCAAAGCAAGTCACCACAAAAATCGGCGTGCAAAAGCCAGGCGCCAGAACCCAACCCGATGCCGTCGCTGAACTTGAAGCGACTACCGTGGTACAAACGGTCAAGGCACCGGCAAGCCTCGCCACCCCGGAACCGGTCGCCAAGACTGACCATGCCGCAGATCCTGATGACGGTGCCGCGGAATCCGAAAGCACCGAAGAAACTCTGACCGCTGCGGTCGAGAAGATCGAACAAGTGGTGCTCGAGCCACTCGACGCCTTCGCTGAGACCGAGGTTGAAGTCATCGCTGAGGCCGAAGTCGCCGCTGAGGTCGAAGACACCTCCGAAGTCGAAGACACTTCCGAGATCGAAACCACGTCCGAGGTCGAAGCCACTTCCGAGATCGAAGCCACCTCCGAAGTCGAAGACACTGCCGAGATCGAAGACACTTCAGAGGTCGAAGCCACTTCCGAGATCGAAGACACTGCCGAGGTCGAAGCCACTTCCGAGGTCGAAGCCACTTCCGAGATCGAAGACAACTCCGAGATCGAAGACAACTCCGAGATCGAAGACAACTCCGAGATCGAAGACAACT
>CBDULB010000019.1:0-64115 GCA_965367965.1 uncultured bacterium | reverse complement strand
ATTGGTACCAGAGTCAGGAGCTGACCCCCGCGTAAACAAAGGTCAGAGGTCAGAGAAACTAACAACCAACAACGAACCAGGAGCCGTTTTCCCGTGTCACTCGACCTCAACCTCTACTTCTGGATCATTCTGATCGCCCAGATCGGCTTCTTCAAACTCGACCTGTTGTCGACACTGTTGAACCTCAAAGCGCTGTCACCCAATCCACCGAGTGAGCTGAGCGATCAAATTGATGCCGAAGATTACCAGCGGTCGCAGGACTACACTCGCGAGCGTTCAAGATTTGGCATCATTCTGGATTCGTTTTCACTGGCAGTTCTGATCGGATTCTGGTGGTTCGGCGGTTTTCACTGGCTGGACGGCCTGGTTCGCAGTTTCGGCTATGGTCCCGTGGTCAGCGGCCTGATCGGAATCACCCTTTTGGTGGCGGCGAATCACCTGCTGAGCCTGCCCTTCGACATTTATTCAACCTTCGTCATCGAAGAACGCTTCGGCTTTAATCGCACCACCGTCGGCACTTTCATCGCCGATCAAATGAAGGGCCTGTTTGTCGGCGCGCTTATCGGATTACCACTACTGGCGTTGATCCTCTACCTGTTCGAAAACCTCGATCACGCCTGGCTGTGGGGATGGTTTGCGGTCACGGCGTTTTCGCTGCTGCTTACCTACATCGCGCCGACCTGGCTAATGCCCCTGTTTAACAAATTCACTCCGCTTGATGATGGTGAACTCAAGCAATCCATCCACGCCATGGCTGAAAACTGCGACTTCCCTCTGCGCGAAGTATTTGTCATCGACGGCTCCAGGCGCTCGTCAAAATCGAACGCTTTCTTCACCGGTTTCGGCAAAAACAAACGCATCGCTCTCTTCGATACCTTGATCGAAAAGCAGACCACTGACGAACTGGTCGCCGTGCTGGCTCACGAAATCGGCCATTTCAAAAAGAAGCACATCATTCAACGCCTCGCGGTCAGCGTCGTCACCACCGGTGTGCTGTTCTTCTTCATCGGCCTGTTCATGAAAAACGCACAACTTTTCGCCGCGTTCGGCGTCACCACGACATCGACCTGGCTGAGCCTGATCTTCTTTTCGATGCTTTATCAGCCGGTCAGTCGCCTGCTCGAAATCGCCGGTTCGGTGTGGAGTCGCCGCCACGAATTCGAAGCCGACGCCTTCGCCGCCGAAGTGACCCGGCAGCCGCTCGCGTTAGTCAGCGCGCTGAAAAATCTCAGCCGCGACAACTTGAGCAACCTCACGCCGCACCCCTTCCACGTTTTTCTCAACTACTCGCATCCGCCTGTGGTCGAACGGATCCGGGCGCTGAAGAACGCGTAGCGATCTACTTCGCTGCCTTTTCTTTCTCCATCGCGGCCTTGGCGGCTTCTGCCGCTTTCTTGGCCGCTTCGGCCTTTTCCATCGCTTCTTGAGCCGCTTTGGCAGCGGCAGTCGCCGCGGCAGCCTGCTTTTTCGCCATTTCGGCTTTGGCGGCATTCGCAGCGTCAGCCTTTTTCCTGGCTTCAGCCGCTGCGGCAACGGCGGCTGCTTTCTCGGCAGCAGCGGTGTCGGTGATCGCCGGCAGGTTGTCGCTGCGGAACGGGGTCACCGGCAGTCCGGCAACGGAGTAGAGATTGGCAATTGGATTGACGGCCCAGGCGTAACGCACTGAAACCGGAGCTTTCACCGAGTCGGCCCAGACCGCGACCTGGTTTTTCCCGACGATCTCAGCTTTGGCGTTGACGAACTTGTTGTCCGCACCGGCAACAGCGAATCCGACTACTTCGGCGGTATCAAATGCGCGCAACCCGGTTTCGGCATGTTTCAACGTTACCACCGCTTTATTGCCGTCGACCTTCATCGAATCAAATCGCGGACTGCGGCTCGGAATGCTGTAACCATAGTCGTTGGCCAGTGCCAGCCGCGCCAGGCGCTTGGCGACGTTCTGCTTATCCCTGGGGTGAATATCGCGACCTTCACCGATGTCGATGATCACCGCTTCGCCGGTATTTTTCAGCCGGTCCTGCGTCTGCGTCTGCGCTTCGCGAAGCTCAGCCCAATCACTGTCGCCCGGCTCCGAAACTTCATCGCGGAAATCTGCCAACTGCACCCAGTAGAACGGGAAATCGCCCTGCTTCCACTCGTCGCGCCAGTGCTGAATCATCAGCGGAAACAAATCGCGGTAGTTCCACGCACGGCTGGCGTTACTTTCGCCCTGGTACCAAATGGCACCACGAATGCCGTAGCCGATGATCGGATGCAGCACGCCCGAATAAAGGTTGCCCGGGCGGGCATTGCCGGTCAGCTGATTTCTCGGTGCCCGCGGCTGCGGATCTTTAAACGGCTGCTTAGCTTTGGCTGCAGCATCGCGTTTGGCCACCCATGCCGCATACTTGGTTTTGTAATCCGCCATCAGCTTTTCGTAATCGAAGGTCTTCTCGATCTGCACCCACTGGTCGATATAGCTTTTGTACTTCGGGTCCGCCTCCAGCACCGAACGCTTCACCCAGGCCTCAGCCGCGGAACCACCCCACGAGTTATCGATCAGGCCCACCGGCACGTCGAGCGTCTGATGCAGCTGCCGACCGAAGAAATAGCCGACCGCCGAAAAATCACCGACCGTCTCCGGCGTCGCCGGCTCCCACTGACCATCGAAATCGCTCTGATCCTCCTGCGTGCCCACCTGCGGCACCGTGATCAGGCGCAGTTCGGGATAATTCGCCGAGGCTTTTTCCAGATCGGCATCATTCGCCGAATTCACCGCCCATTGCATATTCGATTGCCCCGAACAAACCCAGACTTCACCCACCAGCACATCCGTGACGACGTGCTGCTCACCTTTGCCGTTGCGAACCACCATCCGCAAAGAGTGCGGGCTGACAGCGAGCGGCTGCAAGGTCACCTCCCAACGGCCCGCGGCATCCGCTTTACCGGACACCGTCTGACCGGCAATGTTCACCGAGACCGATTGACCGGCATCGGTCCACCCCCACACTTTCACCGGCTGATTGCGCTGCAACACCGCACCGTCCGAAAACAGGGCGGGCATGCGAATCTCGGCTTCGGCACTACTGGAAAAAATCGACACCGCTGCAACAACGGCAGCGACACAAAAACTGGCAGGTTTTCTCATGGCGCGAATACAAGCAAATCACAGCCATCAGTTCAAGCCCCGCCTGCCCGCAATCACGCTAACAAAGCGACAGTGTCACAGCCGCCATTCACCGCCCGATGACGATGACGGCCAAGTTCCGCTTCGACATCGTTCCGCTCCGGCTGCAAACTTGCAGCCATGCAAAAGTTTCTCATTGGCTGTCTGGCATTAATCCTGAGCTTCTCCGCCTCCGCCGCAGACAAGCCCAACATTCTGGTCATCTTCACCGATGACCAGGGCTGGAACGACGTCAGTTGCTACGGCTCAAAGATCCCGACGCCGAATATCGATCGTCTCGCCGCTGGCGGCATGCGCTTCACCCGCTTCTACGCCGCCTCTGCGATCTGCACCCCCTCGCGCTTCGGCCTGCTCACCGGCCGCAATCCCAGCCGGTCTCACGATCAACTACTGGGCGCGCTGATGTTCATGTCCGACGACCATCGCGACAAGGGAATCCAGGCTGACGAGACCACCATCGCGGAAGTGCTGCGTCGCGACGCCGGCTATCACACTGCCCTGATCGGCAAATGGCACCTCGGTCACGGCGATGCCCGGCTGCTGCCACTTGCCAACGGCTTCGATCATTTCATCGGCCACACCGGAGGATGCATCGACTACTTCACGATGACCTACGGCAACATCCCCGACTGGTATCACGACAGTCAGCACGTCAGCGAGAACGGCTACGCCACCGATCTGATCAGCGCCGAAGCCATCACGTTTCTCAAAAAGCAGGCGGGTAAAAATCCGCTGCACCGTTCTTTCTCCACCTCGCTTACAACGCCCCGCATTTTGGCAAAGGCTGGAGCCCGTCGACAAAAGAAACCGTCAACCTCATGCAGCCTGACACAGCCACCATCAAACGCGCCGGCGAAATCGGCTTTGACGACAAAGTCCGCCGTGAGTTTGCCGCCATGACTATTTCGCTCGACGACGGCGTCGGTCACGTGCTCGACGCGCTCGAGTCAACCGGCCTGGCGGAAACCACCCTGGTCATTTTCCAAACGGATCACGGCGGCGACCCTACTTACGGGGGCAGCAATCTGCCCCTGCGCGGCGAAAAGGCCACTCTGTTCGAAGGCGGTATCCGCGTGCCCTGTATCGCCCGCTGGCCCGGCAAAATCGAAGCAGGCAGCGTCAGTGACAGCGCCGCCGGCGCGCTCGACTGGTTTCCGACATTCTGTGCGGTCGCCGGTATCGAAGCCCCGGGCGACCTCCCCCTGGACGGAAGCAACCTGCTTTCCCATCTGACCGGAAAAACAACGACGCCACAGCCGCGCGAGTTCTTCTGGGAACTCGGCGCCCATGCCGAACTGAAACGCGCGCCCTGGTCCGCCCTCATCGACGGCGAATGGAAATACCTCGAAACACCGTCGCAAGGCGAGTTCCTGTTCAACCTTCAAAACGATCCCTACGAAGAAAAAAACCTCGCCGAATCGCAGAGCGAACGTCTCACCAGGATGCGCAGCCGCCGTGACGAACTGCACACGCAGTATCGCCAGTGAGCTGCCAGAGCCTGAGGGCTAGCGCTTGGTGCGCGTGCCGATCTGCAGATACATCTCGGTGATCAACTGCGCATCCAACAACAGCTGGCTGCGCAACTTGAACTCGTGATCGGGTAGTTCCGGCGATTCCGCATTCGGCATCGTCGGCCCGAAATTGATGCTGTTGGCAAAGAAACGCGCGCTCGAACTCATCGTTCCGGCCGCCAACGGAGCCTCTTCACCACTGACTTCGGTGAACAAATCACACAGGTCTTTAATCCAGGCCTGCGACTCGTTGGTCGCCGTGGCGTTCCACCACTTGTTCTCCGGAAACTCAGCTTCACATTTCAAGTCGGTCTTGCGCTTCCATGCCTGCAGCTTTTTGCGCAGCGCTTCCTGAATTTTTTTGCAATCACTGCCTCGAGGCAGGCGCAGGTCAGCATCGATGACGACAACTTTGTCATCGGCACCGCCGCCCGCCAGCGAACTGCCACGGATCTGAGTCAGGCCGATAATCAGCGGCCCCAAATCGACCGAGCTCGACTTCGGCGGTTTGTCCTTTGCGGCGATCCCCCACTGCTCGCCAAAATAGCCGATACCGAACAAATCGTGGGCATAACGGGCTGCCGCCAGCCAACGATTGGGACGAAAACGCAGCACCTGCGTCGCCTCAGCAAGAAATCCAAACGCTCGCGAAACGGTATTCACTGCTGCGTCGTGGTCCGAAGAATGCGCCGCCGTGCCCTCGACCTTGACCGACAAAGCCCCCGGCTCACCGAGTCCGTCGGTCACCATGATCGAAAACTCACCGTGCTCGAGGTTCGCCTCCGCGTAACTCGCCGCGACCTCCTCCAATTTTTTCCTGACCTTCTCCAGCTTCGCCACCGAACACTTGAGGGCCACGACCGATCGAGCCGAGATCTGGTTCACCGCCGCACTGCCGGTCACTGCAAGAATTTCGATCTCGCCACCGGTATCGACCATGGTCGACTCAGCAAAGCTCACCGACATGACTCCGTAGCCCATCTCCGCGACCTGCACCGGATAGTTGCCATCGAGGACGACGTTGTAAGTCGGTGGTTTTTCGCCGCGTTTTACCAGCTCTTCCTGCAAAAATTGCAAACTTTCTCCACCGGACTCCTCAGAGGTTCCGATGGTAAGCATCACCGTCCGCCGCAAATTGACGCCCGCCTCTTTCAGCACCCGCAAAGCAAACAGTGCAACCGTCAGGCCCCCCTTGCAGTTTTTGGTGCCACGACCGTAGAGACGATTGCCAACCGGCGTCATCTCAAAGGCGTCGACGACCTTTTTGCGAGGTTTGGTGAGCGTCCATTGTGGCGACATCACCGAAGCAACATCTGCACTGGCGTAGGCCGATGCGACATCGTCCATACCGCTCGCCCCTTCCAACCACACCCGATACACCTGGTTGGGACCGATATTTTCAAACTCGAGCCCGAACTCGCCCGCGATATCGGCGATAATCTCGCCAAATTCCTCCATCTGCGGACTCTCGGACGGCTCCACCGTATCCAGACGATCCGTTTTCAGAGATACCAGCTCGGCCAGCACCTTCTCCATCTCTTTGCCGTAGCGCAGGCGGGCATAGACGCCCAACAACCGGAACCCCAGCGGTGACGGAGTCGCAATTTTCGCGACCGCGGCAGCCAACTTCGGCTGCTTTGCCGTTTTCAACCGCTGCTCGAAGTCTTTCAACGACGTGATCGGCTTACCCGCTTCCAATTTCGCAATCAAAGAGGACAAGTCCTCAAACGGAATACTGCCAGATTTACTCATAGGACGCTATCATGCATAAACGCTCGCATCAGACAACCAAGCTCTTGGCAATCTGATGAAAATAAAGGCGCTTGTTACTCTCGATCCAGCCGCATGCAAGCAATCATCGGTCCTATTTTAGTCGCCCCACCCCGCAACTGTGAAAAAACACCAGTATTTCCGTCCAATCATGGCGCATCAGGACGATACTCACTGTATAAACCGTAAACACCATCTTCACTCGCCTCGCAAATACCACGCTCCGTGATCAGTCCGGTCACCAACCGCGCCGGCGTCACGTCGAAAGCAAAATTCGCCGCCGCACTCGACTCCGGCATCAGACGCACTTCGACCTCCGCCTGGCTGGCATCATCCCAACCACCGATGCGCATCACCTCATCGCCGCCGCGCTGCTCAATCGGGATTTCCGCGATTCCGTCGCGCATCTGCCAATCGATGGTCGAGCCGGGCAACGCCACATAAAACGGCACACCGTTGTCGTTTGCCGCCAGCGCTTTTAAATACGTGCCGATTTTGTTGGCGACATCGCCGGTGTGCGTGGTCCGGTCGGTCCCGGTGATCACCAAATCGACCAACCCGTGCTGCATCAAGTGACCGCCGACGTTGTCCGCGATCACTGTGTGCGGTACCCCGTGCTGGCCGAGCTCCCACGCCGTCAGTCGCGCGCCCTGATTGCGCGGCCGCGTCTCGTCGACCCAGACATGCACCGCGATTCCCGCATCGTGGGCCGCATAAATTGGCGCCGTCGCCGACCCGTGATCAACAAATGCCAGCCAGCCTGCGTTGCAATGGGTCAGCACATTGACCACCTCACCCTCCGGCTTCGATGCCGCCACTTTTTCAATTAATGCCCGCCCGTGGTCACCAATGCGCCGGCACCAGTCGGCATCCTCATCGGCAATCAAGTCCGCGATCATCCGCGCTTGATTGATCCCCGCCCCGGCCGAATCCACTTCCGCCAGCCCGGCCAACTGCCGTTCCACTGCCCAGCGCAAATTCACCGCCGTCGGACGCGTCGCCAGTAACTGATCCGCAAAGCGTTGCAACTGCGCCTCGTCCCCCGCCGCCTGCCTGGCAGCAAGAAACATCCCATAGCCTGCCGTCGCACCGATCAGCCCGGCACCGCGCACATGCATGTCGAGAATCGCCGCAGCCACTGCATCGACATCCGCCAACTCCTCAATTTCGAACGCAAACGGCAGCTTGCGCTGATCAATAATTTTCACCGCATCCGTCTCCGGCTCGCGCCAGATAGTTCGAAAGTGTTCGCCGTCGACCTTCATCGGCGCAAACAACCCAGATCCCTCTCGCTTCGCAACCGCAATTGTCGACGAAACGCGGACCTGCGTTGGTCGGGAATTTTTGTAGGGCAAGCACTCCGCTTGCCAACAGTGGACGAGTCGAACGGGTTGCGACCAACGCGCTGGCGGCAGGCGGGGCACCCGCCCTACAAAGCCTGCTTCGACCGCTTCACCATCTGTCCGATCCAATACGGAATGTTGACTAAAAACAGCAGGCCGATCGTTTCAAAATAGAAGAACTCGAGGTGCATGATCCGTCCGATGATGACATGCATGCCGATCAGCCCGAGCCCGAACACCGCGCTGATACGACGATTGAGCAGCACCACAAACGCCAGCAGCTCCAGATAGAACGCCGGTGCGATCACCAGCTTCGCCCAGAACGGGTGCTCAATGACGAAATCGATCATGCCGCGATTAACCGCCTCGGCGGGCATGATCAATTCGTCGTAGTACTTCTGCATGTGGTTCTTCTCGAACTGCACCGCAATGTTGGGCAGTTGCTGAATCCAACGCCAACCGGGAAACCATCCGCCGCCCGAGTTCACCCACTTGCTGATCGCCGACACCACATACGCCGCAGCGATCATCTGCTGGGAAAAGAATATCGCGCCCTTCGACTCGCTCCAGACGCGTTGATCGGTACGCTTCGAGCCGATTCGCCAGGTCTGCCAGACGAACCAGACAAACTGACCGAGCAAAACATAGCCGACAATCTGCGTCGCATGGTGCGTTCCCGCCGGCGAAGCGAAGATCGATCCGACCGCCGAGTGAATGAGCAACAGTCCACCAGTCGCCATCAGCATGGTCCTGCCGAACGCGTAGAGCAACAGCAGCACAGCCATCATCCCCGCGACGATCCACGTTGCGGTGTCATTGACCAGCCACGAAAAGTCCATCAGCCCGGCGAGGCCGTTCGGCTGCTTGGTGTCGACCAGGTCGGGAATATCGATCAGTCGAACATCAAAAGTGTGCCAGGTCGCCAACCAGATCAGCGGCAGCATGCCGAGCCGCATCACCGTCCACTCCCAACTCGCGAACTCAACGCGCCCGAACTGATCGTCGAACAGCACACGCAGGTAGCGGGTCAGCTTTTTCACTGTTCACCTCCCACCTTGATGTCGTTCCAGGCTCCCACCGCGGTCTCGCGCTTCTGAAACTTGCCATCTTCGAGAAATACGCGGACTTCAAACAGCTGTAATCCGCTGGCCTTCGCACCGTCGATCTGATCCGGGGCGCGCTCCGGAACCCACTCGGTGCGCAGCCATTTCATGGTCTCCGCGCCCGCTTGACGCAGCTTCGGCCCGTCAAAATCATAACTGCTGCCGCCGTATCTATCCTCAAGCAGATTGAGCTCGCGGCGGTAGTGCTTTTTCAACTCCGAAGCGACGATCTGATAACGCACCGTCGGCACCGGTTGCCCCTCTTTGTCAGCCAGGTAGACGTAGTAAGTCCGGTCATCAAATTTCGAATACATCGGAAACGCCGACAAGGGATACCACTCGCCACTGGCATAGGCAGCGGCAACAATGACACACAGAGGAATAAGAAGGAGCCAGCGCTTCATGTATCGGCAATACGCGGCCACTCTGACCCAGCGATGCTTTTTACTCCACCGATATTTGCACCGATGACCGTAATGTCATGGCTTAACACTTGCACGGCGACACCGTCTTGCTTTTCCTACTGCCATCCGTAACATCAGTTCGGCTCGTAACGCCCAAAGTATGGACACCATCTCCGCCATCATCGGCATCGCTTCACTCGTCGCCTGGGTGTGGACCAGGCACCCGTTTTTCTGTCTACCCCTGTTGGTAGCCGGGTCACTGCTGCTCGAAGACGACGCTTACCCGTTTTCGCACTTTCCGATGTACTCCGATCCGGACGAAAGCGAGAACTACCTCTACCTCGCCAAACCGGACAGCGATGGCGACGGAAAACCCGATGCGCTTCCGGTGCGGACTTTGACCGGACTGACCGCGCCGAAGATCAAGAAAATGTACAAGCGTTACCTGAAGGATCACGCTGCTGAGCTCGGCAAAAAAGACACCGAACTCACCGACGAAGAACGCGCCGAGATCGGCCGCGAGATTCTCGCTTACTATCGCGAGCAAGGTGTCGCTCGCGGATCCGAGATGCCCGAAGAACTGCTGCTGATGGAGGTCTGGATCGAATACGACGAAACCGTCAAAGGCGGCCTCTCCGAAACCACCACCCTGATTGCCCGTCAGAAATCCGACAACTGAGTTTTCCCGCAGAACATCCCGAAGACGGGATTCCCTCCCACTGCTGCCTACTCCTTGCTCCTTAAAAAATGTCCCATTTTTTCCGCCACAAACTGCGCCCGCTGATCCGCCACCTGAGCGAACGCTTCGGCCTGCAGCGTTTTCATCGCTTTGAGGTCGCCATCATGCGTGTGCTGTTTGCCGTGGTGATTTTCCAAAGCCTGCCACTCGGTGCGCCCTGGTCGAGTTGGACGCAGGTGCAGTTGGAAAAAATCGCACCCGGCAAACTTTCGGGCATCCTCGCCGACGAAGACAAAAACCAAATGTTGCGTCCGCCGCTGCTGCCAATCTCGCAGATGCTGCCCAACTCCGAGGCGAAATTGAACTACCACGAACAGGAAAAAGCCAACGGTCTGGCGCATCTTTTTGACCTGACCTTTTTCTCCGATGAACGGGTCGTCAAAGCGCTGCCGTGGATCGTTCTGCCCTGCCTGCTGCTCTACATGTCCGGCATAGGATTGCCGGTGGCGCTGCCGATCCTGCTGATCGTACAGATCGGCGCCCGCACGCTCTACAATTCACAGGGTTATATCCATCACGGATTTCAAATGGTCAGCCTGGTACTGATGGTGCAGACCGGTGTCGTACTCTGGCATTGCTTCAAGAACTGGCGCGAAGCGTTCGGTATCCGTCGCGCTAAGGCCGCCCCGGGCAGCTTCACCTTCTGGGACAGCCTGGTGCGCTACTCGCAGTACATGATCATCGGCTGCTACGTTATCGCCGGCGTTATCAAACCCATCAACTCCGACGGCGAGTGGTTCAAAAACAGCCACCTGATCGGCATCCAACTGGTCAAGACCGATCGCCAGAACTACTACAGCGACCTCAGTCCTGACTTCGGCAAGGACCCGGTGCCCTACGCCAGCGAAATGTTCGAGCACCCCAACCTGACCCGTCTGTTCATGGGCTGCGGTGTGTTGCTGGAGATCTTTGCCTTCCTCGCGCTCTACAATCGCCTGACCGCTTTTGTCATGGGGCTGATGTTTATCCTGTTCCACTACTTCAACGAATTCCTCATGCACCTGTATTTCTTCAATAACGAGAAACTGGTGTGGATTTTCCTGATCAACATCCCCTTCTGGATCTGGTGGCTGTGTACCATCCGGCGCAAAGGCCAGGATCTGGTGCCGGTGGGTGAAGTAGTGGTCGAAGGAGCGGGTTAGCACGTGGGGCGGCCTTTGCTCGCTGTCATGGAAGCGTTGACATTGCCGACGACGACTTGTTCACTGCAGCTCCTTCAAGGAGCGAAAAGTCACGCCCCAACGGCAGGCAGATCCCTGCTGTCAAATTGTTGACCAAATGAAGCGGCGACGAATCATAGGCATTATTTTTGTCGGCGTCGTTCTGCTTGGCAGCTGGATATTCACGCTTGGAATTGCTGTCGACAATAGCGCGACCTATTATCCGGAGGGAATTGCCGAAGTCGACGGCGTTTCCTTTTTCTTCGATGTAGACAACAGAGAACGCAATGCAGGAATTCCCTACCTGTTCATGTATTCCTACGACCGGCTGCCTTACGATGTATCGGTAACGGCAACATCGCCCGACCTCCGGTTAAAGAGCATTCACATTCAGTCAGTCGACGTGAAATTTGCCGACTACACCCACTTTGTCACTACCGCCGTCGACGCTGGCGGATTATTTTCGCCTATCATGAGAGGGATCAGATCTCGTGACCCGGAAAGCGGTGAGATTTCGTACTCTGACTCTCCGGCAACGAGAGTTCAGCTTCATTTTCCAGAGCTACTCACGCGTCGCCAATCTGTAACTCTCCGATTTAATTGCTTCCTGTTCTTTGACGACGGTACGAGTAAAAAGGTGGTTTTTGAAAGACACCTCCCTATTCGGGACAAAATGCGCACAGACTCTTTTAGAAAGCTTATCGGCTTGGGTAGCGTGTAACCGGTCGCTACCGGACCGATCAGTACGACAACCTGAAATTTTTCGCAGTCACAAACAGGCTCGCCGTCACTGCACACATGCCTGCAGCCCCCTCACTCGCCCTTCTTATAATCCGCATACTTGCCTGCCACATCCGCTGACTTCGCGTCGCCGTGATGGAAGAAAAAGCGGTGCTTGAGGGCGAGATCTTTGCCGGGCTCGATGGTGTAATCACCTTCACCGACCTTGGCGCCGCTGCTTTTTTCAAACACGCCTTTGCCGAAGCGGTTCGCCGTCAGCAAACCGTAGGTGCGTGCGTGCCAGTGGGTCGGGTAGCGCAAATTTGACGGGTGATCAAAAATCGCCACGCCCACGGTTTTGCCACCGGCGTCGGGACCGTAGTAGTCACACCAGTCGGCGCGCTTGCCCCAGGCGGCGACATTCTCAAGGCCGTCGCTGTTCACGATCGTGCCGCTGCCGGTTTTGGATTTGCGATCTTCGACCTTCATCGTCGCTGACACGCGAATGCCCATGCCGCCGTCTTTGTCGTCTTCGAAAGTTACCGGTACATCTGCGGCGAACAGATGTGTGTCGTAATCCATCAGCACTTCGCCATTCGGCAGAGGATGAAATGCCAGACGCACTTTTTCACGCATCAGCAGCTTATCGTCTTTCAGCCATCGATTCCAGAAGACCAGTTCACCAGTTTCGCCGGACTCCATCTTCTCGACCTTTTCCAGCTCGATCGCCGACGTGTGCCCGTCCGGATTGTTGTCCGGTGACCAGTAGCTGACCCCGTTGACCTTGCGGTGCGAAAAACGAATCGCACGATGATGCGGATGATCCTGGCTCTCGCCTTCGACGCCGTCTTTCATCGGGTAATGACGCGTGATGTTCTCTCCGTTCGGCCCGATTACCGGATACAGGTACGGAACCTTCCAGGCTTTCATCTGCCACTCGGTGAACAGTTTGCCATCGATCTCAACGTGAAACCGGTCGTCGAGCTGAGTGATCTTGACCTCGGCATCGGCAACGGCGGGCAGGCACATCGAAACGGCAGCGAAAAGCAGGTAGTGGAGTGGTTTCATCGGATAAAAATAGCGGCGCCGCAGCGCTGCCACACATCTACAGTCGCGGAGACTCTCCTGCCTACCACTTTTCGACACGTCATGCCGCCAGTCGCAGCAAACCGGCGCAATTTAGGTTTGCCATTGTCTCAGAAGCTGGACAGCATCCGCGATGGCGTGGTCAGGCGATATGCTGCTCAACGAAAAAGACGAACAACGGGTTCACCAACAGATCGTTACCGGCAGGGTGACGGAAGCGTGGCAATGGCTGCTCGACCGCGGCGATCCCGCGCAGGAGGACCGGATCAAAAAGGCCTGGGCCGGTCGCAGCGGACGCACTATTGCCGCGCGCCTGCTGGGAGTCATGGGCGACAGTCGACGCTCGGCGTGGTGGCATCAGCGCAATTTCCGGGATCACCCCGATGATGCCAACGCCTGCTTTTACGCCAGCTACCAGATCCTCGGTCGCTTCGGTCCGCTGCGCGCACTGCGCATCGCGCGTCCGGTTCTGGAGGCACAGGACGATCCTCAGAACAATCCCGAATGCGCCGATCTATGGACCTTCATGAGCGAGGTTTACAATCGCTTTCGCGATTTCGACCGCTCCCGCGAATGCCTGGATCACGCCGAAAAACTGCTCAAGGATGACCATGCCTGGCTGGACGTTTGCAAAGCTTACCTGCTGCTCAGCGAAGACCGCACCGACGAGTGCCTGGAACTGCTCGAGTCGTCCCTGAAGCTCTACCCCGACTACCGTTCGCTGCTGTCGATGGCGGCTGACCAACTGTGGTCACACAATCGCGACGACGAAGCCTTCGCACTCCTCGAAGGCGCCAAACAGCGTTCCGCACACCCCGGTCACTCGGTTCAACTGGTTCGCTTTTACGACGAGACCGAGCAGTTGGAGAAAGGTCTCGAAGAACTCGATGAGTACGAGAGCCGATCGCTGCGCGCCGATAAAAAAGTTAAAAAATGGATCGCCGGTTACCGGGCGTCGTTTCTTTACCAACTAGGACGCGGCGAAGAGATGCTGCCGTTCGCCAAAGCATCAAAGTTTGGCTTTTACAAAAAAGTCGCCAAACGGGTTCGCAAAGGCCACTTCGAGACCGGCAAACGCGTGCGCCTCAATGTCCCCTTCATTCGCCAGTCGACCGCGACCTGTGCGCCCGCGACGCTGACGGCGTTGAGTCATTTTTACGATCGCGAAGTCGATCACCTCGAACTGGCCGAAGAGATCTGCTACGACGGCACCACCGACCACGCCCAGCGTACGTGGGCAGAGAAAGAAGGCTGGGCGGTGCGTGAATTCCGCGCTGACTGGCCGACCACGATGGCACTGATCGATCGCGGCATTCCCTTTGCGGTCACCACGGTCGAAGCGACCTCCGCCCACCTTCAGGCGATCGTCGGCTACGATTCCCGCGCCGGCACTCTGATTATCCGCGACCCCGGTGACCGCCACTACAGCGAATACCGGCAGAAAGCATTTTTCAAAGACTATGCCCACAGTGGGCCACTGGCGATGCTGATGGTGCCGCCCGACCGGGAAGCCTCAATCGCCGACCTGGAACTGCCCGACCGGGAACTTTTCGACATCGTTCACCGCCTCAACGATGCGCTCGAAAATCACGATCGCGAACGGGCGTCTGCCTGTCATCAGGAAATCGTCAACCTGGCACCGGACCACCGACTCAATGCCTACACCGCATTTATCCTCGCCGGTTATGACGACGATCAACGCGCCGCCCTCGACGCGTTGCAGCGCCTGACCGTGCAGTTCCCCAAGGCAGAACGTTTTCGCTACTATCATTTCTGTCGACGCCGGAACTTCGTAACCCGCGACGAGCAGGAAACGTTTTTGCGCAAGCGTGTCAGCGGCAAAACCATTTTCACCCTCTACCTCAAAGAGCTCGCCGACCTGCTCGCCGACGACGCGCGCGAACTCGACGAAGCCTGTTATCACTATCGCCGGGCGCTACGCTACCGCAGTGGCGATGCCGCCGTGCTCTATGGCCACGCCGGGGTACTCTGGGACATGCGCCGCTTTGAGGAAGCGACAGAATTGTATCGCTTCGCCGCCTGCATGTCGGATCGCTCCGAAGGCTATTCGATGTCGTATTTCAAAGCCTGTCGCTGGATCCGGCAGACCGACGCCGGCCTCGAGATGCTGCGCAACCGCTATGAAAAATACGGTCACAAATCGAGCGGACCGGCGATAAGTCTGTGTCAGGCCCTGCGCACCCTCGATCACGATCAGGAGGTCTTTCCACTCATCGAAGAAGCGCTGAAAAAGCTCAAGGAGGACGAGGGCGAACTGCTCCACTTTGCCGCCAACCAGTTTGCCCTGTTCGGCCAGGCCGATCGCGCCCGCGAATTGCTCGATCAAAGCGGCAACAAAATCAGCGAAAGCCAGAAGCTCGAGCTGCGGGCTAAAATCGAAGGTTATCAACTCAATCACGAAGCGGCTCTGGCCGAGTGGCGGAAACTGCTGGAGGTCTCACCGTTGCGCATCGATGCCCACCGCGCTGTCGCCAATCTACTCAGCAAGCTCCATGACAACGAAACGGCCATCGAACATCTTGAGCAGGCCTGCGCCGAGTTCCCCCACCATGTCCCCCTGCACGAGTTGCTCGTCGCCTGGCTGCGCGACGAGACGGCCGGACGTGCGGAGGACACCCTCCGTGGCCTGATCAAAACCCAACCCTCCAACGCCTGGGCATGGCGCGAATTGGCACTCGACCTCAACGACCAGAACCGCGCCGATGATGCCATCGAAGCCGCACGGCAATCGATTCAACTGCAACCTCAGTCGTCGTGGTCGCACAGCACACTGGGCCTGGCATTCGAGCAGAAGCGCGATTTCGAGTCGGCGGCAAAGGCTTACCGGGAAGCGCTTAAATTTGATGTCGAAAATCATCCAGCGATGTACGGCCTGGTGCGCGTCAGCCCTGACTCAGACAGCAAACGCGAGGCCCTGCGTTTCATCGAAGCAGAGCTTTCTGAACAGGTGTTGTTTGGCGAGACCCTGCACGCGTTTCGCAAAACTGCGTGGTCGGTAGTCGAACCGGACGAACTGCTCGAAGCGCTGCGCCGCGCCCACGCGGCACGCCCTGATCTCTGGGAAACCTGGAGTGTGCTGGCCGAACAGTTGAAAGAAATGGGTCAACTCGAAGAGGCTCGCGAGATCGCTGAAGCGATGACCGAACGCTTTCCGATGATGCCACGGGGATGGTATGATCTGGCCGAAATTCACCACGATCTCGGTGATCAATCAGCCGAGATCAGTGCCTACGAAAAAGCTCTCGAACTCAACCCCCGCTGGGACTCGGCGATGCGCAGCCTGGCCCGCGCGCTGGAGAAACGCGGTGATACCGAACGCTGCGTCGAACTGCTGCGCAAAGCACTCGCCGAAGACCCTAACGAAGCTGCCAATCACGGTTGCCTGGCCGACACTTTGTGGCGGCTTGGCGAGCACGACGAAGCCTTCGAAGCCGTTGCCGCTTCGGTCCGCGCTTCACCCGGCTACTCGTGGGGCTGGACCCATCTCGGCGAGTGGGGACGAATTCTGGAGCGCCGCGACGCCGCCATCCTCGAGGGCGAACGCCTGGTTGAAGAACGCCCGACCGACCCGGAATCGTGGCGCATTCTGGCCAGACTGAACGGCGATTTCGACGAAAATGAAGCCCGCATCGACGCCCTCGATCGCGGCATCACTCTGCACCCGGAGGACGATCAACTTTACGACCAAAAAGCCTGGGCGCTGTGCACCATGGGCCGCTACGACGAAGCCGTCGCCGCATGCAGCGAAGTAAACTGGCCTGAAGGTCAGCGCCCGCGCAGCCTGGCCGCCCGGCAATCGTGGGTGGAAGACAATCGCGGCAATCGCAAGCTCGCCATCGAACTGATGGAAGCCGTCACTGAAAAACACTCCGATTACTACTGGGCTCACGAGCGCCTGGCGGATTGGTATCAGCAGGAGGAACGTTACGACGACGCGCTTAAGCAATGTCGTCACCTGGTCCGACTGTCGCCGACCGATCCGCAACCCCATGCCTATCTCGCCGACCTGCTCGAGGCCCGCGAAGACCTCGACGGTGCCGTCGAGAGTTTCACCAAAGCCTTCGAAATCGCCCCCGGCTACGTTTTTGCCGGCCATCAACTGGTCCGGCTGCACATCCAGGCCGGGCGTTATGATCAGGCGGCTGCCGCACTGGAAATTTTCGAATACCACAACGCCAGCGACCCCTCCGCTGCCGAGTTGCGCATGTGGCTGGAAAGCGAACGCAACGACGCCGGCAAAGTGGCCGAAGCTTTCACACGCTTGTGTAACAACGAGTCGGTCAGTGAAGAAAATCTGAACCTGGCAGAGCAGCGTCTCGATAAAGTCCGGCTGCGCAAAAATATCGCCGGCTATTACTACGACGCGCTCTCCGCCGGCAACGTCCGCGCGCCGGCGGTCGCGATCCGCTGGGTCGATCGGCGCATCAATGCCGGCACCCGCAATCTACTGCGCGAACTCAACGCACTCGACCTGCGCCCGGAAATCAATGAGGAGGCCTGGCGTGCACTGGTCTATCAATTAAAGAATCGGCAGCAGTATGGAGAGGCGATCAAAATCATCCGCAAAAATCGCGACCGATTCCGCTCCAGTACCTACCTATGGGGCACTGCCGCCAATGTCATGTATTCCGCCGATAAGTTCCGCCAGGTGGTCGAATGGATGGCCGACTACCGCGAGCGCGACGACGTCAAACCGTGGATGCTGCAGAACCTCGCCAACAGCGTTCGCGAAACCAGCGGCTTCAGTAAGGCTGCCGAAATTCACGCCTACGCCAGCGTCGAACTGCCAACCGATCACGACACCTGGTCACATCATGTCAGGGCCGGATACTTTTACGCATGGATGAAAGACATCGAAACTTCCCGTTTCCACCTTAACCGGGCTCGTGAAGGTAAGGTGGAATCGCATGACGACTTCGTCCGCCACCTGGCCGAGTATCTCAACGAAGCCACCGAGAACGGCAAAGTTGATGGCGGGAAATTAAAACAGGCGGTTGCGATCTACTCTGAATGGCTCGATTGGCGATTTTCGAAAAGCCTGATGCGGGGCGCCATCACCCGCACCTTTCCCGCATCGATCACCAGGTCAGGTGCCGCGTGGCTGGCCATTCGCGGCCTGATCGGCAGGTGAACAAGTCAGCGTCTAACGCAAATTCGTGCGCGACGAACGTCCGTAAACGTGGTTTCATCGCGCGCCGTCACGAATGTCCGAAAATTCACCCCGTAGTCGCTACCAGGCAGGAGCGATCGCCGCCGCGATCGTTCTCGGCGGAGCGGTGACTTTCGCCAGCGTCTCCTGTGAGAATTTTCAAGCCGGCAAGACCAGCCTGTTCACCAGTGGCGTGCACAGTCAGATCCCCGAGGGATGGGCTGCCTCGAACGTGAAAGTGCCGGCCGAAGCAGCCACCGGTTGGATCGATGAATTTGGCAGCCCCCGACTGACCGGTCTGGTGCGCGAAGCAGCGGGCAGCAACTACGATCTGGCCGCCAGCGCCGCGCGCATCCGCGCCGCCGAACAGCGGGCACGCATCGCCGGTGCGGATCGCCGGCCGCAGATCGCCTTCGATACCGGCGCATCACGCTCACAAAATCTGCGCGGCGCGCAATTCCAAAGCGTGCGCTCAGACAACTACAGCCTCGGACTCGATGTAAACTGGGAAATCGATCTCTGGGGCCGCATATCCAATCTCAAAGCCGCCGCCCTCGCCGAGCTCGACGCTAGCAGTGCCGACTATCAGGCGGCGCGCCTGTCACTGGCCTCTAATGTGGTCAAGACGACGCTCGACCTGTGGGAGGCGCAGCAGCAGATTACGCTCTCGAAAAGCAATCTCGCCAGCCTGCGCACCAATCTCGACATTCTCGACAGCAAGCTCGAGGCCGGCGACGCCGACGACCGCACCGCGCTTGAGATCAGTCTCAGTCGCGCCGATGTCGCCCGCTCCGAAGCCACCATTGCTCAGCAGGGACGTCAGGCCGATGCCGCCCGGCGCCAGCTCGAGACACTGCTCGGCCGCTATCCCTCAGGCACTGTCAGCGGCATCAGTGATTTCCCCAGGCTGGGGCGCTCGGTGCCGGCCGGCCTGCCGTCGGAACTGCTGCTGCGCCGTCCGGACATCATCGCCGCCGAGTTCCGCATCGATGCCGAGCTCAATGAGATCGCTGCGACGCGCAAAGAACTGCTGCCCAGCGTCCGCCTGACCAGCGGCGCGGGCACCAGCACGACACAGGATTTTGTGAAGTTGTTCGACGTCGACAATCTGGTTTACAACATCGGCGCGACGCTGGCCCAACAGATCACTGAAGGCGGCCGGCTGCGCGCCAATATCCGCCTCAACGAGGCGGAGCGGGATCAACTGGTCGCCGACTACGCCGAAACGGTGTTGCAGGCGTTTCGCGAAATTGAAACCGCACTTGCCGCGGAACAATACTACGCCGATCAGCAGCGCCACCTGTCGACTGCCGCCACCGAGGCCGAGCGGGCGCAGGCGCTGTCGCTCAGTCAGTATCAGCGGGGACTGGTCGACATCATCACCGTGCTCGAATCGCAGCGCCGCGCGTTCGATGCCCGCTCGAACTTGCTCAGCATCCTCAATCAGCGCGCCCAGAACCGGGTGGATCTGCATCTCGCGCTTGGCGGAGACTTTGACCACGCGCCGAAAACCCGATAGACTCCCGACCTAAGACTCTTAAAAATGCGCCGTTTCTTCCAGGTCCTGCTCCCCATCCTGATCGTCTTCGGCTGCGCGTCGTTGATGCGCAAGATGATCAACAACAAGGAAGATCCAAAACGCTTTTCACCACCCACGCCTCTGGTTCGGGTTGAGGCCACCCGACTGAAACCGGAGAACTATCAGGTAGTTCTTGAAACCCGTGGCACGGTTCGCCCGCGCACGCAGATTTCAATTATCCCCGAAGTTGCCGGTCGGGTCACCAGCATCTCCCCGTCGCTGCGCGCAGGGGGCTTTTTTGAAAAAGGCGAAGTGCTGCTGGAGATTGATCCCGGTGACTACGAAATCGCCGTCACCGTCGCCGAAGGTGCCGCAGCCCAGGCCGCAGCCGCTCTCGCCGAGGAAGAAGCCCGCGCCGAACAGGCCCGCGACAACTGGAAACGACTTGGCAAAACGGGCGAACCTACGCCACTGGTGTTGCGCGAACCCCAGCTCAAGCAGGCGCAGGCCAATCTCGCTGCCGCCAAAGCGCAGGTCGAACAGGCCAACCGCGATCTCGAGCGCACCAAAATCCGTGGTCCTTTCGCCGGACGGGTTACCGAAAAGCTGGTCGACGTCGGCCAGTTCATCAGTTCCGGCACCCCCATCGCCGAAGCATACGCCGTCGACTACGTCGAAATCCGGCTGCCCCTGCGCAACGACGACCTCAGCTTCGTCGATCTGCCGGAGAGTTATCGCAATGATGAAGCGAGCGGCAACGAGGGACCGCCGGTGCGTTTCGTCGGGCGACTCGGCGGCATCACTTCCGAATGGAGCGGCAGAGTGGTCCGTGTCGAGGGCGCCATCGACGAGCAGTCGCGGCAGTTATTCGTCGTCGCTCAGGTCGACGACCCCTACCGCAAGCCCGAGGATGGCGGCCCGCCGATGAAAATCGGGCTGTTTGTCGACGCCTTTGTCGACGGCAAGGTTCTCGAAGACGTCTTTATTCTGCCGCGAGCTGCGGTGCGCCCGAGCGGTGAGCTCCTGCTGATCGACGAAAACAACAAACTCTCGCGGCAACGCGTCGAGCCGATTTTCAGCGATGAAGATCACATCATCGTCGCCAACGATCCTGAAGGCAGCCGCGGCGGTCTCAAAGTCGGCCAGGTGGTCTGCTTGACGCCGCTCACCTACCCCGCCGACGGTGCTTCGGTCCTACCCACGATCGACGGTGTCGCCCCGACTACCGAAGCTCCGCAACGGCCCACGCGGATGAGCGGCCAGCCGCCCAACAAAGGCAAAGGTAAAGGCAAAGGCCAACCCGGCCAGCCATCCGAACCATCCGAGCCGGTGGCCGATAACAAAAAGCAACCTGCCACCAGTTAACTCGCGCAACTTGGCTCCCGCACCCCAACTCCCCGCTCCTGATTCCTTCCGACAATGATCACCTGGTTTGCCCGTAACGGCGTCGCCGCCAACCTGCTGATGCTGGCCATCGCAGCGGCTGGTATTGCCACGGTCATGTCCGGCCGCATTCCGGTCGAAGTTTTTCCCGAATACGAAACCCGGACGGTAACGGTCAGCGTCCCCTACCGCGGCGCGACCCCTGAGGAAGTCGAAGAATCGGTTGTCGTCCGGATCGAAGAAGCCATCGCCGAAGTGCGCGGCATCGAGGAAATGCGTTCCTCCGCGTCGGAAGGCAATGGCAGCGTCAGCGTCGAAGTCGCCGACACCTATGACGTCAGAGAAGTGCTCGACGACATCAAGTCTGCGGTCGATTCCATCTCCACTTTCCCCGGTGAAACCGAGCGCCCCCGCATTTCGCTGGGTGAAACGTGGCGGCACGTCATCAGTGTGGTCGTCTACGGCGATCTCAGCGAGCGCGACATGCGCTCTCTCGGCGAACACATCCGCGACGACATCGCCAGTCTGCCGACCGTTTCGGAAGCAGAACTGCAGGGCGTGCGCCCGTTCGAAATATCCATCGAGATCGATGAACCGACGCTGCAGCGCTACAACATCAGCTTCGAGCAGGTCTCCCAGGCACTGCGCGCCTCATCGGTCGACGTGCCCGCCGGCACCCTTAAAACGGCGGGCGGCGACGTCTCCCTGCGCAGCCGCGGCCGGGCTTACAACAAGGAGGATTTTGAAAATATCGTCATCGACTCGGGGCGCGACGGCTCGCGCGTGCTGCTCAAGGACATCGCCCGCGTTCACGACGGCTTCGATGAAAACCAGCTGATCGTGCGCTTTAACGGACGCCGTTGCGTTCTGATCGCGATCAACCGTGAAGGTACACAGAACGCCATTCAAATCGCTCAGGACGTACGCGCGTTCATGGAATCCTACGAATACAAGTTACCCGAAGGCGTCAGTATCGGCTACTGGAGCGACATGTCGCGCATCGTCCAGGGCCGCCTCGATGTGCTCGTCGACAGTGCCCTTAAAAGCGTGCTGCTGGTGTTCTTTGTGCTGACTTTGTTCCTGCGACCGAGCCTGGCGTTTTGGGTGGTGGTCGGCATCCCGGTCTGCTTTCTCGGAGCAGCCGCCCTGATGCCTGTCTTCGATGTCACCATCAACATCTCCAGTCTATTCGGCTTTATTCTGGTGCTTGGTATCGTCGTCGACGACGCCATCGTTACCGGGGAAAATATTTACACCCATCAAAGACGCGGCGGCTGCACGCTGCTCGACGCTTCGATCAAAGGCGCGCGCGAGGTCGCCATGCCGGTGATCTTCGGTGTCCTGACTACCATGGTGGCATTTATGCCGCAATTGTTCGGCAGTGGCTATCACAAGACGTCCGATAAACAGATCGCCATCATCGTCATGAGCGTGCTGGCGTTCTCGCTGATTGAGAGCAAACTGATCCTGCCTTCGCACCTGACCCACTCGCTGCGCGAGCGACTCGACTTAATCTTTCGGATCTTCACCCCGACCGCCCTGCGCGCCGCCGTCGGACGTTTTTACGATGCCAGTTTCGGACGTTTTCAAATTGCTGTCGCCCGTGGCCTCGAAGTGTTTGTCGATAAAATTTACCGACCGGGGCTGCACAAGGCTCTGAAAAATCGCTACCTGGTGCTGTCTGTTTTCGTCGGAGGCTTTCTGATCCTCGGCGGCTTCTATTTCAGTGGCAAAGTGCCGCGCATCATGTTCCCCCGCGTCGCCAGTGAACGGGCCAGTGCACGCCTGACAATGCAGGAAGGCACGCCTTTTGAGGTGACCGAACAACACATCAACCGCATGGAACGAATCGTGCGCGAGATGCAGGAAAAATATACCGACGAGAACGGCGAATCGATCATTCAGGAAATCATGACCGGCATCGGCGGTCAGGGTGTGTCGTCGTCACGGCGCAGCGGCTCCCGTGGCGAGCCACACAAGGGCGAGGTAACCTTTTACGTGGTCGAACCCGAACACCGGTCGATCCAGATCGACAGCCGCGAACTTGCTGCTGAATGGCGCGAACGCATCGGCCCGATCGTCGGCGCCAAGGAACTTTACTTCCGGGCGGAAATCGGTCGCGGCGGCGAGCCCGTCGACATCCAGCTCGCGGCTCAGAATATCGAGCAGATCAAGCCGGCGGTCGCAAAGATCCGTGACCACCTGGCCACCTATGCCGAGTTGTTCGACATCGGCGACAGCCTCGATGACACACGCGAGGAAATCCAACTGAGCATCCGCCCCGAAGCGGAACAGTTCGACCTGTCCATGGCCGAACTCGCCGGCCAGGTGCGACAGGCTTTCTACGGTGAAGAAGTGCAACGCCTGCAACGCGGGCGCGACGACCTGCGCGTCATGCTGCGCTACCCCGAAGCACACCGCCGCTCACTGGAAAGCCTCGAATCGATGATGATCCGCACTCGCGACGGTGCCGAGGTTCCGTTTACTACCGTCGCCGAAGCGAAAATTGGCGAGAGCTTTCCGCGCATCCAACGCATCGATCGCAATCGGGTGGTCAACATCACCGCCGATGCCGACAAGACCAAAGTCGACCTGCCGACCTTGCGCGCCAAAATCGGCAGCTATCTCGACACCCTGTTGCTCGACTATCCCGGCGTGCGCTGGAGCTTTGAGGGTGAAGCCCGCGACGAACGCGAAAACAACCGCACCAAGATGATCGGCATGGTGCTGCTGCTGCTCGCCGTCTACGCTATGCTGGCGATTCCTTTCCGGTCCTATGTGCAGCCGTTAATCGTCATGTCGGTCATTCCCTTCGGCTTCGTCGGCGCGGTGCTCGGTCACATTTTTGAAGGCTGGCGACGGATGGGCCTTTCCGAATGGTGGTCGATGGGCCCCTCCGGCTGGTTCGAACTGACGGGAACCATTCCGATCAGCGCGATGAGTATTTCCGGCATGATCGCCCTCGCCGGTATCGTCGTAAATGACAGCCTGGTGCTGGTCGACTACATCAATCGCCAGCGCCGTGAAGGCATCGATGCCCTGACCGCGGTGCGCACTGCCGGCGGCGCCAGATTTCGCGCCATCGTACTGACCTCATTCACCACCTTCGCCGGCCTGATGCCGCTGCTCGCCCTGAAAAGCACTCAGGCCCAATTCCTGATTCCGATGGCGATATCTCTCGGCTACGGCATCCTGTTTGCCACCTGCATCACCCTGCTGCTGGTGCCGATCAACTACTTGATTCTCGAAGACATTAAGAATCTGTATGTCGACGACAAAGAGCCTTCCAAAGTCGACGATCATACCGCCGGCGACGTGGAGCCGGTTACCGCGTAGGGGCTTCGGGCTAGACGCAGTCCGTCAAGCCCTTGACGCGGCAATGCCCGGCTTGTGGCGGACAGAAGCGGTGGCACTTCTTGCTTCCGCTCACGAACCGCCCGGCGAAACGATCGCCGCTTAAGCCATCCCCTTCTGCTGCGCGACGCGTTGCAATTCCTGCTGGAAGGCGAGCATCTGCTGCGGCGATGGGCGGAACCCGGGGTCGGTCGGATTCATGCCGAGTTGCCCCATCTGATCGAGATACCACTCGGCAACCTGACCGTTGGCAAAAGTGACATTTCCGCTGGCCATCATGCCGGGTCGCTGCAGCTCAGAAATGGTCACCGTGACCTTTTCCATCGGCGCAGCGGCGGGATCAACTTCACCTTCCGCCGGCGCATCAGCCCCGGACGCCTCGTCCTGCGGATTTTCAGATTGATCGGTGTAAACTTCGGCTTCGGGGGCCGCATCGGCAACGGCTTCTTCGACCGCCGGCTCTGCTGCGGCCTCTTCCTCCTCCTCATCTTCTTCCTCTGCTTTCAGTTCGATGCCGAGATCGGCGATCAGGAAGCGAGTGTCCATGAAGGTCAGGTGAACTTCAAATTCGTCACCAAGGCGCTTTTGGATCATGGGGAGATCGGCTCCGTCATCCGCCCACGAGCGGACGGCGGCAGTTTGTTCGTCGGTAAGAGGCTGACTCATAGGAATGGGGAATAGGAATACTCAGGGAAAATCTGACGGGATGGATCCATCGTCGCGATTTTTCCCCCGGTCCAGCGTCAATAAAGACAAGCCACGGCGAAAATCAATTTTCTCCTGCAACGTCCCCGGCTTCCTGCGCCGACTCAGCGATGCGCCGAACTCCGTTGACCACGGATTCCATCAACTCCTCATCCTGAAGCAATTTCCCGAAAAATCCGAGTGCATTGACCATCGCTGCATCGCCGTTGGATGGAGCCACACCTGCCGAGCCGTCGCCCTTCACGCCGTTGCTGATGGCACCATTCGATGACTCACCAATCTGCCAGGCGTCATACCACTTGAAGCCCACCGGCTGAAAACCTTTCTCGACAAGACGCGCCTCGAGGTCGGGCATGTGCCCGGCACCGTAAAACACCCCGATCGATTGCTTTCCGGCCTGCATCTGTTCACCGATACTGCGCATCACGATCTTGTTGCGCTCGCTGATGATGACCGTGCCATCGTCGCCTTCCCCCTCGATCATGCTGATGAAAGTTTCCGCCTCGCTGAGCAGTGGTGCGACAATGCGTTTTAAACTGTTCGAATCGCCCGACGTGACGGCCTGCAACAAACCGCCGAGCAGCGCCGTATTGTCTTCGTTACTACTGGGAATTCCGGGAACGGTTTTACCGCTCATCGAGATGGCCATCGCCCGCTGAAACAGCGTCGCCATGCTCTGATTGCGCGTGGTCATCAGTTCGCTGTATTCGTCCCAGTCGGCATCGGCGTGGACAAAGTGAGCTTTGTCGTAGTCGATCCCTTCGGTTTGATACTCCAGCGCGAGCATGTTCTGCATCAAATTGTGGAGGACCTTGATACCGGCCATCGACGGATCGGCCTCGGCCGAGTTTAGCTGGCGCTTTTCAAACGGCCCACCGACCATTTCGTAGAGCACGACGTCGTAGCCATCGAGCTGCTCGTTCATGGTGTCGTAGTATTCGGGATCGGCGATATGAATCACCGCGACCAGATCGACCTGAGTGGCACCACGACGGTAGCTGCGCACCACGGTCTGAAGTTTATCGATTGCCTCGCCGCTGTCGGCTTTTTCGACGAAGCGGACAAAGTCCGTGATCTGCTCCGCTTCAGTTTCGGTTGCAGCGGCGGTGGCGGGCGGCTGTGCCGGTGAAGTGGCCGGTGTGGGCGATTGCGCATGACCGGTATTCAGAGCCAACAGCCCCAGCCCCGCTGCACAAGCAGCGCTGATTTTCCTGATAAGTTCTTTCATGGGGATTCGCGGGGATTGTGAGGAGCGCTCAAACAGGGTCGCGCATCGCGGTCGCCAGTTCAAGGCTGTTCAAGGCGGTTCAAAAACTCATGAATTTAAGCCAAGCCTCCCGCTACGGCTTCTCCGCTGCGAGCAAATCGTTGAGCACGCTGTCGCCACTGTCACTCGGCACCAGGGTAATCTCAGCTTCGCCGTTGAGCATTTCGTTGGTTTCGAGCACGTCGAAGAGCACGCGCACGACATCGTCGTCTTTGCCGATTTCGGACAGCGCCTGCCCTACCAGACGGGGACGGACGGCGTGCGCTTTGGCAAACTCGACCGCCGCCTCGCGCTCGGCGCGACTGGTGATGACATCGACCTGGTTTTCTCCCGCCTGACGAATTGCCGAGGTCACCTGGGTCAGACGATTGACGACTTTCTGCTCGATTTGCTGGATCATGTGCTGATCGCGAAAGTGAACCTTTCGAATGTAGACCGAGCCAAGCGAATACCCCCAGTTTTCGGATTTCGGCGAGACTTCGAGCCGGACCTCGCGACTCATCATGTGGCGGTCGACCAGCATGTGATCGAGCGCCATGTTGCTCAGACAGCGCACCGTGGTGTTGGTGACGTTGGCGCGCAGTGAGCCCTCCGGGTCGGTATTCTCGAAAAGATAAGCCACTGGATTGCTGACTTTCATTTCATACCAGACACCGATGCCCATCGGCGTCCCCTCTTCGGTGTTCACCTGGCGGCTGCGCAGGTAGCGCTGATCGAGGCGCAGATCGAGGGTGTGGACCTTACCGAAAAAACGCGTCAGCAGCACCTTCGGGCCGATCTTGGTGACCAGAAAATGCAGGCCCGGTTCGTCGATGACGCCGATGACTTTGCCGAACAACACAAACACCTTGCAGCGGCATTCGTCGACAGTGGTGAATAGGCCCAGGAACTTCGACAGGCCGAGAATAACGGGAACCAGAATAAACAGCCCCAGAAAGGTGACGGCCGTTGCAGTGATGAATATCATAGGAAAATCGGGAGAAAGTTAATCGTGCGTTTTTGCGTTCTGCTTCCGTTCAGCTCGCTCCTGCACCACGGATAACACGCCTGGCCCGCCGGAAAAGTTGCAGGCGAACATTGCGCAAATACGAAGCCAGAGCCGCGGGTCCGCCGTTGGCTTTCAGACCGACCAGTTCGTCGGCGACTTTCTGCAGCGGCTCGACTTCGGCCTGCACCCGCATCGTCTGAATTTCGACCGCTCGCTTCGACTGTTCGATTTTCTGATCGGCTTCGGCCTGAGCGATACTGATGTCTGCAGAGACTTCATTGTGAGCGGTATTGATCGCTGCCAGTGCGGCTTCGATTTCCTGTGGCGGATCGATGCCGGTGATCAGCGAGGTATCGAGCACGATGCCGTAGCGCGCTGCCGATGACAGGCACTCGTGATCCATCTGCTGATTCAGCTCGGTCAGGTTCTTGCGCAAATCGTTGATCGAAATGCCTTCGATCTCAGAGAGCTCGCCACCGACAATTTCGCTGATCTCGGGAATCGCACCCGTGGCCCCGTCCCCGGCAGTGGCCGCCGGATCGACGGCGGCTCTGGGTGCCGTAAAATTGGCGATACGCTCGCGCAGAATCGATACGAAATAGCCCATGACGTGGGCGATCGGATTGCGCACTCCGAACAGAAAGGCATACAGGTTCTGCTCGGCGACGCGGTAGCGCAGCTGTCCGCTGATGTTGATGTTGAGCTGATCTTTGGTGACCGCTTCGAGTACGGCACCGCGCGCATTGGCACTAGGGTCTTCGGGGTCCCAGGCAACGCTGGCGGTATCGATGGCGACATTCACCTTGTGAACTTTCTGCCAGGGCATCTTGATATACGGTCCACCCGGCTGGACGACGCGAACCTGCGGGTATTCATAGCGCGACTTATGATCTTCGGAGAGATGCTCCGCCATCGGATGCTCCAGCGTGGTCCGGTTTTCGAGTCGCTGGGCCCGGCCGAAACTGGTGATCACCGCTCGCTCGTTCTGTTCGACGGTGTAAAATCCGGTCAGCACGCAACGAATGAGAAACCAAAGTGCAAATCCTGTGACGATACCTAGTGTGATGCTCATAACGGTGTCAGCATGATGGGCGCTACCTGCGCTTACCGCAATGCGTAAAACCGGCCTCCCCCGCGCCCTTCCTTTTTTCTCAATGCCATCGTCGCAAAAATTCCTGATACCCTGTGTGCTGATCTGCGCCCTGCTGTGGGGCAGCGCCTTTCCGGCGATCAAGACCATGTACCGGATCTGGCCCGAGAGTCAGTCGTGGGACGCCCGCCTGCTGGTTGCCGGTATCCGTTTCTGCCTCGCCGGGCTGATGCTGGTTCCGGTCGCCGGATGGCGCGGCTATTTCAGCCGCGTAAAAAACGCAGAGCGCTGGCCGATGATCGCGGTCGCACTGACCCAGACCTTCGGTCAGTATCTGCTGTTCTATGCCGGCCTGGCCTTGTCGAGCGGAGTACTCGGCGCGCTGTTGATCTCAGCGGGCAGCTTCTGGTGGATGTTGCTGGCTCCACCGATGCTCGGTTCACCGGCACCGCGTCGACATCACTGGCTGGCGCTGATCGCCGGTGCCATCGGCGCAACGGTCGCGGTGCTCCGCCCGGGCGCGGGTAGCGGTTCGCCACTATTGGGTGGTCTGTGTTTTCTAACGGCAGCTTTGTGCGGAGCGCTGGGCATCATCTTTCACACCCGGCTCAAGCACAGCATCGACACACGCACCGCGACCTCGTGTTCACTGGCGGCGGGTGGCGTTTTATTAGTCGTCTGTGGATCGACCGCATGGCCGGAAATGGGCCGCATGCTCGCGCCGGACATGCTCTGGCTGACCTTGTACCTTGCCTTCGTATCGGCGGCTGCCTTCGCGCTGTGGAACTGGCTGGCGAGACAGTTTTCCGCCAATTTGCTGGCCGGTTACCGCTTCCTGATACCGCTCTCGGGCATGGCGTTGTCGACCTTGTTGATTCCCGGGGAAAAGCCCGGGCTGGGCATTTTCATCGGCGGCGGTTTGATCATCGGCGCGCTGATTTTCACCAATCGAATGGAGCGGCGTGCGCCGGAGGCAGCAATCGACGCGCGTTGATCAGACCACGACCCGCAAACCTCTCGGCACCACTTCGACGTTAATCGGAGTCTTAGTCGTCACGTCGCCGTCGACCTGCACTTCCAGTTCCGGATCGGTCTGAATCTCCACCTTTTTAACCTGCCAGTAGTTGACCAACTTCGACGCGTCGAGTCCCGGGATCTCGTCGACCCGGTCGGGTTCATCGATGCCGACCATGCGACTGGCGAGTTTAAAAATACCTTCGATGTTGGCTTTTTTCAGGAAGAATACGTCGAGCTTGCCATCTTCCATATCGACGGTCGGCGACAACGCCAGCTTGCCGACACCAACCCGTCCGGCATTGGCTACCCCACAGGCGACCCCTTCACCGCGGAAAGTCTCGCGATCATCGAGCCGGATGGTGTAGTCCGCGACCGGTTGTTCCTGGAGTCGCTTGATCGCGGCGAACACGTACGCCCATTTTCCGAACTGATCCTTGAGGTCACGGGTGGCATCCTGAACGACGCCCGATTCGATCCCGCAGCCGGCACGAAGCAGGAAAAACTTGTCGTTCAGCCGACCGACATCGACATCACGGGTCATGAATGTGTCGCCGCAGATCTTTCCACAGGCGCGGTCGATGTTTCGACTGATGCCGAGTTCGGCCGCAACGAGGTTGCCAGTGCCTCCCGGTAGAATCATCAACGGTGTTTCGCTGCCGACGAGGGCACTGGCCACTTCGATCACCGTGCCGTCGCCGCCATACACACCAATGACTTCCGCTCCGCCTTCACAAGCCGCCCTGGCCAGACCTGCGCCGTCCCCGATGCCGTGAGTGATCGATACGTCCCACTGGATGCCGGCACGTCGAAAATGCGTATTCAATACCGCCAGCAACGGCAATCGGCGCGACGGAGCTGGATTGATAATGATGTGAATTTTCCCGGGACGGACGTTCTCTAATAAAGATTTCATCAAATGCAGCGACAACGGGAACCTTTCCACTGTTCGCCCTCGAAGTAAATGGCCCAGTCGGGGGAAGTAAATGGTCCAGTCGGGGTGACAAAAACGTCACCGACACCTGCTTTCGGGAATCGTCCCTCAAGCGTAACTGAGCGACAACTCACTGATGGGCGCGATTCTGATCGCTCGCCATCTATTTGATCAACGTTGTAGAATCCCCTAACCCTTTATTATGCCGACGGTTTTAATTGTAGATGACGAGGAGGATATCCGCGACTTGATCGCGATGAATTTGAAGCGCGAAGGCTACGAGATTCTCGAGGCTGCCACGGGTCTGGAGGCATTACAAATAGCCAAAAAAAATGAGCCCGACGCGATTATTCTCGATCTGATGCTGCCGGAGATGGATGGCTTCACCGTTTTCAGCGAGCTGCAGAAGGACAATCGCACGTCACGCATGCCGGTGCTGATGCTGACCGCCAAAGGAGGCCTGGAAGATCGTATCTCCGGTCTTTCGTTGGGGGCGGACGACTACATGCCGAAGCCATTCAGCCCACGCGAACTGGTGCTGCGCACGAAAGGACTGCTGCGCCGCGCTGCCCGCCCTGAATCTTCGAATTCGGATATCGTTTCGATTGGCCCGTTTCGCGTCGATAAGAGCCATCTCAAGCTGCACGTCGAAGATCGCGAGGTCGACCTGACGGCAACTGAGTTCAAGTTGTTACTGCTGCTGATCGATGCCACCGGCGTCACCGTCGAGCGCGCTGAGTTATTGCAACGCGTGTGGGGCTACAGCGATCAGGTTCAGACGCGCACGCTCGACACCCACGTTAAACGGTTACGCGAAAAACTTGAGTCGCACGGCAACGCCATTGAAACCGTTCGCGGCGTGGGTTATCGCTTCACCTTGAGCGACAACGTAGACTGAACTCGCGTTCCCCTTGCAGAACTTTATCCTGATCCTGGCGGCTGGACTTTGCATCTGGCTTTACTGGCGTGAACGGCGCCTGCGCGGGATCATGCACCGCACCGCCGAATCTCTGCGCTCAGATCAACCCGTTACCAAGACCGGGCTCGGCCTCAGCAATGCACCTGCCGAACTGCGGGCACTCGTCGGCATTGCACTCGACACCGCCGCAGAGGCCAACCTGAAAGCAGAATCGCACGCCGACCTGCAGCGCTTTCTCGAAGCGTTGCTCAACCACACCGAGGATGCCCTGTTCGTGCTCGACGAGAATCTCGAGATCCGTTTTTCCAATCGGGCTGCGGAAGCGCTGTTCGGCATCGGCACGCCGCACAGCGGCCGCTCCCTCATCGAGGTGTGTCGCGATCACCGCATCGTCGATACCGTCTCATTGTCGCTCGAAGTCGGTGGCAGAACTCAGGAACACATTCAGCGCAAATCGATCACCGGGTCCCAACCCGATCGAGCCAGAACCGAGCACACATTCTTAGTGGAAGCCACACCTCTGGAAGGCATCAGTGAGGTCGGCGGCGCCTGCCTCATGCTGCGCGACATCACCGAGCGACTGGAAACCGAGCAGATTCGACAGGATTTTGTTGCGAACGCTTCACACGAACTGCGCACCCCCTTGTCGATCATTCACGGTTACCTTGAAATGCTCGACGACGATTCAGCACCCGATGCCGCGCTGCTGCAACGAGCGGTCAAGACGATGAACACTCACACGGACCGCATCATGCGCACCGTTGACGACATGCTCACCATCTCGCGCCTGGAGAGCACTGAGAGCCTGCTCAACGAGGAGGATTTTGATCTTGCCGACTGCATCCTGCACACCATCGAACAGCTGCAACCCATCATCACCCGCCAGAAGGCGCAGGTCGAGGTTGAGTTACCGGAAGCTTACCGTCCGTTTCACGGCGATCGATTTTACTGGAACCAGATCTTTTTCAACCTTGTCGAAAATGCGCTCAAACAGAACTCCGATCGACCGGTCCGCATTCGAGTCGTCGTCGGCCAAAATGGCTCCCGGCGCACGATCGACATCATCGATGACGGCGTAGGCATCCCCGCTGCCGATCTACCCTTGATATTCAAACGCTTTTACCGTGTCGACAAACATCACAGTCAGGCACGCAAGGGCACGGGACTGGGCCTTTCGATCGTCAAGCGCGCCATTGAAGCGCACCACGGCACCATCGCTGTCGAGAGCCAACCCGGCCAACACACGACTTTTAAAATCGAACTGCCTGCGCCCACCGTCGCAGTTGCCAGCGTGTCACCGGAGTGATGCCCGGCATCACCCGGGCTTTGACCGGCCAACTCCTATATCAGGAGAAATTACGATCGATCGGTAAAAATCCGAGACGCTGCGTGCCGAATGGTCACCGGCAGCAGGCAAGGCACTGGACCTGACGTATCAATCGTCGAACCCCAGCGTCAACCGGAGTACGCCTCGAAACGCAGCCTGTCGACAGCCTACCAGACCGATAGGGCGACCATTTAAATCAATGGGCTTGTGTGCCCGCAGGCACCGGATCGAGCATCGGCGTTTCAGCCGGGTGACGCCCGTCCGACACTACCCACCTTTGATTTCCGCGAGCGTCTCCTCGGAGAGCGCTTCGGGGCCGACGTGGCGGATGTCAGTCGCGCTTTCCACAAACACCGCGTCTTCGGCGATATTGACGGCGTGATCACCGACGCGCTCAATGCAGCGTCCGATGAAAATCAGGTTGAGGTAGACCTTGAGGTTTTCCTGATCCCGCTCGATCGCCTTGGTCAGCTCCTTGATCTGCCGGGCGTGCGCCTTGTCGAGAGCTTGATCACGATCGTGAACACTCAGTCCAAGCGCCATGTCGCCCTCGGAAAAAGCGCGCATGCTATCCTCGAGCAAACTGCTCGCCGCCTCATAAAGCGGCTCAATCACCCGCGTCTCGGCGACTTCGGCCTGCTTGATAATCTTCTTGCCTCGCCGGGCGATGTTCTCCGCCTGATCCGAAATGCGCTCGAGGTTGTTGGCGATCTTCATCGTCGCCAGCACCTGACGTAAATCGCTGGCCACCGGATTGAAGCGCAGTAAAATCTCAATCCCCTCCTTGTCGATGAGGCGTTCGAAATTGTTCACCTCGTCGTCATCGGCGATGGCCTCATTGCACAACTCTGTATTGCGCTCGAGCACGCCGCGGATGGCATTTTCGAGGTTCTGTTGAGCCACGCTGGCCATGGTAAGCACGGCTTTTTTCGAATCACGCAGCGCCTGCTCGAAGCTGCCTAGAATGTGTTCACTGTCGTTTGCCATGCTCGTAGAATAAAGATGATAACGCGATCGAAACCAATCAACAATAGAGGAGGTCCGTCCGCGGGTTTGCACTGCGGAGTATTAAACCCCGCCACCGACTTTTCGCGTCGGTTTGTGTGATCATTTCGTCACTGACGCATCCGGCACCGACTTCGTCAGCGAAGGCATGGGCGACGTTTACCGGCGCGGCGCCTCAGTTTTTCACCAAAAAGGCGAACGCCAGTGCGCCGAGCAGAAGAAAACCTGCGGCAATCCCAAGTCCAATAAGAATCATCATAACGCTGACAGTTGTAGCCTCAGATCTGAAAAGTTCCATCGAAAAAACCACGCAATCAAGTTCACAGCGCCCGCGCAAAGGCGCCGCCGTCGACCAGCAGCACCTCACCTGTCACGTAGCTTGAGGCATCACTCGATAAAAAAATCGCCGGTCCCGCCAACTCGCGTGGCTCGCCCCAACGCTTGACCGCGGTGCGATCGGAAAACTCTTTCTTTTCCTGTTCGTTCAGCAAACTCATCGGCAGGTCCGTCAAAATCGGCCCCGGTGCGATGCAGTTCACCGTGATGCCGTGTGGCCCGAGATCCAGAGCACTCGCCTTGGCCATGCCGATCAGTCCCGCCTTGGTCGCCGAATAGACGTTGCGGCCCGGCTTTGACCCTACTCCGAGCACCGAAGAAATGTGGATGATACGCCCCCATCGGCGTTCCTTCATCTGCGGCACCAGCGCGCGCGTCAGACGCATGTGGGTGGTCAGATTCAGTTCAGTGATACGATCCCAGGCCTCGTCCTCGATTTCGTCGATCGGCTGCGGATGATTCGATCCGGCGTTGTTGATCAAGATATCGACCTTGCCGAATCGCTCCAGCGTCTCTTTTGCCAGAGCATCGACAGCCCCTCGATCGAGCATATCGACCACCATCCACTCGACGCGAACATCCAGCCCCGCCGCGATTTCTTCGACCGCCGATTTGAGTTCGCCTTCGGACCGCGCTGCGATCATCACGTCGGCCCCGCACTCGGCCAGCCCGCGCGCCATCGCCTTGCCCAGCCCCTTGTTACCGCCGGTTACCAGCGCGATTTTTCCACTCAGATCAAAAAGTTCGCAGTTGCTCATCGGTCCATTTTCTACCGTAAGTCCGCAGCAACTGCCAGCGATTCCCTGTTGAATCTTGCCGCATCGTTGTCCACCCTTGTTTCCTTTTCGCATATCCTGATGAACTCCACCCTGCAACTCGATCCGGCTGACAATCTGGCGGTAGCCCTCGCCGATCTCTCCGCCGGCACAGCAGTCGGCGATGTCACCATCAGCGAAGCCATTCCCGCCAAACAGAAATTCGCGCTGCGCGACTTTGCCATCGGCGACACCGCGGTCATGTATGGCGTCACGGTCGGAAAGTTCAACGCACCGGTCGCCAGCGGAGGACTCATCACCACCGCCAATCTCGCGCATTCCTCCGACAGCTTCTCCACCGCAGAACGCCCCCCCTACAGCTGGCAGGCACCCGATGTCAGCGCCTGGCAGGAGCGCACCTTTTCCGGCTATCACCGCGCGGACGGTCAGGTCGGCACCGCCAATTACTGGCTGGTCGTGCCGCTGGTGTTTTGTGAAAACCGCAACCTCGCCATGATGCGTGAGGCGCTCGACAAAGCGCTCGGCTACGAGCAGTCGACCCACTACCAGGCGTTTGCCGGCGAGCTCGCCAAGCTGCAACGCGAGGGCGCCGACCGGGAAAAAATTCTCACCACCTCGCTCGACGCCGCCGCTGACATCGATCCGCGCTCGCGTCGCCTTTTCCCGAACATCGACGGCGTCAAATTTCTGCAACACAGCATGGGCTGCGGCGGCACCAAAGACGACGCGCGCACCCTGTGCGGACTGCTCGCCGGTTACATCACTCATCCCAACGTCGCCGGCGCCACAGTACTCAGCCTCGGCTGCCAGAACGCCCAAACCGAAATCCTCGAGGAGGAAATCGCCCGCCGCTCCCCGGCGTCCGGTTGCGACAAGCCGCTGCTCGTTTTCGAACAACAGAAATGGCCGAGCGAACGCGCCATGCTCGAGGCCGCGCTGCGCGAAACCTTCGTCGGCATCGCCGAAGCCAACCGGCTCGAACGCCAACCCGCGCCACTTTCCAAACTCGTGCTTGGTGTCGAGTGCGGCGGCTCCGACGGCTTTTCCGGCATCTCCGCCAACCCGACCATCGGCCGCGTCTCCGATCTGCTGACCGCGCTCGGCGGCAGCGTCATCCTGTCCGAGTTTCCCGAACTGTGCGGCGTCGAGCAGGAGCTCGTCAACCGCTGCGTCGACGATTCCACCGCCGACCGCTACAGCCAACTGATGCGCACCTACGCCGCCCGCGCCGAAGCCGTGGGCTCAGGCTTTGATCAAAACCCCAGCCCCGGCAACGTCCGCGACGGCCTGATCACCGATGCCATCAAGTCTGCCGGCGCAGCCAAAAAAGGCGGCACCTCCCCTGTCACCGACGTGCTCGACTACCCCGAATGGGTCAGCAAGCCCGGCCTCAATCTGCTCTGCACCCCCGGCGGCGACGTTGAGTCGACCACTGCCATGGCCGGCGCCCGCGCCAACGTCATGTTCTTTTCCACCGGCCTCGGCACGCCGACCGGCAACCCCGTCTGCCCGGTCCTCAAAGTCGCCACCAACACCGAACTCGCCACCCGCATGAGTGACATCATCGATTTCGACACCGGCGCCATCATCCGCGGTGAAGCCACCCCTGAAAGCCTCGGCAACGAGCTGTTTGAACTCGCCATCCAAACCGCTTCCGGCGAATCCCAAACCAAAGCCCAGCAACTCGGCCAGGACGATTTCCTCCCCTGGAAACGCGGTGTCTCGCTGTAAATCTTCTAATACCCATCTCCTAACTTTTACCTACTAAAAACTATGAAACTCATTCGCCACGGCCAACCCGGACAAGAAAAACCCGGACTGCAACTCAACGACCAGGACGAAACCCGCATCGACGCCTCCGGCTTCGGACAGGACTTCGATGAAAATTTCTTCGCCGATCCCGCCAACCTCACCAGGCTCGGCGAATGGGCCGCCGCCAATGCCGACACCGCACCGAAACTCGCCGCGGACACCCGTCTCGCAGCGCCACTCGCCCGCCCGTCGAAGATCATCTGCATCGGTCTGAACTTTAAAGACCACGCCGAAGAAACCGGCGCCACTCCGCCGAGTGAGCCGATCATTTTCTTCAAAGCCACCAGCGCCCTGGTCGGCCCGAACGACGATCTGGTGATCCCGCGTGGCTCAGAGAAAACCGACTGGGAAGTCGAACTCGCCGTGGTCATCGGCAAAAAAGCCAGCTACGTCGACGAAGCCGATGCCGAGTCGCACATCGCCGGTTACGTGTTGCACAACGACTACAGCGAACGCGCCTTCCAGCTCGAACGCGGTGGCCAGTGGGTCAAAGGCAAGAGCTGCGACAGCTTCGCCCCGGTCGGGCCGTTCATCGCCACTCCCGATGAGATCGACGACATCAACAACGTCAAAATGTGGCTGAAAGTGAACGGCGAAACCATGCAGGACGGCACCAGCGCCAACCTGATTTTCAACATCCCGCACATCATCAGCTACCTCAGTCAGTTCATGACCCTGCTGCCCGGCGATATCATCTCGACCGGCACCCCCGCCGGCGTCGCCATGGGCATGACTCCACAACCCTGGCTGAAACCCGGCGACGTCGTCGAACTCGGCATCGAAGGGCTCGGTTCGTCGAAGCAAACCGCCGTCGCCTGCCCGTAACCTGCTCCAGCTGGCTGCGAGCGTCAGCGAGTGGCCGCGTCGACGAGCTGAGGACGAACCGGTGCGATACCCGGTTCGTCCTTTTTTATTTATCTATTTAATCATCTAGCGCACATCCGCGTACTCACCTCCCGAACAAGACTTGCCAGTCCCGTCAATTTGCTGTCATAAACTGCACGCTTCTTGCTTCCAACCACCGATTTTCCCATGTCTTCATCCACTCAACGCTCACCGTTGCCCCTGTTCACCACGCTCAGCGTGATGATGTTCTTCCTGTTCTTCACCTGGGGTTCGTGGTTCGCCGGATTGGGTCGCTTCATGTTTGAAGCCGGATTCTCCGGAAAGGCCATCGGCGACGCCTACTCGTGCACGCCGATCGCCGCCATCGTGACGCCATTTTTCATCGGCATCTTCGCTGACCGCTTCATGAATGCGGAAAAGCTGCAGGGACTACTCATGATCATCGGCGGCATCTTCATTGCTGCCGCTCCGAGCTTCGCCGATCCCGAGAATCCGACGATTTTCATCAGTCTGCTGCTCGCTCATGCGCTGTGCTTCATGCCGACTCTCGGTTTGTCGAACACCATCTGCCTCAAGCATCTCTCCGATGCCGAACGCGATTACCCGCGGGTGCGAATTTTCGCCACCCTCGGCTGGATCATCGCCGGACTCGCCATCAGTTTCGTGTTCAATTACGACACCTCCGTCAACCAGTGCTACGTCGCCGCGGTCGCCGCTTTCGTCATTGGTATTTACTCGTTCTTTCTTCCCAAAACTCCGCCACCGGCACGCGGCCAGAAAGTTTCCTTCGGCGATCTCGTCGGCACCGGAACGCTTCCCTACTTCAAGAAGTTTTCCTTCGCCGTGTTCATGATCACCAGCCTGCTGGTGTGCTGCGCCTTCATGCCCTACTGGGTGAACCTCGGTGCCTTCCTCGGTCAGGCAGGCATGGAGAAAACCACCGCCTTCCTCACCTGGGGACAGGTGGCTGAACTGCCGGTGCTGTTCTTTGTCCTGCCGATTTTCCTGAAAAAGTTCGGCATCAAATGGACCATGGTCGTCGGCATCCTTTGTTGGGTCGTGCGCTACTTTGTGTTCGCGGCAGTCGCCGGCAGTCTCAGCGACGGCACCGTCCTGCAAGGCAGCCTGCTGTGGCTGGCCACCTTCGGCGTGCTGCTGCACGGTTTTTCCTACGACTTCGTGTTCGTCTCCGGCTACCTCTACGTCGACCGCCACGTTCACGAAAACGTGCGCGCTCAGGCACAGGGTCTTCTCACCGTGTTCACCCAAGGCATTGCCTTCCTGATCAGTTCGCAGGTTCTGTGCGGCTACTACTACACCAAAGTCATCGGCGAAGAAGCCACCTTCCCCGAGTGGAAGCAGTTCTGGATGGCGCCGGTTGCCTACCTGATCGTGGTCTTGATCGCGTTTGCGCTGCTGTTTCGCGAGAAAAAACCGATCGAACACAAAACGCCCGCCGAAAGCTGAGTCGACGCAACTGCCCGGAATGGCCACGCTGAGCTTTAGACAGACTGTGATCGCAGCCGCGATCACTCTGTCTCTGGTTTCTGCCCTCAATTCCGCGCACGCTGAGACCGGCGCCGCGGATCGCCCGCCCAACTTCATCCTCGTCTTCGTCGATAACCTCGGCTACGGGGACGTCGGCTGCTTCGGGTCGCCGAAGCACCAGACCCCGCACCTCGACCGGATGGCGGCGGAGGGCATCAAGCTCACGCATTGCTACGCCACCGCCGGCGTGTGCACGCCCTCGCGTGCCAGCCTGATGACGGGCTGTTATCCGCGTCGCGTCGGCCTCGACTTTCCCGATCCCGACGGTGCCGTGCTGCGACCGATGTCGCCCAACGGTCTGCACCCGGACGAAATCACCATCGCCGAGGTGCTCAAGACCAAAGGCTACGCCACGACCATCATCGGCAAATGGCATCTCGGCGATCAACCGGTATTTTTGCCGACCCGCCAGGGCTTCGACTCGTTCTTCGGCATCCCCTACTCCGACAACGCGCACAAGCGCCCGAACCGTCCGCATTGGCCCGAGCTGCCACTGATGCAGGACGAGAAAGTCATCGAGGCACCCGTCGATCGCGACTACCTGACCAAGCGTTACACGGAACGTGTCATCGAATTCATGACCGATAGCCAAAAGCGCGATCAGCCGTTTTTCATCTACCTGCCGCACGCCATGCCCGGCTCGACCACGACGCCCTACTCGAGTCCCGCTTTTCGCGGCAAGTCGAACAACGGCGACTGGGGCGACAGCGTCGAAGAACTCGACTGGTCGACCGGAGAACTCATCGCCGCGCTGAAGCGTCTCGGTCTCGATGGCAACACGCTGATGGTCTGGATGTCCGATAACGGTGCGCCGAAGCGCAAGCCGCTACAGGGCGTCAATCTGCCGATGGGAGGTTGGGGTTACACGACTCGCGAAGGCGGCCAGCGCGTCCCCTGCATCGCCCGCTGGCCGGGAAAAATTCCCGCCGGAAAAGAGTGCACCGAATTGGCCGTGACCTTCGACTTTTTGCCGACCTTCGCCAAGCTCGCCGGCGCTGAAGTGCCGACCGATCGCGTCATCGACGGTCGTGACATCTGGCCGCTACTGGCTGGCAGGGAAAATGCCCAATCGCCACACGAAGCGTTTTTCTACTACTACCTCGATCAGTTGCAATGCGTTCGCTCCGGAGAGTGGAAACTGCGCCTGCCGCTGCAAAACCGGTTTGGCAACCTCAGCCGGAAACGGCCCGAGCCGGCAACGCTGGCCCTGTTCAACGTCGCCGATGACCCACTCGAATCGAAAGACCTGGCCGCCGACCACCCCGACATCGTCGCCCGCCTGACCGGTTACGCCGAACGCGCCCGCGAAGATCTCGGCGACTGGGATCGCCCCGGCGAAAACACCCGCCCGGTGGGCAGGATCTCCGGCAAGCCGAAGCCGCAGTTGATGAGCCGGTAGCCCGGTAGGGGGATGCCGCCGTCCCGGCGGTTAGGTGCCTTGGTTCTCCCGTCCAGATCGGACTGGCGGGACGCCAGTTTCACACGGCTCGTCCACCGCAATCACCGCCCCATGCCCTGCCGGCGGGCATACAAAACCGCAAATGCGATGGCGATCACCAGCAAGGTGATCCACACCGAGTAGACAAACGCCCTGGCCACTCCCGCCCAGCGCTTCTCCGAAGCTACGCTCGGTTCTTCGCGCCTTTCCCAGGAACGCGGTTCGCCCGGCGGCCGCTGCCTCTCCTCGCTGATTTTCGGTTTCTCGTCTGACATCGCAACAAAATCACTAATTACTCACCCTTCTCGTATTTCCCTTCGGTCGCATCCGCCCACTGATACCACGCCTCACTCATCGCCCGAACGCGCTCCGGCTGCACCGATGCCAAATCGCGCGTCTCGGTGCGGTCCGCATCCATATCGTAGAGCTCCCATTTTTTCAGACCGGCGCCCCAGACCAGTTTCCATTTTCCCTGGCGCAGCGCCCGATTGCCATACAACTCCCAGGCCAATTGATCGTGGATTTCCGCTTCACCGTCGCTCTGTTCCAGCAACGGCAAAAAACTTTTGCCTTCCAGCGCCGGTGTCGCCTCACCATTAATCGTTCCCGGATACTCGCCGCCCGCCAACTCCAACAGCGTCGGCATAAAATCGATCACGTGGCCGACGCCGTGGGTGATCTCCCCCTCCGCGACACGTTTCGGCCAGCGAACAATCATCGGCGTCGCGATTCCGCCTTCGTAGGTCCACGTTTTGTGACGACGAAACGGCGCGTTCTGCGCCCATCCCCAGCCTTTACCAACGAATTCATAGGTATCGACTTCGCCGAGGACCTTGCCCTGGTTGTAAGCCATGAATTCCGCTTCATTTTTTGGCCATGAGGCGCAGCCGCCATTGTCGCTGAGAAACATCACCACCGTATTTTCGTCGACGCCGGCCTGTTGCAGTGCAGCCATGACCCGACCGATTCCCTGATCCATGCGATCGACCATCGCCGCGTAGACTTCCATGCGCCGCCGCTCGCGCGGCAAATCTTCAACTTCGTCCCACGGCGTCACCGCGTAGTCGTAGCGAAAATCCGACTGCCTGGGATCGACCGGCGACAAATCCCAGTTGGGGTCGATCAATCCCGCCTCGACCATCTTTTTCACTCGTCGCTCGCGCAGGGCAAAATAGCCGTCGTCGAATTTTCCCGCGTAGCGGGCGATATCCTCCGCAGGCGCCTGCAGCGGAAAATGCGGCGCGGTGTAGCAGAGATGCAGAAAAAACGGCTGCTCATCGTTGTTGGCGAAGTCACCGATCCATTCGACCGCACGGTCAGTAAAGGCATCGGTCGAATAGTAGCCCTCAGGAAAATCAGTGATCGCCAGTTCGCCATCGGCGAAGGGACGAAGCTTGCCACCGTTGTAGAAAACCGGATCCGGCTGACCGGGATTGAAAAAATTGCAGCATCCGCTGAGCAGACCGTAGTAGCGATCGAAGCCACGATCGATGGGACGTCTCGGTGCCGTATCACCGAGATGCCATTTACCGATGTAGCCAGTCTGGTAACCGGATGCGTGCATGGCGTCGCCGAGCGTCACCATGTTGGTGCGCAGCAACCCACCCTTCTTCTGGCGCGGATACAGTCCGGTAATCATCGACGCCCGCGTTGTGACACAAACAGCGTTGTTATAAAACTGGGTAAAGCGCAGCCCCTGCGCCGCCATCGCGTCGAGATTCGGCGTGCGAATTTCGCCGCCGTAGCAGCCGATATCCGAGTAACCCAGGTCGTCGCATAGAATCACCACGACGTTCGGTCGCGATCCGGCGAGTGCCGTCCCGGCATGGCTGTGCGGGGCCAACAGCGAGCCCAGCAGAGCTGCAAGCAAAACTGACATCGACCGACTCAAATTCATGGCCGGAGGATAAGCTGTCTGCACTCGCCCGACAAGCTGCCAACGCAACGGGCCGCTCGCCAAGACAAGGGGCCACTCGCTTGCGCTCGCAGCTACCCGGGCAGCCGGTGGCAGCCGCGGCCGTCACAACGTGGACCGGTGGACGAAATTCAGCCGAGCAGCCAGGTCACTTTGCCGGATTCCGGCTTCACCGCACCCGCCGGATGATTGCCGATGCCGACCACGGCCTCGCCGACGACAGGTAGCTTAGCGTCGCCGCTGACCAGGAACAAAACCTCCTCAGCCGCCTGAATTAAAGGGTAAGTGAAGGTTACACGTGTTGACTCAAATTTGGGCACGTAGTTGGAAACCACCCACCGATCCGCCTCTTCAAGCGCTTTGGTCTCCGGAAACAGCGATGCCGTGTGGCCATCGTCACCCATGCCGAGCAAAACCAGATCGTGGCGGAAAATTGCCTCGCCGGTCACCGTCGCCAGATCACGAAGCCTGGTTTCGCACACCCGCGCAGCCTCTTCGGGATCGCGTTCGCCCTCAATGCGAACCACATTTTCACCGGGCACTTCGGCCGGCTTCAGCAGTGCTTCACGAGCCATCCGGTAGTTACTCGCCTCATCCTCGGGGCCAACGCATCGCTCATCACCGAACGTCACCAATACCCGCGACCAGTCGATATCATTGCGCTTCGCCAAAGCCTCGTAAATCGGCTTCGGGGTACCCCCACCACAAAGGCTGAGCCGGAACCTCCGATCGGTCTGCTGAACCTTGGCAATCGCCGCAGCGATCCGCTCAACTGCATCCTCGACAAAATTCCCGCTGTGAATGATCTCCGCCATAGCTATCTCCTATCTCCTATCTCCTATCTCCTATCTCCTATCTCCTAAAATCACATTGCCATGCCGCCATCCACAGCCAGCGTCTGACCGGTGATGTAACGTCCGCCTTCGCTGGCGAGAAACAGAGTTGCCGCCGCGATGTCTTCGACCGTGCCGAATGACGCCAGGGGGATCTGCGCTTTGATCGCCTCCTGCATTTTCTCGTCGAGCTCATCGGTCATATCTGTTTGGATGAATCCGGGAGCGATGGCATTGACGGTCACCGCCCGGCCGGCGAATTCCTTGGCCAACGCTTTGGTGAGGCCGATCAGTCCGGCTTTGCTGGCCGCGTAATTGGCTTGCCCGGCATTGCCCATCAAGCCGATAACGGACGCCATGTTGATGATGCGTGCGTTCGGCTGCTTGAGTAATTGGCGCTGAAAAGCCTTCACCGCGTTGAACGCCCCTTTGAGATTGGTACTCAGCACGGTATCCCAGTCCTCCTCGCTCATCCTCAGGGCCAGGCCGTCGCGTGTCACGCCGGCGTTGTTCACCAAAATACTGACCGGCCCGAGATCTTCGGTGATCTGTTTGCCGAGTTCGATCACCGCCGCGTAATCGGCGATGTCGACCGCGTAGCCTTTGGCAGTGCCCGGTCCTTCGGCATTCATTTCCGCCGCAGCCGAATTGGAATTCGCCTCGGTGCGGCTGACCACCGCAACCTTTGCTCCCGCCAACACCAAACGGCGGGCGATCTCTTTGCCAATGCCCCGACCGGCGCCGGTGACCACTGCCACTCTGTCTTGAAATTCGCTCATGTCCCTCTTTTCACCCCGACCGCGGCGCGGCGCAAGCCTATTTCCTGAGTTCCTCTCACGCGCTCCGGTCCGGCGGCACGGCGGGCCCCGAAAACCATAAAATTTTCTTTTTGGCAGTGCTTTTTATCAATTTTTCTAAAATTTTCATAATTTCACTAGATTTCCATTGCCATTGTGTTTATATTTTTAATAATTACAGTATCTACCGAAACGAATAAAAGCTCACCGGCTTTGTAAAACCCGGTAAAACCGCTTCACCCGTTTCGTCTCCGGCTAACAAAACAACACTTCAAACATCATGATCCCACACTTCTCTCCCCCTTCGATCGATCATTTCGATTTAGAGACCCTCGATCAGGGCTGTGTCGAAGACTCACACAGCCGCATCACTTTCACGCTTTCTCTGGAGCATCAGCATATCTCCCAGCGATTGTTCTTCGCCCTGCTCGATGACAGCCGTGAGCACGGTGTCGCCATCTCGGTGCATCCGGCCACCGGCGAAGTCTGCGACGTCATGAACGGTGGCGGTGTCATCGGCTATCTCTCAAGTTCGCCGCTGGCTCCAAAACAGTCGGTCGATTGTGAGATCGTTTTGTTCAAGTTCGGCGCCAATTGTGTCTGCAACGCCCGCGTCGACGGTGAGACTTTCCTCTATCCGGCATTCACCATGATCGACACCCATCGTCTGAGTGGCATCGTCGGTGTCGAGAACGACAACGCTCGTGGTGGCATCGTCCACTCCAACGTCCATCTCGAAGTCGCACTGGCCGACCTGCCCCAGGCAGTGGCTTGAGAAAGTTGTTTTTGGATTCATCCCGCCCCTCGTGGGCAATGGCAGCGCTCCCTCATCGAGGGAGCGTTACTTTTTTGGCACGGTCAGGATTCGCCTGATCCAAGAATTGATCTTGTGTTTCGCGGCTGCCCTAGCAAATTGCAGCCACGATGCCCACCAACAATCAAGCAGCTGCTCCACAAGAGGAGATCGCCGATGCGATCGAATCCGGAGAAGCTGCACGCATCGCCGATGTCTTCCGCGAGGCTCACCCCGCGGACGTAGCCGATTGTCTTGAGCAGCTGGACGACGCCGAGCGCGCCACGGTGCTCGACAAATTGCCGCAGGAGCTTTTCCACGACCTGGTCGAGTTCCTGCCGACACCCGACGTTGAGAAACATCTCGACACCCTGTCATCGGACCAGCAGCTCGCGGTTCTCGACTCGATGGCTGACGATGAGCTCGTCGACCTGCTGCAGGATCTTCCCGACGAGGATCGTCCGGGCTATCTGGCCATGTTACCGCTGTCGAAGCGGGTGCTGCTGGCCGATCTGCTGAAATTTCCCGAGCACACGGCCGGCGGTCGAATGACCACCGCCTACGCAAAACTCGACGCCGACCTGACCGTCCGGGAAGCCATCGAGAATCTGAAAAACATCCGCGACGAAACCGAAATCCTGTCGCGCATTTTCGTAGTCGACCGCCAGAATCGCATTCTCGGCAAAGTGCTGTTGCGCGACCTCACGTTTTCGCCGCGTGACACTCCGCTGGCGGAGATCATGGACAGCGATCAGATCGCGATTCAGGCGCTCGCCGACCAGGAGGAAGCTGCCCAGATGATCGCCCGCTACGACATGGTCGCGCTGCCGGTGATCAACGAAAAGAATCAACTGATCGGCGTCATCACTCACGATGATGCCATCGAAATTATCGAGGAGGAATCGACCGAAGATATTGAGAAGATTTCCGGCATCGGTGGTGATCGCGGTGAGCTGAGCTATCTCAACACCGGCGTATTCCAGCATTTCCGCCGGCGCTTCGGCTGGGTGCTGGTGCTGGCCTTCCTGGCCATCATTTCCGGCGTGGTCCTGCTCAAGTCGGAGGAAGTCATCAAAGACTTCTACATCCTGTCACTGTATATGCCGATGGTCGTCGCCGCCGGCGGCAACACCGGATCACAGGCCGCAACCATGGTCATCCGCGCCATGTCGCTCGGCGAACTGACTCCCGGACAATTTCTTCGGGTCGTCTGGAAAGAACTGCGTATCGGCCTGGTGCTCGGCAGTCTGCTCGGCAGCTGCGTTGCGCTGCAGGTTTACTTTCTCCTGCCGGACGCGTTCAACCCGCAAAACCTTTCGTTGCTGAAGGTCGGCATCGTGGTCGGTTTTTCGCTGGCAGCTCAGGTCGCCAGTTCCACCTCGATCGGAGCCACCTTACCTTTGGCTGCACGCGCCTGCCGGCTCGACCCGGCGGTAGTGGCATCACCGGCGATCACCACGCTGGTCGACGTCACCGGCATGATCATCTACTTCGGCCTGGCCAAAGTTCTGCTGGCGATGTAAGCCCGACGCCCGCTCACTCAGGCACCGGCTCAAAATCAATCGCGGCAATCGCTGCCATGACGCGATCGGCGATCGCCTGGTAGAGTTCTTTGCCCTTGAGCTTGGGGTCATCGATCAGATCGTCAACGTCGAACTGTTCCCCTATAACGATACTGACCATGCCGCGTCTCGGAAACGACGCGCCGCGGGGCAGAATTTCTTCAGCTCCAAAAACCCGCACCGGAAGAACTTTGGCGCGACTCTTGGCGATCATCAGACCGACACCGGTCTTGCCTTCCGACAGCGTGCCGTCCCAACTGCGTTCCCCCTCGGGGAACATGAGCACCTTTTCACCTGCCCGGAGCAGACTGATAATTTTGCGTAAACTGCTCAGTTCCGGACTCTGCTGATTGATCGGGATAGTGTTCCACTTCCGGTACACCCACGATGCCACCGGATTGCTGAACAGACTTTTCCGGGCCAGGTAATAGATCGCTTCGTCAAAGGCAACGCCCACCATCGGCGGATCCATGAAGCTGACATGGTTCGACGCGATCATGCAGCCTTCAAGACCTTCGAGCCTCTGACGATTCACCACCCGGTAACCGAAGAACCATTTGGCAGTGGTTTTAAAAAGCGTGTAGCCGATGCGATAGACGAGGGTCATGTCGATATTTCTGCGCTGGCGATCCGGTCGGCGATGTCAGATCAACTGAGGCCCTGCTCGTGCAATTTCGCCAGAACGCTTTCGACAACCTCGTCGAGCGTCAGATCAGAGCTATCAATCACAAAGGCATTGTCGGCAATCGTCAAAGGAGACGCTTTCCGCGTCGAATCCTTGCGGTCGCGCTCGCTGATCGAATCCTCGATCCCTTCCGCACGCCGGCGCTGCTGACGAACCTCTTCGGAGGCGTCGATATAAAATTTGAACGGCGAATCGGCAAATACCACGCTGCCGATGTCGCGACCTTCCATGACCACATCAGCCGTTTCGCGATGCGCGCGCTGCGCTGCGACCAACCGTTCCCGAACTTCGGGATAGGCGGCGATGACCGACACGTTGGCGTTGACGTCTTCCCGACTGAGTCCTGCACCGGGCTCGCGTCCATCCAGCGATACGGTGGCGACACCATCCGCCTCACCACATTCGAACTGCGTCCGGTCGAGCAATTCGAGGACCGCGTCGCGATCGGCGCAGTCGATGCCATTCTCAAGAACCCACCAGGTGAAAATGCGATACATCGCCCCGGAATTGACGAACACAAATCCAAGCCGTTTGGCGACGGCTTTTGCAACACTGCTCTTTCCGGATGCTGCCGGTCCATCGATGGCAATGGCCCGGTGTTCGGGATGGTCGCTGGATTTACTCATGGCGGCGAAATTACGTCGAGAAGCTATGTTTACGTCTGTCCATCAATTCTGCGACGAACTCAACTGCAGCAACTCCTCCCCGAAGCCCGGATAGGAAGTATTCACACAGTCGACGTCGTTGATCACCGTTTCACCAGTGGCAAACAGGCCGGCAATGGCAAATGCCATGGCGATGCGGTGATCCCCCATTGACTCCAGATTCGTCCCTTTCAGCGTTTCGCCGCCGGTGATTTCCATCCCGTCGACGAATTCCTGCACCGGCACGCCGAGACGACGAAGGTTCTCGGCGGTCGTTGCAATCCGATCCGATTCCTTGACCCGCAGCTCCTTGGCATCGCGAATGATCGTTGTGCCTTCGGCTAAAGCCGCCGCGACAGCGAGCACCGGAATCTCATCGATGACGTTGGGGATTTCGTCGCCGGCGATTTCGACGCCCTTCAAGGTCGTTCCATGCACTTCGATATTTCCGCTCGGCTCGCCGTCGGTTTCCTCGACAAATTCGCTGATGTGGGCACCCATGCGCACCAAGGTTTTGAGAATCCCGGAACGGGTCGGGTTGAGGCCGACATTGCGAATCAACAGATGCGCTCCCGGCCGTGCCGCTGCCGCGACAATCCAGAACGCAGCACTGGAGATGTCGCCCGGAACCGCGAAATCGCGCGACTCCGGCGTCTGACCGCCCCACGTCGATACGGTGTTCCCCTCGCGCAGGGTTTTCACCAAAAAGTACTTCAGCATCCGCTCAGTGTGATCGCGCGACTGAGCGGGCTCAATCACCTGCGTGCGTCCGTGAGCACGCAAACCGGCGAGCAGAATAGCACTCTTCACCTGAGCACTGGCCACCGGCATGTCGTAAGTGATATTCTTCAGTTCCGTGGTTCCGACCAGACTCAGCGGCGCCGAGCGTTGTTTGCCGGTCCCCTTGATCGACACCCCCATCTCACCCAGCGGATCGATGATCCGGCCCATCGGACGGGTCGACAGCGATTGGTCACCGATGAGATCGATGCGAAACGGCAGATGCCCCAACGCACCACACAGCAGACGCATCGCGGTGCCCGAATTACCACAATCGATCGGCTTTTCAGGCTTTTTGAATTCGCCTTTCTTGCCGTGGACCAATAATCGCACCGGACCGCGCTCATCGCTCTCCAGTTCTTCGATTTTGATCCCCAGTGCACGCAGGGCGTTAACCGTTGCCACGCAGTCTTCGCTCGGCAAAAAGCCGCTGATCTCACACGGGCCATTTGACATGGCACCGATGATCACTGCCCGGTGGGAAATGCTCTTGTCGCCCGGCACCGTCATCTCCGCAGAGAAGGCACCGGTGGGTTTGACTTTAAATTCGCTCATGAATCAATCGCTGCGCTGAAAAGGTCGCGCCGCCGCTTCGCCTCGGCCAAGTAACGGCGGAGGTCTTCTTCGTTCACCTTGTCCAAAAACGCAAGCGTTTCACCAAGCTGGGCCTGCAATCGGCGTAATTCTTCAGCGACCGCCTCGCGGTTCTCGAGCAGGATCTCCGCCCACATCTGCGGCGGCCCGCCGGCGATGCGGGTCGAATCGCGGAAACCGGGTCCCGCCAGAGCGGCAAGCGTCGCATCCTCATCGAGCGCCGCCATCACCAGCGCCGCGGCATTGAGATGAGGTAAATGACTGATCCTCGCCACCGACCGATCGTGCTCGCCGGCATCGAACTGCAACGTTTTCATGCCCAGTGCCTGCCAAAACTCATCAACCCGCTGCAACGCCCCCCGGTCCGTGGTCTCGCTGGGAGTCAACAGGCAGGTGGCCCCCTCAAAGAGATCGGCCCGCGACGCCGCGACCCCGGTCTTTTCCGAACCGGCCATCGGATGACTACCGACAAAACAACCCCGTCCCGCGCCGTCAAAGACCGGTTCGAGTTTTTCGACCACACAGCGCTTCACACTGCCGACATCGGTGACCACGGTTGCGGCATCGAACCCCGCACAATCAGCCACTTGCTGCGCCAGCTCCGGCATCACTCCGACCGGCGTCGCCAGCACAATCAGATCCGCGCCATCAACCGCTTCGTTCAAATCTTCACTGGCAGAATCGACACAGCCGCCGGCCTGCAACTCCGCGATCGTTTCGGCCCGGCGGGCCCACGCGCGCACCTGTGGTGGCTCCGGCAATGCGCGCAGCGCCATTCCCAGGGAACCGCCCAGCAGTCCCGGACCGACCAGAGTGATACGACGAAACCGGGTCATAACACGGTGCGGCTGACGCAAACTTGCTGCGCGACCGTATCGGATCCTTCGCTGTTAAAAATCATATCAGAATGAAGCGGGTCGCTCCCCGCCAAACTGACATGAAGCTTGCGATAAAATCAGGGAACCCGAAAATAGATTTTTTTGCTCGCGTCTCGCGGATCGTTGATCTCAACCGGTGTGCCCGGCTTGATTCCGGTAACGTCGATCTCACCAATCGAGGAATTGGCCCCCGGCAGGGTCACATAACCTTTCTTACCCGGCACCAGTCGGGCGTAAGGGTAGGAATTGAGATTCGACGGAGGAGTGCTGGACGAGTTGCTCGAGCCGCCGGAGTTGTTACTGCTGCCCGAAGAGGACGAACCGGAACTCGAACTGCCGGAATCCGACATGTCTTTTTTCTTATCCGCATCACCCGCGCTGCTGCTATCGCTGCTACTGCTGCCCGGTCGATCATTGTCGTCGTTGCGATCATTCGAACGCGACGGATCCGGTTTGCGTGAATTACTGGACTGATTGGAGCTGGAACTGCTGGAGTTCGAACTCCGCGAATTCGAATTACTGCTGCTACCGGTGTCACTGCCATTGTGGCCGAATCGATTGCCGCTGCGCCGATTGTTTGGCGCAGGCTCCGGCGGCTTCTCATCACCGCGTTGGCTACCCCAGCCATAGCGATTGGGACGTTTAAAAATCGCCGCATCACCACTTCCCGGAGGTGGTGGAAGACACGCCGACAGGCACAGGGCTACTGCCGCAAGAAACAAAAATTGGGTGGTCGCTCTCATACTAAGCAATCTCAGGTCTACAAAAAGGGGGCTGCCCTTGAAAGTTCGGAAACGTAAAAAAAAATGTACCGCTACTCAAGTGCTAATCACAAGAAACAGCCTACGGATAAAGGGTTCGCACCAACAGAGCTTATTGTAACCGCATAAACTATGGTAGTTCAAGTTCGTTCGCAGGCGCCGGCACGCCGCGACGAAAAAAATCCGACCTATTTCCCGACTTTAGCCTCCTTGTAACTGCCTCCGGTCTTTCTAACGATGCGTTTCAGATCCTTTTCGTGTTCATCGCGAACTTCGAAACCGATGAAATTCAGCGATGCTTTGCGGGGTAGCGTTTTTTCCAGGTCCTCGACAATATCAGCCAGTTCATCGAGATCGAGGTCACCGTGAGATCCCGAGTCGCGCCACTGAAAGTCGCCATCAGAGAGCAGAAAAATGACATCGGGCTTCATGCCGTAGGCCTTCTCCAAAACTCCCGCCACGCCGCGCGAGTTCGAAACCACCCCGCTGCCACTCATGGAACCGGCGGTCACCCACTCTTTTTCAATCCAGTCGCGGGCGGTCTGCTTGTTACCATCGGTCGCCGCCACCAACTCGTCGCCGAAGGGTTTGTAGTTCTGAGTAAACTGAATCAGTGAAAACCGTGCACTGATCGGCAGGCTGTCGATCAGCTTCAGCGTCTGCTCACGCACCTCATCGAGGCTCATGCCCGCAGCCGTCATCTTGGTGATGACGCTGGTTGCCACGTCAAACAACAGCACGATGCGCGTGCCTTCGGTCTGAATCCCGAAAAAGCTCATGCCGTTGCCATTGCCACCTCCCCCGGCAAATCCGGTGCCCAGGCCACTGCCCAGCGCCGCACTGCCGACCAGACTCGATACCTGGTCCGAGATCAGCTCACTCGGATCGAGCGGCAGCATCTGATCCATGTCGACCTCCGGTAGGTCGGGCAGGGCGAACTCGACCGGACGCGTGCTCACCAACTTATCGTTAAAAGTCGGCTTCGGCGTCATCGCCTCGTGCTTCTGCAGGTTCATTTTGTGCTCCGGAGTCTGCGGCGGAATCTTCACCACCTTCGGCGGCATCTCGAACTTCGGCTCCGGCCGGGCCTTGTAGCGGGCAATGATAAAACTACCCAGCAACAGGCCACCACCGACGACCAGAATGACACTGGCAATCATGATGATCAGCACCTGCCATTTCTGACGCACTCGCTGGCGGCGTTCCGCCGCAGTTTCCATGACCAGTTGCATCTTTCTATTTCGTAGCTGCGGTCGTCAGACCGTGGACCATTGCGTCGGTGTTGAACGGCTCAATATCCGCAACGCGGACGCGACTGACTGACCACCTTTGTGCGAAGGCGGCTACATCGGCAAAGTGACAAACCCTCAGCATCATGGCCCTCCATCTCCGCTGACGTTGATCGAGTCAAAAGTCACGCCATTGATACCCGCCATGGCGCAGGCATTGAGCACATCGACAATGCGTTGGTGGGGCACCGCATCGTCCGGCACCAGGGTAACCATCGCCTTTGATTTGCTGTTGTCCGCCGATTCCTTGAAGCGGGTCAACACTCCCACCAATTCCGGCAGGCCACGACTCAACGGCGCATCGAGCGACTGATCATTGAGCACCACCTGACCACTCTCCTGAATCACAATGCGCTGCTCATCCGGGATATCCAGAGTCTCCTCCTGCGACACCGCCCCCGGAAGTCCGATAGAAATGTCCGCCTCATCCTTCACCGGTTTGGCAGTGACCATAAAGAAAACCAACAGCAGGAACACCATGTCAATCATGGGCCCCATCTGCATCTCGACCATTTCGTCGGGTTTCTTCTTTCGTCTCATCGCAAAACTCCTAACTCCTAACTCCTAACTCCTTGCTCCTTGCTCCTGCCCCCTACTCCTTCAAGGTCCCGAAAATCACATCGACCGCCCCCGCCTCGGTCGCCATCGCGACAAACTCTTTAATTTTCCTGGCCGGCGTTTTCCGATCCGCCCGCAGGTAAATCCTCAACGGCGGGAAATTCTCAAAGCGCTTTTTTAAGTAGCTCGCCATCTCATCTTTGGTCGCACCATCCTCACCTATGAAATAGTTCCCCCCGGCATCAATCGTCAGCACTACCCGCTTCGAACGATCATCGGGGACCACGCCCAGTTCAGCTTCCGGCAGATCCACCGGCTTGGCCGCCTCCATGTCAGTCAGATGCGACGTCACCATGAAAAAGATCAACAGCAAAAACGTCATATCGATCATCGGCGTAATATTAAACCCCGATGCGTCATCGCCTCTTTTGTTCCGTCTAACCATTCGATTCAGTTTCCGATTTTAAGCCTTCTCCCTTAATCCTTAAGCCTTCATTCAAAAGCCTTAGCCGGTTTCGCCTTCAGCGATCGCTTCAGCCGCCGGCGTCGCTGCCCCTTCCAGACGAATTTCTCCCGACAGAACATCGAGCGCAAACGACACGTTGCGCTGCGTCACCGACATGATCGTCATCAGCCGGTTGCGGAAAAAGAAGTAGAAAAACATCGCCGGAATCCCGACCAGCAAACCGCCCGCCGTGGTCACCATGGCCGTCGAAATACCACCCGCCAAGCCCTTGGCATCGGCACCTCGCATCAACTGATCGAAGGCTTCGATCATCCCCCACACCGTTCCCAACAGCCCCAGCATCGGTGCCAGCGTCGCAAAAACATTCAAATAATTTACCCAGATCATCTGCTTGGTCTCCTCCTGATCGAGCGTCTCTGCCGCCGCCTCATCCATGGATGACTTGTTGGCCTTGTCGCGCTCGAAGTTTACTTTCAGCAAAGCCTGTGACAGAACCCGCGAGTAGCTGTTCGGGTTTTCCTGACACAATGAGTAAGCCCCATTGATGTCGCGCTCGGCCATGGTTCGGTTGACTCCGTCGACCAGTCGTTTAGGCACCATCTTGCCGGCCGAGACCTGCAGGAAACAGTATCCTGCCACCCCGACCGTGCCGATAAACATCAGCGCCAGAATATGCATCATACCGCCACCGCTTTTGTAGACGTCGAACAGCGACTTGGTTTGTTCGCCGGGCGCCGGCACCGTCGCCGCCACTTCCTCCGGAGTCGGCGGCGTATCCTGTGCCTGCACGTCCGCCATGATCACCAGCATCACTATCGCCACCCCTGCGGCCAGCGCCGGAACAACGAGTGGCACTTTCGGCCTCAGTTTATTTGCTGCGTTCATGTCAAAATTTCATAGGGGTTAGGGTTGCAAATAACGGTTAACAAATCTACTGACCGGCACCGAGAAGTTTCTTTGCCTGCTCAGCCATACTGGTTTGCGGATAGAGCGCGATCACATCCTCGGCACAGGCATTGGCCAGAGTAAATTTTTCAAACAGCAGATAAACACTGGCGGCACTCATCAGCCCTCGTGCAGCGGACTCCGATTCGGTGCCGTGAAAAAGGTAGGCATACAAAAACTGGTCGACCGTCGAGTGATACAGTGCCTCAATTTCCGGCCGGACAATGTCGTCCTCCGGCCACTTCGGATTGTCCTTCACCAACTGCTTGAGATTTTCAAAATCCGCCCGCGCCAGCACAAATTTCGCCTCGATTAACATGCGCGAATCCTCCGATTCAGCCGCCAGTTTGCGCGCCTCGGCCATCGCCTCATCTAAGCGCTTCAATGCAATCAAAGCCCGCAACCGACCCTCGCGCGCCGCGTTACGGGTTTCCTGTTTCCACGCCTCGTTTTCGAGGGTGGCATACAAATCGAGCGCCAGTTTAAAATCGTAATCGCTATCCGATTTCAAATACTCCTGCGCCACCAACAACCCCAACTGCCCCGCCGCCGAGTTCGGTCGATGCACGTGCATGCGACGCTGCTTCCACAACTCCACCAAGGCCTTCACTCCGGCTGATTGCGGGTCCTGCAAAGCCTCGACCTCTCCCGGCAAGGCAGCGAAATCGATGTAGTCGACCTGATTCATCTTGAACTGACGTTTGGCTGACGCCGTCCTGCCGCCGCCGATCGCCACCGTGGTGCGGACATTGACAAAATCATCAGTGATAACCTCGATCTGTCCGGCCATGGTGGTGCCATCCCGGAGATGCACCACATCCGCTTCCTGCGCGTGCAGCATTCCTCCCACAGGCACAGCGACAGCCAGCGCCGCCAGCGTCGCGACAAAGCAGGGCTTCACGCTTCACCTCCCGCATCGCCAGATCCGTCGTCAGGCACCGGTGGCGGCAAGGTCTCGACCTTGTCGCGCGCCAATCGCCATTCCTCGTAGTTGCGCAGATCTTTACGCGCCACCAGCTCGCGCAACACTTCCGCCGCCTTCCCCCCCTCACCCAGATCGCTCAAGGCTTGTGCCCTTCGCCAGTAGGCTGCAGCCACCAGCGGCGCATACTTGCCGTACATCGCGTAAATCCGCTCGTAGTAAGCCGCAGCCTTGAGCGGCTGCTTGTTGCTCATCATCAAGTCACCGATCGCCAACAGCGTCTGCGCCTTAGTCTCACTCGACATGGTCGGCCGTTCGAGAATTCCCTCCAATGTCTCGAGAGCCGCGTCGCTCCGGCCGGTGTCGACCAGCAGCTGCGCCTTGTCGAGCAGCACTTCACCGAGACGCATCGACTGCGCCGTTTCCTTTTCAAAACGCTCGAAGTAAGTGATCGCCTGTTTCGGGTCACCCTGCGCAACCGCAATCCTCCCGAGCCCGGCAAAAATGCGATCCTTCTGCAGCGCGCGCGGATGCCATTTGCGCGTCTCGGTGTAGAGCTCTTTGGCAACCAGCAGATGCTCCGCCTTGAGTTGCGCATCAGCGATGTCGACACTGATCCACGGATTGTGAACCTTCGGGTCAACCAGCGGCGTCGCCACCATGAGCGCGGTTTCGCCGACTTCGACACTGCGCTCGATCAACAGATGCGCCCGCAGCCAGGCGACGCGCAGCGCCATGGTATTGCGCTCACCATCAGCCGCCAGCGAAGCCTGAGTCATCATGCGCTCAAGGCGCGAGAGCAATTCCTCCCGGCCTTCCTTACCGAGCTCCGCATACGTTTTCGGTAGCGCCATGAACAAATCCTCCATGGTGAACATGTCAGGATTGTTGCCGTGCTGCTCGATCGTCTGCCAGTAGATGGCGCGCGCCTTCTGCGGCTCACCATTGGTGGTGTGTGTCCAGCCGATCCAGTAAACCGCCTCCGGCATGCGTCCACTTTCGGGATACTTGTCGACGAAAGCGACAAAGTGCTCACGCATTTCATCGATCCGATCGGTCATGCGCAAGGCTTTGCCGATTTTAAACCAACCATCCTCAAAAAAACGCGTCGAACTGGTACGGATCGATTGATAAGCGGCGATACCGGCATCAATCTCACCCTCACCCAGATAGCCGTCACCGAGCAGCAGGCGCGCCTCGTCGGCCTCCGCGGCATCGCCGTGTTCAGCGATAAATGTCTCAAGCAATTCGATCGCATGCGGATACTCTGCCAATGAAAACGCACACACCGCGATCCGGAACAGAGCCTCGACCTTGTACGACGGCGTCCTGCCCCCGGCCGCGTATTTCTCCAGATAGTCGTGCATCGCCTGGCGAGCATCTTGATAGTCTTTGGAGAACGCCATCGCCATGCCAGACCAGTAATCGGCGCCCTCGATCATGCCGCTGTCCGGATACTTTTTGCGCAACTGATCGAAGTGATACAGCGCGCCTTCATTGTCATCCTGACTGAGATACATGAAGCCCTGCATGAACAGTGACTTCGGCGCCAGATCAGAGTCCGGAAATTTTTCCCAGACCTCACCGTAGGCCAGTTGCGCCTCCGCCGGGTGCTGATCTTCGCGCAAAGCTTCCGCGCGCAGGAACATCACCAGCGGCAGATTCCGGCCTTCATCCGCAAATCTCTCGCGATACAGATCGGCCGCCTCGACCGCCTTCGGCCAGCGATCGACCGCCATCCAGCACTGCATCAACGACAGCGTCGCCGAGTCGACCACCGGGTCAGCGGGAAGCGTTTTTAACATGCCCTCCATGACCAACGCCGCCTCGCGATAACGCTCCAGCCCCTGAAACGCGGTCGCCAGGCGTAGCCGTAACGCCGAGTCGAAGTTCTCTACTTTGGCAAAATTCTCCACCTCGCGCTCAACCCGGCGGATGATGCCATCGAGTTGAAAAATCGTCGCCTGTGCCACCCGCCGCGCCTTGAGCACGTCCATACGTCTGCGCATCTCCTCGAGCCGCTCCACCTGAAAGTCCATCAGTCGATCAGCCGGCCAGATACGCTGCAAGCAGGCAATCGCCTTGTGATAATCTCCGGCCTCCAAAAATCCCGAACCCAATTTCAGCGCCAGCATTTGAAAACTGACCAGCTGCGTCATCTCATCCAACTTTGGATACTGCTCACGCACCAGAGCCAATGCCGCGTCGAGATCCCCCGCCTCGATGCGCGAGTAAAGCTGCAGCACCGCCGCCCGACTCGCCGCCTCCGGATTGCTTTTTAAAACCTGCGGCCCCTGTTCCTTGAGCAGATCCGCCGCAACATCGTGAAAGCCCTGCTGAACGTACAGCGAGGCAAACATCAGCAACGCCTCCTGGCGCTTGGCCGGCGAGTGCTTAGCATCGATGAAATACTCACCGAACGCCTCCTGGGCTGCGACCAGTTCCCCCTGCTGGGTCAGACAAATGCCCTTCCAGAAACTCAGCTCATCCTCTAACCCGGGCTTCAGCTCAGGGTCCAGCAACGACTCATCGATCAAAGGCAGAGCCTCGCCAAATTTCTTCATGCCCACCTTGGCGATGGCCAGCACCGGCCGGTGTACCCGCACCGCCTCGGCAGCTTCCGGGTTCTCCCCGTAGTCTGCAAAGAACTGCGCCAAGGCAGCTTCGGCCGCTGCAAAATCGTTCTCCTGAAAAGCCGCCACGCCACGCTTCAACAACTCCGCCGGCCCTTCTGCAACTGCCGGATCGGCTGCGGGATCCTGCCCTGCCACGGTCGAAACTAACAGCCCGATCACCAGCACAACCGCCGCTACCGATTTGTTATCCTGTAAACCCATTGCAACTTACCCAATAACGAACTACCCAGACAACCCTCCACGGCCTGACCATTCAAACGTTCCCACGGCCGTCTGAAAAGCAAAAACCGTGACGCTTTCACCATCCAGCGAATTCCTGAGCCTGCAAAACAAGGTCCTCGACTTCATTCATGCCGTCGACGAGCCGGGCGAAGATACCTTCAACGAGCTCGCTCTCGAAGTGTTCGCCCTTCAGTCCACACACAACCTGCCCTACGCCAATTTCTGCCGCAGTCTCGGGGGCAACGTCAGTCACTGGTCACAAATCCCCGCCGTGCCGACCGATGCCTTCAAGCACTTCGGCACTCAACTCAGCGTCACCCCCGGCGCCGATTTTGCCGCGTTGTTCCGCACCAGCGGCACCACCCGCGAACGCTCCGGTCAGCGCGGCGAACACGGCTTCGCCGACCTCACGCTCTATCACGCCAGCATCCTTGCCGCGTGGACGAACCTCGGACTGCCGGAACTTCCGATCCGCTTCCTGACTCCCTCTCCGGCCGACGCTGCGGATTCATCGCTGGCACACATGATGGGGGTGCTCGATCAAAAGTTTAACCAGGCACCTTCCGCACCGTTTTTCATCGATGCCGATGGCAAGCTCGACACCCAGCGTCTGAGCGAAGCGTTGGTTGACACCGACACACCGATCCTGCTCGCCGGCACTGCCCTCGCCTTTCTGCATCTCCTCGAATCAACACCAGTTGCGCTGCCGCCCGGATCCCATCTGCTGGAAACCGGGGGTTACAAAGGCGTCGCCGTCGAACTCGACAAGGCCGGGTTCTACGAAAGACTCAGCGATGGTCTCGGCGTCGCCGTCGATTGCATTCACAACGAATATTCGATGACTGAACTGTCCTCGCAGTTTTACAGCCGCGGCCTCGACCGGCCCCATCGCGGCCCGCACTGGACTCGCGTTCGAATCATCGATCCCGAAACCCGACAGCCCGCCGAACCCGGCGAGACCGGCGTCATCGAAATCCTCGACCTCGCCAATCTCGGCAGTTGCATCGCCCTGCGCACCGCCGACCTGGCGATCGCCGTCGCCGCTTCAGATCGTGACCAACGCAACCCTGACGGTGCGGCATTCACCCTGCTCGGACGCGACCCGGCGGCCCTGCCGCGCGGCTGTTCGCGCAGTGCCGACGAGATGTTGGCCGGGCCTCAACACCACGCGGAACGACAGGATGTTTGAAGAGCTGCGAAGCTCCGGTAGCGGAATTTGTCAAAATTTCGCCGCTGCCCCGGTGGTGAGACTCTCGACGAAATTCTGACGAATTGCGCTACAGCATACAGCTGCGGCCGGGCGGCTCTGCGGCGGCAACCAACCGGCCAAAGAGACTCTCTAGCGATCTGCCCACAGCCATTTCAACATCTCCGGCAACATCGTCCCGGCGTGAGTGCTGCCGTGAAATCCCTCACCCCACCAGTAGCGGTAGTCGTAGTCCATGAACTTCAGCGCCGCCTCCATCTGCCGGTTCGCCAGCGGCCAGTTGCCGAACTTGTTATCGATGTCGTTCGACTCACCGAGCAACGCCGCACGGATCGGCTTGCGTTCGGTTTTGCGAATCAGCGACGGATAGGCATTCGCCCCGCGGATATCGGTGAAAGTTCCGACCCAGCCTAACACTTTGCCGAACTTGTCCGGCCGTTCCCACGCGGCCGTCCAGGCACAGGCGCAGCCACTCGACCCACCGGCGATCGCCCGGTCGGTTGGATTATCGCTCAATTTCAAATCGTGCGTTGCGACCACGAAAGGCAAAATTTCATCCAACAGATAGTTCACGTAGGCAGCGCCCATCGAGTCATACTCGATGCTGCGATTACCCGGCTTAGCTCCCTCAGGCTGCTTATCGAAGCTTCCCGGATTGATGAATACGCCGATCGTCACCGGCATGTCTCCGGAGTGAATCAAATTGTCGTAAACCGTCGTCGCCCGCAGTGAACCGCCGGGATCGGCGTGCCGCAAACCGTCCTGAAAAACCATCAGCGCCGCCGGCTTCGATCCATCATACTGAGCCGGAATGTAAACCTGCAACTGCCGGCGGGTACCCGGGTAAATTTTCGAATCGTTCCATTGGTGCGTGGTCACCTTCCCCTTGGGCACATCGTCTTTGACCAGGCTATCCACACGGTAATCGTAGTACTCAATCTTGACCGAACCGGCACCGATCTTTGCCTTGCTGTCGCGTAATTCGTAGTCAAACTGCTGCCCGTTCGGTAACGTTTTAGCCAGCGCGAACAGACCATTACCAAGGTTGGTCATCGCACCGATCTCCGCACCGTCAGATTTGACCACTGTGACTTTCCCCGGGACATCCGATTCGCGTTCCACCGCCCACAGCACCGTGCGTTTCTCGATCCAGCGCTGCTTTCCGGAGCGTAAAGCTTCACGGTTCCACGACGCCCGTATTTTTTTCGCCGCCGCTGCCGGATCCTGTGAAATCAACGTCTCCAGTTCGACCGCCGGTGGTGGCGTCCATCGACGTTTTTCCTGTGCCGTCACCGGCAACGCAATCGACAACAGCAAACAAACAAAAGACAGAGGAAGCAATTTCACTTCGCTTAGTCTCATCGCAAACGCGCACCCGCAAGTATTTGCTTAATGCTTCATTTTATGTACAGCTTTTAGAATCGAATCTTCGATTGCTCTTATGAAAATCGTCACACCATTGATCATCTGTCTGACTACTTTCCTGCTTGTCGCCAGCCCGCCGTTCGGCGTATCAGCGGATAAGGAAGAGCCCGGGAAGCCGGCAATCAGCGAACAGGACCTGCCCACCACCCCCGAAGAAGCCCGTGGCCGCGCCCGCTGGATGCACGAAGCCATTCATGGATCACTGCAGGTCATGCACCGCGATTTTTTCGGCAACGGCGAAGACGATCTGAACCTGCCATCGCAGTCACTCGAGGATGTCTTCCAACAGCTGGCTGAAAGCTGGGGAATCGAAATGCGTTGGCTCGGCGTCAATGCCACCAAAGACGCCGACCACGAACCTCAGGACAAATTCGAAAAGGCTGCCGCCAAAGCCATCGCTGCAGGTGAGCCCGAATACTTCACGGTCGAACGCGGCAAATTTCGCTACGTCGGCATGATCCGCCTGCAGAACGAATGCCTCAAATGTCACGTTCCGCACCGAACCACGCTCGAGGATCGATTCGCCGGGCTGGCACTCACCATACCCCTGAAAAAGTCCCCACCCGCCGCACCGGAAACGCCGAAAAAATGACCACCAATTCCACCCCTGCGAAACGCCACGACATCAGCGGACGCGAAGACCTGAAACTTCTGGTCGACGAGTTTTACCAACGTGTCGGTGCAGATGATAAGCTCGGTTTCATCTTTAATGATATCGCAGCCGTCGACTGGCAACACCATTTGCCGCGAATGGTCGACTTTTGGGAAAAGGCGCTGTTTCGCACTGGCGACTTTCGCGGCAACCCGCTCGCCAAACACCTGGCGTTGAGCGAAAAAACCGCCCTCGGCAAACCCCAGTTTGATCGCTGGCTGGAACTGTTCAACGCGACTGCCGATCAACTTTTCGTCGGCGAACGCACCGGGCATCTCAAGCGGATCGCCGCCGACATCGCTCAAGTCATGACCTCGCGAATCACCGGCGAGCCAATCCCGTTTTCGACACCGCGTCCACAAAGGGTACGCATCGAGGTCGATCCCGAACACTCCTGACCAGCCTGCCGACTTCGTCACTCGCTGAAGCGAAACGGCAAACTGGTAACGACCGCTTCAAGCAAAGCGTGCGCCGACCCACCGCGTGCCTCGACAGTCTCTGCGATGCGTTCAATTTCGGCGGTATCGAAAGGCTCAAGATCGCGCCCCAGCGCAAACGCCAGCATCCCGGCACTCAAGTGACGCAACACCTCGGGACGACGCTCGACCAGCGCCTGCTTGAGCTCCGCCGGGCCGTCGAACATTTCACCATCCGGCAGGCGCCCGCGATCATCGATGACTGCGCCCGCTTCGAGATCACGCCAGCGACCGAGCGCGTCGAACGACTGCAGGCCGAGCCCGACCGGATCGATCTTGTCATGGCAGACCGCACACTCGGCGCGGTTGCTGTGCAGCTCCATCTCCTCGCGCAATGTCCTGCCCCGCGTCTCGCCGGCATCGCCGGGCAATTCGCCGGCGTCAGCAAGAGGCTCGCCCTGTTGCCGGCCTAACAAAGTCTCCAAAACCCACGTGCCGCGCCGTGACGGATGCGCCCGCGTCGGCGCTGAAGTCGCTGTCAACACCGCCGCCATGCCGAGCACTCCGCCACGATTGCGGTCGCGCAGCTCGACCTTTTGCCAGGCTTCGCTTTGCAAACCGACGATGCCGTAGTGTTTTGCCAGGACCCCGTTCACAAACGTCTGCCGGGCATCGATCAGACGCAGTAAATCTTCATCGCCACGCACCACCTGGCGAAACCACAACGTCGCCTCATCGCACATCGCCGCCGCCAGCTCCGGCGTGAACTCCGGATAGCGATTGCGATCGGCCCCGACTCCACGCCGCAAGGCCGATAGACCCAACCACTGCTCAGTAAACGCCGCGAAAAACGCCTCGGCTTTTTCATCTGCCAGCATCCGCGTAACTTCGGCGCGCAGCACCTCGACATTGCCAAGCCTGCCTGCTTGCGCCAACTCAATCAGGCGCTCGTCAGGCATCGATTGCCACAGGAAATACGACAAGCGCGAGGCCAGCGAAAAATCGTCCAGCATCGGCCACTTCGACTCGTCGACCAGCCGGGTCTGCCTGCGGTGCAGCAAAAATTCCGGGGAAACCAGCACCGAGGCAGCCGCCAGCCTCAACGCGGCGTCCTGCGATTCACCGCGCGCCGTCGCCTGGCGGCGAATCGCATCGTAGCGCTGCCACTCCGGTGCCGGCACCGGTCGACGAAACGCCCGTTCCACGAACTCCCGCGACAAAGCGCCATCGGCATCAGAAAACTCCACCGGGGCTGCACCACCGTCCTCGACCGGCCCGACCACCGCCATCGAATCGACCACTATTTTGCCCTGATACCACTGCCAGTCCTGCCACTGCACATGCGCCACCGCTTCGAGCAATCGACGGTTTTCCGCCAACACCCCGGCGTTGTGTTTTTCCCAGAGAGCGTCCAGACCGGCACGACTCAAGCCTGACACTTTCGCCAATTGATCGCGCATTGCCCCGCTGCCGTGATCGCGTTCGAGCGCATACTTACGAAACCGGTCGACCTCGCGCGGGTCGCCGTCCGGTCCCAGCATTCGCAACCATTCGTAGGCCTCCTGAATCGCCACCGCCCGCTCATTCAGCGCCAGCCGTGCCGCCCGCTGCGCCTCGCTCTCGGAGTCGGACATTTTATCCAGCCGCGCCGCGCGCTGTCCCGCCAGCTGTTGCACCCGTTCGGTGACGTCACCCGGCAGCGGCGTCTGCGGCACCAGGTTTTTCGAACGCACGCTGACCCGGTGTTGACCGGCGCGAACAAAGCCGACCGCCACCACCTTTGCGCGCTGCTCCGCAACTACCCGCGCCGTCGCCACCACCTGCTCGCCGATGGCGACCTCGATCACCGACGGCTTGCCGAAATTCCGCGCCACAAACTCGAATCGAAACCAGCCGTCGACCGGAAACGCCACCTCCGACTGAATTCGCTGGTCGGGGTGCACCAGCATTGCCCCCTCCTCGAAACGCTTGTCGTGGCCCGCCAGCCGGGCCATTTGCTGTGCTGAAAAATGTTGCCGCTGCGGCTCGTTTTTTAAAGCCGAAACCGCATCGACCAAACGCTCCGCCTCATCAAAATACAGATCCAGCAGAGCCGGCGTCAGCGCCAGAGCATCGCGGTCATTTTCAAAACCACTCGCCCCTTCGCCCTCCGCAGACAGGCTTTCGCCGGCATGCAGATCGACTCCCAGCAAGTCGCGCATCGTGTGCCGGTATTCGCTGCGCGTCAGCCGCGCCATGGTCACGCGGCCGGGTCGGCGCAGAGCCGTCCAGTCGACGCCCGCCAACCCGGAATCAATCCATTCAAGTACTGCACGTCGCTGCGCCGCCTCCGGCAACGGCTCTTCCGGAGGCATTTCTTCGCTCTCGATCTGATCGCGCACCTCCTGCCACGCCCACGGGTCTTCACTCAGCGCCGCCGACAGCAGCGGCCGCAGATCGAAATCGCCCTTTTGTTTGTCGTCGCCATGACAGTCCAGGCAGTAGCGCGCAAAAAACTCCCTGGTTTCGGCCGACAGTTCGGCACCGTGCGCTGCCACCCCCCAGGGGCAGAGACACATCAACAGCCAACAGCTACGGCGAAGCCAAATCATCCCCGCAAACTACCCGATTCCACACCGCCATGCCAGCCGCGAGCCCTTTTCGCCGTTACCGACGTCCAGGATAAAGCTGAAGGTATAAGGTATCAGGCTGATAGCGCGGTG
>CBDULB010000018.1:0-65393 GCA_965367965.1 uncultured bacterium | reverse complement strand
TGGTTCACCTCGCCTTCGATCGACGAACCGTTCACCTGGTGCGACAACATCGGCAACGGCCACCCCGATCCCGACATCGCCTTCGCCGAGGGCCAGTTCTATCTCGCTACCCAGCAAAAGACTGACTACGTCAGCCCCGGTCCCTGGGTGGAAACCGTCAGCGTCCGTGTCGGCGTCGATACCGACAACGACGGCAAAGTCGATCAGTGGAGTGAGTGGTCCGAAGTCAAAGAGAGCTATGACTACATCCCCGGCTTTTCTAAACAGGTCAAAACCACGCCCGCCCAACTCGACCTGACCAAGCTGCCCGAAGGCTTCGGCTTTCAGATCGAACTTAAAGTCACCGACTCCACGGAAAACAAATCCAAACCGATCATTGAGAGATTGACTCTCGACTTCGCCACCAACTGAACTTCCGCGGTTTCTTTCCCTCCTTACCCACCTATTCATGAATCCTTTCCGCCCACTGCTTTGCAGTCTGCTGCTGTTTCTTCCGCTGATCGCACACGCGGATCCGTCACGTCCCAACCTCGTCGTCGTGCTCGCCGATGACATGGGCTGGGGTGACTCCGGCACCTACGGGCATGAGATCATTCAAACGCCGAACATGGACAGAATGGCGGCAGAGGGCGTGAAATTCACGCAAGGCTATTCCGCGTGCGGCGTATGCTCACCTTCGCGCTCTGCGATCCTCACCGGTCGCACTCCCTACCGCAATGGCGTCTGGCGGCACCTGTCGGGTAATCACCAGGCCCACTTGCGGGCCAGCGAAATCACCTATCCCGAACTCCTCCAGAAAATCGGCTACCAGACCTGCCACGTCGGCAAATGGCATCTGCTCTCGAAACAGCAATTCGGAAACCCGGACTTCCCCCAACCTGGAGAGCAGGGCGGTTACGACTACTGGATGGCAACTCACAACAACGCCGAACCCAGCCACAAAAATCCGAACAACTTCATTCGCAACGGCGAGCCGGTGGGAGAGATCGAAGCCTACTCCGCGCCTTTCGTGGCCGACGAAGCGATTCACTGGCTGAAAGATGTGCGCGATCCGGAGAAGCCCTTCGCGCTTTCAGTGTGGTTTCACGAACCCCACAAACCGATCGCGACCGACATTAAGTTTTCCGATCTCTACAAGGGACAGAGCAAACGCGACGCCACCTATTTTGGAAACATCAGCCAGCTCGACTTCGCCCTGGGAAAAGTGATGGATGCCCTCGATGCGGAAGGGGTCGCTGACAATACGCTGATCATTTTCTCCTCGGACAATGGTCCCGTGATATCAGAAGGAGGCAGCACCGGTGGCTTGCGTGGCCTCAAACGCAGCGATTTCGAAGGCGGCATTCGCGTGCCGTTTCTCGCCAGGTGGCCGCGCCACATCGAGGCAGGAAGCGTCAGCGATATCCCGGTAGTCGGAACCGACATCTTCGCCACCGTGCTTGAGATCGTCGGCATCCCGGTGCCGGACGACCGCACCATCGACAGCGTCAGTTTGCTGCCGGTGTTTGCCGGAAAACCAGTCGAGCGCCCCATTCCGCTTTTCTGGCGCACCCATGTAAGCCCCGCCGAAGATCGCGTGGCGATGCGCATCGGCGATTGGAAAATTGTCAGCGACGACACCATGACCAGGTTCCAACTGTTCAACGTGCAGCAGGACTGGCAGGAAAAAAACAACCTCGCCGAAAAAATGTCGGAGAAGACCGAAGAGATGAAACAGGTTCTGTTTCAGACCTGGCAAAACATCGTCGAAGAAGGCCCCAACGAATGGTGGGAGATGGAAAAAAACAAACCCATGAAGGGCGCGAAGATTCCGTACTAGCAGACTGTTAAAAAAGGCCGGGATGAAAACGCATAATTTGCTTCTGCTGTTGTTTCTACTGGCGGCATCGACTCATGGAGCTGATTCAGCAGAGGCGGATTTCTACGTCGCAACCAACGGCTCCGACGAATGGTCTGGAACGCTGGCCTCTCCCACGATTGAGGGAAGCGACGGCCCCTTCGCCACCCTGGAGCGGGCGCGCGATGCGGTTCGAGAATTGAAAAAGAAACATTCAGGCGCCATCGAGGTCCTGGTTCGTGAGGGCATATACCAGCTGAAGAAAACCGTTGTGTTCCGTGTGAGCGATTCGGGATCAGCCGATGCCACCATCACCTACGCTGCCTATCCAGGAGAGAATCCCGTGTTCAGTTCGGGCCGGGAAATCACCAACTGGAAACTGCTCACCGACGATCTCTCCGGACTTCCAGAAGCAGCGCAGGGCAAGGTTAAGGTGGCGGATGTTTCCGATCAGTTCCTCACTCTTTACGACAAGGAGGGCCTGCTGCCGCGTGCACGATCTACGGGCTTCATTCCCCTCAAAGGCAGCGGCCGCGACCGGCTGCACTTCCCCGGGGAGCAACTCAAGAACTGGTCAAGTGTCACCGATCTCGAGATCGTGGTGAGACCCCATCATGCCTGGATTGTAAATATTCTTCCGGTCACTTCGATGGACGAAAAAGCGCAGATCGCGCGGAGCTCTCTTGAGTCCACCTACGTGATGAACCCGCTTCATTTCCTGAGAGAAACGGAGTGCTGCTGGTTCGAAAACGCGTTGGAGTATCTCGATGAACCCGGCGAGTGGGCGCTGAATAGCCAGCAGGGAAAACTTTACCTCTGGCCACGAAACGAGACGCACGTCTTCGCTCCCCGCTTGAACGAATTAATCCGCGTTGAAGGAGAGATCGATCAGGAAGGCCCTCAGGATACCCCGGTGCAGTACCTCACCTTTCGCGGACTGACGCTCAAGCACGGAGAGCGCTACCAACTGACCGTGGACGATGCCGGCTTGCAGCACGATTGGGACATGCATGACAAGGACAATGCCCTGCTCCGCCTTCGCGGCACCGAGAACTGCGTCATCGAAAATTGCCATTTTCTCCACAGCGGCAGCGGCGCCATCCGCGTCGATCTGCACGGGCAAAAAAACCGGATCACCGGCAATCACATCGAGCACATGGGAGGCGGAGGCATCCTGCTTTGCGGCTACGGGCCGGGGACAAAAGACACGAATCGAAACAATCTGATCTTCAACAACCACATTCATCACGTCGGAGAGATCTACTGGCACTCACCCGGAATCTTTCTGTGGCAGAGCGGGGAAAATCGCGTCGCCAACAATCTGATTCATCACACCAACTACACCGCGCTGATTCTCTCCGGCTGCATGACCGAGTTCTTTCAGAAAGGTGGCCGCGAGCTCACCAGAACCATTCGATGGCATGAAATCTCCGTCGACCGCCGTTCCGAAAAGACGCTCGATGAAGTGCGCCCCTACCTGCACACCCACGACAACTTGATCGAGCTCAATGAAATCCATCACGCGATGGAAAAGTTAGGTGATGGCAACGCTATCTACATTCGTGGTGCCGGTCCAGGTAATGTCATTCGTCGCAACTACATTCATCACCTGGTCTCACCGATGCACATGCAGAGCGCCATTCGAACCGACGGCGGGCAGATGGATACACTCATCGCCGAGAACTTGATCTACAAATGCACTTCGCAGGGCATCATGCTTAAGCTCAACAACCGCTGCGAAAACAACATCGTTGCTGACATCATTTCACCACCACGCGGCAACTATCTCGCCTTGCGGGAAGGCCCAATGACTGGCGCAGCCGTCAAGCGCAACATCTTCTACTCGTCGGGCGGAGATACTACCTTCATCGACGAACTGGCACCTCGACGGAAAGACAAAACCGAAGATCGAAGAGGCAGAGAACTGGCCAAAGCAAGCGATGCGGACTTTGATTTCAATATTTACTATTGCCGCGCGAATCCTGCGATAGCAGAAGCAACCTTGGTCAAGCAACAAAACGATGGCGTGGACGTCCACAGCAAGGCCGTCGATCCGCTATTCGTGGATCCGGAAAATGGGGACTTCCGTTTTCGGCCCGATTCGCCAGCGATACAAATGGGCATCGTGCCCATCGACGTTTCCAAAATTGGTCTTCGCAGCGAAATTGGCGCCCCATCGCCAGCGCCTGACGAAAGCGATCGGAAACGGCGACAATCAGAAAACGGAAAATGAATATTCGAATTACCATCTGCATCTTTGCCGTCCTGCTATTTTCACCGGGCACCCAAGCCGCACCACTCGCCGGCAGTCGACCCAATATCATCCTGGTCATGACCGACGATCAGGGAATGGGCGACCTGTCCTGCATGGGCAACGAAGTCTTGCGCACCCCGCACATCGACGAGTTCTACCAGCAATCGACGCGCTTCACCGATTTTCAGGTCAGCCCGACCTGCGCGCCGACGCGCGCCGCTATGATGAGTGGCCGTCCGCCATTCAAGGTCGGCGTCACCCACACCATCATGCAGCGCGAGCGCATGGCGCCGGATGTGTTCACCCTGCCTCAGGCCCTGCAGAGCGCGGGCTATACCACCGGTCTGTTTGGAAAGTGGCACCTCGGAGATGAAGACGAATACCTGCCGCAAAACCGCGGCTTCGACGAAGTGCTCATGCACGGCTCGGGCGGCATCGGCCAGGTCAATCTCGGCGATTTTCCGCCCAATGCCGACAACCTGTATTTCGACAATGTGCTGCTGCACAACGACACCATCGTCCAAACCAGGGGCTACTGCACCGACCTGTTCTTCGAGTCCGGCCTGGCATGGATCAAAGAGCAGCACGAAGCGGAAAAGTCCTACTTTGCCTACATCTCGCTGAACGCCCCGCACGCCCCCCTGGTCGCGCCCGAAAAATACACCAGGCGCTTCCTCGATCTCGGCTACGACCAGGGCACCGCCGGCCGCTACGGCATGGTCGAAAACATCGATGACAATTTCGGCGCGCTGCTCGGCCACTTGAAGAAATGGGATGCCCTCGACAATACCCTGATCATCTTCATGACCGACAACGGCGCTACTCACCTCAGTGGCCGACTCAATGGCAAAAAGATCAAGCACTTCAACGCCAACCTCCGGGGCGGAAAGAACTCCCCCTACGAAGGCGGCACCCACGTTCCGGCATTCTGGCAATGGCAGGGCCGACTCGGTACCGGCGTCGACATCGACGCTCTTACCTGCCACCTCGATCTCTACCCGACCCTGTGTGCCCTCGCCGGCGTGACACTGCCGGAAAGCGCCCAGCCGCTCGATGGCCGCTCGCTGCTCCCCCTTTTGGAAAACCCCGGTACGGAATGGTCCGATCGAAAACTGTTCATTCACTGCGGACGCTGGAATGACGGCCAACGGGAAGACAGTAAATTCACCAAATGCGCCGTGCGCACCGAGCGCTGGCGATGGGTCAACAACAAGGAACTGTTCGACATTTCCGAGGACCCCGGCGAAACCAACGATGTTGCCGAAGATCACCCCGACGTCGTCGCTTCACTGCGCAAAGCCTATGACGAATGGTGGACCTCCGCGATCCCCTTAATGGTCAACGAAGGCCTTCCCAGAGTCGCCCCGGAGGATCAACCGCTTGCCCGGCGATACGCCACACAGCTCGCTGAAAAAGGCATTCCCGAATGGGCGCCCGCCCCGATCGACTAACAACAACTCTCTGTGCCGATGAAAAACTTTACTCGAATCAGGTCAGCCATAGTGGCCACCGCTGCGCTGTGCTTTGCGATCTGCAGCCAGGCCACCGCAGCCGACGACAAGGACCGCCCCGAAAAGCCCAACGTCATCCTGCTGCTTACCGATGACCTCGGCTGGCAGGACGTGAAGTGCTACGACATCGATGAGCCCTCGCCGATGGAAACACCGAATATCGATGCGCTGGCAACCAGGGGCGTCATGTTCTGGCAGGCCTACTCTCCCGCCCCAACCTGCGCACCTTCGCGCTGTGCCATCATCAGCGGCAATCATCCGGCACGCGCCCAGAAAACCCACGTCGTCGGTGGTGCCCCGCCGGCGCCGCTCGCAACGAACAGCCGCATGATGGATCCCTGGTACAGCGGCCGCATGCCCGCCGACGAGTTCACCATCGCCAAGGCTCTCAGCCAAAACGGCTACATCACCGGACACTCCGGCAAGTGGCACATCGCCATCGACCACAACGCCTTTCCCCAGCCGAAAGACGTCGGCTTCGACCTCACCTGGTCCGACCGCGGAGCGCGCAGCGGAATGAAAGACCGCCTTGCCGACTTCGCCACCACCGCCGAAGACGATCCCTATCGGCTCGACGAAAACGGTTTTCCCAAGCACCAAACCAGCGAGGACGCACTTACCTTTCTCAACGAAAACAAAGACAAGCCGTTCTTTCTCTACTACGCCACCTGGCTGGTTCACTCGCCGATTCAGACTCGCTCCGAAGAGCTGCTCAAAAAGTATTCTAAGCGCCTCGGCATCGATCCGGCAAATCCGCCCAAGAAGGAAACGCCAGGCCAACAGAATCCGCATTTCTGCGCCATGGTCGAAGAACTCGACTACTACGTCGGCAAAATCTTCGACTACCTCGACGAGACAGAAGACCCTCGATGGCCCGGCCACAAACTCAGCGAAAACACCTACCTGATTTTCACCTCCGATAACGGTGGCATGGAAGGTGGCCCCAAGGAGCGCTACACCGACAACAATCCACTCGATAAGGGAAAGATCTCCGCCAAAGAGGGCGGCACCCGTGTGCCCCTTATCATCACCGGCCCCGGCATTTCCGCCGGAGTGCAGACCAACGTGATGGCCAACGGCCTGGATTTTTATCCGACCATTCTCAGCATGACCGGCACGCCTCGTCCCGCGTCTAAAAATCTCGACGGCAGCGATCTACTGCCCCTGCTCCACGGCGATGCCACCGATCCTAAACTGGTCACCGAAGCCGATGGCTCGCCGCGCGACACCATGGTCTGGCATTTCCCGCACGGCAACGCACTGGAGAGCACCATCCGCACCGGCGACTACAAACTGATCCGCAACTACGACCACATCGGAAACCCGGAAACGCCCGAACTGGAACTGTTCCGTCTCTACGACACGGAAGACGGAAAAACCAAACGGGTCGACATCGAAGAGGCCAAAAATCTCGCCGCAGCAATGCCTGAGAAAACCGCGCAAATGAATCAGCAGCTCACCGCCATGCTGACCGAAATGCACGCCAGCTACCCCTACTACAATCCCGGCACCGCCGCGCCGCTGCCGCACAAAGACGAAGTGTGTGAGGTCGTCTCCCACGAGCGAAAAGGATCGAAAGTCGAATTCACCTACCGGGAGCAAGGCGCAAAAGTCGTTCACGCCGACCTGATCTACACCCTCAACGGCGGCGACCGCTACGAAGAATGGTTTCGCGGATCCGCCGAACTGAGCAGCGCTGACAAAGCCAGCGCGACGCTCCCCGAAGGAACCACCCACTACTACCTCAATCTGATTGATGAAAATCAATTCATGCGCAGCTATCCGACCGTCATGGCGAAATCCGCGAAAGGCAAAAAGACCTTCACGGAGGGGGCGCTTTCGACGTCCGTCGCCGCCACCGCAGAATCCAAACCCGCTATGGAACCTAAGCCGAAAGGCAAACCCGATTACAACGCCGCCTTTGATCGTTGGGACACCGACAACAGCGAAAGTCTCACCCTGCAGGAATACCTGGCCGGCCAGACCGGCGAGAACCTTGAGCAGCGATTCAAAAATTTCGACCGCAACGGCGACGGCCAGGTCAGCCGCGACGAATTCGTCAACCGCAAGACCAGGTAGTCATCCGATCAGCGTTCGGCCGACGCCAGGTAGGATGGGATTGCATCCCGTCCCCGTTGCGTTGGCGATGGAGGCATGTGATAAACACCCCTCTTACTGCCCCACCACCCACAGTTCGCCCCCTCGCGATCCAGACAATCCCGTACGCCGCCCGGGACGGCTTGCAAAGCCATCCTACGAAACCTCCGTCGTCGACGCCAACTCTAGATCCGGTCGAGTGGAAGGAACACAGCGCACTCGCGCAAGCCCGCTCGACATTTACGCCATTGCGGAAGTAACCTTTCCGTAGCCCGTGGTAATTGCCTGAGAGCCTTCCACTGGTCACCTCTCCACATCACGCCTTTTCGAAACCAACACTTACCCCATGAACACCAAACGCTTTCCCTGCCTTCGACATCTCGTCGCTCTGCTCGCGCTCGCAATCACCCTGGCCGCCAATAGTTCTCCGCCCGCCCACGCCGCCGACCTCGCCGGATCCCGACCGAACATTATTCTGGTTATGACCGATGACCAGGGCTACGGCGATCTCGGTTGCCACGGTCATCCATTTCTGAAAACGCCCAACCTCGACAAGCTCTACACCCAGAGCACGCGCTTCACCGACTTTCATGCCAGCCCGACCTGCGCGCCGACCCGCGCCGCGCTGATGTCCGGTCGCTCCCCGTTCGCCAACGGTGTCACCCACACCATTCTTGAGCGCGAACGCATGACCCTCGAAGCCACCACCGTCGCCGAAGTGCTCCAGTCAGCCGGCTACACCACCGGCATTTTCGGCAAATGGCACCTCGGTGACGAAGACGCCTACCAACCGGAGAATCGCGGCTTCGACGAAGTCTTCATTCACGGCGCCGGCGGCATCGGTCAGAATTTCCTCGGCACCCAGAGCGACGCGCCCGGCACCACCTACTTCGCGCCGATCATCAAGCACAACGGCGTGTTCGAACAGACCTCCGAATACTGCACCAACGTGTTTTTCAAACAGGCACTCGGCTGGATCAAAGAGAAAAAGGACGATAAAGATCAGCCGTTCTTCGCCTACATCCCGACCAACGCCCCGCACGGCCCCTTCCTGGTCGAGGAAGAATACCAGGCCCCCTACAAAGACAAATGTTCTGAAAAGTCCGCGGCCTTCTACGGTATGATTGCCAACATCGATGAAAACATGGGCCTGCTCATGGCCAAGCTCGACGAGTGGCAGCTGGCCGACAACACCCTGCTGATTTTCATGACCGACAACGGTTCGTCCGCAGGCACTTTCCCCGCCGGCATGCGTGGCAAAAAGAACTCGCCGCACGAAGGCGGTTCGCGCGTGCCCCTGTTTCTGCGCCTGCCGGAAAAAATCAAAGCCGGTGTCGACATCGACGGCCTCACCCGTCACTTCGACCTGTTCCCCACCCTCGCTGAGCTCGCCGGAGCGACCATCCCCGCCGGGGTAAAACTCGACGGACAAAGCCTGCTGCCTCTAGTCGAAAATCCCGCTGCCGAATGGCCTGACCGCAATCAATTTTTCCACATCGGACGCTGGGCCAAAGCCGGCGCACCTGAAAAATGGGGCAAAGGCAGCACCGACCCCGACGCCGCAAAATACAAAGGCTTCGCAGTGCGCAATGAAAAATGGCGGCTGGTTGGCGAGGAGCTGTTCGACATCCAAAAAGATCCCGGCGAAACCACCGACGTCAGCAAGGACCACCCCGAAGTCGTCAAAGCAATGCGTAAGTCCTTTGACGACTGGTGGAGCGAAGTCCGCCCGTTGATGGTCAACGAAGACGCCAGCCTCGACACCGGCAAACCCTTCGAAGATCTGTTCAACAAGCAGAAGGCCGCCGGCGGAATTGCCACCTGGACGGCCCCGGAACTCTAGCTCCATCGGGCCATAGCGCCCGAATGCGGGCGGGAGTAGCGTGCCGCCCCGAAGACAAGTTGCGATGAAAGTTCCCTGGAAGAAAATATTACCCAACGGCGGACGGGTATTCGTCGGAGGAGGCGCCAGCGTGCCCTTCTTCCTCGTTCACAAGCTGCTGAAACACGCTGAATCGTTTCAGGACGTGGAGTGGATGCACATCCATACCCTCGGCGAGCTGCCCTGGATCGAGCCTCGCTACCGGGGTCACTTTCGCACCAATACGTTTTTTCTAACCCGCAGTATGTGGCAGGCGGTTCACGAGGGTTACGCGGACTACACCCCCTGCCCGATGTCGGAGGTTCCGCGACTATTTGAGAAAGGCATCATCAAGCTCGACGTCGCCCTCATCCAGGTCAGCCCTCCGGATAAACACGGCATGGTATCACTTGGTGTCAGCGCCGATGTAATCTGCTCTGCGATCCGCAATGCGCGCACCGTCGTTGCGCAGATCAATTGCAACATGCCGACGACCTACGGTGACTCGACCATTCCGCTGAGCGCCATCGATTACCACGTCAAACACGACGCACCGCTGTCGACCATGCCGGGTCCCGAAAAAAACGAGCGCCATCGCAAGATCGCCGAATACGCCAGCCAACTCATCGACGACGGGTCGACCATTCAGGCCAGCCTCGGCGACTGCCCGCAAACCGTTTTGGAGGAGCTGAAACACAGTCATCGCGATCTCGGCATTCACACCGGTTGCTTCACCGACGCGATGATGGATCTGATCAAACTGGGCGTGGTCACCAACCGCAAAAAGACCGTTCAGAAAGGCACCAGTGTCGCCACCCATTGCCTTGGCTCCACAGAGCTTTATGACTTCGTCGACGGCAATCGCGGCATTGAATTGCACAGCTCCGACTGGGCCAATGCCCCGCACCGGATCAGCCAGCACAGCAACATGGTGGCGATCAACGGCTCCCGCGAAGTCGACCTGACCGGTCAGGTGGTGAGGGATTCGCGCGGGCACCGCTTCTACGGCGGCATCGGCGCCACTCAGGATTTTATTCGCGGAGCGGCAGGCAGCAAATCCGGCCGCCCCATCATTGTCCTGACGTCGACCCGTGACGGCGACCGCGAGTCGCGAATCGTCACCGGTCTCTCCTCCGGCAGTGGCGTTTGTACCTCCCGCGGTGATGTCCACTACGTCGTCACCGAGTTCGGCGTCGCCAATCTTGTGGGGCAGAGCATTCGCCAACGCGTGCTGCGACTGGTGGAAATTGCCCATCCAAAATTTCAGGAACCCCTGATGGAAGGTGCGCGGCGCCAGGGTTGGATCCCGAAGACGTTCGGTTCAACCTCCGTGCACATACGTGACAACGACGATCAGATCGAAACCAGAAAGATCGACTTCTCCGGAATCAACTATGTCGTCAGACCGCTGCACGCCAGCGACATGCGTGCCCTGCAGGAGTTTTTCTATGCGCAGGACGAAGAGACCATTCAGCTCCGCTACGGCTATGCGATGCCGGCACTGGATGAGACAACTGCCTACCGCATGGCCTCCGTCGATCAATCCAGGGATCTGGCACTCGGCGTATTCTATCGTCACCAACTGCGTGAAGACCTGCGCGCCGTGGGTCGATTCTACGTCGACGCAAAAGGCGACAGCGCCGAGGTCGCATTCTTCGTGCACGAGCGGGCCCGCCGCAAAGGCATCGCCCGTTTCCTGCTTCAGGAGATGGCGCCGATTGCCCACGAACGAGGCATCAAGAAGTTCTGGGCCAGCGTTCTCAAACGCAACACTCCAATGGCTCGACTGTTCGCCAATTTTGGCGCGAAACGAGTCAGTCTGGCCGGCGACGACAGCGACGAGTTCTGGTTGGAAATCGAACCCCTGTTGGCCGCCGATAGCGTCTCCACCGACGGCGCTCTCGGCATCTACGCATCGGCAGGCCTCTTAGCACATGACCCCGGCCCCGACCACCCGGATTCGGTCAAACGCTATCAGGCGGTACTGAACGCTCTCGAACCCCTCGATTGGGCCGTTCCCATTCCGGACCGGACGGCATCGGTAAAAGATATACTGCGGGTTCACTCCGCCAACTACCACGACCTGGTGCGCATCGATATCGACGAATTTCGCGACACTTTGCGAACCGGCGATACCGCCATCTGTGAGGATTCCTACGATGTTGCGATGCAATCGGTCGGAGGGATCCTGGAAGCCGCAGACCTCGTCATGTCGGGAGCCATCACCCGCGCATTCTGCGCGGTCCGCCCGCCGGGCCATCACGCCACACGGGACCGGGGCATGGGATTCTGCATTTTTAACAACGCGGCAATACTGACCCGTTACCTGCAAAAACACCACGACATCTCCCGGGTCGCGATCCTCGATTGGGATGTGCACCATGGCAACGGCACCCAGGATATCTTTTACCAATCCGCGGACGTGCTCTACGTCTCCACCCATCAACAAGGCGTTTTCCCCTGCACCGGGAACGCAGAGGAAACAGGCGACGGCGAAGGCCGTGGAACCACCTTTAATTTCCCTCTACCCATCGGCACCGAGGATCCCGTTTTCATCGAGACCTGGGAAACTGCACTCGAAAATGTCGAAGCGTTCGCACCCGACTTCATCATTCTGTCCGCCGGGTTCGACGCCGCAAAGGAAGATCCGATGGCCGATCTAATGATCAGTGTAGAAGGTTTCGCGACCGTCACACGCATGGTCAAAACGGTCGCCAACCGCCTCTGCGAAGGCCGCCTGATCTCGCTCCTTGAAGGCGGATACGATCCCCCCGCTCTCGCCCGCTGCATCCTCCGTCACGTCGACGTGTTGGCAGGCAGAGGCTGAGCAAACAACAATTCCATGACCGTTACTTCTCACTGCGGACGCACGCCGGCTCTGATCGCCATCCTGCTTTGGGTTGCCGCATCGATCAACGCTACCGCGCAGACCTCACTCGCGCCGATGATGCCCCTTCCCGAAGACCACTCCTCCACGTGGTGGGCGGAGGGCTTTCCGGAGGTCGTGCCCGGCGCACCATGGCATCGCGTCATCCAGACCGGCCACTACGCCTTCGTCCTCGATACCGAAAACCTGACCGTCCCCCATTCCGGACCACTTCCCAGCCGTGATGCCACCTGGAAATCCCTGCCTCCCGCCGAACTCAATCTCACCATCGACGTCGACGGCAAATCCTATCGCTGCACCGGCAGCAAAGGCTGCAGTCGCTACGCCGGTCCACGCCTGATCGAGTCCGGGCGATTTTTTCAACGCGCCGACGTCACTGACCTCGTATTTCAGAGCGGCGACGGAGAGATTCTCAACGTCGACGCCCGCTTCGAAACTGCCGCCTGGCCCGACCGCCTCGGCCTGATCCTCAACGCCCAACCCGGCGAGCAGGCCATCCAGGCCGGCGAGACGTCGTTCGGAAAAATCGGCGGCGGATTCGGTCTCACCGGCAGCAACGCTTACGAAGTTCCCCACTCACCCGAACTCGATCCCGAAACGTTCAGCCTCGAGTTCCGGGCCTTCGTGCCGGCCGACTACCGGGTCTCCAAGAGAGTCTCGCCGTGGCTGGTCTGCAAAAATCACAACGAAGCCCGCGACGGCAACTACGGAATCCTCATCGTCGGTGACGTCGCTCAGGCGCGAATGAACATTGGCGGTGGCAAGCAGGGCCAGTTCAGGACCGGAAGTAAAAAAGTCAAACTCAACGCCTGGAATCACTTCGCCCTCAGCTACGACGGCGACAGCCTGCGCCTTTTTCTCAACGGTCAGCTCTCCGGCGAAACCAAAATCGGCAAACCTCGAACCCCCGGCAACGGCCCACTGGTGTTCGGTCGCCGGGCTGACAACTTTGGCGACGGCTATCCGTTCCGCGGAGTCATCGACGAGATCCGCTGCTACGACCGGGCACTCACCACTGCGCAGATCCGCCAACGGTTCCATCATCCCGAAAACGAATACCCTTCGGTATGGATGGAAAGCTTCCACAAAGATGGCACCGCCTCCGAAACAAGACCACGGGAAGTCTGGAATGAGCGAAAGCTGAGTATCAAATTCACCACCGGCCAGAACACTTTTCAACACCAGGCCGAGACCAGCCGTATCGCGCTGGCGATCGATCCGATCTCCGGGCAAATGATCAAAAACACGTCGGCACTCACTGTATCCGCCGAAGATCGTCCGGTGGATTTCGACATCGGCACCGGCTGGCATCGCATCAATCTCGATGGTATCGAACCAATCAACTCTACGGCTCCGCGCGAGACTTCCGGAGCGGCCAACGATGCCATTGAACGCATCCCATTCACCCTCGCCAACCCCGGCGACGATGACCAGATCACCCGCCTGATGTTCGAAAAAACCGCGCGCGGATTCCGACAACGCATCGGCACACCGATCACCGGCATCTCCGCCATCCTGCGCGACGCCAGCGGCCAGCCAACCGGAATACCCGTCCAGCTAAGCAAGAACTGGCACAACGATCCGGAAGGCGGCGTCTACGCCGAAGCCTGGTTTCACGGGCTGACCCAGATTCGCCTGCCGGCCAGGTCAACGCTCGATCTTGAACTGGTCATCGCCTACGGCCACTGGGGCGGAGTCCCTGCCGCATCCCATGCGCAACTTTCCCTGATTGGCTGGGGTGGCAATCAACGCTGGGACGAGAGCGCACTTGGCTCATGGGGTGAGAGCATTTGCTACGATCCCTCTCAGGCTCAGGCAGAGTGCAGCATCACTGACGTTCGTCCGGCGATGGTCAACTCGATGCGCGGTGAAGGTCACGAGCAATGGGGCTGGACCAACAACGTCGGCGGCGGTGACTTTTTCCGCCTGTTTAACACCGCAGGTGATCGCCTCGGCCACGCATCGATGAACGCCAACTACCTGCGCTATGGTCCCTGCCTCACCGAAGTCACCTACTCCGGCAGTATCGGCCGCAACACCGGCCTTCGTCACAGCATCACCGCCAGTCTCGCCCGCACGGATGACGTGGTCAGGGCCACTTACCGCCTGCGTCTCGATGTCGACCAGGCGTTCGATTTTTCCCGCTTCGCCATCTTTCAACACGGCGCCGATACCTACAACTTCAGCCAGGCTTCCAGCTTCGCGCTGGGAAATGCTGCGGGCTTGATCCACGAATGGCAAAGCCAACCCGGCGGCGACGCCTACCACGGCGAAGCGCGCCAGGCAATCGGCAAGTATCCCTGGGTTTCCCTGCATGACAGCCAGCCTTCCGACAACAAAGGAGAGCGCAAAGGTGCCTGGGCGAATCGCGGCATCGTCATCCGCGAATGGAACGCAAAACTCGGCGGCAAACCCGCCCGGCCATGGATCGCTGAGCACGGAACCTCTCAGCGCAATCGCAATTCGTCGACCATCGATGTCGTGCCGCCACCCGGCATCAAACGCCTCGAACCCGGCGATTTCATCGAGGCCACCATCGAGTCGATCGTCATGCCGCAGCACGCAGAGGATTACTACGGCCCCAACAGCGCCCTCCGCGAAGCCTTGCAAAACAACGCCAACCGCTGGCACCTGATCCACCGCGAAGCCGTCGGCAATGAACGCAGGGTCGAAATGAAAACCGGCGTTCTCGAGCGAACCTATCCCGACCTGCGCATCGCCCTGAAAAACGACCGCGCCAGCTTCACTCTCAACGGAGGCATCGGCTACGTGCCGATCACTTTCACCGGCCTGACGTCCGCGAGCGGCTACCTCCTCAGCGTCGATGGGCAGCCGCTCGCTCAAAGTGTGCACGGCAATGATTTCTGGCAAAGCGACTACGACCCGTCCACCCGCACCTGGACTCGAACCTACAACCTTCCAACCACGGCCAACGCAGCGCACGAACTCCAAATTATCCCCGACAAATGAGATATCTCCTCGTCGCCCTCCTGTCTGTCCTCGCCTACCCGGGTGTCGCCGCCGACAGCCACGCCGCGCCACCGAATGTCATCCTCGTCATGACCGACGATCAGGGCTACGGCGATCTCGGCTGCCACGGCAATCCCATTTTAAAAACGCCGCACCTCGACCAACTGCACAGCGAATCGGTTCGCTTTACCGACTTTCACGTCAGCCCCTTCTGCACGCCGACCCGCGGCGCGCTGATGACCGGTCACCACCCCGGCCGCAACGGCGCCTTCCGCACCAGCGCCGGTCGCACCATGCTGCATCACGACGAGCAAACCGTCGCCAACCTGTTTGCCGACAACGGCTACACCACCGGCATGGTCGGCAAGTGGCACCTCGGCGACAACGCCCCGCACCGCCCGCAGGACCGCGGCTTTCAAGACGTCGTCTGGCATCGCTGCGGCGGTATCGGCCAGGCATCCGACTACTGGGGCAACGACTACTTTGACGACACCTACGAACGCAACGGCGTGTTCGAAAAATTCGAGGGCTACTGCACTGACGTCTGGTTTCGCGAAGGCATGCGCTTCATCGACGACAACAAGGACAAGCCGTTCTTCCTCTACCTCGCCCTCAACGCACCGCACGGCCCCTACCTCGTGCCACCGGCGTGGGCGAAACCCTATCAAGGCAACAAAGACGTCGCCAACGCCAACTTCTACGGCATGATCGCCAACATCGATCACAACATGGGCCTGCTGCGCGAGAAACTCGCGTCACTCGACCTCGCCGACAACACCATCCTGATCTTCATGACCGACAACGGCACGGCCGCCGGAGCCAAATTCGACGGCCTCGAGTCTGAAGCCAAGCTGGGCTATAACGCCGGCATGCGCGGCAAAAAATCATCGATCTATGAAGGTGGCCAGCGGGTGCCGTTTTTCATTCACTGGCCGAAAGGCAACCTGACCGGTGGTCGCGACATCGATACCCTCGCCGCGCATCTCGACGTGTTGCCGACGCTGGCTGATCTGTGCGGAATTGCCGTCCCGGAAAGCTATCACCCGGACGGACTGTCCCTGCTTCCCCTGCTCAAGGACCGCGACACCGACTGGCCCCGCAGCCACCACATCGTCCAGTACCACGGCGGCGCCGGCAACAGCACCCTGCCCGCCCCCTTCGACAACACCGTGGTCATGACCGAACGCTGGCGCCTGGTGAATTCAAAGCAACTCGAGCTCTACGACATCGAGGCCGACCCCGCGCAGCGCGACAATCTCGCCGCTGACCATCCTGATGTCGTCACTGAGCTGCGGGCGCTCTACGCGCCGTTCTGGGAATCCATTTCACCCCGCCTGACGCCCGTCGCCATCGACCTCGGCAGCACCGCCGAAAACCCCACCACCCTGTGCTCGCAGGACTGGCTGATGGAAACCGGCAATCCACCTTGGAATTTTCAATCGATCAAGAAGCTGCCTAAAATCACCAAGCCCTGGATCGTCGACATCACCCGGGCGGGCCGCTACCGTCTGACCCTGCGCCAGTTTCCCAAAGAAGCCGAAAGGCCACTGGTCGCGGTGCGCGCCAAAGTCAAAATCGCCGGCGAAGCAAAAGAAGCGCCCGTCGAAGCCGGCAGCAAAGGTGTCGTTTTCGAACTCGACCTTCCCGCCGGCGAAACCGAACTGTGGACCTGGCTCTACAATGAAAAGGGCAAGGCCGGCGGAGCCTATTTCACCGAAGTCGAGTTCCTTGACTAGCGCCCTGCAAAAGCCACGCTTTCTGATGTTCCTGTCGAAAATTCCCGAATAGCTTCGGGTTGTGGTCGCCGTCGGCCTGTGCTCGACTTCGCTTAACCATCGCACCCATTCCCCATTCCCCTTTTCCCATGGCCGACGACAACTTTAACTCTCAATACCCATCCATCGAGCATCTCCGCGAACGCGCGCGCCGGCGCATACCGCGCTTTGCATTCGAATATCTGGAGGGCGGCTGCTTTTCCAACATCAACCTGCAGCGCAATACCGACGAAATTCGCGAGGTCCAGCTCAAGCCGTGGTATCTCAACGATTTCGCCGGCTCCGATACCAGAACCGAACTGTTCGGACACACCTACGATGCTCCATTCGGAGTTTCACCGATCGGGCTTCAGGGGCTGTTGTGGCCACGGGCTACCGAGATTCTCGCCGGGGCCGCTCATCAGCATAACCTTCCCTTCATTCTAAGCACGGTAGCCACGGCCAGCATCGAAACCGTCGCCGAACTGACCGAAGGCAGAGCCTGGTTTCAGCTCTATCATCCGACCGAAGACACGCTGCGCGACAAGCTGCTCGACCGCGCCGCGGAGGCCGGACTGCCCACGCTGGTAATCCTCGCCGATACCCCGACCTTCGCCTATCGCCCGAAAGAGATTCGCAACGGGCTGTCGATCCCACCGCAGATGTCGCTGCGCAATGTCGTGCAAATGATGATGCATCCGACCTGGTCGTTCAGTCAGCTCGCTGCCGGGGCACCCGAGTTCAAAACCATGAAGCCGTACATTCCCGCAGGGCTGAACATGAAGCATCTCGGCCTGTTCATGAACAAGACCTTCTCCGGCCGGCTTACCACCGACAAAATCGCAGCGATCCGCGACCGCTGGAAAGGCAAGCTGGTCATCAAAGGCATCGTCAATGCGGACGACGCCGAAAAAGCCATCGGTCTCGGCGTCGACGGCATCATCGTTTCCAATCACGGCGGTCGCCAACTCGACTGCGGCCAGTCGACCATCAAACCGTTGACCGCTCTCGCCAAAGAGTTCGGTGAGCGCACCACTCTGATGCTCGACAGCGGCATCCGCAACGGCCCCGACGTCGCCTGCGCCCTCGCCAGCGGTGCCAAATTCTGCTTCATGGGGCGTTCGTTCATGTATGGCGTTGGAGCACTGGGCGAACAAGGCGGCGACCACACCATGATCATGCTCAAGCGTCAGCTGCAGCAGGTGATGGAACAGGTCGCGTGTGAAAGGGTCGCCGACTTTCCGAAGCATTTGTTGGCATAACACCAACCCGGACAGCTTCGACTGCGCATTCGCTATCGTCGCGGGAAACGACTACACTTGCCCATGGCGACGTACATTTACGAAACAATCCCGACGGACAACGACACCGTTGCGGAGCGCTTCGAGATCCAGCAGGGCATGACCGAAAAAGCGCTCACCCGCCATCCCGAAACGGGCCAACGCATTCAGCGAATCATCACCGGTGGCTTTGGTTATCGCCAAAAGCACACGGGCGAGAGTATCGGCTCCATTGGTGACTTCGGTCCGGATCCGGAGAAAAAATAGTGGCGCCATCCGCCCGTCGGTCGAATTCTTCGAGCATGATTGAAGGCAGCTTCCGCAGCGGCTGAGAACAACTCAAACTCGCCGCACACTGGGCCCGTCCACCCACTGTGGCGGCGTCATGATCTGGCGCGGCACTTCGGGAACACCGTGTTCGTGCTGCGACAGCTGAGAGACGAGGATATCGACGGCCGCCGCGGCGAGGTGATCGCGGCGCTGATAGATTCCGGCCAGGCCGCTCATCTTCGGTGTCCAATCGTGGGCGACGAAACCAATGTCCTCGGGCACGCGCAGGCCGAGTTGCTTCAGCCATGCGGGAATGTGAGTGTCGAAAGTAATCAGCGCATCCGGCCGGTGATCGTTCATCCATTGCTGAAAGGCATCGTAGCCGAGGCTGATGTCGTTTTCGGGAAACAGCAGAAGTGGGACCCGGTCTTCAGAAGCCAGGCCCAGTTGCCAGTGAAACAGGCCACCGGTGTAGCCGAACTGCGAGCGGTTGACGATCCATTGCGTCACCGCGACACCGATTCGCCGGTAGCCACGCGCACTGAGTTGTTCGGCGGCATTTTGAATTCCGAGCGTCATGTTGCCGGCGCACATGTGCAGCGCAGGTTGTTGCATCGCATTGCCGAAAGTCACCGCGGCGAAGGGCGAGTAATCCAGCCTGGAGCACGGCAGTTGCATGCTCTGTGGCGACACGATAACGGCTTCGATGCCGCGGGCGTGCAACACTTGCTGAAGGCGTTCAGGCGTGAGGCCGTCCCTGCCCAGAAAGAATTCTTCGACCGCGTAACCATGCCCGTGCGCCCGGCGGCGAATATCTTCCACCGGCACGTACTGATACGAAGGCCCCAGCAATCCGTCTTCCGGCACGTGTTCACGGATCACGGCGATGACGGCACGCAGGCCGATTTTTTTGCGACTGCGCACGCTGTGCATCAGGCGCGCGAGATGCGGATCGGGCTCATAGCCGAGTGCTTGTGCCGCATCGAGGACTCGCTGCCGGGTCGCTGCCGCGACTTTGGGCGCGCCACGCATCACGCGTGAAACCGTCATACTCGATACGCCGGCAGATCGGGCGATGTCCTGGAGCGAAACAGATTTTAGCGGCACAATGTTACCATAACACTGCCCGCACAGTTGTCATTCCCTGTGAATTCCCGTCCACTCCCCTCGTATGAAAAACACCTTTCTTTCGGGATTGCTGGGTGCCCTGGCCTGTATTCCCCTTTCCGCGCAATCGCAATCACCACCAGACGCAACCGGGGCACTGGTTCCCGCCGATTGGGACGCGGCTCTGGCCGGGGATGTTGTCATGCAGCGCCTGATCAACACGTCCGCAGACCGGGTCAAAGGCGCGCACGATGCCGAATTCGTTTGCGTAGGCGACCACGCTTACGTGGTGGCCGAAGCGAATGACGAAAAGGCGGGGGAAAGCGCCGGCTGGCCGTTCATCTACGCGACAATGTCGGTGGTGAACCTGCAGACTCTCGAAGTCGAAAAAATCATCGATTTTGCCAAGGGTGAGCAGGTTTTCGACAACACAACGCTTCCGGTCGGGGCCTGTTTTGTACCGCGCATCATTCAAAAGGATGCGGCAAGCTTGCGCTGCTATTTTACCAGCGAAGACCCGGGCAAACGCCAGTCGCAAATGTGGTATCGGGATTTCGACCTCGCCTCGGGTGAGTTCGCTTCAACCATTCACAAGGCGAAACTCAAGACCGCTGCGGGGATCGTTGAATTTCAGCCGAAGCACTTTCATGCCGACGCCGTCGCGCAGGGATTCACCAAACCGGCAGTCGATGCGTCATTCTTCATCTTCGATGCCTTCAAGCAGTTCGATGGCAAAACTTATGTGGCGCTCAACAATTTCTCCGGAAAGCAGAACGCGCTGGCTCTGGTGCACGATGACCTGGAGACATTTGAGGTTCTAGGTCATTTCAACGAGCCGCAGTCACAGAAGCTGAGTGAATCGGCCATCAACCGGCTTCCCGACGGAACGTGGATGGCGATCTGTCGAAATGATGGCGGTAACTATTTCTTTACCACCAGCTCCGACGGGCGCACTTGGAGCGAGGGCAGGGAAATGCCTTTCGTTGCCAACGGCGCCAACTCGAAGCCGACCTTCGACAAATTCGGTGATGTCTATTACCTCGGTTGGCAGGAGTCGACCAAGATCCAGGGCGTGAGTCGCAGTGTGTTTAATATCGACATTTCGCGGGACGGAAAAACCTGGCAGCGCAAGTATCGGTTCGAAACGCCGAAGTCGTTTCAGTATCCGTCGTTCCACGAGCACGAGGGCGCCATATGGCTGAACACGACGCAGGGCGACTCGTCGGGCAGCCGCAAAGAGCGCATCATGTTCGGCAAGCTGGAGAATGTCGGGGAATTCGAATCGCAGGCGGGACAGAAACGTATCGACTGGCCGGCACCGCGCGTCGAGCCCGCAGTGATGAAACACGGCGTGAAGCTTTTTACCGACCGTCCCTACACCCTCGATGAGATGCCGGATGCTGTCCGCGGCCTGCCTTTCCGCCGCACCAGCATCGAAAAGACCGATGTCATAGTGACCAGGGCCGGCACCTTGTTTGCCCTGACACCCACGCTTCGGCCCAAGGCGGCAAGTCGGGAGACAGATCTGAAGGCGGCCGGATTTAGCAAGGTGGAGGTGCCGGAAGTTCAGTTTTTTCCAGGCGAAATCAATCGCGTCAGTCTTTACCGGAAGGATGTCGCGAAAGGCGAGCGATTTGAATTCACGAAGTTGGTATTCCTGGTGATGGGTAATGGTGTCGAAGTGCAGGAATATGATCCGAATGCTGTTATCGACGCCCGCACCGAGCCGCCGGTGATCATCACCGATCCAGGCGCGGAGTTCCACGACGACGCCCGTCCCGGCGCAATGATCATCGGCATGGATCGCACACCGAAGGGCCGCATCTGGGGTTGCTGGACCGGCACCGGCGACAAACACGACGGCTACTTCGTTCTCGCCACCAGCGATGACGACGGCGGCTCGTGGTCAAAACCACGGCTCGTCGTGGGCGCGGCCGATCCATCGGGAAAGCGCACCCGTGCGGCACTGGTCGGCAATTTGTGGAGCGATCCACTCGGGCGTCTGTGGCTGTTTTTTGATCAAACCGTGGTCGGTGCCGGCACCCCGACGGGCAACTGGTACATCCGCTGCGACAAACCTGATGCCGACGCGCCCGAGTGGTCGGAGCCGGTCTACCTCGCCCCCGGTCGCACCCTCAACAAACCGACGGTTCTCGACAACGGCGACTGGTTGCTCCCGGTGTCGCATTGGGCGGAAAAAACCGCGTGGCTGTATGCATCGACCGATCAGGGCAAAAGCTGGAAGCAACGCGGCAGTGTCAAATTTCCCGACTGGCAGTACGACGAACACATGGTGATTGAACTGGGCGACGGGCGTCTGTGGATGCTGGCGCGCACCTCGGGCCAACCGCACGAATGTTTTTCGACCGATCAGGGCGTGACCTGGAGTGAACCCAAACCCGCAGCGTCGATTCAAAATGTCAGCTCGCGTTTCTTTCTGCGCCGACTCGCCTCGGGGCGCATCCTTCTGGTGAAAAACGGTCCGACCACGGAACGACTGAAATCGCGCTCGCACATGACGGCATTTCTATCCGATGACGACGGCAAGACGTGGCAGGGCGGCCTGCTCCTCGATGAGCGCTCGGCAGTTTCGTACCCCGATGGCTTCGAATCACCCGATGGCCTCATTCACATTCTCTATGACTGGAATCGCCACACCGATGCGGAAATCCTCATGGCCAGGTTCCGTGAGGACGACATTCTTGCCGGCAAAATTGTATCCGACGATGCCAGGCTGCGCCTGCTCGCCAGCAAGGCTACCGGACCGAAGCCGACTCTCTACAACGGCATCGAGCTGCCGCTTGAATGGCCGCCGCGCCGACTCGATCCGGATTCCGCTGAGCCCATGCCGGTGCCTTATCTGAAGAAACTGCCGCACACCTTTCCCATCGATGTCGGCCGCCAGCTGTTTGTGGATAATTTCCTGATCCAGGAAACCACACTGAAACGGACCTTCCATCAGGCGGAAAAGTTCGAAGGCAATCCTGTTTTTAAAGCGGAGACGGAGCGCGAACTTGGAGGGGCGACGGAAGGCGAGCGCGGTGAGGAAGCGACCGTGTTTACCGGTCAGGGCGGCGTGTTCTGGGATCCTGCGGAAAAGCTTTTTAAGATGTTCTATGTAGCGGGTTGGCGCGGGCCCTTGTCGATGGCGACGAGTAAAGACATGGTCCACTGGACACGACCGGATCTCGGTCTGGCCGGTGGCAATGCGCTCTTGCCGCAAGGGTTGAAATGGACAGGCACTGACGTGCAGACCGGCGGTTCCGACAACTGCGTCTGGTTGGACCTCAACGCGACGGATCCGGCCGAGCGGATCAAATACCTCTCCTGCTGGTTGCATGTGCCAAAAGCAGATCGACCGAAAGGTTTCGATCATTCGCTGCAGGTTTCCGACGGACAAACCTGGTCCGATGCTGTGCCAACCAGCAAGGCGTCGGGTGATTATTCCTCGTTTTTCTACAACCCTTTCCGCGAAAAATGGTGCTTCAGTATTAAGGAACACACCTCACGGGGACGCAGTCGATACTACCTGGAAAGTGATGCGTTTCTCGATGGCTTTGACTGGGAGAAATCGGTGTTCTGGACATCTTCCGACAAGCTCGATCAACCGGAGCCGGAGGAGCGATACCCGGGCGCAAGTCAACCCGCTCAACTCTACAGCCTCAACGCTGTGGCCTACGAAAGTCTCATGGTCGGCATGCACTACATTCATCGCGGTCCGAACAATGGGGTTTGCAACAAAGGCAAGTTCCCGAAACTCGTCGATCTTGAGCTCGGATTCAGCCGTGACGGCTTTCACTGGGATCGCCCGGATCGCAGCGGATTTATCAAGGGATCGCGCACCGAAGGCTCATGGGATCGCGGCTATCTGCACAGCACCGCCGGCGTTTTTGTTGTCCTGGATGACAAACTTATTTTCCCTTACATGGGCACATCGGGCATCGCTCCCAGCGGGCATCGAGGCATGTATACCGGTGGTAGTATCGGTCTGGCAACCCTGCGCCGTGACGGCTTTGCATCGATGGATGGCAGTGGCGAATTGACCACCCGTTTCGTGCGTTTTTCCGGCAAGCATCTTTTTGTCAACGCGGTGGGCGAACTTCGAGTTGAGGTGCTCGACAGCAAGACGGGCAAGGTGCTGGCCACCTCCAAAACCACTTCCGGGGATCATACAAAACAACGTATTGAGTGGCAGGACGCCACTGACCTGAGCCAGTTTTCCGGAGATCGGGTTCGTTTCCGCTTTCACCTGAAGGACGGAGAATTCTACTCTTTCTGGGTTACTTCCGATGAAGGCGGAGCCAGCAATGGCTACGTCGGTGCCGGCGGACCGGCGTTCGACGGCGTCCGTGATTCGATTCCCACTCTTTGATTCCCTCTCTGATTCCCGATGCATCGCTTTTTAAACTGGTTCACCAACCTCTATCCGGTCTGGCTCGTCGGCCTTGCCGTGGTCGCTTACTTTTATCCGCAGTCGATGCTGTGGTTCGACAAGAACTGGATCTTCTGGTCGCTCGCCGCATCCATGCTGGCCATGGGACTGACCATCGACCTGGATGACTTCAAGCGAATCGGCAAAATGCCCGGCAGCGTCGCGCTGGGATTCACCTGCCAATACACGGTCATGCCACTCATCGGTTGGGGCGTCGCCGCGCTGTTGCGCCTCGACACCGGAATGACGGTCGGCCTCATCCTGGTCGCCAGTTGCCCGGGCGGCATGGCGTCCAATGTGATCGCTTATCTCGCCCGCGCCAACGTCGCCCTGTCAGTCGCACTCACGCTGGCCTCGACGATGGTGGCTTTTTTCTTCACTCCGCTGTGGACCAGTGCACTGGCCGGCCAGAAGGTGCCCGTCGATGCGCTCGGCATGTGTATTTCCGCTTTGAAACTCACCGTCGCCCCGGTCCTGCTCGGCATTCTGATCCGTTGGAAGATGCCGAAAACCGCCGACCGGATCGGCGCCTTCGGACCCACCGTCGCGGTACTGGCTTTTACCCTCGTCTCCGGCGGAATTGTCGCCGCCAGCGCTGATCAGATCAGTGTCAATTTCGGCCGCCTCGCTCTGGCCGCCACCCTCCTGCACATTGCCGGGTTTTCGGTCGGCTACGTGATTACCAAGATCCTGCGCTACCCCGATACGATCGCCCGCACAGTAAGCATCGAAGTCGGCATGCAAAACGGTGGACTGGCGGCAGCGCTGGCCCGCCAACACTTTGCCACCATGCCACTGGCGGCGGCGGCAGCCGTATTCAGTGGCATCATCCAAAACATCATCGGGGCCATTATCGCCGCCTGGTGGAAACGGAAACCGCCCACCGCATGAGCCGCAAGCTCATCCACTATTGGAAATGCGACCGGCCTGCCGCGTTCCACGGGACCGATGCCGGTCGTGACGACGGCGCAGCCATCGAAGGCCAACTTAACATCGCGCTGCAACAGCATTTTGACACCCGCGCGGTCACGCTCAGTCCGGGCATCGGTCAGGGCAATCATCTCACCTGGAAGGCGGAGATCGACGGCGTGCCGATGTTCCTGCGTGTCGAAAACGGACCGGAGCAGGATCACCACCTTGCGGTTGAGTCAGCGATTCTCGACCGCGTTCGGGACAGTGGCGTCTGCACCCCGGTGGTTCATGGCTGCGATGCCTCCCGCCTGCGCCTGCCGTTTGCCTGGCAGGCTTTGCAACTGATCGCAGATCCCGATCTGAACCACTGGCAAAAACAAAGCCGCCTCAACGCAACGCCGATCGCCTTTGCCATCGGAGCCGCCGTGGCGACATGGCAGGCCGTCGAACTCCCGGGCTTTGGTGTACCTGACTCGAACCTGCGCGGATATCACTCGACCTACGCCGATTACTTTCACCTCAACCTCGAACGCCATCTGGCGTTCCTCGTGAATAAACATTTCCTCGACCTGGCAGAGAGCAACGCGATCCTGGCAACGATCGCAGAGCACTCGCCACTGCTCGAGCGCGAACAAGGCTGCCTCGTTCACAAAGATCTGGCGCTGTGGAACATTCTGGGAACTCCCGATCAGATCACGGCGTTCATCGATTTTGACGACTCGATCAGCGGCGATCCCATGGATGACCTTTCGCTGCTCGGATGTTTTCATGACGCCGGGTTTCTCGCCAGGGCCATCGAAGGCTACCAAACAGTCCGCCCCCTACCCGACGATCATCGCCGCCGCTTCTGGCTGCACCTGTTGCGCAACATGATCGTCAAAGCGGTGATCCGCGTCGGCGCTGGATACTTCGAACGCAACGACCGGTTCTTTTTGATCGGCAACGGCGGCAGCGGAGCGGATCTGAAAAACGCCACCCGCGAAAAAATCACCCTCGCGCTGCGCGGATTGCGCGAAGATCTCGAAATCGCCCACCTTTAGATAGAATGAAACTTGGCACCTGGCTTTCCATCGGCTCCCCCGTCATCGCAGAACTCGCCGCCCAATCCGGCTTCGACTGGCTGTTGCTCGATCTCGAACACGGCTGCTGCACCGAAGCCGAGATTCTACCCCAGCTGCAAGCCATCCGCGGCAGTGATGCGAGCGGCATCGTGCGTGTCGGAGCACCCCACCCTGACCTGATCGCCCGCATCCTCGACCGCGGAGCCCACGGCATCATGGTCCCTCACGTCAACTCTGCCGACGAAGCCGAGCACATCGTCCGGGCAACCCGCTATTCGCCGCACGGCAGCCGCGGCTATTCCCGAACCGTGCGCGCCAACGACTACGGCCTGAGTCCCCTCGACGAGGTGGCGCCACCACTGGTGATAGCCCAGATCGAAACCATCGAAGGCATCCATCACGCCGCAGAAATTGCCAAGGTCGACGGCATCGACGTGTTGTTCATCGGTCCGTCGGATTTACAGCACGACCTTCGGCAGCGCACAGACGTCGCACCGGGCGACTTCGATCATTGCGTGTCGCTGGTCATCGAAGCCGCCAAAGCAGCAGCCAAGCAAACCGGCATTCTGGTCCGCGATCCTGACGATGCGACCAAGTATCGAGATCTGGGATTCACCTACATCGCCATCGACTCGGATTTGGCGATCCTTCGCAAAGGCTATCAACAGGCAATGAAAAGGTGATCCTCAGATCGACAAATCGGTAGAAGTGATCATCATCGATGATCAGCACGGGTGCTTTCGTTGGTTCCTCCTGCCGCCATTACCTCTCCTCGTCTCTGGCACGGTCGCATAGACCATCGTCGGCACCCCACTCTCTCTTGCCATGAAATTTCGATCCCTTGCAGGTATTCTTCTCCTCGCAGCAACCTGCCTTTGCGAAGCAGTCTCAGCCGTCGAGCAGCCCAACTTCGTCGTCATCTTTACCGACGACCAGGGCTACGGTGATCTCAGTTGCTTTGGCGGCACGCACGTCAGCACTCCGCGGATAGACCAAATGGCCGCCGAAGGTGCAAAGCTGACCAGTTTCTATGTCGCCGCTCCGGTCTGCACCCCCTCGCGCGCGGCTTTGATGACCGGATGTTATCCGAAGCGGATCGGTATGGCGACCGGCTCGGAGTTCGGCGTGCTGCTGGCTGGCGACAAGAAGGGACTGAACCCCGACGAAATCACCATCGCCGAAGTGTTGAAAAGCGCGGGCTACAAAACCGGAATGTTCGGCAAATGGCACCTCGGAGATCAGCCGGAGTTTTTGCCGACCCGGCAGGGATTCGATGAGTTTTTCGGCATTCCCTACAGCCACGATATCCACCCCTTCCACCCGAGGCAGGATCACTATCAGTTTCCTCCGCTCGCGCTTCTCGAAGGCGAACAAGTCATCGAGGAGGATCCGAATGCGGACCTACTGACCAAGCGGATCACGGAGCACGCCGTGGACTTCATCGAGCGGAACAAGGATGCACCTTTCTTTCTTTACGTCCCGCATCCCATTCCACACGCGCCACTGCATGTTTCACCTCCGTTCATGGAAGATGTCTCCGGCGAAATCGTGGCAAAATTGAAAGAGAAAGAGAAAGACGGCACTATCGACTACCGCACGCGGGACGAACTTTATTACCAGGCCATCGCCGAAATCGACTGGTCGGTCGGACAAATTCTCGACGCCCTGAAAGCCAAGGGTCTCGACGAAAACACTCTCGTCATCTTCACCTCTGACAACGGTCCGCCGAAAAACTCCCTTCATGCCAGCCCCGGAAAACTGCGCGGAAACAAGGGCACCACTCTCGAAGGCGGCATGCGCGAACCGACGGTGATTCGCTGGCCCGGTAAAATTCCGGCTGGCACCGGCAACGACAAACTCATGACGACGATGGATCTACTGCCGACCTTCGCGAAGCTGGCTGGCGCAGAACTGCCCACTGACCGGATCATCGATGGCAAAGACATCTGGCCCGTGCTTTCCAGTAATGCCGATACTCCCCACGAAGCGTTTTTCTATCATGCCGGAAACACCCTCCAGGCAGTGAGGTCAGGCAAGTGGAAGCTGCACCGGGGCAAGAAAAATAAGCCCACTCAGTTATACAATCTCGAAGTTGATGCGGGCGAGAAAACCAACCTCCTCAAGACCGAACCTGAAGTCGTAAAAAGACTCACCGGACTGTTAAAGAATTTCGAGCAGGAAATAAACGGCAACGTCAGACCGGCCGCTTTCGTCAAAAATCCCAAGCCTCTCTCGCGGTAGAATCACAACGTCGGAAATACACGCGACATTCCCCGGCTGAACGCGCTCATTCCCGTTTCACATAGACGTAGTAAGCGCCAATCAGGGACTGCATCTCAGCATCTTCAAACCAGGTATACAAGCGGGTGCGGCCGGGCTCGAGTTTTACGCTGAATACGGCGGATTTCGCTCCGGGAGCAAGCTTGCGATGTTGCATCGGTCGCTGGCCGATTTTGAGTCGGGCTTTTACGATCGGGAGGGCCTCTCCGGGCAGCAGGGTGCCATCGGTGATCGGGGTTGCCGGCAATCCGGCGTCGAGGGCGAGGTCGGCTTCGCGGGGCCAACGGCGCAGCTCAAATTCGTATTGGCCTGCTTCTGCGACTTCGATTTCCCACCAACCATTTTTCAGGTCGGCGCGGCGCACCTGTTGCTGTTGATCGATAAACACATCCAGCCATTCGCAGCCGGTAAGCAGTACCGGATTCTCCGCCGGGTGACCAATCACCACCGGCTGTGCTTCGTTGGCCGTCGCCTCGACTTCATCCCACCATCCGTCGAGATGGGCCTGCATCGCGTCAGCGATCTTCGGATGTTGATCGATGACATTGCGGCGCTGAAGTGGATCCGTATCGAGGTTGTACAGCTGATTGCCTTCCAGCAGCCGCCAGCGTTTCCAGAGGACGGCTGCCATATCCCTGGTCATGATCGATGGGCTGTCCGGCGAGGCAAACTCAAAGCCGAACGGCATCCGGCTGTAATTGATGATCAGCTTGCGATCTTCGGGCAATGCCGCCTCCCCCTTCAATACTGGTAACCAATCGATGCCATTAGTATTTTCTTTGGACTCGATTCCACAGAGACTGAGCAGGCTGGGAAACAGATCCTGCACCTGGGCGAGGCCTGCGATATCGCGCGGTTTCACGCCGGGCGCTTTGACAAAACACGGCACGCGATGACCGCCCTCCCACAGCTGAGTTTTTCTCCCCCACATTTCCGCGTTGTAGTAGTCCGCCCCTTTCGTGCTGCCGTTGTCGGTCAAGAAAACGACCACCGTATTCTCCGCCAGGCCGGTTTCCTCGAGAAATTCGGACAACTGCCCCATGTTGTCGTCGATGTTTTTGATCATCGCCAGGAAATCGATAATTGACGTTCGCTGCTTTCCCGGAAGCTTTTTAGTAAACCGCCCCGACGCTTCCGCTTCGGCAAAAGTTTTGGTCATCGCTGTCCGGTAGTTTTCGGGAAGCCAATAGGGAGTGTGTGCCGCGTTGGTTGGCAGGTAGAGAAAAAACGGCGCCTTCGTTTCCTGTTTCTCATTGCCCGCCTGGACTGACCGGATCCAATCCATCGCCTCGCGAAAAAATACGTCAGTGCAGTAACCTTCGTATTTCGTCAGCTCACCGTTTCGGCGATAGGTATCGTCGAAGTAATCGTTGTCCCACACATCCGGCACGGAATTGATATGGCTGGATGGGAACCAGAGGGTCTCCTGAAATCCCCGGTCCTGCGGGCGATAGGGGTAGGTGTCGCCGAGATGCCATTTGCCGAAAATGCCGGTACGGTAGCCATTCTCTGCAAAGACATCGGCGATCGTTGGCAGCCCGGCCCGCAACAGGGTGCGCCCGCTGCTGACATTGATGGCTCCGTTGCGCGCCGCATCGAGGCCGGTCAGCAGCTGACCGCGAGTCGGCGTACACATCGGAGCAACGTGGAAGTCGGTGAACCGGGCGCTTTCAGAATGCAAGCGGTCGAGGTGCGGCGTCTGAAAAATGGGATTGCCGTGACAGGAAAGATCGCCATACCCCTGATCGTCCGTCATCACGACGATGACGTTGGGGGGCGCTGCACCAAGAGCGGAAACTACCGGGCAGCTCAATATGGATAGACAGAAAAGGGTGAATCGAATCATGGTCTATTGGCGTCTTTGTGAGCGAACAGGTAACGAGCGGCCGTCATCGAAAGCCGACGGTTTTTATTCTGTGATATTGGGTTCAGAACAAAGCTGAACAAAGGCTTCGCGGACCCGTGCGGTTTGCAGGTCATTCATGATGAGAAACTGGTCGCGCTTGTCTTCGCCGGTAAAGAAAGACGTGAACCCGTCTTCCTCTACCCGGACATGGCCTTTGGCCGAAAGACCGAAGTAGCCGCGATTCGGATACACGGCGTGCAGGACGGCAGTCAGATCCCAGGTCGGGCGATCGTGAGTTTTCTCCGGGACGTAAGCGAGATACGATTCCGCAATGGGATGAGGCCGGGCGTAGCCGTAGTCCTGCTGAATGCTTTGCCACGGATAGGCCGCGGCGATGCCGATTTCAAATCCGCTCCAGATCACCGGTGACGGCCATTTTCTGGCAAAATCCTGTGCCGAGGGAATGTCCTTAATTACGTTGTATTCCTTGTAGCCATTGTTAAAACGAATCGTCTGAAACGAACCCGCCATGATGACCAGTTGCTTGACCTTCTTGACGATCAACTCCCGGCCGGTGAGAGGCGAATGCTCGTCAGCAGGAGTATCAACGAGGCGGGCGAGATTGGTAAAAAATCCGACCTGAACGATGGACACCGATTGGTCGGGCTGTCCGGCGAGGGTTTTACGAAGCAACGATATCGCGTCGGGGGCATCCTCGCCGCTCTTGAGGTCGTGAGGATAACTATCGGCGAAGTGAAGGAACTTTCCGATTTCAGGCGTCGCGCCCTCGCGCACGGCACCGAGCGGAACATCGGGCTTACCGTAGAAGGTGTTCAACGCATCGATGTATGGCAACGACTTCGGATGGTCCTTGGTCGAGGTCACCGCCAGTAGCTCGCAAGCCCCGCGGCGTTCCAAAGCGTGAATCATCGCCAGCGCCATGGCATCGTCGACGTCGTTGCCCATATCGGTATCGAAAATGAGTTTTACAGGCGGCTCAGACTTGGTTTTCAGATGACGCGGAGGTTGCACGACGAATTGAACCAGAGCTTCGCGAACCCGGGAGGTCTGCGCCGGAGTCAGGGTAAGATAACGATCGCGCTTGGCGTCCTGTGCCTTCTTCGAGGTATCCCGGGCTTTGTCCGCGCTGCCCTGAGCGGGCATGAACCGGGTCAGTCCTTCGTCAGAAACGGTGACCCTCCCGGCCGGCGACAGACCGAAATATTCCCGGTCCGGAAACACCGAATACAACACACTGGTCAAATCCCAGCAGGGGCGATCGTGGTCGGGGCCGCTGTGGAGCAGATAGGCCTCTTTGACAGGATGATGCGCGGTGTAGTTTAAATCGTGGGCGATGCTTGCGCGCGGATAGGTGACGGCCTTGCCGACCGCGAAGCCGCTCCAGATGGCGGGCACCTGGCCCGGCCACTTCGCCGCCAGCGTCTGCATCGAAGGCACGTGGTTGACGACGTTGGCCTCGAGGAAGCGATTGTTGCTGCCGATGGTTTCGAATGCTCCGGCCATGACCGAGAGATGATTCACTTTTCTGGCGATCAGCTCCGGCCCGCCCTCGCTTTCGAGCAGGGCGGCGATGTTGGTGGCGAGCCCGACCTGAATCAACGCCACCGATCCGTCTTCGGCATTTTCCAGGGCTGCCTTCAACAAATCGACGGCGTTCTCCGGTTCGGCGGTGACCCCGATATCGTGTGGATAACGAAACTCTTCGCCATCTTTGGTATTCACCATGGACAGGTATTTGCTATCGCGTTCCGGCGCATCAGGATTGATGCCGATGCGGATATCGGGTCTTCCGTAGAAAGTGTTTACGGCATCGATAAACGGCGCTGCCAGCGGATTTTTTTTGGAAATCGTCACCGCCAGAATTTCACATTTGCCCCGATCAGCCAGGGTGTGCAGCATCGCCAGGGCCAGTGCATCATCGACATCGCCGGTCATGTCGGTGTCAAAAATAACCGGAACAGGCTTAGCACTTGCAGACAGGGCATGACCGAGCACCAGGGCCGCAACGACGGACAGGGAGAGTAGCTTTTTTTTCATCGTGAATCTCAGTGGGTAGAATATTAAATGGTTGAGCGGTCTGCCTTTGCCAGAGCGTCGAGAATCACGGCCCGCTCGGGAATCGAAGTTTGCGCTCCCCGCTCAGTCGTGGCCAGTGCACCAGCGGTGTTGGCAAATTCAACCGCTTCGAGTACAGGCTTGCCTTCACCAATGGCGACGGCATAGGCACCTGCAAAACTGTCCCCTGCCCCGACCGTATCGACGGGTTGCACTTGCAGAGTGGCAACTTCCTCATAGTGGCCGCCCCCGGAAGAAAAGCCGGTCGGCTGTGCGCCCCGGGTCACGATCACAGTGGCGCCCGGAGGCGCCTCAAATCGAGACAGGTCGGTGCGCTCAAAAAAATGCCCGGCCTCGGTCTCGTTCAGAATCAGGTGATCAAAGGGGATGCCGGCCTCAGCAAACTTTCCGTCCCACGGCGAGGGATTGACGACGATGACCGTCTCATGCTCCCGGGCGATGGCAGCGGCCCGGGCCACGGCGTCGAGCGGACATTCCAACTGGATTAAAAGCACTTCTGCCGAGGCGATGTAGTCCGCACATTCGTCGACCATTGCCGGCGTGACCTGTCCGTTTGCCGCGGAATCGACGACGATCAGGTTGTCTCCGGCATCGTCCACAAGAATGACCGCGCTGCCGGACTGGGATCCGGTTTGCGTGCCCAAACCACCGATGCCGATTCCAAACGATTTTAATCGTTCGCGGTAATCGTTTGCGGCCATGTCATCGCCCAGTAATCCGATCATTTCGACCTCGGCTCCGGCCCGGCGCGCGGCCACGGCCTGGTTCGCGCCCTTGCCGCCGAAGTGACGCTCCACCCCCCGACTGGATATGGTTTCGCCCGCCGCCGGAATGCGAGGCACGCGGTAGGTCCAATCCAGATTCAACGAACCCAGAACTGCAATTTTTGCAACGTGACTCACTTCCCTGCCTCCTTTCTCCAGCGACGCATCAGTTTGGGAATCCAGTCTCCACGCAAAACGTCGAGCAGCACGGCGAGAATGATGACCGATCCAGTGATAGTGTGTTTTACCCACTCATCAGCTCCGACCTGCGCGAGACCGGCATCGAGGGTGAGAATGATCAGCACTCCGAGAAAGCTGTTCACAATCGAGCCGCGTCCTCCCATCAAACTGGTTCCGCCGATCACCACAGCAGCGATGGCGGAGAGTTCGAAACCGTTGCCGGAATCGGCGTTGGCTCCACCCAGCCTGGCCGCAAAAAAGATGGCCGCAACTCCGGCCAACATGCCGGTAATCACAAACACCGAAATCTTTTTCCAGATCGTCGCAACACCGGCAAGGCGCACCGCATTTTCGTTGGTGCCTATGGCGATGAGGTGCCTACCGTAGACGGTTCGCGAAAGCAGAAACTGGCTTGCCGCAACGAACCCCAGGGCCACGATAAAACTGATCGGAATGCCCAGCCCCGGCAGAGGTGCGATCAGGGGTTCCAGCTTTAATCCTACCGTGATCGTTTCTGACCGGCTTACCAGCATGGCCATGCCGAAAGCAATTTTCAGTGTGCCCAGGGTAACGATGAAGGAGGGCACTTTGAAAAAGACACTGATTGCTCCGTTAAAAAGTCCAAACACCCCGCCGGCGAGGATGGCCGCCGCCGCCGCCAGCGGCACAGGCCACTCCGCACGTGAAATCAGCAGACAGAAAGCTGTCGCGCAAAACGCCAACACCGAGCCAACCGAGAGATCGATTCCACCGATGATAAGCACCAGTGTCATTCCGCAACAAACCAGGACCAAAGGCGGCACCTGACCGGCGATCGTCACCAGCGTTCGCGCACTTAAGAACCGATCACTCATCGCTCCAAAAAGCAAAATCAGCGCAAGCCAGATGACAAACATCGGCGCGTAATCGGTGAGTATTCGTTTCAATCCCGGGTTCATACGGCCTGTTTTTGATATCCGGTAAAAGCGGCGGCGGTCAAAACTTCACGTGACCAGGAGTCGGGGAAAAATTCCCCGCTTACCCGTCCGTCAGACATCACCACGATCCGGTGGCTGATAGACATTAACTCGGTGAGATCACTTGATACGACGACGATGGTTTTGCCCGCTGCGGCAAGTTCGTCGAGCAATGCGTAGATCGCTTCCTTGGCAGCGACATCGATACCGCGGGTCGGTTCATCGAAGAGGAACACTTCTGCGTCGCGCAACAACCATCGGGCGATGACGATCTTCTGTTGATTGCCTCCGCTGAGGTCGCCGACCGCCTGCTCGAGCGAGTCGCACTTTACCGCAAGTTTTCGACAAACTTCATCGGCGGCGTCGCGATCCCCTGCGTCATCTGCCAAACGGTCGTGAGGCATGGCCAGGACCGCGTTGCCGGTGACGGATAAAGGCAGTAGCAGACCATCGACCTTTCGGTCTTCCGGCACCAGAGCGAGGCCGGCAGCGACGGCTTGCCTGGGGTTTGCCGGTGAAAAAGGCATTCTCTCCGGCCCCAGAAACATGCTGCCTCCGCTGCGCGGATCGACACCGAAAATCGCCCGCAAGGTCTCGGTACGTCCCGAGCCGATGAGCCCGGAAATGCCCAGAATTTCCCCGCGCCGCGCCTCGAAACTGACGCCTTTGACCGCGTCCCCGGCGACCAGATTTTCCACCGCCAATCCGGTTTCACCGACTTCGCGTGTTGTGTGCATCCCGGTGCGAACGGCAATGTCATCGCCGGCCATTTCGCGGACCAGTTGCCGGGTGTCGACATCAGCGACCCGGTGAGTGGCAATTTTCCTGCCGTCACGCATCACCGTGACCCGGTCACAAATCGCCGCGATTTCGTCCATCCGGTGACTGATGTAAAGAATCGCCACGCCCTCGCTGCGCAGGGCCCTGACATTTTCAAACAGCAGTTCGATCTCCGGACCGGTCAGCGCGGCGGTCGGTTCGTCGAGAATCAACACTGACGATTCTTTTTCAAGCGCGGAAGCAATTTCAACCAACTGCTGCTGTCCTACTCCGAGTTCATCGGCAGGGCGTCCCGGGTCAGTATCGCCCAGGCCGACTCGCTGTAGTGCCCGCGTTGCGCTGTCGTGCAATTTCTGATGAGAGATTACCCCGCCGGAATGGGGAAGATTTTTCAGAAAAAGATTTTCCGCCACGGTCAGCGTCGGAATGATGTTCAATTCCTGCAGCACCATCACCACGCTCTCATGTGAACGTCCGTGAAAGTCGATTTCGCCTCCGCTGGCCGGAGTCAGGCCGGTCAGAATTTTGGCCAGTGTCGACTTGCCCGCCCCATTGCTGCCGACCAGGGCGTGCACCTCGCCCTCCGCCAGATCAAAATCGAAGTCGCGCAACACCGGCACCCCGGGCACGTACGACTTGTGCAGCTTTCGGATGGAAATCGCTGAAACCACGGCGCACTATTTCTTTTCCACCAGATCAACCCTCGTCTTGCGATTCTCCGCCTTGCCACCGGCAAGGATATCGAGAGCGGCTTCGATTCCGAACACGGCGAGTTCTCCGGCGTGCTGATCAGCAGTGGCGAGAATCTCACCGGATTCAATCATCGGTTGAACCGCGGAAATGTTGTCGAATCCGACCACGTAAACTTTGCCGTCGAGACCGGCAGACTTCACCGCCTGAACAGCTCCGAGTGCCATCGAGTCGTTGGCACAAAGCAGCGCCTTCACGTCCGGATGCTCGCTCAGAATTGCGGCGGCGACCGTGTTCGCCTTGGCCATTTCCCAGCTGCCCGACTGTGTGCTGACGACCTTCATGCCTCCCTCATTCATCGCGTCTTCGAAACCGAGCCGGCGTTGCACCGCATTAAAGGCAGTCGGGATGCCTTCAATAATAGCCACAGAATCCCCTTTCTGAAGTTTGCCAGCCAGAACTTTACCCACCATTGCGGCCCCCTCGCGGTTGTCGGGGCCCACGAAAGGGATGCTCAGTTTGGCATCGGTCAGGACTTGTTCATCGAGCTGGTTGTCGATATTCACCACGATCACTCCGGCATCGATGGCTCGCTTTAGAGCGGGGGCCAGCGCCTTGGAATCAGCCGGAGCGATCACAATGGCATCTACTCCCCGGGAAACCATTTGCTCGACCAGGTTCACCTGTGCCGTGAGATCGGTCTCGTTACGGATTCCGTTGACGATCAAATCGTAGTTTTCGGGATTCGCCTGCTGATGAGTCTCAGCTCCTTCAGCCATGGTTTTAAAGAACTCATTGGCCAACGATTTCATGATCAGGGCGACCTCGGGCTTTTCGGTATCGGAACCGGAATCGGTACCGCCACCGCCACAGGACACCAGTGACATCCCGATAAGCAGAGCCAGGGCGGGAAACTTCAAGCGGGTAAATAAATCGGAAATTCTCATGGCAATCGGCACGATCTTATCTTGCGCAAACGTTTGCGCAAGCATAATATGAGCCCTGATTGGGCCGATAAGATGAATGTCAGCGAACTCGCCAAACGCCTGAATCTTTCGCCGAGCACGGTATCGCGCGCGCTCAGTGGACAGGGCAGTAAAAACCGGGTCAGCAAGGCGACGGTTCAGAGAGTGTGTCAGGCCGCGGAGAAGTATCAGGTCACCCCGGATCCTCTGGGCGCCAGTTTGCGTCGCGGAAAACTTGGCATGATCGGTGTGCTGGTGCCCGACGTAACCAACTCATTTTTCGCGGAACTCGCCCGGTGCATCGAACTCGAATTGCGCGAGCACGACATGACGGTGCAGCTTTGTGATTCCAACGAAGATGCAAAGGCAGAGGCAGAACTGCTTCCGCAAATGCTGGGGCGCCGACTCGACGGCGCCATCGTCGCTCCCGTGGGAATGAATTCGCCCGGCTTGCGACACGTCATTGAAACAGCTGCCATGCCCATCGTTTTGATCGACCGGATTCTTCCGGGCCTCGAAGTGCCCACGGTCAGCCTCGATAATTCGCATGCCGGCCGAATGGCTGCGAACCACCTGTTACAAAACGGCCATCGGCGCATCGGGGTATTGCGCGGCGAAGGCAAATCCTTCACTGACCAGGAGCGGCATCGCGGAGTGATCGAGGCATTGCAGGAAGCTGGTGCAGAAATCAATCCCCAGTGGATTGCCGGCTGCGGATACACTCAGGCGGACAGTGTTCAAGCCGCCAGAGAAATCCTCGGCACCGAACGACGACCGGACGCTTTGATCGCTCTCAGCGGACAGGGCATTCTCGGGGTGTTGGAGGCCGTGACTGAGATCGGCCTCAGCATCCCGCGAGACCTGTCCGTGATCGCTTTTGATGAACAGCCGTGGTCAGCCTACGTGAACCCACCGCTTACCACCATCGTGCAGCCTACACAGGCCATGGCCGTAGCTGCCGTGAATGTGCTGTTGGCGGAAGATGCCATTGACCGCAACGGCGTTTTTCAGGCGCGCGTTTGCCAGCGCCAATCGGTAAGCGATCGCCGCAGCGATTGATACAAACGGCGCCGGACAAGATCGCGGACCAATCCGTGCGGGATCGCACGCTCAGCAGATCAGAGCCTTTTAGATTCATCCGGCAGGTTTTTGGTTTTATAACTCTCGACTCGACAGAGACGCATTCTCCTGAATGATCGAATGCTCGGGTAACTGGAAAAGCCACTCATGAAACCGACCCCTGTCATTCTTTCCCTCAGCGTTTTGCTGCTTAGCGTTTGCGCCACATTCGCAGAGGAAAATCCACCGAACGTCGTACTGATCTTTGCCGATGATCTGGGTTACGGAGATCTCGGCTGCTACGGTGCCACCAAACTCAAGACCCCGAATATCGACAAGCTGGCGGCGGAGGGTCGGAAGTTCACCGATGCGCATTCAGCATCCGCGGTCTGCACGCCTTCACGCTACGGCTTGCTGACAGGCACCTACCCTTCGCGGGCCAACGATGGAAAAGGCCTCTGGGGGCCGGCGCCCGTCACCTCTCCCCTGCTCATCGACACCGAAAAGCTCACCATCGCCGATGTTTTTAAGACCAGCGGTTACGACACTGCGGCTTTTGGAAAATGGCATCTCGGCTTCGGTGAAGTGACCAACCAATGGGATAAACCCCTGCGTCCCGGGCCACAGGATCTCGGCTTTGACTATTATTTTGGAATGCCTGTGGTGAACAGCGCACCTCCCTATGTCTACGTGGAAAATGATCACGTGGTCGGGGCGGTGCCCGATGATCCGCTTGTCTATCTGGGAAGAAAAGCGGGCAAAAAGGCGACACCCCTGACACCGATTCCCCCGGCAGCCGGCAACCGGGTTTCTAACCAATTCGGCGGAGCCGTCGAAGCGCACAAACGCTTCAACGATTACAAGGTCGGTGTCACCATGGCCGAACGCGCATCCAGGTGGATCGGCGAACGGGACGAGGACAAGCCCTTCTTCCTTTACCTCGCCACTACGCAGATCCATCACCCCTTCACCCCCGCGCCGCGCTTTCAGGGCACCAGTCAGTGCGGTCTGTATGGCGACTTCGTGCACGAGCTCGACTGGATGGTCGGCGAGGTGATGAACGCGCTGGAAGAAAAAGGCGTCGCAGATAACACCCTGGTGATTTTTACCAGTGACAACGGCGGCATGTTCAACCACGGCGGCCAGGAGGCCTTCAGGCAGGGACATCGTCAAAATGCCGATCTACTCGGCTTCAAGTTCGGCGTCTGGGAAGGTGGACATCGCGTGCCCTTCATCGCCAGATGGCCGGGTAAAATCGAAGCCGGCAGCAGCTCATCGCAGCTGATCAGCGGCGTCGATATGCTGGCCACTTTTGCCGCAGTTACGGGACAGTCTCTGGCCAAAGAGCAGCTTGCTGACAGCATCGATATGCTGCCGGCGCTGACCGGTGAACCGGAATCCCCGTTGCGGGACACGCTTATTCTCAGCCCTAACAAACCCACCCATCTTGCCATTCGCAAAGGCAAGTGGGTGTACATCGGCGCTCAGGGCGCGGGAGGTTTCGGAGGATCCCCCGGCACCCACGCGGCCGGCGGACCGGTGTGCGCGTCATTCGTCGGCAGCGTCAACAGCGACATCGAAAACGGGAAAATCAAATCGGACGCTCCGCCTGCCCAGCTCTACGATCTCCATTCCGACCGGCAGCAAACGACCAACCTTTATCGCGAACACCCCGGGGTCGTCGAAGAACTGAGAGCCTTGCTCAAGCCGTTTGCCCCCCGAAGTCCAGGTCCGCAGGACGGTCGACCTGTACAAGCGAAATACGACCCATTCAAACCAACAGGCAGTCTCCGATTTACGTTCGAGTCGGGCAAACTCGAAGGCTGGACCATCGTCGACGGCGAGGCCGGACGTGCCGTGTCGGATCATGCCGCGCTGCCCCGGCATAAAGGCCGCCCCTTCAATCACGAAGGCAGATTCCACCTTTCCACCATCGCCACCCGGGACGGATTCAGCGACAAGCAACAGGTCGTTTTTCAATCACCGAAATTTATTATTCAAGGCGACCGCGCCAGTTTCCTCGCTTCCGGCGGTTTTGATGCCGATTCTCTCTACGTGGGTTTGTTAGATTCAGATTCAAACGAAGTCCTGCTATCCGCCGGCGGTCCCCGAGGCCCCCAGATGAAGCGGACCACATGGGACGTCAGCCAGCTGAAGGGAAAAACGGTCTATCTTCAGGTAGTCGATCGAAACACAGAAGGATGGGGCCACCTGACCTTTGATGATTTCTCCGTCGAAGGAAAACTTCTGAAAAAATGAAGATCCGTCCGCAGGCATGGGGCAGCGCCATGCTGAGAACTCCGCAATCATGATAAATTGAAATGGCACCGTTTAGCATTGGGTCGACTACATAAAAAAACGGGAGGCCCCGGGGAGGCAGTAAACATCGCGACGCCGACTTCGACACCGGGGAGCTGCTTACCTTCGGCGCCACCGAAATTTGAAAAATGGTCCGGCACTTCAAGTAGGCGCCACCAATTCAGTCTGGCAGCGGTCGGAAGATTTTGCTCGCGGCAACCAGTTCCGAGACAACGCCAGGCAGCATGCTTTGTCGTTTGCACGTAAAAAAATCGTGAAATCACCTCCCCGATTCCCGTGAAATGACAAAAACAGCAACTTGGACCAAGATACCATTCTCATTCGTCATGACGCGCTTCAGTCTCCTCTTTCTATTTTTCCTCACCGCCCAACTGGCTCCGGCCGTTGAGCCGTTTGAAGCGTTCTTGAATACGCACTGTATCAGCTGCCACGGACCTGATAAGGAGAAGGGCGATCTGCGACTCGACACCCTGTCGCGCGATTTCCGGGCCGGAATGGACGGTCATCTCTGGGCGGAAGTGGTCGAGAAAATCAATTCCGGAGAGATGCCTCCGGAAGACGAGCCGCAGCCGACCGAAGACGAGATCGCGGCCATTCTCGAGCAACTCGATACACGGATTCGTGAGGGACGGGCCGCGCGGATGGCGGCCCGACCGGCGGTGTCGCATTATCGGCTGAGCCGGAAAGAATATCAGAACACGGTCTACGATTTGTTAGGCGTGCGCTACGATCCCGCCAAACCGGGAGAACTGAACGAGGACACGCTATGGCACGGCTTTGAGCGCATCGGGTCGCAGCTTTCGCTCTCGCCCTCGCATGTCGACCGCTACTACCGGGCCGCGGACATTGTGCTCGACCGCGCTTTCCCTGCCACGCCCAGCGAAGCCCGCAAAGTCCGCAAGACGGCGGCGGAGTTGCGTTATGGTGGTGGAGAGGAGGAGCAGGAAGCGCTGCAGCGATTCGGCATTAAGCGACCGCTGCGATACCTGCACTTCCCCGGTCGCGTGCAGCCCGCGCTTTCGTCCAATTGGTTTGGAAAGACGGGACCGGAACACAGCGGGCTCTACAAACTTCGCATTCAGGCCAGCGGAATCCGCCCGCCCGGGGGCCAGCCGGCTCACCTCAGCATCGGGGAGAAGACCGGGGAGGAAACGGTGGAGGGTCTCATCGAATTTGACATCACCGCACCGGAAGACAGTCCGCAGGTTTATGAGTTCGAGGTGTTCCTTGAGATGCCGGCAACGCTGCATTTCTGCGTGGTGGCCACCGATGGTGTCGACCGAAGAGGCGGCGCGGCCTTCCGCAATGCAATCGCCAGCAGAGGTTATATTTTTACGCACAGTAGCGAGACCGTTCTCCTTAACCCGAACGCCCCGCAGATGTTCGATGACAAAGGCAACGGCATTTTCTCGACCGTCATTCTCGATTGGATCGAATGGGAGGGGCCGTTGGTCACCGAAGCGGAAAAAGCCCGCCGAAAAGATGTGCCGCCGCCCGAAGATGCGACCCCGGAAATGGTCTCCGGGCATTTACAGCGATTTGCCGAGCGCGCCTGGCGGCGACCGGTGATCAAGGAGGAGTTAACAGACTACCTGGAGTCCTACCGCGCCGAACGCGAGACCGGCGCAACAGCAACCGATGCCTGGCGCGGAGCGCTGCAGAGTGTGTTGACCTCCAGAAACTTTATCTATCTCGTCGAGGGTGAACCGGATGCACGCGAACGTCTCACGGACTGGGAACTCGCCTCCAGACTCTCCTATTTTCTCTGGAGTTCGATGCCCGACGACGGTCTTTTTGCGGCGTCCAAAAGTGGTGCCTTGAATGGTGAAGGTCTGAAAAAAGAAGTGGACCGTATGCTGACGGACAGTCGAATCAATCGCTTCATCGATGACTTTTCCCGGCAATGGCTGCAGCTCCACCGCGTCGGCATGTTTCCGCCGGACAAAAAACTTTACCCGACCTACGACGACTGGCTCGAGACGAGTATGCGGGATGAACCGGTCGAGTATTTCCGCGAAATGTTAACGAAGAACCTGCCGATTGAGTCCTTCATCGATTCTGACTGGACCATGGCCAACGCCCGACTCTCCGATTTCTACGGACTGCCTGAGCCGAAGACGAGTGATTTCCAGCGTGTCTCGCTCGAGGCCGGGGATCACCGCGGCGGGTTGCTGACCATGGGCGCGGTGCTCGGCTTGACCTCGGACGGAACACGCCACCGCCCGGTGCATCGCGGCGTCTGGCTGAGCGAAACGATTTTCAACAAGACGCCACCACCACCACCGGCAAATGTGGATCCGATCGAGCCAATTCCGCCTGAAGGCAACAAGGTAACCATCCGCAAGCGAATTGAAGGGCATGCCAAAAATCCGAACTGCGCGGCCTGCCATCGCACCATCGATCCCCTGGGGCTGGCCTTTGACCAATACGACGCCATCGGCCAGTGGCGCACCCACGAGCAGGTTCCGACGGGTGTCGGTGAAGATCCACTGGTCGATGCCTCCGGCGTCATGCCCGACGGTCGACCGTTCACCGATTCCGTTCAGTTCAAACAACTGCTGCTTGAGGATCGTGCCAAGTTTGCGCGGGCCTTCATAGAACACCTCTGCACCTACGCGCTGCGCCGGGTAATCACGGTGGATGACGAGGACGATCTGAAGTTGATTGAAGAAGCCGCGAACAAAAACGACTTCCGCGTGAAGGACATCGTGCGTGCCGTGGCCTTGTCCGATCTTATCAAAAAACGCTAGCGATTAGCTGTTGGCCTTTAGCGATTAGCTTCTAGCCACAGTCGGACTACCGGAAATCCAGCGCACACCAAAAGCCATTAACCTAAAGCATAGAGCTAACCGCCCATTGCTAACCGCTAAAAGCCAATCACTATGAGCAATATCCAATCCCAACGCTGGCTGATCGACCGTCGTCATGCCCTCCGTGCACTGGGCACCTGCATCTCCCTGCCCATGCTCGAATGCATGATTCCGCTGAGGGCGGCAGAGAAAACCACCACCCCGCGACGCAGTGCCTTCATCTACCTCGCGAATGGTGTTCATTCGTTGAATTATCAAATCACTAAGCCGGGGCCGGACTATGAGTTCTCCCAGTCGCTTTCGCCGCTCGAGAAACACCGTGACGTCATCACTCCCGTGAGTGGATTGCATCATCCGGGAAGCCTTGGCCACCACCACAACTGCATCAAGATCTGGCTGACCGGCGGCAAACTCGGGCCCTCGGACCGCAACACGATCTCGGTGGATCAAAAGATGGCGGAAGTCACCGCGCAGCACACTCGCTACTCATCCATGGAAATCGCGATCACGCAGGAGTCTCTCGCGTGGACCGCCGATGGCGTCCAGTTGCCTGCGATGCGTCGCTGCAGCGAAATCTTCGCGTCCCTTTTCGAAGAGCCGAAAGGCGGCATCGAAGCCCAGCGGAAAGCCCTGCGCCGCAAAGCCAGCATTCTCGATGACAATCTAGCCGAAGTGCGCCGGCTTGAGCAGAAAATGGGAACGGCCGACAAAGGGCGTCTCGACCAGTACCTCACCTCCGTCCGCGAAGCGGAGATTCGCACCAAGCGGGCCGATGCCTGGCTCGATACTCCCCTGCCCGCGATCTCCGACACTGATCGCAAACGCACCAATCGCGACATCAAACAAACCGAGGCCGGTGACTATTTTCGCACAGTATACGACCTCATGGTGCTCGCCTTTCAAACCGACGTCACCCGTGTGGCGACTTTCAGTCTCGGCGGCGAAGGCCAGGCCATTCCGATTCCTGAAATCGGCATCACCGAGTCCCGGCATCAGCTCAGCCACCACGGCGGCGATCCGGGCTACATGGAAAAACTCACCAACTACGACACCTTTGCGATCGAGCAGTACAGCTACTTTCTTTCACGGCTGGGAGAAACCAAGGACGTCAACGGCAAGCCTCTCCTGAACTCGACGATGGCACTCTTTGGCAGCGGTATGACCTATGGCCACAGCCACGGCAATGCCAACCTCCCCCTGGTGCTCGGCGGCGGTTCCGACCTCGGCCTCAAGCACGGCAGCCATCTTGACTTCAACCAGGACCACTTCGACGGCTACCAGCTCGACAATCCCGGCGAGCACTACCGGCTCTGCAGCCGCCCGGCGAACACTGAAGCTCACATGAGCAACCTGCTGCTTCTGATGGCACAGCGCATGGGCGTGGAGACTGATGCGTTTGGTGACAGCAACAAGGTTCTCAGTATTTAGTTCTTGGTTCTTATGAAACAGTTCTTCCTTCCCGGTGCTTGGTGCTTGGTTCTCCGTTCATGGTTGTTGGTCACGTTTTGTTCGGTCGTCGTAAATCCGGCTGCCGCCAACGGAGAACCAGAAACCAAGACCAAAGAACCAGTAGAAGAAGAAGTCTTCCGCCCCGAAGCAGGAAAGTTTCCCCCTCTCGAAAAGGCGCACGCCTATCGCGGCGAACTCGTCTTCGTCGACCACGCCAACCGCCGCGGCAGCATCCGCGTGCAGGGGGACGGCATGTTCTACCGGAACGACCCGCATCCTTTCGCGCTGCTGCCCTACGCCATCGTCCGCTATCAGGGCGCACCGGCGGACCTCCGGGACATTCCACTGGGCACCGTACTGCACGTTCGCGGCTTTCTACCGCCGGATCCAACCATCTCCGCCGTCCCTGTGTTGCCGGTTGATAACAAATCGAAAGACGCGAACCACAATCGGGGCACGGGAATCTTTCCCGCAGAGAATCATGTGCTGCTTCTCGAAGACGAGCCCAGCCACTGCCTCCGCGCGGGCGAAGTCTGGAAGCTCAAAGAAGTGGATCTTGCCAACAACGCGGGAACCATCATTGCTATGCGTGAACCAAAAGCAGGCGGGGACGGCAAGGCGGAAGAAGAAACGCTGACCTTCGATGCTGCCACCCGCATCTGGCGCGGCCGCGAGAGTCTGCTGGTGGCGGATTTGATCGACGAAGACATTTGGCCCGCCAGCGGAAAAAAATCTCTCGATGGCCAGGCGGTCCAGTTGGGAATCACCTGGAAGCCCACACCGGGAGGTGTGTTCACCCGCTTCCACATCTCCGACATCTGGCTGGACGACACCGCCATGCAGCGCGCCGCTCACAAGCAGACGGAAGTACACAGGACCTTTGTCCGCAGCCGCTGGATGCCCGCATGGGTGGATGCTGTTGAGTATGGCAAATTCGGTGATGCAACGGTCACGGCGACCTTGTTCGGTGGCATGGACGAAACACTCTACACCGATTTCAAGAAGGGTGAATCTGCTCTCATGAATCCAGTCGAGAGCAACTTGAAGCACACCCACGGAGCTTACGGCCCTGCTCACATGGCGTGCAAAGGTCCCATCCTCGACGTCAGCAAGACGAAGGAGGGAGATGTGCCGCTGGGTAGCAGCGGCATTCAAATCCAATTTACGACGGACCTCATCATCGAAGGAATCCGCCCCGGGCGGGTGGTTCGCGTGCGCCCCGGCGACTGGCCTCAAGTGAATGTGCCTCGGGAGGAATACCTCAGAGATTCCAGTCCTGATGCCCGCTTCCCGACTCCGGATATTTTCCCGAAATACTGATGGCTTCGCGTTGTTTGTTCCCGGTTCCCGGTTCTTCGTTCCGGGCTGCGCGTTCGTCGTTCCTCGTTCGCACCGTGCTTCTGGCCATTGCCGGCTTGCTACCTCATGCGACTGCCATCGGAGAAGAACCAAGCTCTAAAAACAAAGAACCGGGAACCGAAATTTACCGCCCCGGGGCGGGCAAATTTCCAATACTCGAAAAGGCGCACTCCTACCGGGGTGAACTGACATTCGTGGATCATGCCAACCGCCGCGGCAGCATCCGCATCCAGACGGAGGGCAAATTTCGTTTCATCGGACCGTCGCCGTTCGCCATGCTGCCTTACGGCATCGTTCGCTATCACAGCGCACCGGCAGATCTCCGCGACATCCCGCTCGGCACGGTGCTGCACGTCCGGGCCTTTCTCCCGCCGGATCCAAAGATCTCCGCCGTGCCGGTGCTGCCGGTCGACAATCGATTGAAGAAGTCGGGCAACGAAGGCACCGGATCAGCCCCTGCTGAGAATCACGTCCTGCTCCTTGAAGATGAGCCCAGCTACTGCCGACGCGAGGGCAAAATCTGGAAGCTGAAGGAGGTGGAGGTCAGTGACAATCAGGGGATGATTGTCGCCCGCCGTGAATCCAAGGCAGGCGCAGATGCAGACGGCAAAGCCAGCGAGGAAACGATGACTTTCGATGCCGCCACCCGGATCTGGCGCGGCCGTGAATTTCTCGGCATTGAGGACCTGATCGCCGAGGGCACATGGCCCGCCAACGGAAAGAAGTCCCTCGATGACCAGGCTGTCCTGCTTGGGATCACCTGGAAACCCACCCCCGGCGGCGTGTTCACGCGCTTCCACATTTCAGACATCTGGCTGGACGAGCCAGCAATGCAGCGCGCCACCCGCAATCAGAACGAGACGCACAAGGCCTTTATCCGCAGCCGTTGGATGCCCGCCCGGGTCGATGCCGTAGATTACGGCAAGTTCGGCGATGCCAAGGTGACGGCGACTTTGTTCGGCGGTATGGACGAATCGCTCTACACGGATTTCAGGAAAGGCAGCCAGGCCCTGTTGGCCGCGTCCGAAAACACCTTGAAGCATTGGGCCGGAGGAACGGCGGGCACCGCCCAGATGGCCTCAAGAGGCCCCATCCTGGATGTCACGAAGACAGAAGGAACGACACCTCTTGGCAGCAGCGGAATACAAATTCATCTTCAGACAGACCTGATCACCGAGGGCATCCGTCCCGGAAGAATCGTCCGCATCCGCCCCGCGAACTGGCCCGACCTCCACGTGCCGCGGGATGAATACTTGCGCGACCACAAAGCCAGCCACGAAGACCGCTTCCCGACTCCGGATTTGTTCCCGGAATACTGAGACGTCTTCGATGGCTGGAATACTCTTCGTCATACTTCGCGCTGCACCACAGCCGCTCGATAAACACGTTGCCCACCCGACATCCTTTACCTTCTATACTCAGTCGAACATCTTCGCTCTGCAAGCGCCCCCCGGGTGGCGGAGGTGAACTGACTGTCTTGGTCCGGTATTGAGATCTTCAGCTGCGCTCTCATGGAAGACGTCCTTGAATTGGCACTGAAACATGTTCTAGCTTGCGCAATGATGACCGAATCAGATCTCCCCTACACCGAACTGCCCAGCGGCCTGAAGTATCGCGAACTCGTCGCTGGCGACGGTTCGAAAAATCCGACCGCTAAGAACGTCGTCACCGTCCACTACACCGGCGTGCTCGAAGACGGCGAAGTCTTCGACAGTTCAATCGAACGCGGCGAACCGGCCACGTTTCCGCTCAGCGGAGTGATCGCCGGCTGGACCGAAGGCGTGCAACTGATGAGTCCCGGCGCGAGGTATCAATTCGTCATTCCCCACAATCTGGCCTACGGCGAAGACGGCTACGGCGATGTGATTCCGCCGCTGGAGACGCTGACCTTCGAGATCGAACTACTGAAAATCAAGTAGCTTGGCGAGGTCCTTATCAATCGCACCAGGCGACTCAGCCATTTTTACGCTGGTTACCGGCGCTTGATTGCTTTCCAAGCGAGGCCCTGCAGCTGAGCAAAAAATCCCGCTCCCGACCCGTCACCCCGTCGTGCGCAAGCCACTGGCAATCGCACTGATTGAGAAAATCAGGCCGCGGGTGATTTCTTCATCCGACTGCCGCCACTCGCGCAGCAGTTCGATTTGTTGTTGGTGAAGAATCCGCAGCGGTTTATCGCGGAGCGCCAGCGTTTTCGCATAACGCGGCCTGCGGATATGAATCTGGCGCGGGAACAGCCGGGCGAGATGAGTTCGCGCGAGTCGAAACTCATTTTCGATCTTATCCATGAATACCTTGCGCAGGGCCTCGTCTTTGACCAGACCGGCATAGGCATTCATGAGTTCGAGGTCGGCGCTCATCAGGTTGGTCTCGACCGCAGTGAAAATGTAACGCGGTAGTGTGGACGACAAAATGGTGTCCTCGAGTCGTTGAAAATCCTCCGGCTGCTCCCGATGGAGCCGGTCGAGTGCCGAGCCGACGCCGTACCATCCCGGCAGGTAAAAGCGCGACTGAGTCCAACTGAAGACCCACGGAATCGCCCGCAGATCGTCGAGACTCGCGGTGCCGGTGCGTCGCGACGGACGCGATCCCATCTGCGTCTGTTCGAGAGCGTCAATCGGAGTCGCCTGCCGATAGAAGGCGATGAAGCCTTCGGTCTCCAACAGGTCGCGATAAGTTTCGGTGCTCCATTTTGCCAGATTCGGAATGAGATCGATACCGGGATCCTGTTTCGCTTCGCCAAGGCGATGCCGGACCGTAGCATGAGCGACACAGGCCTGAAGGCTTTCCAGATGATAAACCGCGCTCTCCGGGTAGGCATACTTGCGGGCGATCGTTTCCCCCTGTTCGGTCATACGGAAATCGCCGGTCAGCGAGCCGTGAGGGAGCGCCCGCATGAACCAATTCGTCGGCCCCGCCCCCCGACTGATGGTACCTCCCCGGCCGTGAAAAAACCGCAGCTCAACCCCGTGTTTCCTACCGACCGCAGAGATCGAGGTCTGTGAATCATGAAGCGCCCACTGGCTCGCCAGGATACCACCGTCCTTGTTGGAATCACTGTAGCCGAGCATGATCTGCTGGCTTTTGATCGCCCCCTCTGCAGAGACTTCGAGACTGGCACGCACCGCCGGATGGGAAAGGTAGTCATCGACGATACCGGCTCCATTGGCGAGGTCATCGAGCGTCTCGAAAAGCGGAACCACCTGCAGCGGACAAACCCGGGATTCCCCATTGGCTTCGGTCAGCCCGGCTTCACGGGCAAACAGATGTACCAACAGCAGATCCGAGAGCTGCCGGGTCATGCTGACGATCAGTGACCCGACACCGGCGCCACGCTGGCGACGATGATCGACCAGGACGCGATAACATTCGCGCACCGCGTCGGCCTCGGGTCCAGCGGACTGATCGATGTGCAGAAATGGCCGGGGAGATTGTAATTCCCGGGTGAGAAAAGCGACTCGCGCGGCCTCGGTCCAATCGGCGAAGGTCGCAGCATCCTCGACTCCCGCGGCCTCCAGAAGTTGGGCGGCTGCTTTATCGTGGAAAGCACTGTTTTGACGGATATCGAGTTCGGCGAGGTGAAATCCAAAGGCTGCGAATTTTCGCTGAATCGGCCGGATAAACTGCCCGGCAAGCCGGTTCATGCCGATGGCGATCAGCGAGTCATAAAACAGATCCAGATCGGCGCAAAAGCCCTCGGCGCTGACATTCAGATCGGCATCGAGTTGCGCTCGTAAAAGAAACCCAAACGCCCTCCAGGGCTCTTCTGGATTTCGATCAAGAATATAAGTCCCTTCCGCGCCGAGTATTTCTGACAGCGCTTCAACGCGACGGTTCAGATCCTCTGGAACAGAATGAACCGGAGAGGAAACGGTAAGCTGATAAGCGATGGTGCGAAGCTCGCGTCGATAGAGCTTCAGAGACTGGCGTCGAAGTTCGGAGAGAGTATCGCGAGTGACATCAGCCGTGACGAAAGGGTGCCCGTCCCGGTCGCCACCGATCCAAAGCCCGAAACGAATCTTAGGGCCTCCGCCGTGCTCGCGCAGAGTGGCGGGATCAAAACCCGCCTGCTGCCACGCGTACTCGAGATTGCGATCGATCTGCGCCAGCGTTTCCGGGAAAACTTCGCGCAGATAGAACAGCGCGTTGCGCAATTCCCTTTCGATAGTAGGTCGTTCAGTGTGGATCTCCCCCGTGCTCCACAACGCCTCCATCGCGGTCAGCATTTCCTCACGGGCCTCGGAGCGCTCGTGCCAGGTTTGATCGGGAGCCTCGAGCCGCAAAAGTTGATCGTACAGATCGCGATGCCTTTCGCGAACACTGGGTCGCTTCGCCTCAGTCGGGTGAGCGGTGAACACCGGTTCGACACGGACATGCTGCATCGCCCCGGCGATATCCTGTTCGCTGAAACCGGAGTCACTGAGCGATTTCAGCACCTGCGGCCACAAACCTTTTTCCGTTTCCGCGCCGAAACGGGCTTCCCGTTTCCGGCGGGTTTCGAGGGAGACCTGTTCCTCGATCATGTCGAGCAGCTGAAAAGCGATCGAATAAATTTCCGATGTCTGCTGAGGAGATTCCTGCGACGCGTCACCACCATTTTTCGCAAGCCACGGAAGTTGATCCGCCAGATGCGATTGGCCGGTCGACTTCAGGACCTCCTGAAGGCAGGTCATGATCTCCAGAACCTCAGTATCAAGTGTTTCCAGGCCGCTTGCGACCAGTTCTTGCTGAGGTTTTTCGGATGAGGTGGATTTGGACATAATGAAAAGCGACTTCCCCTGCAAAGCAGAAATCCTGCCGGGACGCACAGGATTTTCATGCGGGAATCAGGAGCAGTAATCAAGCGATAGCGAGAAAAACGATACAGGACGTCCAGGGTATCGCCGCAACTTCGCTCAGCAGGCGCTGCAACCTTGGCTCCAGTCGAAAAGCAGGGCAAGCCGAATCGATTTTTCCGCAGCCGCCACTGATCAGTCAGGCCGGGTGCTTCCGGCAGTTTGCCGCTTCTCCGGATTTCGCTCCACCCCATTTGCTGCGGCCAAAACCGGCCGAAGCAGCGACGCCCCACCTCACTTCGTCCGGAACGTCTCGCTCTCGATCAACGCCAGCACCAGATCCCGAAAGCCATTGCCGTTTTCGTGATTTGCCCTGACGATCCCGGCGATCTCCTTCCGCTCCACGTAATTCGGCAGCCTGCCGGTCGCATAGGTCAGTAACTTTTCCGCCAGGCATTGCGAAAACAGATCGACATTGCCGGTCAGCCATCGCTTGAAGTCAACGACATCCTCGATTGGCGTGCCATCCGGCAGGACCCCGGTCGGATCGATCTTGCCGCCCCCCTTCGGCCAGTCCATGCGCCAACGGCCCACAGGGTCGTAGTTTTCCAAAACAAAGCCGACCGGATCGATCCGCTTGTGGCACGCCGCGCACGATGCCTCCGTGGTATGCGCTGCCAACATCTCTCGAGGGGTAGTTGTCCCCTGCGTGTCGGGCGTCAGCGCCGGGACATCTTTGGGCGGTGGCGGTGGCGGGCTGCCCAGTAAATTCTCAAGGACCCACACCCCGCGCAGCACCGGCTGGGTATCCACCCCGTTCGCCGTCGCCATCATGACCCCCGACTGCCCCAACAAGCCGCCCACGCGACCGCCCCGCTCGAGTGAGATTCGCCGCAGCTTGCGGTCCGCAGCCGAGCCCGGCTTGTCCTTCGATTCCACCTCCACCTGGTAAACGCTGCGCGCAAAAAATGCCGACGTGTAGGTGAAGTCCGGATCGATAAAATCCGTCATCGGACGGTTCGCGCGAAGCATCTCCGCAAAAGAATGCTCGATTTCATCGCGCGCCATCTCGACGTAATAGGGCGTAAAGTTGAGCTTCGGATCCGGCATGATCTCAGTCAGCGATCCGGTGTCCAACCACTGCCGCGTAAAGCTCTGCACGAAGGGATGATTCCACGTCTTCGGCATCAAACGCTCCGCCTCCCGTTTCAAGACCCACGACTCGGACAAGCGCTTGCGATTGGCCAAATCCATCAAAGTCGCATCCGGTGGCCCCTGAGTCAGAAAGTAGGCCAGGCGCGTCGCCAGATCGTGATCATCCATCATCTCCGGCCCGATCGCCCGGTAAAGGAAGCGCGGCGATACCAGAATGTTGCGCACCAGCAAATGCATTCCCTCCTCAAACGAGTGGCCCGCCGCCCAGTGCTGCCGGGCGATTCCCAGATAGCTCTCCACCGTCTCTGCATCCGCCGGCCTGCGGAAGGCCCGGGGCAGAAAATTCTCCAACAGCGTCCGGGCGTAGTCCGCGTCACTCAACGCCCCCTTTTCCACCCCGGCCATCTGCTTGTGCAGTTGATCACGACGTTTGTCCTGCGGGCCATCGACCACTTTGAGCGGTCCCTCGATCTCCACCTCGTGCAGCTCCAGCGACGGACCATTTTCAAAATAATCATGACACAAGGCGTCGGCAATGTTGGTCATGCCGTTCCGAAATGCCGCCAGGAGTGCCTTGGTCATCGCCGAGTCCATCGTCGCCTGACTCATGTCCAGCTTCGGATCCGCCATGTTCTCCTGCACGATCCGCCAACCGTTCGCCCCGCGCAGAGTCGTCACCCGCGGACTCCTCGGTTTGCCGTGCGGAAACACCGCCTTCTGCCACGCAGCCAGATAGCGCGGATTCTCCGCCAACTTTACCTGCATCAGCTTCTCCAGCTCCTTGCCGTCATGGGTCATCTCGGCATTCACCCAGCGCATCATCACCGTCTGCCCCTCGTAAAGTTCGGTCTCAAAGCTCACCGTCTCCGGCGACTCCGCGCTGAACGGGATCTCCTGGATCACTCTGTACTTGTCGATACTGGTTCGATCGCTAGCCGTCACGGCTCTCGCTGTCAGCTCCAGCACCATCGGTTCTTCGGAAACCGGCTTGAACGTCGAACCGCTGACAGTGATCCGGTAAACTCCCGAGGTCTTGATCTCGATCCGACTCGGCCAGGTGCAACTGCGCATGATGTTCGGGTGGCGCGACGCCAGACGCAATGCGTCACCGCGCACACTCGACGCCGAAAAGCTGATCACCATGTCCTCCGGGCCCGCCTTGCGGAGCGATGGTTTTTCCACCGCTTTCTGCGGCGGATAAAGCTGATCCGCTATCTCCCACGCGACGCTCGAGTAGGCTTCCAGCAGCGGTGGTGAGAGCGTCAAGCCTTCGCCCAGATTGTTAAATCCGTGAAACTCGGTGTCCTCGGGAAACCCGGCCGGCAAGGCGAAATCCGACAAGCCGAACAAGGTTCTCAAGGTGCGCTCGTACTCAGCCTTGCTCAAGCGCCGCGGCAGGGTGCCTCCGAACCGTGTGTGCTCCAGCAGCGAGGCGTCCAACCACTCCGCTAATTTCGCCCGATCCTCTTCACCCGGCTGATTTTTCTCCGGTGGCGGCATCAATTCCTGCTCGCTCATCATCAGGACCCGCTCCCACAACTCGCGGCTTTCCCCGCGTGTCCAGTCGACCGACGCCAGATCCAGATCGACGTCCCCCTTCGAGCTGCTTGCATCATGACAATCGATGCAATACTCCGCCAGAACGTCCATCGCCGGATTGGGAATGGGCGCCCCCGGTTCCGCACACACAAACCCTGTGATGAACTGCCCGATCAACAGCCCGGCAAAAAGTGAGCCACGCATCAGGAAAAATGCTGGTTCATGTTGTGGGTGGCATTTGAAAAGCGGTCCACCTCCAGACCCAGCTTCTGCTGCAAGGTGATGTAGAGATCGCCCAGCAACGGCGCATCCTTCTTCGCGGCATCGATCGCCACGTGTCCCTTGCTATGGAATCCACCACCGGCGACCAGCGTCGGCAAATTGCGATTGCTGTGCCGGCTCGCGTCCCCCATCCCGGTGCCTACCAACACCACCGTGTCATCCAGCAGACTCTTGCCCTGCGCAGTTTTCTTCTCCTTGAGCTGATTGAGAAAGCCCGCCAGACAATGCATGTGGGCCGTCTCGATCGACACCAGATCGCGAATCATCTCCGGATCATTGCCGTGGTGTGACAACCCGTGATACCCCGAACCGAGCGCCCGACCATCGATCGAGAACACCTGCCCCAAGCCATCCAGAAACATCGACAGGACGCGGGTCGAACCGGAATCGAGGGCCAAAGTCATCAAATCATACATGATGCTCTCCGCCTCAATCTGCAGGTTCGGCGTCACCGGATCATAACTCGGCAACTTGTAGTCCGGCTCTTCAATCACCTCGTTGATCGTGTCCAACTGCTGCGCCATCCGCTTTTCCACCGCCCTCACCGATTGAAAATACTCATCGAGCTTGTTTCGGTCCGCTTGTGGTAACGCTTTTTGCAAACGCTTGGCATCCTCCACCATCGCATCCAGTGAACTCCTGCCACTCTGCAACACGTACTCGGTCCGCTCGCGATCCTCCCTGGTCACGAAAAGCTTTTTATAGAGGACGCTCGGCCGCTGAATCATCGGCAGCGGCACGCCCTCCCTGGTGTAGCTCATGTTCTTCCTCGCCTGCACCTCCCCCGAGCCCGCGGTCAGCTGAATTGACGGAAACCGCGTCTTGTCGCCGATCTGATCCGCGATCATCTGATCGAGCGAGTAAGTCCTCGGCGCACTGCCACACATGAAATTGCTCCATGCTTCATGCCCGTTGCCGGCCCGGTGATCCAATCCCGAGAACACGGTAAAATCCTCGCGATGCTCACTCAGCGGAGCCAGCGTGGTCGGCATTGCATACCCCTTCCCCGTCTGCTTCGGAAAAAAGGCATTCTGATGCCAGCCTAGATACGTTCCGATCGCGACAAAATTCCGTGGCCCCCGGGACGGTGCGGTATCGCCCGACAGCGCCTCAAGCGCCGGCAGAGCAATCGCCGCAGAGGCGCCTCTGAGAAAATGGCGCCGGCTTTGTTGGGATAGAATTGCAGACATTGCAGATACAGTGGTTAGACGAACCGCTCGAAATCGGGGCTGCCACTGGAACGTCCGCAGCCGTGCTCGTCAAGGCTTTCACTATCCCCTGACCGGATCTATCAGTCCGGTGGCATCATCGCGTACTAAAACCAGCGCTTTCATCACTAACAATCACAGAAACCAATGCCCGGTCAGGTCCGAATGGGCGTCGTCAGAAAGTAACATGGGATTGCCTCCCGTCCCCGTTGCGTTGACAAATGGACCCCTTGCGTGCGCCACTTCCAGCTCGTCACAGCAAACGACTTTTCCTACCTTCAAGACAGCCATGCCCCATATTCCACGTAACCTCTGCCCTTCCCGCGGTAACTCCTCCCAATGAGATCCATCGCCCTTTTCGCAGCCTGCATCACCTGCCTGTTGCCTGCCGACAGCCCCGCCGCTGACTCACTGACTGCCTACAGCACCGGGGCAGAAGTGCCCAAAAATGTCGTCGATCTCTGGAAAGGCATCGACTTTCGCAAAGACGCGCTCGACACCGAGATCGTCAAACAATGGACCGAGGACGGCGTCGTCTGCCGCTACGTGATTTTTACCGTCGGCACTTTCAAGGGAGAAAAGTCACGCATGGCGGCTTTCTACACTTTTCCCGAAGGCGCGAAAAGTGCCCCGGCGATCGTCTGGGCGCATGGCGGCGGACAACGCGCCGATATCGAGCACGGCAAGCACGTCGCCAGGTACGGCTACGCAATGATCGACTTCAACTGGGGCGGACGCGAGATCGTCGAAGGCATCGACAAAAACACCGACTGGGGCGCCGTCGATCCCAGCCAGGGTCCGCAGTTCTATCCCGGTGCCAAACGCAAAAATTCCAAACTGAACTTTCTGCCCGATGAATTCACCATTGATCCGGTGCTCAGCCCGCGCAACGGCAACTGGTTCCTGCTCACCTACGCCGGTCGCCGGGCGATCACATTTCTCGAACAGCAGCCGGAAGTCGACGCCGACAAAATCGGCTTCACCGGGTTTTCGATGGGCGGAAATATCACTTCCTACGCGTCGATCGATCCGCGATTAAAAGCCGTCGTGCCGATGGTCGGCGGCGCGGGGTTTATCACGGCGGATTCCCCCGGTGTGCCGGAGTCCGGAATGGCGCGTGGATTCCGTGATCACGTTGAGCTTTTCGCCAACACCATGGAGTCGCAGTCCTACTACCCGCACACCACCTGTCCGGTTCTGCTACTCAGCGCCAGCGACGATTTTCATTCCCGCTTTGAATTCATCTACCAATGCATGGATGCCCTGCCGCACGATGACTGGCGGGTCAGTCAGCACATGCACCTGAGCCACAATCTCGGGCCGGCGCAGTGGAGCCTGCTGGTGCGATGGTTCGACAAGTATCTGAAAAGCGAATCGGTCGAAATCCCTGAGACGGCGAAGGCAGTTTTGTTCATGGGGACCGAAAGGGACACCACTACTGTTGTCGTCACTCCCGACCACACCGACAATCTGGCGGCGCTCGACGTCTACTACAGCCACGATCCCAACCCCAAGTCACGTTTCTGGATTTCTGCCAGGTCAGAAGAAAAAGGCGGCGTCTGGTCAGCAACACTTCCCATCCGCGACGAGCTGCCGCTCTACGCATTTGCCAACTGCACCTACCCGCTCGACCCGCCAATGGAAACGCTGCAAGGCACCGCGACCACCTTCACCATCACCTCAACAGAGGCCGTGCACGTTCCCGAGACGATCAAAGCCGGACGCCTCTTCGAAAATGCGAAACCCACGAGCCTGTTCACCGACTTCGAGAGGGACGGTTTTCGCGATTGGGGAATCCGATCGAGTAGTGGCATCACCACCTACAAATTCCGTGACCCTCGAACCGCGACACCGGCGCCCGATGCGGTTATGCGAGTATCCGTCACCGTTCCGCGACCGCGCTTGAGTTACCGCTTTCGCATCACAAAAAACAAATACCTCACCGACTCCACCGCCCCCCAGACAACCTATTCCGCCTCCTTTCAGATGAATCAGCCGGGAGAGCATCAGATCCTGTTGAAAGCTTCCGACTTCATTGAACGCGACAAAACCGCCATGAGCGATTGGACGAACATCAGCACCTTCAGCTTCGAGGTTTACGACGGCGAAGCAAAGACCAGCCTGCACTTCTCCGAAGAAACGAACCAAAACATTGTTTCCAAAATCGAATGGATAGAGGCGAAGCCCTGAACTCAGGTTAGCGTCCAGTCTAACCCGGACGGCAACCTCGAAACCGCCGCCCGCCCCTTCACCATGACCATGCCCGACGACGATCCCAACAGCCTTCCTGAAGTAGATGCCCGCGCCATGGTACGCCTGCTCGCTGACGTCGTTGCAACCCCGGGCGGATATGACGAAAAGAAACGAACACTGATGTCGAAGTTGTGTGAATTGGTAGGCGCTGACTACTGGGTCTGGGGGCTTGTCACCGACTACGATCCAGATAAACCAGCGGTCTCCACATCCTTTATCACCGGCGGTTTCCGGGAGGAGCAAATTCCAAAGTTAGTGACCGCCCTCGGCAGTCGTAAACTTGAAGACGTCTTGAGGCCCCTCGGCCGGGAAATCAAATCCACCAACCGGCAAGTCACCCGACTCCCCTCTCACTACGATCCCGACAACGCTCTCGGCAAAGAAGACATTACAAAACTTTGGAAAGATGCCGATATCAGCTCGCCTATGCTTTGCTACCGGCCGGTGTCGAACAACTGCCTCAGCGGGATCGGAATCTATCGCCGCTTTGACAGTCCGCCGTTCACCGAGAGAGATGTCCGGATTGCGCATATCATTATGACCGAAGTCGTCTGGCTTCACGAGCAAGGCTGGCCCTGGGAGTCAGCGCTGCGAGTGCCGGAACTTCCCAATCGCTGCCGTCTAGCTCTCAATCTATTACTCGAGGGACTTCCCCGGCAAAAAATTGCCGATGAAATGAATCTCTCGATTCATACCACCAATGAGTACATAAAGCGTATTTACACTTTTTATTCGGTGCATTCCCACGCCGAGTTGCTGAATCGCTTCCGCGCATGGCAGGATACCCCGGACCCACTCTAAAGCGCACACAGAGCAACGCGGCGCATATGGGATTCTGCTCCGTACAGTGCCTGATCTCCGCAGCAGTCCTGCGCGCAAGCTTGCGTTAATCGCCCGATTTTACCAACCTGCGCCCAGGCTGAAATTGCGCTGAATTCGCCACCAACGCTTTACCTGAAAACGCCGCCACCGTTTGCCTTATGTCTCGATTTCTATTGCTCTGTCTGACGTGCTTCATCACACTGCCTGCCGCTGCGCCTGCCCGTGACCTGCATGGAACTACCGAACCCGGCGAGGGCGGCGAAGTGGTGGTCACCGAAGGTCTCGTCATTCGCGAAGTCCGTTCCACCGATGCCGGAGCGAAGCCGCTCATCGCGGTCGGCTCGGCTGATGGCGTGCATCAACTCTACGACCCCAACCTGAATGCCTTCGCCGGTGTCTGGAGCGGTCGCTTTGGCCGCATCAACGAAGCTGGAGATTTCACCATCGATCGATCACAGCTGAAGTCCTTTTCCCTCGACCGCAGCCCCTGGTCCTTCGGCGAAAAGCCGCGTGTGTTTCTCGACCATGAGTTGAAAGGCTACGAAATCCGCGACGGCAAAGCGCTGTTTAAATACCGGCTCGCCGAACCGGATGGCAATCTCACCTGGGACGTCGAGGAAACGCTGGAATACGTCTCGGAACAGCTGCAGCGCCTGCATTTTTCGATCAAAGCCAGTGCCGACAGCGAACTTTACCTCAGTTACTGGCTGACCCAGACCGACTTCCGCAGCGTCACCAGTAACGGCCAGCCGATTCAACGCAACAAGCTGAAAAACCTGTTTGCGAATCAAAAAGAATTCACCATTTCGTTCCTGCGCCAGAAGCAAACGCCCACGGTTCCGAACGGCTACACCATTGAAGCCATCGAGATCCCGACACCGACGCTTCCCAACCGCTTCGAACCGACCGACATCACTTTTGCCAAAGACGGAACCGCCTACGTGTCGACCCGCACCGGCGGCATCTGGAAACGCAACTCCGGCGACGGAAAATGGTCGCTGTTTGCCGACGGGCTGCACGAAGCCAACGGCATCCGCATCGCGCCCGACGGCGATGGCATCTACGTCATGCAGAAGCCGGAACTAACCTTACTCAAGGACACCGACGACGATGGCGTCGCCGACCTATACACCACCGTCGAGGACCGCTACCGCTTCACTGGTCACTATCACGAGTTCGCCTACGGACCGCGCATCAATGGCAAAGGCGAAATGTTCTTTTCCACCGGCCTGGCCTCGAGTGGGTACCATTTCGCGACGCCGAAAACGCAAAACCAGATGACCTCAGCCCTCGGCTACCGCGGCTGGGTGATGCGCCGCAATCCCGACGGCACGCTGACACCGTTCGCCGCCGGATTGCGCTCGCCCGCCGGCATCGGCATGAATGCCAAAGACGAGTTATTCGTCACCGACAATCAGGGCGACTGGGTCGCTTCGTCCTACCTCGGCCACGTCGAACAAGGCGATTTCCTCGGCCACCCGGCAGCGCTCTGGGACCGACCGGAGTATGGCTTCACCCCGAAGATTCTCGACTACACCACCAGCGCCGCCATCCCGGAAAAAGTCCCCTATCTGGACAAAGCAAATTTTTCCAAATTCCGCAAACGCCCCGCCGTCTGGCTGTCGCACGGCGACCTGACCAACTCACCCGGTCACCCGTCATTCGCTCCCGAAACCGGCTTCGGCCCGTTCGGTGGTCAGGCCTTCATCGCCGACATCGCGCATCGCAATGTCATCCGTGTCGCTTTGGAAAAAGTCGCCGGCGAATATCAAGGCGCGGTGTTCCCCTTCATCCGGCCACTGCAGAGCGCCTCCTACTCGACCGCCTTTGACAACGACGGCAACCTCTGGGTCGGCTCGGTCGGTCGCGGCTGGACCGCCGGCGACCCTGCCATCGAAATCATCCGCTACGACGAAAGCAGGACGCCTTTTGAAATGCAGCGCATCGCACTGACCAAGGACGGCTTCGACATCGTCTTTACAGAAGCCCTCGGTCCCGATGCCCCGACGGTCGAAACTGTCTCGATCAAAGAATTTCAATACCAATACTGGGACGAATACGGTTCCGAGCCGATCAACGCAGCAGCGGTATCGATCGAACACCTGAGCCTGTCCGAAGACCGTAAAACGCTGTCACTGCTTCTACCTCGAAAGGCCGATTTTATTTACCAGATTCAACTGTCCGAAATCAAATCCGCCTCCGGTCTGCCTCTCGAAAACGACTACGGGATTTACACCCTCAACAACCTGCTGCCGTGAATCGCCTTTCTCTCCAGTCCCTCGTCTTCGCAGTCTGCATCCTCGCCTGTGCCACTTCGGCGCGCAGTCAGGCCCCGCAGGAAAACGACATCATCGTCGGCGATAAAACCATCGTCCGGCGCGGCATCTTCGACGGCCCTTCCAGCCGCATGATCGCGGTCGGTAACCCGAGTGGGTTCCACTACACCTTCGATGCCCTGCATGCCGCGCCGGTCTACGCCTGGCAAGGCGCCTTCCTCGACTTCCGCGCAGAGACGACCGGACGCGGTGGCGGCACGATCAAAATTCTCGGCGTCCCCCGACCGCTGCAGATCGACGAAGTGCCCTGGCGAGTCGGCACTCCGGAACGCGCACCCACATCAATACGCTTTCACGGCTATCGACGTGATGGCAAGACCGGCGCACCGACTTTTCTGTTCGAAGTCGATGGTGTTGCCGTTGAGCAAAAACTCACCACCACTGGCACCGACACCATCGCCTTACAGTTTTCATTTCCTGACAGACCCACCAACAGTCCACCGATTTTCTATCGCATCGATGCCGACAAGCACACGGAGGTAGACTTTGGTGAAGACCTCAGTTGGAGCGGCGATGACAAGACCACGATAAAAATTCCGGCATCAGTTTCCAGCGCCACTATCACAGTTCAACTCAAACCGACCGACAAAGTCTTCGTCCGCAAGGTCAAGCAAATGACCGGTGCCGAGCTTTTCAAAACCTACTGCGCGACCTGCCATTCCACTGATGGCAGTAAACTGATCGGGCCCGGCTTCAAAGGTTTCTGGGGTCACCAGCAAACCGTCACCCGCAATGGCAAAATCGAAAAAGCCACCATCGACGCCGACTACGTGCGCGAATCGATTCTCGAACCGCAGGCCGCCATCGTCAAAGGCTACGAAGCCGTGCCGATGGCCAATTTCTCCGCCGCGCTGAGCGAGGAACAGATCGAACTTCTGGTCGAGTATCTGTCGGGCTTGTAGCAGGCAGCGGGATCACTCGGCCGCGGCGACAAAATCGGACATGGTGCGCAGGATGATCGCCACCGAACACGCTCCGGCGTCCGGATGACCGATCGATTTCTCACCGAGCGTTTTGGCGCGGCCCATCGTAGCGATCAGGTCAGACGACGCATCGCGCCCCGCTTCTGCGATGGTCGCGACCTGAGCGAGCGATTCCCCTAATGGCAATGCCGCAAGTTCAACAGCCTCTTTCGCAGCCGGAACCAGAGCGTCGAGCATGGTTTTGTCGCCCGGCTTGGCACCACCGCGTTTCATCACCGTTTCGGCAGCACCTGACAACAAATCGGCGAGCCCCTGGCTGGTAAATTCGTCCGGCGATTCTTTCAAGGCTTTCGTCCCGGCACGAAACAGTGATCCGAACACCACGCCGGACGCGCCCCCCATCGAAGCCATCATCGCGGAGCCCATGGTGCCGAACAATTTGCCAACCGTGGCGTCATCAGGCGTTTCAGCGAGGGCGACCTTGGCGGCCTCCATGCCACGCTGCATGCCGATGCCATGATCACCGTCGCCGAGACGACGGTCGGCTTCCGACAATTCAGGTTCTGCGATGATAATTTTGTCCGCGACCAACAAGAGCATGGCGCGAACTTGAGCGGGAGAGATGGAGGATGTGGATTGGCTCATGATGTCGCAAAGAGTGAACGCAAATATTTCTAACCTCCATACCGCCAGCGGCGCAGCTTGTATCGGATACGGCAAACACTAGCCAATGAACTGAAGTTGCAGTCTGGTAAAGGTGTAGCGGAATTTGTGACAATCTCACCGTTGCCTTGGCCGGGAGACGCTCGACGAAATTCTCACCAATTTCGCCACTTCGCCACTTCGCCCCTTCCGACCAGTGTCACCAGTCGACTAGGCGGCATTCTCAACAGGCTCAATCACTCGTCCGGACAAAGTCTTGCCGGTGCACATCAAATCGTTGCACGCTTCAACCACGCGCTGCCGAAAGCCCTCTGCGGCTTTGCGCAGATACACCTGCGGGTCATACGCCGATTTGACTCCCATCTCGCCGTCGAGGCGCAGCGCTTCATCGAAGTGCTGAAACAGGTGCTTGGCCAGCGGTCGGGTAAAGGCATACAGCGTGTCGCTGTCGACATTCATCTTTACCACCCCGTAGCCGATCGCCTCGCGAACCAGCTCCACCGGAGAACTGGAACCGCCGTGAAATACCAGATCGAAGCTCGCATCTTTGCCGAATTTCCTGCGCAAAGCTCTCTGACCACGGCGCAATACTTCCGGCTGAATATCGAGGGCGCCGCTTTTGTAGCTACCGTGCAAATTGCCGAACGCTGCCGCAAACGTAAAGCGCCCCTTGCCGTGCAGATGTCGATACACTTTGACGAATTCCTCCGGTGTAGTCACTCCGTCGGCCGATTCTGGATCCCCTTCGATCTCATTGCCGCCGACCACTCCGGCTTCGATTTCGAGAATAATCTCCATCTGATTACAGCGTTTCAACAAGTCCCCGGCCATTGCCAGATTCTCGTCCAATGGCAGTCGCGAACCATCAAACATGTGTGAGTTGAACAGATTCTGCACGCCCACACTGCGCCGCCGCTCCGACTCTTCGATCAGGGGCAACAGAAAGCTATCCAACTCTCCGGGCAGACAGTGATCGGTGTGCAGACCGACCAGAATATCATACTGCCGGGCCAGACGGTGCGCCGCTTCGGCCAATACGATCGCTCCCTGCGCAGGAGTCTCCGTGTCACCGGAAGCGAACGCGGCGGCGCAGGGAAGCACCTGCAAAATTCCATCCGACCTGGCTTCGGCGAGCGCTTGCAAAGCGCCGTTGATTGCGGTCACGGTCGACACATTGATCGCCGGCAGAGCAAAGCCTTCGCGCTTGGCGGTGTCGAGCATGGAACGATATTGCTGAGGAGTGGCAACTGGCATAATATTTGGGATTGAGATGACAAACACTGCTTCGAAACAAGCGATGCCAATCTCGCCCTGAATCGCCTGCCCGCTATGCCAACAGCGGATGCACTTGTGTCGGATTCGGTAACACCAAAATTGGAGAACTTGAGTTACGACGGCAAATCCGTTTTAATAGGGTATGTCGCGCGAAGCAGAAATCATCAGCCTGGTTCCCAAAGGATCGCCGCACAACCTCGTCGGTGAACGCATTGTGATGCTGCCCAGCGTGACACTGAAGATCCTCAGCACGCGATTGATCGAACTGGAAACCTGGGCATTGAAGGGGCTCAACGACCCGTTCTGGCGTCTCTATCTGCCGATCCCCGGCGAAGCTTTCATTTCGACGCAGACTGACGATTTACAAACCCGCACCCGCCTGGTGCCCGGTGAAGCCTATCTGATTCCACCGCGCACCACCATCAACTCCGGCAATCTTGGTCCGTTTTCCAAATGGTATGCCCATTTCACCCTTGGCCCGGGAGGCGACCGCGCAACGCCCGGCGTATTTCCCGTTCAGGTCACCGCCAACATGCAGGCCACCATCGAAACGCTTGCCGATCTGACCGGGGCGCCTTTCCCGTGGATCGCCGCCGCGCTGGTCGCCGAGGCTTTACAACAGCTTCCCGCCAAAGTGTGGACGGGTCGCAAGGTCGATCCACGCGTCGAACGAGCCATGGATTTCATGCACGCCAGTCTGGCACGCAAGCTGTCGGTTGAGGACGTCGCCCGGGCGGCCGGCATGAGTCCGCGCAATCTGAATCACCTTTTCCAACAGGATCTCGAGATGTCACCGATGCGGGTTCTGCTCGACTTCCGTCTCGACAAAGCCTGCCGCCTGTTGCGTCACGACGACGCCTCTATCGAACAGATCGCCGAGGATTGCGGCTTTCCCAACCGCTACTACTTCAGTCGGATGCTCAAACAGCACCGCGGCACTTCGCCCGCCGCTTATCGGCGCTCCGAAGTGTAGGGGTCGACGGTTTGTCCCGATAAAATCTGTAACCTAATGCGAGTCACCGGTAATTGCCGGTGAACTCCCTCCGATACCATGCACAAACTGCTCACCTTCCTCAGTCCCCTCTTTCTGGCGCTGTCCCCGCTGTGCGCTGCAGCCGATGAAAAACCCAACATTCTGTTCATCTTTGCCGACGACTGGGGCTGGGGCGATCTCAGCTGTCACGGCCACCCTTACGTCAAGACACCGAACATCGATCGGCTCGCGGCCGAAGGCACCGACTTCCATCGCTTCACCGTAGCCAGTGGCGTCTGTTCGCCGAGCCGCACCGCCGTCATGACCGGACACTTTCCGGCCCGCTACAACATCGACGGCCATTTCGCCTGGGTGCCGAGCAACGAGAAACGCGGCATGCCGGACTGGCTCGCCGTCGATGCGCCATCGATGCCGCGCATGCTCCAGAATGCCGGTTACCGCACTGCCCACTTCGGCAAGTGGCACCTTGCCAACAACATGATCCCCGACTCGCCCCTGCCGGGTGAATACGGCTACGACGAATACGGCGCCTTCAACTGCGCCGGCGAACAAATGCCGGTGCACGAAGACTCGCAGCACGCCATCGCCTTTATCGAAAAATCGGTCGCGGAGGAAAAACCGTTCTTCATCAATCTGTGGATGCACGAGCCGCACACCCCGTTTCATACCGTACCGAAGTACGAGTGGCGTTTCCGCGACATGGAAGATCCTGCCGACGCGATCTACGCCTCGGTGCTCTCCCACGCCGATGACCGCATCGGCGAAATGCTGGACGCTCTCGACCGGCTCGAGATCACCGACCACACCCTGGTCATTTTTTCTTCCGACAACGGCCCGGCCCGCGCCAGTAAGCCCGGGGAGTTAAAACTTTCCTACGACACCGCAACCGGCGCCGGCTGGGGAATCAATGCTTCAAAAGGCATCACCGCCGGACGCAAGGGATACAAGGCGGCGTTGTTTGAAGGCGGTATCAATGTGCCCTTCATCGCCCGATGGCCGGGTAAAATCGCTGCCGGAGAGATCGACGACAGCTCGTTGATTTCCGCCGTCGACCTGCTGCCTACCTTTTGCGAAATTGCCGGAGCCGAACTGCCCGCCGATTATCATGCCGATGGCATCAGTCAGCTGGAAGTACTCAAGGGCAAAGCCACCAGCACTCGACCGAAGCCGCTATTCTGGAAAATCGGTGCTCAATGGCCACCGCGCGAAAACCAGCCCTACCACTGGGCAGCCTTTGCCATCGTCGATCAAAACTGGAAGCTGGTCAGCAATCACGACGCCAGCCTGGTCGAGCTCTACGATATCGCCAATGACCCACTGGAAACGACTGACCTGAATGGCACCCACCCCGAAGTGGTCGCCAACCTGCTCGGAAAAATCGACG
>CBDULB010000017.1:0-67354 GCA_965367965.1 uncultured bacterium | reverse complement strand
ATCAAAGGCCACCCGCTCGAAAACTTCGACGCTTACATTTCCAACATTCACTCTCCCCGTTGACCACTCCACCCTTCACCGTCCGCTCCGCCTCATGGCAGGACGACCGCGACCGCGCTCGCCTTATCGCGGTCCGCCGCGAGGTATTCATCATCGGTCAAAACGTTTCCGAAGCCCTGGAACTCGACGGCCTCGACGCCGGGCAGACGCATTTTCTCGCCGAGGCAAACGACGGTGGCGAAGCCATCGGCACCGCGCGACTCGCCGACAGCGGCAAAGTTGGCCGCGTCGCGGTGCTGGAATCCTGGCGTGGCAAAGGCGTCGGATTCGCCATCATGAAAGCGGTCATCGAAAACGCGACGTCACGCAGCGGCACTCCGCTCTACCTGCACGCCCAGACTGCGACCGTGCCGTTCTACGAAAAGCTCGGCTTTGTCATCGATGCCTCGGTCGAAGAGTTTTTCGAAGCCGACATTCCCCATCGTCGAATGCACCGCCGCTAGCCTGCCGGACCGCTCGCGCGAATCGGCAGTGGCTCCGACCTTTCGGGCGCGTGGCGCTCGTGATAGAATTGATCGTCGACGGTTGCACTCCGATCCGCCCCCCCATGAATGCATTCCTGAAAGAAAAAACAATTCCGCGCCTCGCCAGCCTGCTCATATTCGGAGGTGCCACCCTGTCATTTGCAGCACCCGCGGAGCGTCCGGTGAAGTTCAATCGCGACATCCGTCCGATCCTTTCCGAAACCTGCTTCCATTGCCACGGTCCGGACGAGCACGCGCGCGAAGCCGATCTGCGCCTCGATACGCCTGATGGAGCGGTCGCCGATCTCGGCGGCTATCAGGCAATCGTGCCCGGCGACCTGAAAAACAGCGAAGGCTGGCAACGCATCATCACCGATGAAGCGGATGACCTGATGCCGCCACCGGATTCGCATATGGTGCTCACCGACCAGCAAAAGTCGCTGATCAAACGCTGGATCGAGCAGGGCGCGAAATACGAGGGCCACTGGGCATTTCAAACTCCACTGAAGCCGAACGTTCCCGAAGCCGACGGTGACGGCTGGGCAAGAAACGACATCGATCATTTTATCTTCGCCCGCCTCGCTGAAGAAAACATTTCCCCTTCCGCCGAAGCCGATCCACGCACTTTAATCCGTCGCCTCAGCTTCGACCTTACCGGACTGCCACCGACCGCCGACGACGTGCGCGCCTTTATCGCCGACTACGAAAAGCGTGGCGAACCCGCCTGGCAGGATGCGATCAGCCGCTTGCTGGCATCACCCCACTTCGGCGAACGCATGGCGCTGCCGTGGATGGATCAGGCGCGCTACGCCGACACCAACGGTTTCTCGATCGATGGTGGACGCCACATGTGGATCTGGCGCGACTGGGTGATTCAGGCCTACAACAACAACCTGCCGTTTGATCAATTTCTCACCGAACAGCTCGCCGGCGATCTGCTACCCAACGCCACAGAAGCGCAGCGCGTCGCCAGCGGCTTTAACCGCAATCACATGATCACTCACGAAGGTGGCACCATCCCCGAGGAAAACCTGACCAACTACACGGTCGACCGGGTCAAGACAACCAGCGAGGTGTTTCTCGGTCTGACCATGGCCTGCGCGCAGTGTCACGATCACAAGTTCGATCCAATTTCGCAAAAGGACTACTACCAGTTCTACGCCTTCTTTAACGAGCTCGGCGACAAGGGCAATGACGGCAATGCGGGCATCAACGCCGGACCGAAAATCAACGCCCACTCCGTGATTCCCGACGGTGAACTCAAAGACCTCAAAGCGGAACTGGCGGCGGCTCGTGAAGAACTGTCGACCACCGAATCCGGCTTCGCAGAATGGCTGAAAGACGAACGCCGGCGGGAAACCTCACGGGGAAAAGATTTCGCCATCCAGCCCGTGGAAATGCTCGATGTATCATCACCGAACCGCCCCGGCGACTACGAACTGCGCGCCGACGGCAGCGTTTTCCTGAGCGCTCCGTCGGCCGGACTGAACGCGTTCAGCCATGCTCTCCGACTGCCCGCAGGAAAACCGGTCGACGGCATCCGCGTGACATTCTTCCCGGCCGGCGAAAGCGAAGCCCCGCAAAGACTCACTCCGCACGCCGACGGTGCTCCGAAGCTGACCACCGTGCTGGTTTCCAGTGGCGAACTTCCCGCCAAACAGGTCGACATTTATCGCCAGCTGACATTGGCCCAGGTCACCGCCAGTTCATCGACCGACGATCACCCTGCGGAAGGCATCATCGATGAGCGCAACCTGCAGTGGTGGCAACCTGCCATGACCGATGGCGAAGTACATTTAACCATAAGCTTCGATCAAGCCGTCGACCCCGCGAAAACGCCCTTCCTCAGCGTCATGCTCTTTTTCGGCCAGTCGCAGGCCCTGCCCTATCACTGGAAGATCGATGCCTTCAGCGGCAACGATACCGATAGCCTGCACGATGCCGCCGTCGCTGCGGCGATCCTCAAGCCGGACGCTCAGTGGACCCCGGTCGAGCGCCAACAGATAATGGCCGGATATCGCCACTCCGCAGCCAATCTGGAGCCACTGCGCGTCCGCATCGCCAACCTCGAAGAGCGACTCAGTGTCCTGACAGAGCCACATTCGACGATGGTCATGAACGTCGCTGACAAGCCACGCAAAACTCACATTCTCCATCGCGGCCAGTACGATGCACCGCTGGATGAAGTCGTACCGAATACCCCACAGGCGCTGCCTCCGCTGCCGAAGTCCGAACATGCGGATCGGCTCGACCTCGCCCGATGGATGGTTCAACCGGCGCACCCGTTGACCGCCCGGGTCGCGGTCAATCGCATCTGGGCGATGTTGTTTGGTACCGGCATTGTCGCCAGCTCCGCCGACTTCGGGTCGCAGGGCGAATGGCCCAGCCACCCGGAACTGCTCGACTGGTTAGCGACCGATTTCATTGCCCGGGGCTGGGATCAGAAAGCGCTGATTCGAACGCTGGTCAGCAGTGCCACCTATCGACAGGACTCGTCGGCCGGCGCAGCCCGGCGCGAGACCGATCCCGGCAACCGCCTGCTGGCACGCGGACCGCGCTTCCGCCTGCCGGCTGAGTTCATCCGCGACCAGGCACTCGCCACCAGCGGCCTGCTGGTGCCGCGCATCGGCGGTCCGAGCGTCGAGCCTTACCAACCGGCGGGACTTTGGAAAGAAGTCTCTCACTTCGGCAGTTCGCCCGCCACCAAACAGGTGTTCGTCCAGGACCACGGCGAAAAGCTTTACCGGCGCAGCCTTTACACCATCGTCAAACGCACCAGTCCACATCCATCGATGACGGCCTTCGATGCGCCCAACCGCGAAATGTGCATCATGCAGCGCGGCGTCACCAACACCCCGCTGCAATCACTGGTCACGCTCAACGACCCGCAGTTCGCTGAGGCAGCGCGTGTGTTCGCCGCCAAGCTGATGAGCGAAACGCCCGCCAGCGACGCCAACAATCGACTCAAGCGTGCCTTTGAAGAAATCACCAGCCGTCCGGCAAAGGACGGCGAACTGAACGCCTTAAGGTCATTTTTCGAAGATGAACTGAAACGCTACAGCGACGATCCGGAAGCCGCCGGAAAAATCGTCGCTGTCGGCGAAAGCCCGATCGCGGAGGACCTCAACACTTCCGAACACGCCGCCTGGACCCAGGTCAGCGCCTTGCTTTTTAATCTCAGCGAAACCCTGACACGCCTCTAATTTTGGCCATGCCCCCCTCCCTCTCAGACGAATTTAATCTGCGTCGAGCGCAGCTGATAACCCGCCGTTCGCTGTTCGGCAATGCCGCTGCCGGACTCGGGGGTATCGCCCTCGGCAATCTCCTCGGACAGGATGCTCAAGCCGCAAGCAGCGGCGAAGCACGGCTCGATGCCGTGCCCAACCTTCGCTCCGGACAGGGCCTGCCCGGGTTACCTCATTTCGCACCCAAAGCGAAACGCATCATCTACCTGTTTCAATCCGGTGGCCCCAGCCACGTCGATCTGTTCGACGACAAAGAGTTCCTCGAAAAACATCACGGCACCGACTTGCCCGATTCGGTGCGCAACGGCCAACGTCTCACCGGCATGTCCTCGCGGCAGAAGGGTTTGCCAGTGGTCGGCGCAATGTTCGGCGGCAAACGCTGCGGTGATCACGGCACCTGGATCGGCAATCTGCTGCCGCATACCCAGAGCATCGCTGACGACATCACCATCGTGCGTTCGATGCATACCGAAGCGATCAACCATGACCCGGCGGTCACCTACATCAACACCGGTTCCCAGCAGATGGGTCACGGATCGATGGGTGCCTGGCTCAGCTACGGACTCGGGCGCGCCAACGACAGCTTTCCCGCCTACATGGTATTGCTCAGCCAGGGCACCGGAAAAAATCCCGGCCAACCCCTGTTTTCCCGACTGTGGGGAAGCGGTTACCTGCCGTCGAGTCATCAAGGGGTGATGCTGCGCCCCGGTGCCAATCCGGTGCTTTATCTGAACAACCCTGCCGGTGTCTCACGTGACGCCCGGCGTCGACTGCTCGATACGCTCGGCGATCTCAATCGTCAGCAGGCGCAGGCCATCGGCGATCCCGAAACGCTGGCGCGCGTCGAGGCTTACGAGATGGCCTACCGGATGCAAACCTCCGTGCCCGATCTGGCCGACTTTTCCGACGAGTCGGATTCCACCTTCGAACTCTACGGCGATGAAGCCCGGCGTCCCGGAACCTTTGCCGCCAACTGCCTGATGGCGCGTCGAATGGCTCAGCGAGGGGTGCGCTTTATTCAACTGTTCCACCGCGGATGGGACCAACACATTTCGATCAAGACTCAGCTGCCGCGCCAATGTCAGGACGTCGACCAGGCATCGGCAGCGCTGATCAAAGACTTAAAACGCCTCGGCATGCTCGACGAAACCCTCGTCGTCTGGGGTGGTGAATTTGGTCGCACCGTTTACAGCCAGGGCGAGCTCGGCGCACCCTCCTCAGGTCGCGATCATCACGGACGCTGCTTCACCACCTGGATGGCCGGCGGTGGCGTCAAGGCCGGCTACGATCACGGCGAGACCGACGAATACGCCTACAACATCATTAAAGACCCGGTCCACATCCGCGATCTCAATGCCACCATCCTGCACCTGTCCGGCATCGATCACGAACGCTTCACCTTCAAATTCCGCGGCCTCAATCAACGCCTCACCGGCGTCGAACCGGCGCGTGTGGTGGAGCAGATACTGGCGTGATCCAGAACCAACCGCTGCCCTCCCACACCCCCACGGCCCACCCACAGCCAAATATACACTGGCACACGGGCATATGAGCATCCGTCACCTGCAAAGGACCGTTATTCACCCGGACGCCCACTCCGTTAAGATTAAGCTAACCAGTTTAGGTAATCAGGAAATTTATAGAGAAAAAAACGTAAGATATGCCATGCATAATATTGTTGCATCCGGTGGGGATTGCTGATTATCTCTGCGTTATGCCTCGTCCTCGAATCGTTATGGAATATGGCGGATGTTATCACTGCATTTCGCGGGTTGTGGATCGTCAGTTTATTTTCGGCGATGCAGAGAAGGAATTCTTTATAAAGACGATGCGCAAGCTGGAGGCGTTCCTGGGCGTTAATGTTCTGACCTACTGCGTGATGTCGAATCACTTTCACCTGCTGGTGGAGGTGCCGGATCCGGAGGAACTTCCGGAACTCACGGTAGGCCTACTGCGGCGGCGATTGCCCTTGCTCTATCACGGCAAGGCTCTGGCGGCGGCGCGGGAGGAGATCGATCGGGCGGTGACTGCGGCACGTAATGCCTGCAAAGACGGCAACGGCAACGGCGAAAGTTTTACTGATGACCGTCTGACATCGCCGTGGATTGAGGCAATTCTTGAGCGCTACCGGACGCGGATGGGCGATCTTTCGGTGTTTTTAAAAGAACTGAAATGGCGTTTCTCACGGTGGCACAATCAGCGCGCGGATCGTGTCGGAACCCTCTGGGAAGACCGTTTTCGCAGTGTAGTGGTCGAGGGTGACGAGCACGCTCTAATGACCATCGCAGCCTACATCGATTTGAATCCAATACGTGCCGGGCTGGTCGACGATCCAGCTGGATATCGGTGGTGCGGCTACGCTGAAGCGGTCGCAGGGAAAAAAACTGCCCGCCGGAATCTGGCGAAGATGCACGCCAGAATGCGTGCCTGGCAGGGGGACGGGACGATATCGATCAGCTGGCGGGAGGTAGGGCCGACCTACCGGATTCACCTTTTTGGAACTGGTGAACGGCGTCTGGGCAACCCTGAAACAGGCCGCGGGGCGAGGCTCGGCATCGATCCGGAGAAGGTGGCGCGGGTGGTCGACGAGCGGGGAGAAAATGGTGAGCTTACCTTTCCTGAAAAATTGCTCCATCGCGTGCGCCACTTCTGCGATGGCGTGGCGATCGGCAGCGAAGGGTTCGTCGAACGAGTCTTCGAGAGTCACAGGGATCACTTCGGACCACGCCGCAAAACCGGAGCCCGCCGACTGCGCGGTAAGGCCTGGGGAAGTTTGCGTGCTCTGCGCGACCTGCGCGATCAATCGACGCCTGACTGAGCCCGCCAACCTTGGTGCGTGCCACATCAATGCTTTCTACCGGTTTGCGGCTACTCAGCGTCAGCGCGCAAGGTCAGAAGGTAGGCCATCAGGTCGCGGATCTCGTCCTTTTTGAGCAAAGCTAGCATCGGCGGCATCGTTGATACTACCGGCGAGCGCGTTTCGATTTGATCAAGCGGTACCATGGTTGACTTGTTGTCAGCATCGCGGACTTCGATTTCCTTTTTGGTTTCCTTGCGAAACTGACCGGCGACGGTATCACCATTTTTCAGCGTCAGCGAGATGGTGCCGTAACCGGGCGCGATCACCGACTGCGGATTGAGCAGCGATTCCAAAATGTATACCGGCTCCTTTTTGGCGCCGATCGATTTCAAGTTCGGGCCGATGGTGCTGCCTTTGCCATCGTCGTATTTGTGACAACGTACGCACTGCGCGGCAATGTGATTCAGGAACAAACTCTTACCCGCCGCTGCATCGCCACCTTCGAGGCATTCGCTATAGCTTGAGACGAGATCGCCGGGGTTGCGGTTTTTTTCAAAATCGGCGAGCGCCGTCTGGATGGCAGGCACCGCTTCAGCACGCGCCCGGCCTGCAGTGATCACGTCGAGTTGCAGGGCAGCGGGCACCTTGTCGCCTGCGAGCTTTTTGCACCATTCGGTGAGAATACTATCGGCGTCCGGCGTGCCGATTGCTGCCAGGGTTGTCAACGCCTGTTGGGCCTCGTTAATGGCCCCAGTGTTAACCTTGTTGACCGAAGCGAGGATTTTTCCCGCACCAGCGGCCGCGTCCGCCGGGTCGATATCGGCGAGCAGTCGCAGGCCGCGCGAGCGCAACTCAGGCTCGCTGGAACTGAGCGCTACCTCGACAGCTGAGCCGAGTTCCGCGGACTTCTGTGCCGCAAGTGCGTTGAGCGCTTCACGTCTGAGGTCGATCGGGTTGTCGTCACCACGCACCACGGTGAGCAGTGCACCACCGTCGATGTTGATCTTCAAATTCGACGCCATGCGCATCGCTGCTTCCTGGATCGCGGTCTCGCTGTCGGTCAGCAAAGCGGCAACCTCGACACCGATTCCGGCACCGGCTTTCTTCAAATCGCGGGCTGCCAGTTTGCGATAGCTGCCTTCGATTCGGTCGATCTCGGCAGGCTTGGCCCACTGCGTCAGTGCATCGAGCGCGTCGAGGCGCATCGCCATCGGCCGCTTTTGGTCAGCCGCGTATTTGGCGAGATGTTGGGCCGATGATGCATCGCCGAGACGGAAATTAGTGTTCACCGCCCGGCGGATGAAAGCTTCACCGTTAAATTTTGTCGTTACCAAAGCAGCCGCCAGAGCCGGCATGGCAGCGGCGATCGAGTCTTCGTCGTGAATTGCCCGCGCCGCGTCAGTGGCGATGTATTCTTCGGCATCGGCGAGAAATTTAGCGACGCCGGCGTGTTTCTGACGACGCAGCGCGAGTACGGCGACGTGGCGCACCGAGGCCTTTTTATCGGCGTTCAGCGCAATCAGCTGTTCTCCGGTCGCACACTGACTGAGTGCAACAACGGCTCCATGACGAAGATAGGTCTGACGGCGCTCCAGGCTGGCGGCAAAAGTCAACAGAGCGGGAACGGCTTTGCTCACTTTTAAATTGCCCAGCGAAAGCGCCGCAAAGCTGCGCACGCGATCACTCGAGTCAGTGAGCATTTCGATGAACGCATCGACCGTCGCTTCGCCTTGGAGTGCGCCCATGTCGCCGACCGTGCGGACGAACTGCGCGCGTATTTCAGCGTCTTTGTCCCGGGCGAGCGCCAACATCGCGTCACCACTTCGATCGTCCTTACGGCGCTCGATCTGCGCCCACCCCCACAGCGCATGAATGCGGGCCATTTGTGGCTGCGAGTCATCGAGTGCTGTCTTTGCCAACAACTTCTGCTCGCCACGCTTAACCAACTCGAACTGCGCCGCGAGGCGGACGCGTTGATCGGCGTGATCGAGCAGCACCACGAGCTTATCAATTTCGCGGTCACTCATGCCTTCGCGGATCAGGGTCGCGGTTTCCTGTCGCTGCTTCGATTCAGAGTATTCGGGAACGTCGATTCGCCACACGCCACCTTCATCGTTGAGCGGATATCCCCCGCCCCAGTCGGTGCCGTAAAGACCGCCGTCGGGAGCCCAGTTGAGCCCGACCAGCGGGATGCCGTTGCCGATGACATGGTCGTTGATCATTTCAAACGACGCGCCTTTGGGCTTTACCTGAAAGGCGTTCTGATAACCGGATGAAAACTGCGTAATGAAAAAATAGTCTTTGTATTCGGGGCTCAGCGCGGTGCCCGGATTCCATGCGAAACCGGACGGGCCGTTGACGTAGTTGGCAATGGTCGGAACGATGTGACCGGCCTGACCGTCGAAGTAAGGCTTAAACATTCCTTCAGTGGTCCAGAAGTTGTAGTCGCCTTTAAAATACTGCCAGTTGATGCGCCAGCCGCTGTCCATGTGTTGAACGATGTAAACCAGGCGCTCCATTTCACCGGCGCTGTCACCGTCGTTGTCGACACCGAACCAATTGCCGTAGGCGTCAAAACGCGGCTCCTGCAGGTTGCGTTGACCGCGGGCAAACACTTCGAAATTTGAGCCGTCGGGCTCGCAACGCATCATCGCGCCTTCGTTCGGGTACTCGTAGCGCACCCCTTCCTTCGATACGACGTTGAGTCCTTTGTCACCGATGCTCCAGTAGATGCGACCGTCCGGACCGACGTTGAGACCGTGCATGTAGTGCCCGGCGTATGCGATGTGAACGCCGAAGCCGTGAGCGATCGATTCGCGCTGATCGGAGACGCCATCACCGTCGGTATCGCGAAATTTCATCAGCTCCGGCGAGGCGGTCGCGTAGACGTCGCCATCGTGATACAACACGCCGGCCATGCTGCCGGTGATCTCAGTTTTCACATCGCTGGCGTAGGCAACTTTCTTGTCGGCCTTGCCATCACCCGTGGTGTCTTCGATTCGATAAATGGTGTCACTCAGCACCATCAGGTCGCGCCAGTCGTGCGAGCCATCTTCGTTGTAGTCGGCGGTCCACTTTTTCGCGTCTTCGGTCGTGCCGGACTCGGGACTCAGTCGACGGTGAATCAGCGCACGCTTGTCCTCAACCGAACGCAGCTTCAAGTCATCGATCATCCAGTCGCTGCGATCACTGATCGCCAAATCCTGGGCCTTACGACGCCGCGCGCCAGTCACATAAGCTCGCCCCTGCTCGTCGAAACTGAGCGCGATGGCATTGTGGATCTGGAAATCAGCGGTCCACTTGTCGTATTTCAGCGTTTTTGGATCGGCCACTGCCGCGTCGCCTTTCGCCTTCACCTCAACTCCGCGCAGTTCGACATCGTCCCACAGTCCGGTGTCATCGAAAGAGCCGAGGCCGATTTTTCCCCAATCGAAAGTCTTGTCGTGCGCCGACATGACCGGCGTTTTCATGTCGTCGAAATAGACTTCGATCAAACCGCTCCCCACTTCACGGACAATCTTTACGTCATGCCATGTGCCATCTTTCCACGGCGTGCCGTCGGTAGTTTTTTCCGAAATCTTGATCCGTGGCGCGTCGTTGACGATAAAGATCTGATTGGCGTGATCGTCCGTCTTCTGGCCGAGATGCACGTAGTAGAAATGCGCCGGGTCCTGGTAACCGAAGAACAGGCACATGTCGCGATGACCGTAGCTTTCCTTGGTCGCCTGAACTTTCGCGGTCAGCACAAAATCGCCAACCGTGTGGTATTTCATCACCGCCATGTTAAACGGGCTGCGATGCGGCGGCTGGTACTTCGATTTGCCGAACAGTTCGAGCACGCGGTTGCTGCTACCGTCAGCTTCGCGGACCCGCCAGGCGCCCGGGTCGGTAGTTTTCCAGGCGGAAAAACCGCGCTTAAAGTCCTCTTTAAATAAAACCGGCAAATCGTCAGCCGCGAGGACTGGCGTGACAACGGTAGACAGCAGGAATAGCAGGCAGGCGAAAATCTTCATAATGGTGAGCCGGGGAGGCTACCATGAGAGAAGGTTTTCATCCACGGGGGATCTGGTACGCGTATGAGCGCCGCCGCAGGCGCCTAAATCTCGGCAACCTGATCGACCATCGTCTCCCGCGCCACGCGCATAACGTTGCCACCGATGATTTTGCGGATGTCATCATCGGAGTAGCCGCGCTGCACCAGACCGACGGTGTAGAGCGGCCAGTTGGTCCAGGCGAGACTGTGAGTCATCGCCGCGGTAGTTTTAAAATCATCCTTCGGCCACAGACTGCGGAACGGCGTGTGCCTGCGTCCGCGCAGGCTGGCAACTGCGGCATTTTTCTGCTCCTCCTGAAAATTGCGTGAGGTATAAGCGATGTCGGTGCCGATGGCGACGTGATCGACGCCGAATTTTTTCACCACGTAATCGACGTGATCGAGCAAGGCACTGAGATCGCCACTGCCGCGCAGAAAACGCGAGATACAGCAGATACCGATGTAGCCACCGCTGTCGGCGATGGCTTTGATCACCTCGTCGGGTTTGCTGCGAATGTGCGGGTAGATCGCGCCGACCACCGAGTGACTGGCGACGCAGGGCTTTTCAGAAATCTGCGCCGCTTCCAGGCTGGTCTGCCACCCCGAGTGCGCGCAATCGGGAATCACGCCAACGCGATTCATCTCCTTGACCACAGCCCGGCCGAAATCACTCAGACCGGCGTTGGCCTCTTCGGCGCAACCGTCACCGATCATGTTTCGTCGCTGATAAGTGAGGTGCATCATGCGAATGCCCAGCTGGTAAAACACCTTCAGATAGCGCAACTCGTCCGGGATCGATTCCCACTGTTGAGTCAGCGGCACGCCATTGCCCGTCAGGTAAAGGCAACGCCTGCCCGCCTTTTTCGCCGCCTCGATATCGTCGGGCGTCACTGCCTTCGACAAAAAATCGCGCAGCATATCCGTGGTAAAGGTGAAGTTCGCCAGCCGCTTGATCAGCGTCAGTGGCGCCTGCCCTTCCTCGCCGGCATTCTGGAAAATGCAGGTCACGCCGGACGCTTTCCACGCCGCTTCAAACTCGGCTCGTTCACCGGCATCGGTGGCGCAGCGGGTCATCATCATCGCCTCGCGCATGTCCTTCAGCTCCATGTCGGAAGCCCCCGCCAGCGCCGCCTGCTTGAGCGCCTCGCCATCGATGGCCGAGCGCGGTGAAAATCCGTAGCTGTCGAACACGATCGAGTTGGCGTGCAGTTCGAGACCGCGCTCAAGTTCCGCTGCCGATGGCTTGAGCACCGCCAACGCCGCCTGACGATACTTTTGAATCTCCGGGTTGAGGTTATCCGTCAAAGCCGAAACCGGGTTGGCATTCGATTCCGCCCCGGCTGTCTCCGCAGCAGACGCGGCAGCCGTTGTAAATGAGGTTCCAGCGGCCGCAACCGGCAGACTGGTCTTGAGCAAAGAGCGACGATCCATGAGCTCATTGAATCGTATCCCGCCAGGATTTCCGCCTCTAACTTTGCATTCATTGCGCCATCCATTTGGCCTTTTCTTTCGGCAACGTGAGGGCACAATCCAGCTGACATGATCAAACTACCTGCCCTCCGCACTTCCGCCCGCTGCCTGACGATGGCCGCGCTCACTCTTGGTTTCGCGACCGCTGCCGCCCGCGCCGACGACTCCAAAGCCATCACTCCAAAGGAAACCGTCGACCTGCTCGCCGATCCTGAGTTCAAAGACTTTACTACCAACCTCAATCCGGACCGCGAACCGAAAGATGATCCGAAAGACATCTGGAAAATCGGTGACGACGGCATTTTGAGAGTCAGCGGTCGCGGTTGGGGTTATATCCGTACCAACAAAAAGTATCGTGATTACCATCTGGTGCTCGAATACACCTGGGGCGAAAAAACCTGGGGCACACGCGTCGACCGCACCCGCGACTGCGGCATTCTCGTTCACGGCTACGGCAAAGACGGCGCCTACGGCGGCACCTGGATTGCTTCGATCGAATCACAACTGATCGAAGGTGGCTCCGGGGATATCCTGGTGCTCTCGCCGAAAGACGAAAACGGCGTGGCCGCGCCAACCAGCCTCACCTGCGAATACGTGCTCGATCGCGACGGTGAGAAAATCTGGAAACCCGGCGCCGAAAAACACGTCGTCACCGGCGGTCGCGTCAACTGGCTGCACCGCGATCCCGACTGGGAAGACAAACTCGGATTCCGCGGTGAAAAAGAAGTCGAAAACATTCCCGGTGAATGGAATCGCATGGAAGTCATCTGCAAGGGCGGCAACATCGACATCTTTCTCAACGGCGTGAAAGTCAACGCCGGCACCGAAGCCAATCCCACCGAAGGCTACGTCTGCCTGCAGACCGAAGCCGCCGAAATGTTTGTGCGACGCTACGAACTGTGGCCGCTCGACAAGTTCGACGAGAAGTGGACCGACGCCGACAAAAAGTAACGGCTCCGCAAACTCACTCCGCCATCACCCGCAACATCCACCCGGCCGCCAGATCAGCGGATCCGGGTGGGGTTCGGTGCCCTCCGGGCTCGGCGATAACATGAAGGTCGACTTTACTGTCGACCTTTTTTGCGATCGACGCCGCCGTGATCGCCTGTGCGACATCGATGGCTGACTGCGTGCTGACGCGACCATCCTGATCGCCGATAACAATCCACACCGCCCGACCGGCGAGCTTGTCGGCGAGGTTTTCCATGCTGAGCTTTTTGATCAGCGGATTGTCGACCACCGCCGCAAATTCGGTGACCTTGGTCAGGTCAGTCACCGGGGCAAACGCCGCCACGCTTTTTACCCGCGCATCGTGGGCGGCAAAATGCACCGCCAGAAAGCCGCCACGCGAGGTCCCGCAGACCGCCACCCGGTCAATATCAGCGACACCGGTTTTGATCAGATGATCGAGCACGGCCGAAAGACGCTGGTTACCTTCGGCGACAAAATCATCGCCCGTCTTCGCCCGTTCCGCCCAGCCACCCAGTCCGCTCAGTTTGCCACCGGCATTCTGCTTGCCGTGACACGGGATATCGATCGACACCAACAGGTAGCCATTTGCCGCCATCTCATTACCGCACTGACGAAAATATTTGCTACTCAGCGTGCCTTCGATCGTGTTGGCAAGGACGAACAAAACCGGCGCCGGCTTTTCATCCGAAGCGCCCCAGATGCCATACTCAACCCCACCCGGAGTTGTCTCGATAACCGGCGGCAGCTCAGCAGCAGGTTGCGCGTCCTGTGCGTCGGCTACGCCGGGATAATGCGCTGCTAGCGCTAAAAAGAATCGCAGGATCTTCATTGCCCTCATTCAATCGGGATTACGCAGCTACGAGAACCCTTATCCGAGGCGCGTCCCCGCCATTGTTTGAGCGCCGACGATCCAGCACCTTTGGCCTGCCATGAACAATCGAACCTTTCTCCTGAGTCTATGCGCACTACTCGCGTGCCCCCTATTCGCCGCGAACGCAGAGGAAAAATCAGGTCCGGCAAAGGTTCGCGTCGGAACCTTCGCCGTCGATGCCTCGCCGCCGATCGGCAGTCCGCTCGCCTACGATCCAACCAAGGGCATTCAGACTCCCTTGAGCTGCCGCGGCATCGTCCTCGTCCCCGGCGAACAGGAGCCGATCGTGCTCTGCGCCGTCGATTGGATCGGCATCAGCAACGGCGGTCAGACCGTTTTCAAGGAAGCGATTGCCACTGCGCTCGCGACCAGTCCCGATCGCGTCGCCGTCCACACCCTGCATCAGCATGACGCCCCGCGTTGCGATTTCGACGCCGAAGCACTGATCGCTGAGAGCGGAGCCAGCGGCGGCGGCTTTGATCCAGTTTTTGCCCGCAAGGTCGCCGGCGATGCCGCAGCTGCTGCAAGCAAGGCACTCACCGATGCGCAGCCGGTCAGCGACGTCGGAGTCGGCCAGGGTCTGGTCGAAAAGGTCGCCTCCAACCGGCGCATTCTTGGGCCTGACGGCAAAGTCAAAGTCACCCGCTACACCGCCAGCAGGAATCCCGAAGTGCGCGCCCTGCCGGTCGGCACCATCGATCCACAGCTGAAAATGATCACTTTCTGGAACGGTGATAAAGCCATCGCCGCCCTGACCTACTACGCCACTCACCCGCAAAGCTACTACCGCACCGGCTTGGCCAATCCGGATTTTCCCGGGCTCGCCCGCAACGCCCGCCAGGAAGAGACCGGTGTGCCACACATTCATTTTAACGGTGCCGGAGGCAACATCGGCGCGGGCAAATGGAACGACGGCTCAGTCGAAAACCGCCAGGTCCTCGCCGACAAAGTCGCACTGGGCATGAAGCGTGCCTGGGAGGCGACCCGCAGGACACCGATCAGTGCAGACAGCATTCACTGGACAGTCGAACCCGTGGCGCTGCCGCTCGCCGATCATCTCGATGCTGCCGAGTTGGAAAAGGCGGTGAACAATCGCGTCGCCACACCGTCCGATCGTTACATGGCCGCCAAGAAACTCACCTGGCTGAAGCGATGCAAAAGCGGTGACACCATCCCGATCAGTTGCCTGGCGCTGAATGAATCGCGCATTCTGCACATGCCCGGCGAATTGTTCGTCGAGTATCAACTCAACGCGCAACAACTTCGTACCGACTTGTTTGTCGCGATGGCTGCCTACGGCGACTACGCACCGGGCTACATCGGCACCGAAATTGCCTACAGCCAGGGCGGCTACGAAACCAGCGACCGCGCCTCGCGCGTTGCACCCGGCGTCGAGAAAGTGCTGATGGACGCTGTGCAAAAATTGCTCAGCGATAAAAAACCGTAGCCTTGCTCACTCGCGGTCCTGCAAGCGTCTGACCAGATCTTTGATCGCATCCGGTCGACTGACCTGAGTAAAAATCACTTCGATATCGTCGCCGCCCGCCGACGCGAATTCGACACTGCCGATGCCGAGCAAGCCGATGAAGCCCGGCTTCTTGACATTGATCGCGCGAATATCGTCGATGCGCACTTCATTGGAATTTTTGGCAATGAATCCGTGCACGATCTCGACCCGTTTCGGAGTGATCAGATACTTGCGCATCGACCGCTCGAACAGGATGTAGGCAAACACCAGCAGGGCGAGAACCAGGCCACCGAAAAGGAACCAGCCATTGCGATCCCAAAGCACCAAGCCCAGACCGAGACCGGCTATTGCCAGCGACAGACTCTTCGGAAAACTGAACAGCGAAGGGTGGCCGACATAGAGCCGCGATGCCGGGTCATTGATGTCCGGTCGACCTGAGGCAGGCATCGCTCGAGGTCCGGGCCCGGGCCACGATTCGGACTCGTCGTCGTCGTCATCGTCGTCTTCTTCATCGGCGTCCTCATCCTCATTTTCCTGCCAACCGGCTGCGCGCCAATCGGCGTCATCCCAGTCGAGCACCTCACGCACCGGAACGTGCTGAGAATCACCCTGACGAAGGCAGAAATCTTCGTAGAGAATTTCGCCACGATCGACGCGCTCCAGCAACTCGTCGGTCGTGTAGGGACCGATGCGTTCGCCATCTTTGACCACGTAGATTCGTTCGGAGCGGTCGGACATCAGCAGCGGTCGGCCAGGAGTTATTATCGATTCATCCCTCGCCAACCACCGGCAGCCAATCTTCGCGCTGCAACAGTTCTTTAACATCGATCGCCGCCAGTCCGCCGCCTTCCGCCCGGTGCAAGGTCGCCAGAGCCGGAGCGATACGATCCATCTCAGCGATGGCCGCGTGGACCATGCCGGTTACAATTTTCGGGTCGGCCTGCTCTTCGGAAAACAAATTGGTCAGCCGGAACATCAACAGGCCCCGATCCCACTGCATCTCGAAACCGCCGACGGTGAGCCCTTCGTTGGTGCGCATCGCCAGTTCAGCGATGCGTTCGCGCAGCGCCGGGTTGTCGGTCAGCAACTTCGATTCGGCAACCACCGAGACGGCGCGGATCTCGTCAAACACCTGCACGTGCAAATCGACGCGGGTATGTTGCGCTTCGAATGCAGCACGCAGCACCTCGCCGCTGCGGCCTTCGACGGGAGCATGCGCCCAACCTTCGGAGTCGAAGGCGGCGGTGACACTGAGGTAGAGTGGTGAAGACATCAGAAAATCGAAACTGTTAGACCGTTTGCCAGCAATCCGAAAGCAAAAGTGAAAGTGATGGCCATTGCCGTCATCGCCGGCTTCACCGCTTCTTGTAAGTCTCCGGACTGAGCAGGCGCTTGACGTCGTCCATCGACATCGAATTGTCCCGATAGTCGCCGATGCCATCGCCGAAGGTGCCCATCGGTTCGGGAACCAGTGAACTGTCGACCGCTTTGTTGCCTCGCTTGTAGTCTTTTGCGCGGAACATCTTGTCCGCTTCCCGGGCCGGCGTGGCCCGGCGGCGGAAAGGATTTAACTTCTGCCAAAACGATAATTCTTCGGCTCCGCGAAAGGTTCGATCCCCCTCCCGGAACACCGATCGCCCGTCGCGGGATTTCTTGCCCGCCTCGCGGGCTTCGGGCGTGTTCATCTCGTGGCGCTTCAGATACTCGGGAGTTCGAAATTCTTTACTCTCACCGAAATCTTTAACGCCGCGGAATTCCTTCGACGTCAGATCGCTGCCACCACCGTCAGCGCCAACGAACATTTTGCTCTCCAACTTACTGCGTTTAGCACCGCTGCCGTCAGCATTCTCACCAAACGCCTCGGCGTAACTGGTGCCGAACTGTGCTTCGATTTCATCGCTGTTGTCGTCATCTCCGGTATTAATCACATAACGACTGCTCTTCGTGGTGACCGTCTGCTGGGATTTGCACGACACCATGCTCAACAAGCCCGGAACGAGCAGGCCGGTGAGCAGAAAATATGTCGCTTTGATTTTCATAACGGTCCGGAGCGCCCGGTGCTCGTCTTTGGCTCCCGCCGGAGCGGTTCGGATCACTCGGCTTGATCCGTCGTTCCAGTTTCTTCACCGGACGGTTTTTGTCGAGCCGCCAGTTCCGAAACCTCGATGAGCATTCCGGGGCTGAGGAAAAATTTCTGCATCGCCCGATCAAGCGCAGCGCCAGTCCCGGCATCGCGGGCAAAAGCAAAATCGACCAACAACTGCGGATCTCCATCGAGCGATTTGTGAAACAGCGCCTGCAGCACATTCCCGGCAGCGAGCCAGTCCTCCCGCTGCATCGAAAACCGGGCGTAGTCTTCAAGAAAGGCGGTATGACTCCGCGTCAGCCGGGGAATCGAATCATAGTAGCGGCGATACAACGCAGCCGCGAGTTCGGGCCGACCGCTTTCGGCAAACGCTCTCGGCAACTGCCAGCGCATCTCGAAGGTCGAGACATCGTCAACCGCGACGCGACGCAGCATGCCACTGGCGACAGTCTCCAACTCCAGTTCTTTGTGCAGCGCCAACAGCTGTCGATCGAGACCGAGTTGGCTGAGCGCCCGAATGCGACGCGCCAGGTCGGCCGCCTTGGCAAAACTTTGCGGAGCCGATTGCAGCGGCGCGTATGCCGTTCGAATCGGTGCGATCAAATCCGTGTCGACGTTTCCGCCTTCGGTCAGGGCCAGAGCCGCCAACTCAAGGCCCGCCGTCGACCAGCGTGCGGGCTGAATCCACTCAGCCGCTGCCGCCACATCCGGCGCATCACCTGCCAGCATCGAAATCACCAAAGCCACATCGAGCGGTGCGCGATCATCTGTGTGGATGTCCGGGGCGACTACAAGCCCCGGCTGCTCACCGCCTCTGCGCCCGGCGATCGCCCGCAGGCCGTCTCGCCAACCGTCGACGTCACGCGGTGCATATTTGCGCACCAGGGCGAGCCACGTTTCCGCTGAAGAGTCATCTGCCGTCAGGGTGCCCAGCAACACCGCGACCGAATCCGCCACCGTCGCGAAGTCACCGTCACCGACTTCGGCAGCAAGACGCATTTCGACCAGATCGAGCAGCAGTTTTGCGCGCTCGGGAGCTTGTTCCGTCTTGCGCGCTTCGAGCAACAACATGCTTTCAGCTTCGGCGCGGAGTCCGGCATCGTGCAGCGTATTCGCCACGTCGACGGCCAAACCTGGATCGGCATATTCAAGCGCTTTGCGCGCCAGCTCACCGAGCTTTTCGAGATCGCGCGATTCGGATTCGGCGGTCAGCTTTACAAAATGTCGCAGAGCATCCGCCTCAGCACCCGGCTGCACGCGGTCAAAAGCGATACCCGCCAACCATGAGCGCGCGGTTTCCGAATCACCTTTTTCGATCAACAGCTGCACCGCCCGCAAACGGCTCTCAAGGTCGATCGTGCCCAACTGGCGAAGGTGTTGGTAGACCCGCAACGCGGCCTCTTTTTCACCGCGCAATTCATGCACCCGCGCCAGTGCCACATGATAAGCCCCCGACCAATCGACCTCGGCGAGCAGTGCTGCATCGCTGGCTCGCGCCGATTGCAAGACCACGCCCGACGGCGAGGGAGCTACCACCACCGGAGGAACCGCAGCCGGTGCCCGGGCCCGACCGGGAGCCGGAGCAGCATTGTTGTTCGCCGGCGTGGCCTGCTGCAACGGGTGCGCCCGCGCGTAACTGGTCAACTGCTCGGTGTCGCGCGCCATCTCGAGGAAATGTGCGTGCTCACCGATCAGATAAGCATTGGTCATGCCCGGCGAACGCGGCAACTCATCACCGAGGTAGCGATTCAAAAGATCGAGTGCCGACGGGTGATCTTTCGCCTCGCGACACGCCTGAAAGAAGCCTCGCACCAACGTAAAATCATCGGGATCGTCCTGAATCAAACGATAATAAAGCGGCTCGACATCGGCGTAAAATCCACGCGACTCGAGCGTGTGGATCAGTTCGATCTCGCTGTTCTCGCCGTGCAGAAACTGCGCAAAAAGTGGCACCTGCCACTGGCGCTCGGGCGGGCTCATGCCCTCCAGCAACCACGCAAACCGTGCGATCTCAAATTGCTCGTATTCGCCGTCGGCATCCTCATCACCGCTCGGCGCCAGCAACTCCATCGGTTGAAAGGCGGCGTGATAAGCCTCCGCGGTAACGTTGTCGGGTAGTGACAATGCCAGTTGGTTGACGATGCGTTCCGACCGCATCCAGAAATCACGCAGATACAGATCGCGGCCACTGTCAGTCTCCGCACGCGGCCGTGAACCGGAAGCACGATTAGCCACTAAGCGGGCCAGTGCCCGCGTGCCCTTTTCGCCGTCGCCTTCCGCATAAGAAAGCAACACTTCCACCTCGAGCAGCGCGTCGGCCTGGACACCCGGTGATGACGCCACCACGTCCACCAGGCGACGTCGCAACGCCTGACGCTGGTCGGCATTCTCCAGCAGAGAAAAGTATTCCGCAGCCACCTGAAAATAACTCGCCGGCAACACCCATCCATCTGAGAAAATGCGAAAGCTCTGCACCGAGCGCAGTTCCGTCACCTCAACCGCACGGTCCAGCCACGCCACACGCTCATCATTCAGCCCCAGCCGATGCGCCAACTTTGACACCCGGTAACAGTCATCCATGTCGAGTTGTCCGGGCCGCAATTCCGCCGCGATCACCGCCAGCCGATAGGCGCCGACGTTGCGACTGCTCTGCGCCAACTGATCGACCAGATGCTGCAGCACTCGCGGCGACGCCGACAGGGCAGTAACAAGTTCACGCACCGCCTGCTCCGGCAGCGACGCGTCGTCCTCACGCAACAGCAGGTAGGCGACGATCAGCGGCAGGGTCGTCACTTCAGAAAAATCGTCCGAACTGGCGTCGCGGTTTTCTTCCAACCAATCGATCACCGCCTGATGCTGGCCCATGCGCAGACTCAACAGCAGGTACTCGAACTGATCGGTAGCCTTGTTCACCGGCAGCATGATCTCGCGCAGCATGCGGTGCGACCGGAGATAGTCGCCGACATGATAAAACGCCCAAAGTCGTTCGGTCAGACTGATTTCACCCGGCCGATCCCAACGGCGCACCCACTGATCGCGAGCATCTTCGATCTGCACCGCTTCCAACTCCGACTTGCCCTGCTCCAACTCGATGCCGACACCCAGTGCCGTCAGTCGAGACGCCTCCTCGATCGCCCGCAAGCGAACAAAGGCATCGCCGCGCGGCACCCGGTGAAACTCCGGATGCGGTCGACGGTAATAAGTCAGCAGCGTTTCCTGCAGGTCCAGCGGCACGTAGCGATAATCCTGCAATCCGCGCACGATGTTCGACAATCCGCCGTTCGCCGGCCGCGTGCCGATGCCCGAATACCAGCCGCCGTCGATGATCGGCAAATACTCGAAATTTCGTTCCGCCGCCGACAGCGCCGACTCCTTGGTGGCGTCGATGGTTTGCTCAAACGCCGCCAGTGCCCCTTTGAGATCTCCGGCCTCACGACGCAGTACCCCGAGCTCCAACTGCGCAGTCGCATCCCACGGCCGCAAGCGTACCAACTCCTCGAGAACACGCGCCGCCGAGTGGCCCTGCCCGGTGCGCTGATAGTGCTCGGCCATCGATTTCAAAAAGTCGGCATCCTGAGCGAACTTGCTCTCCAGACGAAGACGGATCTGATCCGCCTCGCGCACCCGCAAATCGCGCTCAAGCATGTCGGCCAGCGATTTCCAACTGTCGGCATCGGTCTCGCCTTCGTTGTGAGCGATCAGCTGGCGCCGATAATAAATCGCCGCCTTCAGGTTACTGGTCTGACCCGCCATCGCGCCCAGCTTGGCGAGCAGATCGCGATCTTCACCCGACATGTAGTAGGCTTTTTTCATCGCCTTGAACGCCTCCTCCATGTCGCCCATCTCGCGATGAATGCCGGCCAGCGCCTCCGGATAAAAATGATCAAACGGCGCCTGCTGTGCCAGCTCAGTATAGGTATTGAGCAGTTCACCGAGCAGATACTGACGATTCGCCAGCGACAACTGCGAGTCGAAATGCTTGCGCTTTTGAACGATGTCCGTCTCCTGGCGGATCAGGTCCATCTGCACCTTCAGCGCCTCGCTCGGTTCGTTGAGCTCGAGCAGCGTATTGGTCAGTTGCTTGATGACCCGACGCTTCTCAAAAATGTTGCCGCGCGAGTAGGCCCGCTTCCAGACGCCGACCTGATCCTGCTTCCGCCCCTGCGCCTGATAGACCGCTGCCAGCGATTTTAACGTGCCCAGACTTGCCTCCGGATCCTTGGCCAGATCCTGTAACAAACGCACCGCTTCATCCTCGTAGCCGAGATTAAACCGCACTTCCGCCCAGCGCTGGCGATACTCGAGTTCATTGTCCTTGTCGATCTTCGCCAACAACTCCAACTGACGCGCCATCAACAGCGTGTTCTCCGTCTGCTCGGCGAGTTCCAGCATCAATTTTTCCGCCTCGATCACCGGCTTCTCAGGATCGTGCAGCCCCGACAACTGATGATACATCTCCTGATGATCCTGCTGTCGAAACGCCCACCAGGCGACGCGATAGCGATTCGACACGGTCGGCTCCTGCTTGGCGAGCTTGCGAATGCCCTGATAGAAATCCAACAGGGCCTGTGGCGCCGACTCTTCGGAAAACCCTAAGCCACCACCAACGCGAGCCGGGTTGGTGGCCGCCCCGGCCATCTTGCGCCGGAACTGAGCCATCGTCGCCGGCGACGAACCGAGCGGCGGCGGCTGAGGAGCTTCCTTAAATTTTTCATCACTCAGTCCGCGCAACAAACTGAACAGACGCTGATCGATCTCCGTCTTGTCATCGATGGTTTCAGTTCGCTCCCACACCGATTGGTAAGTCGCGACGGCCGCGTCGATGTCGCCCTTCGCGACCTCGACTTCAGCCCTGCGCACCGCCAGAGGTAAATCGTCCGGCGCCAGTGCGATGGCTTCGTTGATCGCTGCCAAAGCTTCATCGAGCATGTCCATCTCCCCATAGGCGATGGCGACGTGCTCCAGTCTCTGCAAACGTCGACGCTCGTCATCGCCTGCCTCGGCGACATATTCTTCAAGCGTTTCGCGGGCCTGCTTGACTCGACCGCGCTCGCGCAGAAATGCCGCCAGCCGGACCGCACTCGGCGCATCGTCCTTGGCGATCAATTCCTCATTCGCCAACGGACCGCGCAACAACGACTCGACCACGCCATCGAGATAATTTTCCCGACTGAAAGTCAGCACCTTGCGCAGCGATTCCGCGTTCGGATTCGCTTGATCGACAAAGCGCTGCAACATTTCCGCCGCGGATGCCTTGCCATTCAACTTCAACTCAATGCGGGTACGCAGCAACAGCAGCGGCAGCGGTGTTTCGTCACCGGGATTGCCGGCAAGCAATTGATCGACCGTCTTCGCCGCCGCTTCGTAGTGGTCGTTTTCGATCTGCGCGTAGGCCAGCTCCGAACGGTAGGCGGGATTGCTGCCCACCAACTCGACCAGTCGCGCCAACCATTTTTCCCGCTCTTTAGGATTGGCGGTCAGCCCGTAAAACTCGACCAGGCCGTAAACCGCCTGCTCGGTCGGAGCCTGCTGATCAGCCTGCGCCACCAGTTCCTTTTCCAATTCCGGCAGGCGCCCGAAACGCTCGTGGAGACGCACCAGCCGTCCGAAAAAATCGGCGTAGATGTGATGCTTAAAATGCGCCAGCGCCATGCCCTCGTGCGCCGCCTTCGACGCCCCGTCGAAATCTCCGACGAATTCGTAAAGCCGATTCAGTTCCTGCAGCGCGAACACCTTCAACTCCGGGTCGTCGGTGGTCATCATCTCGCGCAACACCTGCACCGCGCCCTCGACACGGTTCGCCTCCAGCAAAAGCCCAACCACTTCCGCGCGCAGCCCGATGTCTTCCGGAAACGCCGCCAATACTTCCAACCACAGCTCGACCGCCTCATCGATCTGGCCAAGCCCCTTGAGCAAGCCCGCCTTGCGCATGCGCATCTCGGCACCATCGCGATCCGGCAAGGGCAGCAGCGGAATCAGTCGATTGTAATACGCCTGCGCCTTGGCCGACTTGCCGGACGATTCCGCCATTTCCGCGGCACCGCGTAAGGCGTGAATATTCTCCGCCTGTAAATCCAGCACCTGCGAATAGCGCTCCTGCGCCGCATCATTATCGCCATTTTTGCGCAGCAGATGAGCATAAAGCAGTTTCGCCGTGCCCTCCTCATCAGCCTCCGCCGCGCCACCGATGTACTCCAGCAACAGCGGGATCGATTCGCGCTTTTCGTACAAGGCCCAAAGCAGATCGAGCACACTGCCGTACTCCGGCGTCGCCATCAGCAGGCTCAGGTAATGATTGGCCAGTTTGGTATCGGTCACCGACCATTCGGACGTTTTGACCGCTTCCCCGCCGCCAGGCTGCGCACTGTCCTGAGCGACACCCGAAAACGAAAGTCCGGCGATCGCCGATGCGACCGTCATGGCAATCAACTTGCCTTTCCTGCTGTGCCGCGTTTTCGGGCTCATGGGTTCGGGGCAATTCTTTGATTTCACGCGGACGCTCCTTCGAGCATCGATTCGGCAAGCGCCCTGGCGGAATCGCCGCCGCCACCGAGCATGCGTGATAACTCGGCAACACGATCTTCGCCTCCCACGGGGCGCAGGGTCGAGCGGGTGGTATCGTCGCTAAATTCTTTAGCGACAACGTAATGGCAATGGGCCAGCGCGGCAACTTGAGGCATGTGCGTAATGGCGACCACCTGATGCTGCTTGCCGAGCGAAGCCATTTTGCGGCCGACCGCTCCGGCGATCTCGCCGCCGACGTTGGCATCGATTTCGTCGAACACCATCAGCGGAATCTGATCCTGCTGCGCCAGGGCACTCTTCACCGCGAGCATGACGCGTGACATTTCACCACTCGAAGCGATGACCCGCAGCGGCTTCGGTGGTTCACCGGGATTGGGGGAAAAAAGAAAATCAGCTTCCTCGAGCCCACGCGCACCGGGTTGCTCCTGTGCGGCAAGGGAGACGTCGAATTTCGACTGCTTGAAGCCGAGGTCTTCAAGGTGGCGGGCGATTTCCTTGGCGAGACGCGGCGCGGCGATGCGACGTTTCTTGGCGAGGGTTGCGCCGGCACCGTTGAGACTTTCGCGCGCTTCCTTGGCGATCGCCTCAAGGCGCTCGAGCTCCTCGTCGCGGCCATCGATACGTGCCAGCCGGTTATTGGCCCTGACGCCGAATTCGATGACATCTTCGATCGTCGCCCCGTACTTTCGCTTGAGAGTTTCCAACTGATCGATGCGCCGCTCCATCTCGGCGAACTCGGCCGGATTGACTTCGAGATCCTCGGCGTAATCACTGAGCGCCCGTTCGAGTTCCTCCAACTCGACCTGGGCGGAATCAAACCCGGCGGTGATCTCGACCGTTTGCGGATCGAGTCGCTCGAGTTCGCGCAGAGCCTTTTGAACTTTGCTGAGACCGGCCAACACTTCGCTCGACAGATGGCCGAGCCCTTCGTTGGCGGCATCGCTCAAACGGCTGCCATTGCGACCGCGCTCGTAGCGGTTTTCGAGTTCAGCCAGTTCGGTGGCATCGAGGTCAGCAGCATCAATTTCCTCCACCTGAAAACGCAACAGATCGATCTCCTGCTCGTTGGCACGCTCGGCGTTCAAGCAGTCGTTGACTTCATTCCGGGCGGTCTGCCATGCATGGTAAGCGTCGCGATACTGCTGGCGTTGTTTGTCACAACCTGCGTAGGCGTCGAGCATCGCCAGTTGGCGTTCCTGCGACAGCAACGACTGGTGTTCGTGGGCGCCGTGCAGATCGACGAGAATATCGCCAAGCCGTTTCAGAATGGCCAGCGTTGCCGGCGAGCAGTTGATAAATTGACGGTTGCCGCCGGAACTGCTGAACACCCGCTTGAGCACCAGGGTGTTGCCGTCACACGATTCGAGCCCGGCGTCGTCGAGCAGGTGATTGATCCCGTCGAGGTTCGAGGTCAGTTCAAACACGGCTTCGACCGTGCAGCTGGTTTCGCCGTTGCGCACCAGGTCGTGATTCGCCCGCTCGCCGAGGATCAGCTTCAGCGCGCCGACGATCATCGACTTACCGGCACCCGTTTCACCCGTCACCCCGACCAATCCGGGACCGACTTCCCAGGTCAAGTCATCGACCAGGGCGAGGTTTTTGATTTTCAGAACGGTGAGCATGGCAGTCGTATCGACTCACCGCACTCTGGCGTCCGCTTCCGCGCCGGCGGCGAGTGGCCTACTATGCGATACTCCCCCGACCAGTGCAATCGTCGAACCACATCCTGCGCCCGCTGATTCGCGTCCTGCCGGAGCGCCTCAAAGTTGCTTGTCGAGCGCAGCACTGATGCCCGTCGCGTCCGGCATCGGCCGACCGTTGACGACCAGATTGCCCTGCGATTTGCCGTCTTTGAAAATAACCACGGTCGGCAGGAATTCGATGCCGTATTTGTCCGAGAAGTCATCACCGGGGTCTTCGGTGAGATCGACTTTCACGACCTGCACGCGCCCCGCGTATTTGCCGGCCACTTTTTCGACTTCCGGTGCGATGAGGTGGCACGGCTGGCACCACTCAGCCCAGAAGTCGACCAACACCACGCCCCCGGCGTTTTCGATGAATTCACCGAAATCAGCCGCAGCGACCGCGACCGGTTTGCCGGCCTCCGCCGCAACCGTCTTCTCCGCCGACCCGGTGGCGGTAGCCTGATCGGTGACTTCGCTTTTTTCAACGGCGGGGTCCGCCGCCCCGGTGTTGTCAGCATTGCATTGAGTCAGGGTCACCACGGCGCCCACGGCGAGGGCGGCGGCCAGCGGGCGAAGGGGCGGGCGTTGGGAAATCTTCATAAGAGGAGCAAGTTCAAGGGTTCACTGCGTCACGATCATAACCTTAACCGCCATTGAGGACAATTCAGGACACCCTCCAGACGCATCCATTTCGAAGAACTTGCGTCATCCCTGCAAAAAAATCAGCCGCGCTCAGCCCGCCCACCCGCACCCGGCACGCATTCATCCGCATCCGGGCAAATTTACCGGCAACAAAAGCAAGATATAAACAGGCTGCTTATTTTTACTCCGTCCCTGTCCTCACGATCGCCTGTTCAGCGCTGCTACAGCGGCCCCGGGGCCCGGCTGACGCAGGAATTGGAAACTCAACGCCACGCGCGCGAACCTGCGCCCAAATCGCTCTGCCCCCCCCGGCTGCAGGGTGCCTTACCATGCCTTCCCTTCCCTGCTCACGCCACCAACCACCACCGGTCGAGATCAGCCCTTGGATCGGCCGGCCAGCGCGTCGACGGCCTTGCGATAGGGGGCCGGCATGGCGACTTCTTTCAGCTGTTCACCGCTGAACCATGCCCGGTTCGGGATTTCCGGCCCTTGCGGTCGCGGCTCTGCACTGCTCGCAGGCGGGGCGGCTGGCGCGGCAGCAGACTGGACAGTCCGGGTCGATTCCAGCTGGCTGACGGAGAGCTGATAGACCACCAATTCGACGCGATAGCGGGTGATGCCGTAGCTACTGCGCCACAACACCGGCGTCGCCGGTGGCGGCGGGACCTGCAGCACCGGCAGGCGCCACAGCCCCTCGCGTCGCTCTCCTGCAGGGATTTGCTCGAGCAGGACACCACGATCGGCATCGATTATCAAGCCGGTCAGCTCGACCATTTTCTCAATTTTAGCGGCGGCCTTTTTTCGCGGCAGGCAGCTTGGGTCGGTGGTCGCACAGAACCCGGCCACGGGACAGCGGTGACAGGCCGGAGCGGTTTTGCGGCAATGCCTTTGGCCCAGCTCCATCAAGGCCGAATTGTAGGCCCGCGCGGTGTTGGCATCCGGTAACAGGGCCTCGGCCCACTGCCACAGCTGACGCTGGCCCGGTCCGCCATCGACCTGTTCGTGATAATCGAAAATTCTCGCCAGTACGCGGGCGATATTGCCGTCGACAATCGCCGCCGCCTCGCCGCAGGCAAAACTGGCGACGGCTCCGGCGGTGTAGCGCCCGACTCCGGGAAGCTTTTGAATTTGCTCCGCCGTGCGTGGAAAATTTCCGCCAAAGTCGTCGAGCACACGGCGCGCAGCTGCCTGGAGATTGCGCGCGCGCCGGTAGTAGCCAAGCCCCTCCCACGCTTTTAAAACGGCTGCCGGGTCCGCCGCCGCGAGCGTCTCAACATCGGGAAAAGTTTCCAGCCAGCGTTCGTAGTAGCGTTTGCTGAGCACCGTCGCGATCTGGGTCTGTTGGAGCATGACTTCCGAGACCAGCACGGCATAGGGGTCGCGCGTGCGGCGCCACGGGTAATCGCGGCCCTCAGCCTCGAACCAGCTCACCAACGCCGCAGCGAAGGCGTGGCTCGCGGCCAACGGCTCGCGCTCCCGGGGTGGCTTCGGAGCCGGCGCGCCCGCAATTTCGACTTCGAGCGCAAATTTGTCGGTGGACGGCATGGCTATCGTAGTGGTTTTTCTATTCTACTTCCGCAATGGCCGATCCAACGACTTACACTGCTGCGCTGAATGACGCACAGGCTCAGCGTCTGCGCGAACTCTTGCAGGAGCGCGGCTTCGAGTTCAAGGAAAAGCCCTACGCGATTTTTTCGGCGGCGCTGGGCAAGCTCAACATCACCGTTTACGAGAAAGGCCCGAAGGTGTTGGTGCAGGGCAAAGAAACGGGAGACTTCGTGCGCTTTACCCTCGAGCCGGAGATTCTGGGTGAGGCTCGACTCGGCTACGAAGAGGTCCTCGAGCCGGAAATGTATGCGCCGCATTTCGGGATCGACGAAAGTGGCAAAGGCGATTTTTTCGGCCCTCTGGTCATCGCCGGGGCGTACGTCGATGCCGACATCGCCCGGTCCCTGCGTGAAGTCGGCATAATGGACAGTAAACGCATCGGCTCAGATAAAAGAATTCGCGATTTGGCGAGCGCGATTCGCAAAGTCCCCGGCATCAAATATGACGTAATTGTGATCGGACCATTAAGATACAATGAGATGCACGCCAGCTTCGATAACTTGAATCGTTTGCTCGCGTGGGGGCATGCTCAGGTAATCGAAAATCTGCTGGCACTGCGCCCCGACTGTCCGCGTGCCCTGAGTGATCAATTCGCCAATCCGAAAGTGCTCGAAAAAGCGCTGCAAACCAAGGGCAAAACCATTCAGATCGACCAGAAAACAAAGGCTGAGTCTGACGTTGCGGTCGCTGCAGCCTCGATCCTTGCGCGCGAAGCTTTTATCGATTGGTTGCGCAACAAAGCCACTGAGCTCGGCTTGGAAAATGACCTGCCACGCGGCGCTTCGGTTGCTGTGCGGGATGTCGCCAGGCGCCTGGTGGCTGACCATGGTGTCGAAATTTTAACATCACTTACCAAACAACATTTTCGCACCACCGCCGATGTTATCGGTGGATGTTGAGCTTTCCAGTTAGTAAAACTAAAGATTAGGTTGCATCACTCAGGTATGCCCGCATCTTTTACGCGTCAGCAGGCTTCATTTGGCCTGCTTTTTGCTTATTTACGAACATCCCCGAGATGTTCCTGTAAGTTTTTTCGTAGATGAGCGTCAAGCAATCAGACAAAGCCCATCCTGCACAGCCTCACTAACACTACCACAAATCTTCTCATCCCCAGAGTATCTCATGGCCACCATCACGAAACGCGATCTTGTCGTCAAACTTAGCAACGAAACGGGCCTCACTCAGCATCAAGTTATGTCGGTTGTGCAAGGCATGATTGATAACATCACTTCCAGCCTCGCGAAAAACGACGAAGTGGTACTGCGCAATTTTGGCGCTTTTCAGGTTAAGAAAACCCAAGCCAAAGTCGGCCGCAATCCCAACAATCCGGGTGTTGCTGTACCGATCCCGGCAAGAGCCGTGGTGAAATTCAAACCCGGCAAAGAACTCAAAGAAAGCGTCGCTCAAGTCTTGCCTCAGCTCGAGAGCTGAGACGGCGCAGCCGCCAGTTGATCGGTGACAAATGCGCCGATCGTGTCGACGGCACCAGCTGGCAACAGGGCGTTCACGCCGCTGTCGTCGTCACTCACCTTCTGCCGGGCCTGTTGCCGGCATTCGGGGAATTGATCGAGGCCAACGTCTCCTACGCGCCCTAGAAAGTCATCGCGCCATATCCACGCATTTTTTCGGCATGGTCCGACAATGCGCGGATTTGACCAGGTGTGAATCGCCAGTAATCGATCGCTGAGTGCTGCGGCAAGGTGCATCGGGCCACTGTCAACACTGACCGTCCATCGGCTGCGTCGCAACACCCAGATCAGCTGACTGAGGGTGGTTCGACCAAGCAGATCGATGGCATTGTCCGGCAGGCCGGGTGAAAACTCCCGTGTGTCGGAACCAACTATCAGCACCGGCTGCGGGGCGAGGATCCGGCAAAAGCGAACCACTTCCTGCGACGAAAGGGATTTTCTTCTGCCCCGGGAAAATGGATGCAGAACGACAAAATTTTGTTCGTTCAACACAGACTTCATCTCAGCGTCTGAACCGCAATCCAGCGGCTCTCCATCAGGCAGATCGAAGATCGGTTCAGCGGGGTTTTTGCAAGCCTCGCCCCGCCCGTGCCCCGTCACCAACGAAGTCACCAGCCGCTGATAACGATCCACCGCGTGCAAATGATCCCAATCAGTGATGTCGACCCGGTCGTGATAAAACTGCGATGCGCCTTCGCGACTGCGAGTGAAGCCGACGATATGTTCCGCGCCAGACGCTCGCGCCAGCAGCGCGCTGCGCAGCAGCCCCTGAAAATCGAGCGCCAGAGCGGGACGTAACTCACCAATGGTCGCTCTCGCCCAACGTTTCGCGCCAGCGCTCTGGCCCCAGCCACGGAATTGGCGCCGCGGAAATTCAATCACCTGATCGAGCGCAGGATGACCGTCCAATAAGGGAGCCCACTCGGTGTTCGCCAACCAACTGATCGCAGCTCCCGGCGCGGCTTTTGCCAGAGTCGCCACGGCGGGCAGGGTGTGAATCACATCGCCGAGCGAACTCGGCTTGATGACGAGAATTTTTTTCCCGGCCTCGCCGAGCGCCCTGAGGTCGATCTTCACTGCGCTACAAAGTGTCCGGGAGTTAATTCAGCCCAGGGGACCCGTCCGCTGCGCCAGCTATTTGCCAACCGCCAGACGACTGGCCAGCATCTCCGGAAGACCGGCGGCGAGGATTTTTTTCTGCGCCGTCTGCAGGTCGTACTCAAGCCGATGAATCTCGACCTGCTGACTCTCGATGTCGTAGGTCGCATACGAGGACCGCCAGTCGCCATCGCGCGGTTGGCCAACGCTGCCAATATTGATGAAATATTTGCGCCCCATCTGAATCTTGGTACTCATCTCGTCGAGCGCCTCAACCGAGTCCGACTTCACGTAAATCTTTGGCGTGTGCGTGTGCCCATAGAAACACAGCGGCGTGAATTGATAGCTGAAGCTCGCCATGGCATCGAACTTATTGGTCACATAGCCCCAGTTGCCCGGAGTATCGAGCGTGGCGTGGACCACGGTGAAATCGCGGACGTTGCGGACCAGCTTCATGTTGCGCAGCCACTCGCGCTCATCCTCGCTAAGTTGCTCACGCGTCCAACTGAGGGCGTGTTTAGCGAGCGGGTTGAGCCCCTCCAGAGGAGCGTCCGACGCAGCCTCCTCGTCGTGATTGCCGCGCACGGCAGGACAGCCCATGTCGCGCACTACTTTCAGACACTCCGACGGATTGGCATTGTAACCAACGATATCTCCAATGCAGACGAAGTCCGTACAATCGCGCTCTGCCGCATCGAGCATAACGGCTTCCAACGCCTCTAGATTGGCATGGATATCTCCGAAAAGAGCAAATTTCATGATTACGAACCTGGCAACTCCGGCAGCGAATCAACAGCGCAGGTCCGACCCGGCGCTAGAAAACTAGGCGGACCGCAAACCAAGCACAAGATCGCAAACGCGCAATCGCAGAGCCAAGCAAATGCATTTGATACCATACGGCCACTCATCACCACAAAAAAACGCCCGCCGGTGAACCGACGAGCGTTTTCAAAACTGTAGAGCAGCCAAAGACCGCCCGTATTGACCAAATGGCGATCAGTTGGTGGCGTCTTTTACCTTGGCAGCACCTTCTTCAACGGCAGCGGCACCCTTGTTCACGGCATCAGCAGCGGCATCTTTGGCAGCTGTACCGGCATCAGCAGCAGCTTTCTTGGTGGCTTCAACCGCTTCAGCGGCTTTGTCCTTCGCGGCAGCACCGGCGTCTTTGACAGCGTCAGCGGCTTTATCAGCTTTTTCTTCGATCGCAGCACCGGCGTCCTTCAACGCGTCGGCAGCTTTCTCACCTGCTTTTTCAACGTCTTCAGCGGCAGCTTCGGCGGCTTCTTCAGCGTGATCGTGATCCGAGTGATCGTGATCATCAGCTTTTTCACAGCCAACGTTAACAAACGCAAGGCCGGTGGCCACGGCGGCAGCAGCAAAGCTGCGTGAAAGAGTCGTAGTCGTAATTTTCATGGTAATCTAAGTTGGTTATGGGGAATGGATTGTTTCCTTACAGTCTATTCGATAGCGAGTTTTTAAAATCTTTCAAGCGTCTTTCCTGTAAAGCTTAGCCAAGCTAACGCTTCTCCAGACGATTCGTCGAACTCCATTGAGGCCCCACGGAGGCCCAAAAAAAACGCCCGCCAGTAAAACTGACGGGCGTTTAAAAGTGGACTGATCAGCCAACCTTACTCAGGCTTGGCCGCTTCTGCAGCGTCTTCGACGGCATCTGCGGTTGCGTCAGCAGCATCGCCAGCGGCGTCAGCAGCTTCTTCCATGGCTTCTTCGGTGTGATCGCCAGCGTCTTTTTCGCAGCTTACGCTGAAGAGCGCGAGGCCGATGACAGCAAAGGCGCAAGCCAAAGTGGAAATAAAAGTATTGTTCAGTTTCATAATGTCGTTACCGGTTTGTGGTTAAATGGACACCCTTGCTTAGCCAAGTATTGGCAATAGATCAAGTCCCATGATTCTTACGGCGACTTTCCATTACCGGCCGCCGATAAGCTATGCTATGATCCCAGCCCGCAACGGTGGGGCACCTGACCTACCCCGTAGCACGAAACCGCAGTAAAAAATGAGCCGCAATCTCTTTCAAAAAGTCTGGGATGCCCACGTCGTGGGCACCCTTTCAAACGGACAAACCCAACTCCTGATTGGCACACACCTGATTCACGAGGTGACCAGCCCGCAGGCGTTCGGCATGCTTCGCGACCTCGGTTTGCAGGTGAAATACCCGCATCGCACCTTTGCCACAGTCGACCACATCGTGCCTACCGATCAGCGCGAACAGCCTTTTGCCGATCCACTGGCCGACGCCATGATCACCGAGTTGCGCAAAAACACCGAAGAGTTCGGCGTCACTTATTTCGACATCGCATCCGGTCAACAGGGCATCGTCCACGTCGTCGGACCGGAACAAGGCATCACTCAACCGGGATCCACGATCGCTTGTGGAGATTCGCATACCGCCACCCACGGAGCCTTTGGCGCGATCGCTTTCGGGATCGGCACCACGCAGATCCGTGACGTGCTCGCCACCCAGACGATGGCGATGACCAAACTGAAAGTGCGCCGCATCAACGTCGACGGCGAACTGCGCGCGGGCGTCTATGCCAAAGACGTCGTTCTGCACATCATCAAACTGCTCGGCGCCAAGGGCGGCATCGGCTACGCCTACGAATACGGCGGCGAGCTGTTCGATCATTTTTCCATGGAGGAACGCATGACCGTTTGCAACATGTCGATCGAAGGCGGAGCCCGTTGCGGTTACGTCAATCCCGACCAGAAAACTTTCGACTACCTCGAAGGTCGCAACTACTCCCCGAAAGGCGCAGAGTGGGAAGCTGCCGTGGAATCCTGGAAGAGCGTGGCTTCAGATCCCGACTGTGACTATGACGACATCGTCAACATTCGCGCCGAAGATATCGCCCCGTCGGTAACCTGGGGCATCAGCCCGGATCACGGCGTGTTCATCGATGAAAACATTCCCGATCCTGCCGAGGCAGACAACGACGACGACCGCGTGTCGATCGCCGAAGCTCTGGAATACATGAAGCTCGAAGCCGGCGCCCCGATCAAAGGCACGCCCATCAACGTGGCATTCATTGGCAGTTGCACCAACGGACGAATCTCAGATTTCCGCGAAGCGGCCAAGTACCTCGCCGGCCACCACGTCGCCGATGGCGTCAAAGCGATCGCCGTGCCCGGCTCGCAGATCGTCGACGTAATGTGTAAGAAAGAAGGCCTCGATAAAGTTTTTGAAGCCGCCGGTTTCGAATGGCGTGAAGCCGGCTGCTCAATGTGTCTGGCGATGAATCCCGACAAACTGATCGGCGACCAACTCTGCGCAAGTTCCAGCAACCGAAACTTCAAAGGCCGCCAGGGCAGCCCGACCGGACGCACCATTCTGATGTCGCCCGTAATGGTCGCAGCCGCCGCCGTTACCGGACAGGTCAGCGATGCCCGCGAGGTGTTCGAAGTCAGTAAGAACGAACCCGCCGTTGCCTGATCCGGGAAAAATTGATCGCAAGCAGCTTTACTCTTACCACTTTAAAAAATGGCCCTGGATAAAATTACCTCCGTCACCGGAACTGCCGTCTACGTTCCCGGTTCCGACATTGATACCGACCGCATCATCCCCGCGCGCTTCATGAAGTGCGTCACCTTCGATGGACTCGGCGACTACCTCTTCTACGACGTACGCTACGACGCTGACGGCAATGAGAAACCGCACCCGCTCAACGACGAGCGCTTCAAAGGGGCTTCGGTCCTGCTCAGTGGCGTCAATTTTGGCTGCGGCAGTTCCCGCGAGCACGCGCCGCAGGCCCTCTATCGTTACGGCATTCGCGCTGTCATCGCCGAAAGTTTCGCCGAAATTTTCTTCGGCAACTGCACCACACTTGGCGTCCCCTGCGTGACCACCACGCGCAAAAATATCGATGCCCTCAGCGCCGCCATCGCAGCGGATCCCACACTTGAAGTCAAAGTCGATGTCGACGCCCGCAAGGTAAACTACGGCACCGAAAGCTTCGCTATCGACATTGTTGAATCCGCCCGCGAAGCCCTGATCACCGCCAAATGGGATCCAATCGGTGAACTCCTGGAAAACACCGCCCCCATCGAAGCCACGGTAGCCGGGCTCGACTACATGAATTTCCGCCCCTAGAGCCCCTTCAGCCGGGCAACAAGGTAGCTGGTCGAACACACAATAAATAAGCAACCTATTTATTGTTGCGGCGAAGGTTTATTCAGCCATAATGAAGGCATGCACACTCCCCGTTTACTTGGATGGCATGACGCCAACTGTTACCATGTGATCAGTCGGGTCGCGGGTCAGGAGTTTCTACTGGGACCGGCGGAGCGGGAACAGTTTGGCAACATGTTGCGCAAGATGGCTCGATTCTGCGGCGTTGAGGTGCTGACCTGGTGCTGCCTTTCGAATCACTTTCATCTGTTGCTGCGCATTTCGAATCCGTCCGCGGAGCGACTGCGCGAGAGCCTGCGAATGGATACTGAGCGTTTCTATCGACACCTGGGAATTATCTATACCAAACGCCAGGTGACTCTGATCGCCGATGAGATCTCCAGCCTGCGGTCGAGTGACCAGGACGGCGCAGCAGATCAGGTCATCGATCGTTATCTCAGTCGGATCGGCGATCTGGCAGTTTTCGTCAAGGAGCTCAAGCAACGCTTCTCGATCTGGTACAACCAACACCACGACCGCAGCGGCACGTTGTGGGATGCCCGCTACCGCAGCGTGCTGGTGGAAAACTCTACGACCAGCTTGCGCACGGTCGCCTGCTACATCGACCTGAACTCAGTGCGCGCCGGTATCGTCGAGGATCCGAAGGACTATCGATGGTCAGGCTACGGGCAGGCCCTCGGCGGCGATGCCGCGGCGCGCCTGGGCTTGATCGCGATATTCACAAGCCCTCATCGAGGTGCAGCACCGGCAGCGGAGATGACGGCTCGCAGCGGGTGGCAATCGTGTGCAGAAATGTATCGCCTCACCCTGTTCGGGCGTGCCGCGCGAACGACTGACGGCTCCGGCATGGTGATTCGCAAAGGTGCCTCCCGCCAATCAGTAGAAAAAGTTGTCGCCGCCAACGGCAAACTTGCCGCCGGCGAACGGTTCCGTCTGCGCGTCCGTCACTTGAGTGCAGGCACGGCACTGGGCTCAGTCGGCTTCCTTGACGAGCTGCTCAAATTCCGTCCCGAAGTGGTCAGCGATCGGCGCAAAACGGGAGCGCGGCCGATCAGCGGCCTCGACGCCGAAGATTTCCACAGTCTTCGCGATTTAAAAGCTTTAAAAAGCTGAGCGCGGATCGACCAACCACACCCGCTCCGACAAGCCTTTTCGACCACAAACGTCATTCGATTTTTTATCCGTGCCGTGGTCTCTCCTTGATCCTCGGGGGCCGTCCACTAAGGTGAATTTACGCCCTCGCCGAAACTGAGTTTCAGAGCCGACGCCACGCTGCCCCTACTCCACTCGATCACCACCCCGCCCTGCCCCTGACCCCATGGCCGCCGACCCGTTCATCCATCTTCATCTGCACACCGAGTATTCGCTACTCGACGGTGCGGTGCGGATTGACAAGCTGATGAAGAAGGCGTTGCGCTGCAAGATGCCGGCGGTGGCAATGACCGACCACGGCAACATTTTCGGTGCGATCGAGTTCTACCAGGCTTGTAAAAAGAATAACATCAAGCCGATCATCGGCTGTGAGGCCTACCTGACGCCGCCGGGGCTGTCGATGAATGAGCGCAAGATCATTACCGACAAACAAGGCAACAAAAAGCGCAACTCGCACCTGACCCTGCTGGCCAGCTCCAGCACTGGATACGAGAATCTGATGAAGCTCGTCAGCCGCGCCCACCTCGAGGGCTTTTACTCGAAGCCCCGCATCGACAAGGAATGCCTGGCCGAATTTTCGGAAGGGCTGATCTGCCTGAGCGGATGCATCAATGGCGAGATCAATCAGGCGATTCAGGCCGACGATCTCGAACAGGCCCGCCGCAGCATCGGCGAGTTTACCGACATTTTCGGAAAGGAAAATTTCTATCTGGAGATGCACGACCACGGCTTCGATCAACAGACGCTGTGTAACCGCCAACTGGTCAAGTTCGGTAAAGAATTCGACCTCGGCCTGGTCGCCGCCAATGACGTTCACTTTCTCGATCGCTCGGATCATGAGGCCCACGACGTGCTGATCTGCATCGGCACCAACAACCTGCAGATGGACGAGAAGCGCATGACCTACTCGCCGGAGGTCTACTTCAAGACTTCAGCCGAGATGCGTCAGCTTTTCAAAGAGGTTCCGGAGGCGATCAAAAACACTTTTGCCATCGCCGATAAATGCGACATCGAGATCGAGCTCGACGCGACCAGCTCGGCGAAGTATCCGCAGTTCGATTCTCCGGACGGCGGCAGTCGCGACGACTACTTTCTGAAGCTGTGCAACGAGGGACTCGAAGCGCGCTACGGCAAGGAACGCGCGACCACTGATCCCGAACTCCGCGAACGTCTCGACTACGAGATCAAGGTCATGTCGGACATGGGCTTCCTGTCGTACTTCCTGATCACCTGGGATTTCGTCAAGTGGGCCAAAGACAACGACGTTCCGGTCGGACCCGGACGTGGTTCAGCGGCCGGTTCACTGGTTGCCTACGTGCTCGGCATCACCGATTTGTGCCCGATTCGTTTCGGGCTGATTTTCGAACGTTTCCTCAATCCTGAGCGTGTCTCGCCTCCGGATATTGATATGGACTTCTGCCAGACGCGGCGCCCTGAAGTGATTCAGTACGTGCGCGAAAAGTATGGCGAACGCGCCGTCTCGCACATCGTCACCTTCGGCACTCTCGGAGCCAAAAGTGTGGTCCGCGATGTCAGCCGCGTGCTCGGCCTGCCCTACAGCGAAGGCAATCGCATTGCCAAGATGATTCCCAACGATCTTGGAACCACTCTGGCTGACGCGAAAAAGAAAAACCCCGAGTTGCGCACCGAGTTGGAGACCAACGATGGCGTGCGTCGCGTCTACGATTACTCGGTCTTTCTCGAGGGCATGACCCGCGGCACCGGTATTCACGCCGCCGGTGTGGTCATCGGTGACAGCGAGTTGTCCAAGTACGTGCCGCTGATTCGCGGCAAGGAAGGCGAGGTTGTCACTCAGTACGCGATGAGCCCGCTGACCGATCTCGGCATGCTCAAGATGGACTTTCTCGGTCTCAAGACCCTGACCGTCATCAAAGACGCGATCGATCTGATTCGCGTGCACACTCCCGACTTCGACCTCGACGCAGCCGGGCTCGAAGATCCCGAGGCCTACTCGCTACTCAATCGAGGCGAAACGGTCGGCGTGTTCCAGTTGGAATCCGGCGGCATGATGAGTCTCTGTAAACGCTTCGGCGTCGATAAGATCGAAGACATCATCGCATTGATCGCTCTGTATCGTCCGGGGCCGATGGACCTGATCCCGGATTTCATCGATCGAAAGAAGGGCAAGAAAAAGGTCCAGTACCTGCATCCCCTGCTGGAAGAGGTCAGCAAGGAAACTTACGGGATTCTCATTTACCAGGAACAGGTGCAGCGCGCCGCGAACGTGCTCGCCGGCTACTCACTCGGTGAGGCCGACCTTCTGCGTCGTGCCATGGGTAAAAAGAAAGTCTCGGAGATGCAGAAACAGCGCGAGATGTTCGTTAAGGGTTGCAAGGAGGTGAACAACATCGCCGAGAAGCAGGCTAACGCGATCTTTGACTTGCTGGAAAAATTTGCCGGCTACGGCTTCAATAAATCGCACTCCGCCGCCTACGGCATGATCTCCTACCAGACCGCCTATCTAAAGGCGAACTATCCGGTCGAGTTCATGTCCGCATTGCTCAGCAACGAGATTAACAATACTGAAAAGATCTCAGTGTTCGTCGCAGAGTGTCAGCGCATGGGCATGGATATCCTCGCCCCGGATGTCAATCGAAGCGGACTCAAATTCCAACCGGAAGCTTCCGCCGCCGGCGAACCTATCGAGGACGCCAAGTGCATCCGCTTCGGCCTCGCCGGTGTCAAAAACGTCGGCGGAGCGGCGATGAAGGCAGCGATCAAAGAACGCGAAGCCAACGGTGAATTCCGCACCATGGAGGAATTTTTCACCCGGCTCGATGGTCGTACGGTGAACAAAAAAATTAGCGAGAGTCTGGTCAAATCGGGCGCCTTCGACTACGTCGGCGAGCGTCGCGACGAGCTGTTTTCGCGAATCGGCCAGGTCATGGCCAGCGCCAGTTCCGCACAACGCGACAAGGCCAGTGGGCAGAGTTCGCTGTTTGACATGGATGACATGGTCAGCGCCTCGCCGTCACCGACCATCGCCGACGAAGATCGCGTCGAATGGACCAAAGATGAAATGCTGGTCTTCGAAAAAGACCTGCTCGGTTTCTATGTCACCGGACACCCGCTCGACGCCTACCGCGAAGCGATCACCAACGGAAGCTTTGAAAGCATCGGCGAAATCGCAGCCATGAAGCCCGGTGGTAAAGCGCATATTTTCGCCGGCATTCTAGGCGACGTCGCTGTGAAATACACCAAGCGCGAGGGCAAGCCATTCGCCATTGCCATCGTCGAAGACTTCAGCGGTCAGGCCGAAGTCATGTTCTGGAGCGAGACCTACACCAAGCGCTCGGAAATGCTGGTCAAAGGCAAAGTCATCGTGCTCAAGGCCAAGATCGAACTCGATCAAATATCGGAGACCAACCGACTCACTGCCGTCGATCTCACCACCCTGGATGCCTATCTCGAAAAGCGCGGTGTGCCCCTGCCGTCCGCCTCACCCGCCGGCGAAACTCCCCACCCGGCCAATGGCAATAGCAATAGCAATGGCGTCGCAGTGACCGGCACTTCCGCGCAAATCATCGACGTGTCCAACGGCACCGGGAACGGCAACGGTCATTCGCCATCCAATGGTAACGGCAACGGCAATGGCGATACTCCCTTCATTCTCGACCTGATCAGCGGCCGCGATTCGAGCGCCGACCTCGACCGTATCAAAGCCGCCGCGACGCGTTACCCCGGCACCCACCCGCTCCTGCTGCGCATCGCCACTGAAGGCGGCGATGTGGTCACGCTGCAAGCCGGCGAAGCCTGGCGAGTCGACGCCAGCCCCGAGTTTCGCGAAGCGCTCAGCGCGCCTTAGTTAGCTCTGACAAATCCCCATGCAAATCCTGCGCAGCTTTTCAAAATCCGAAGACGCCCACCTACTCGCCACCCTGCTGCGCGACAACGGCATCGAGGCCTTCGTGATCGACGACAACGCCTACGGTGGCAACCTTCTCGGCGCGATCAAAAACTCGATTCGCATCGAGGTCCCCGATGATCAGCACGCCGCCGCCCGCGAAGTCATGGAAGCGGCCGCTGAAGAATAGAATAAGCGTCCGCCACCTGGAAGCCACTGGACGGAAAGTCTCGCGCAGAGTCGCAGAGTCGCGGAGGCGCAGAGAAGGCAATCACAGGATCTGTCTTTCTGCCCATTGGCACGAAGGCCGAATCAAACCGCTCGCCTCACTCCCTGGTGCTGGTGGCTTTGTCAGGCTTTCCTCCGGTAAGTTCGACCACCGTGCCGACAATGATGTCTTCGGTCTGCGGCGCGAGCCGCGAAGGCTTGTCGTATGACACCATCGAGCGATCGACTTCGTAGCCCCCTTCGGCGATCTCCTTTGCAGTAGTGATGTAACACGGCGATTCGTTGGCGTAGCCGATGACCCAGTTGCGTCGCACATCCGTGTTGAGTTCGGCTTTGATGCGCAGCGAATAGCCCGAGACCACTTCGCCCGGAAGAAATACCGAGGTCAGACTGCGGCCGTTCTCACCGGGGAACTGCCAGGTTTGAATCAGGTAATCGAACTCAGTCGGCACCGTCCCGCCCGCGTCCAATCGATCGAGCCAGACCTGACCGTAAAAGGCACGGCGTTTATCCTTACCCGCCACCCAGCCTTCGAGGTGTTTGCGATCGGGCTGAAATGCCAGCGGCAGTTGAACTGTGCGGGTCCGGCATTGCGGCGCAGCGGTCAGCCGGAACGTGCGCGCGGAATTACCGAGCAACGCGTCGACCTGGTCGGCGAGTTCGTTACCGTGTTTGACGATAAACGGCGCGGCATCAGCGGTGCGCGGATCCGGATTGGCATCGGCTCCGCAGCCGGCGGCGACCAGTGCGACACTGTCCGGGTGACGCTGCTCGATGGTCTGCGCAGCCGCCCCCGCCCAGTCACCGTGAAAGCCTTTGTTGGGCGGCGCATAGGAGGTGCAGTGACAGGCGTAACTGAGAAAAACTCCGAGCACTTTTTGATCGTCATCGGCCGCGGTGACGGTCAGCACCGGCACACTGTGATCGACACTGCCCTGAGGATTCGGCCGCATCGCCTTCCACTGGCCGCCTTCAATGACTCGACGATTCATCGCAAATCCGGCGCTGCCTTCACCCCAACGCAGATGCGCAGCTTGGCGTGTCTCAGCCGCTTCGATGGCGATTTGCACAAGCCGGTCGACCAGCCAGTCGGTGTATTCGTCGATGCGCTGCTTTTCGCCGTCAGGCAGCACCTGGCAAAAATGCAGCTCCTGCATGTAGCCGCTCAGCGATGGCCCGCCGTGGGTATGGGTCGCGGAAATCGCGAATTTTTCGCGGCTGATGCCGAGCTTTTCTTCGAGGCGCTCGAACACCCGGTCACTCAGCGATTTGGGAATACCGAGCAGATCCGCGGTGATCATCAATGCACCGAGTTCACCGTCGCCGCTGCCAATCGCCAGCGCGCGGGCGAACAGTTTATTTTCATCCGGCTGCCCCTCGTAGTCGCGTGAAGCATAACCAACCATGCGCACCGGAACGCGCGGCGTGATGTCGGTTTTGGCGAGACCCGCAGTGGTGCCGGGTGTTTTTTTGTTAGTCTGCCCGAACGCCGCAAAAGTAGCGACTACAAGCAGCAGGAAGATGATGGGCAGAATCGGTTTCATGGCAATCGGGTCAATATTCGCTGCGCAAGCCAGCGGTCGTAGAGGTTTTCTTTAGTCTCCGCCTGAGTGGCCAGGGTTTTCAGAAGCGGCACCAGCGGACGCGCTGCGTCGCCGAGATAGTCGAGCGCATTGAGGGCCAGCACCCGGCTCCACGGATAATCGGCCTCAATGATTTTACCGAGTTCGTCGACATCAGCCAGAGACCACGCCAGCGCCGTGCGCACATCGGGATCGGATTCGCTTAAAAGCTGCCGGCGCAAGGCAGCGGCATCGGTCGACCGCAGCGCGGCGTGAAAACGAATCGCCGCATTCGGGGCACTGAGAGAGACATCGCCGGCAACCAAACGTTCGAGCGGATAGCGTTTTTCATCGGTACAAAATTCGCGAATGCTGCCCCCGCTTTTTTCTGCAGCCAGCAATTGTTGCTCGGGCAGAAACCCACTGTCGCGCGTCGTCAGCATCCATTCGCCAAGTTCGCCGCGCAGCCTTTCGAGCGTATCACGGTGCACCGGATCGGCTGCCAAATTGGTGAACTCGTCAGGATCGTTCTCCAGATCATAGAGTTCTTCGGCAGGTTTGCTGTCAGCGAGAAATGCGCCAAACCGACCCGTGTCCCCTGCATCCTGCATGCGCCGGAAGGCCTTCGAGCTCTGCAACTGCTCCATGTAAGTCAGCCACGGGAAAGCCGGAACCGCGGGCATAAAATTACGCGTGTAGCGATAGCGATGATCCCGCAGCGTGCGGATTAAATCGACGCGTTCATCCATGCGGTCGCGGGTGAACACCAGCGATCGGCGCGGCTCCGCTGCCGCCGGCCCGAGAAATGCGCTACCGTCGATGTGCCCGGGAATTGCCACTCCGGCCAGACTCAACACACTGGGTCCGAGATCCATCAGGCTGACCAGTTGAGCAGATGTCTCCCCCGCCATCGCCGGCGCCAGATGCTGCCATTTTTCCGGAAAGTGAATCAGCAGCGGCACCCGTGTTCCGGCCTCGGTGATCCATTGTTTGGCGCGCGGAAACGGCGCACCGTGATCAGAGAAAAAGAACACGATGGTATCGTCGGCGACGCCGGTGTCCTGCAGCCGCTGCAGCAAAGGGCCGATGTATTGATCATCCATCAGACTGACCAGATCATGATAGCGCGCCCATTCGGCCTGCACTTCAGTCGTGTCCGGCAACCATCGCGGCACGGTGACTTTGTCAGGGTCGTGGCGCTGTGCCGCGCTCAACTTTGACTGATCAACAAGTTTGGTTTCGCTGCCTTTCCACAAACGGCTCTCGTGGGTATCGGGGAATCCGTAAATGGCAAAAAATGGCTGACCTTCAGCGCGGCGCGTCCAGTCGGCAGCCTGCCATCGCTTAGCATCCCAGACATCCGGCCGGGTAGTGAAGTTGTAGTCTTCCTTGCCACGATTGGTGCAGAAATATCCGGCCTCGCGCAACAGCGCGGGAAACGGTCGTATCGTATCCGGCAGCACAATTTTGCTGCGCATGTGCTGAGTGCCGATCGACGACGGATGCATACCGGTAATCATCGCCGAGCGCGAAGTGGCACACACGCCGGTCGCCGAAAATGCACGATCGTAGCGAATGCTGCGCGCCGCGAAAGCATCGAGGTTAGGCGTGACCGCATCCGGGTCACCGTAACAGCCGAGATTGGGACTCATGTCCTCAGCGATGATAAACAGGAAATTCGGCCGCGACGGTTCGGCGCAGCGGGCGCCACCGACCGTCAAAAACGACATCAGGAAAATCGCAATGCAACGCTTCACGGTCGGGCCGCCTCCCATCCGGCGCGCAGTTGTTCGGTCAGCTGCGGAATGCGCCCCCGATACTCCGGATCGCGAGCGAGATTGGCATTGCCCTGCGGGTCGCTTTTCAAATCGTAAAGCTCCACCTGGCGAAACTTGCCATCCGCACTCAACCACTCGGTAAAGCGCCAGCGGTCGGTGCGCATCGAAGTGCCCATCACCTTGCCGTGCTCTTTGAGAACGCGCGGATACTGAGAAAAGGCCGCGCTTTTCCAGTCTCGACCGGGATCATTCATCAGCGGCAGAAGACTGTCACCTTCGGCACCCGCGTCGATCGGCAGGCGGCAGGCGTCGGTCAAAGTTGGCAGCACATCAACCAGCTCGACCAGAGCATCGGTGCGCGCCCCGCGATGCGCCTGTCCCGGCACTTCGATGATCAACGGCACGCGGCAGGACAGCTCGTAGTTGTTGCGCTTGCACCACAGATTATTCTCCCCCAGATGATAACCGTGGTCACCCCAGAAACAGATCACCGTGTTTTCGCGCAGCCCGAGTTCGTCGAGTGTCGCCAGCAAACGCCCGACCTGAGCATCGATGAAACTGCTGCAGGCGTAGTAGGCACGACGCATTTCGTTGGTCAGTTTTTCATCCGCGACCGGCTGACCGCGCTTGCGGGGAATGCCGTGATAGACGCGCATTTCCGCTGAGTCGTAGTGCGCATACTCCGGCGAACCCTTCGGATAAAATGCGTTGCTCACCGGTGGAATACTGCCCTCTGGATAGAGATCGTAGTAACGTTTCGGAGCGACAAACGGCACGTGCGGTTTGAGAAATCCGATCGCGAGAAAGAATGGCGTCCCCTCTTTCGCCATGTCTTTCAGGTATTCGATTGCCTGCGACGCAATCTGCCCGTCGGCGAGTTCGTCATCGGCGACATCCGGAGCTTCCCACGGCAAGCCGCGAACGATGGCGTCCTTCCACGATGCGTCCGGCTCCGCCAACTGTGGATAATTTTTTGCCAAACTTTTGCGATGACCGGCGAACCATTTTTCAGCGATCTCAATGCCCTCCGCCGTATGATAAAAATTCGGCTGCGGAAACCAACCCGGGTCACTCCACGACAAGTCGTCATCGATGCCGTTACCGAAGGCATGACCAGCCGCGCCGTGATAAATCTTGCCCACCGCCAGCGATCGATAACCGGCTTCGCGAAACTGCTGCGGCAGCGTTTTCACATCCGGCAGCGCCTTGCGGAAGTGCGTGGTCAGATCGTAGACCCGGGTCGTGTCCGGCCGGCGACCGGTCATGATCGATGCCCGCGAGGCATTGCAAACCGACTGCTGACAGTAGGCCCGCAGAAAGGTCGTGCCCCGCTCCGCCAACGCATCGAGATGCGGCGTCACCGCCACCTCGTCGCCGTAACAGCCCAGCGTCGGCCGCAAGTCATCGACGGCGATGAACAACACGTTGCGCCGCGCCGCCCGCTCTGCCGCTGCCGAATCGTGAACGATAGTGCCGAGGAGAATGATGGCAGTCAGCAGGCGCAGATGCATGAGCCGCCATCATAAGCAATTCGCGTCCAGCCGACCATCTTTCCCGCTGGCGCGATTCGGTTGTCATCATCATTGCTCGTCAGCCCCGCAATCATCGAATATGTGCTTATGAGAAAGCGCTTTCAGTCTTCAGTGCCGGCACTGGCGATCGCCGTCGCAATCGTTTCACTTGTGCCGCTATCAGCTCAAGAGAAACCGACCGGCCCGGGTCTCTACGCCGGCACCGCGGCGGTCGACATCACCCCGGATGTGTTTCCGATGCAGCTCCGCTCAGGCGCTTCAAAGTACGTGCACGATCCCTTTTTTGTCCGCGCCGTCGCCTTTCAGAACGGCGAAGGGCGCGCCGTGATCGCGCTGATGGATGCCATCGGTGTCGGCCGCGAAATGTGCGATGAGGCAAAAGCGATCGCTGCTGCAAAGACCGGCTGGAAGGTCGAGCAGATGCTGGTTTCCGGAACCCACACGCACACCGCGCCGAAAGGCGGCGATACATCACCGGGCCGGATCGCTTATGAAAAGAAACGCCGCGAAGGACTCGCAGCGGCATTGATTGAAGCAATCGAATCCCTGCAACCCGCCAAGGTCGGCTTCGGCTCCGATGAAGAGCCGACTGAAGTCTACAATCGTCGTTATTTTCTCAAGGACGGCACCATGGATAAAAATCCGCTGGGTGGTTATGATCAGGTACGCACCAATGCCCCGCGGCAAAATCTCCTCAAAGCCGCCGGCCCGACCGACCCCGAAGTGAGCGTCGTCGATGTGCGCACGCGCAACAAAGGCGGGCGTCCGCTCGGGCTGATCGCCAACTACTCGCTGCACTACGTCGGCGGCATTCCCAAGGTAATTGAGGACGACGGCAAGGTTGTCGGTATGGCATCAGCCGATTACTACGGCGAGTTTGCCCGGGTCATGCCGTATCGCATCGGTGGATCCAACCCGCCGGAAAACTTCGTCGCCTTCATGACCAACGGCACCAGCGGTGACATCAACAACATCGATTTTCACAGCACTCGCGCACCGCGAGCGCCGTTTGAACAGATCCGCATCGTCGCGGCGAAAACCGCCGACGCCGCCTGGCGGGCGGTGAAAAAAATCGAGACCTATGACGAAGACCCGCTGGTCGCCATGCGCCAACGCGAAGTGACCTTGAACTATCGCGTGCCCAGTGACGAAGATGTACAAAAGGCGCTGGCCCTGCTCGAACTGCCACGCAAAGAGCAGCAGGCGATCAACGGTCGCACCGAGTCGGTCGCGCGAAACACGGTCACCTACGCCGGTCCCGAACGCCCCGAACCGGAGCCGGTCATCATTCAGGCGATCCGCATCGGCGACCAGGCCATCGTCTCGATGCCATTTGAAGTCCTGGTCGAGATCGGACTCGACATCAAAGACAAGAGTCCCTTTCCGCACACGTTTACCATCGAACTCGCCAATGGCGGTTACGGCTACCTGCCGCCTCCCAATCAGCACAAGCTCGGTGGCTACGAAACCTGGCTGGGCACTTCGCGCTTCGAGGAAAATGCCTCGGTGATTCTGACCGATAACCTGCTCGAAATGCTCGGCGAGCTGCGCGCGCTCGAGAAGTGATGCCCCCATCGCCATCCCGTTCAGGCGGGTAGGCCTCGCGCAGAGACGCGGAGGCGCAGAGAGGGGAAGCAGTTCGGCAATCGTCGGACACCCCAACGCACCGGACTGGGCCGAACCGGGCTCATGCCTCCTCAGGCATGGCGCTTTTACGCATCGTTGTTTTTAGTTGTTATTATGGTTTTTGAGATTTAGAATGAATAATATTATCAATTTCGATACTTATCACTCAGCCTCGTATCTCAAATGAGCCTCCTCTTCCGCACCCTGCCATTTTTCGCGCTCGCCTTGTTGACCGGCTGCACCACTACGGCGGTGAATCATTCATCGACCGGGGGCTACGGTCCGTCAGCGCAGATATTTACCAACGAGGCGGTACTGGCTTCGACCAACCCGTCGAACTCCCGCATCGAGATCTCGCTGTCGGAGCAGAAGGCCCGGCTGTTCAACGGCCGGCAGCTCGCTCTGGAGACCAAGGTATCGACCGGTATGCGCGGTAAAGAAACGCCGACCGGTTCGTTTCACATTTTGGAGAAACAGCGGGTCAAGGACTCCAACCTATACGGTATATGGGTCGACGGCACCACCGGTGCCCTTCTCGATCGCGATGGTGACAGCCGCAGCCGCCCCGGTGGAGGCCGTGCGCAGTTCCAGGGATCGCCGATGCCTTACTGGCTGAAGGTTCACCCCGGCGGTGCCGGCATGCACGTCGGTTATGTAGCAAGCCATCCGATATCGCACGGCTGCATCCGTGTTCCCGAGCGCGCCCAGGCGATCATTTTTGAAAAGGCCGCAGTCGGCACCCCGGTGACGATTCGCCACTGAGCGCAGCCGTATCTGCGCCCGGTCAGTTGGCGCCAGGCCCTGAAAAACGGGTCCCACCCGACACCTACTCCCCTTACCAATTCTCGGTCTGGCTACTTTTATCAATTATGACAATTATTAATTGGAAAAATAACTAGACAAATTATTATAAAAACGCAATACTTGCACTCAATGTTGAAACAAATATCATTTCTGGCAATTGCAGTCAGCATTAGTCTGACCAGTTGCAGCACCAAACGCTTCAGTGATGTCGTGCCTGAAACTTACGGCACCGAACTGGGCAACGTCGTGATCGGCAAAGAGAACGCCGATTACTTTATCGTCCCGTCCGGCAATCCCGTCGCCGATCAGGATGAATCACCTTCGCAGTTGGTTCTTTTCAAAACCAAAGAACGCCACCCCAGTTATCGCGCCGCTAATCTCGCCGGTGCTCCGGTGCGTGGCGTTAACCGGGTCACGTCGACGCTGGCCAGCGGTGTCGTCAACACTGCCGGTGCCATCGTTACCGCTCCTTTTAAGAAGCCGGACCCCAAGACTTACGCTCACCAGGCGCACGGCGTGGCGACTCCGCAGCCATCGACTCAGGCCGCTCCGGTTTTCCGCCCTGCGGGCAACGATTTTTCGCAGCCGATTGTCAACCCGCCCTACGCCCGGCATACCACGCTGAATGATCAGCACGCTCAAAACCCGGTGCGCAATCCCATGTATTTCCAGCCCTACTACTAGTCATCAGCCAACTCCCGATAGCATCCGCCTTACCTCGTAGAAACAGAAAACCGAAACAAACGAACAGAAACAAACCGAAACCGAAACACGCAATGAACACAAAACTCATCCTATGCGCTCCCTTCGCCCTGCTGTTGGCGAGCTGCTCATCAACCTACATGGGAAATGTCGTCCCCGAATCCCGCGATACCGACTTCGGTAACGTCAAAGTCCAGGGCTTCAACACCGGCAGCGTCATTACCTACGGCAAAAACTACAAGACCGGCTACATGGAAACCGCCAACGTGACGGTATTCAAAGACAGCGGCATCGACAACACCGCCAAACTTGCGCACGCCGCAGGCAGCCTCGCCGGTGGCACCGGTAGTGTCATGCAGGGCTACGGCGCGATCAAATACGCCAAAGCTCACGAAAACTACGCCCGCGCTGCCCGCAGCGGTGCCCTCGCCGACCGCACCAACATCCACGTCGAAGGTTCCAGCGCCAGCGCCCATGGTGGTCAAGGCGGCAGCGCCAGTGCCAGCGGTGGTGCCGGTGCCAGCGCCAGCTCCAGCTCATCGTCCAGCTCGAGTGCTGAAGCGACCGCCAACGGCGGCAACATGGACCCATGGCCCGACAACAACGACGATGATCCGTGGCCGAACGACGATTGCGATCCGTGGCCGAACGATGATCCCGATCCCGTATGGGGCGGCAACCAGAATGACCCTGATCCGGTCTGGGGTGGCGGCAACATGATGGGCGGCGGTGGCGACTGATCGCAACAATCCCCCCATAAGAGTCGACTCGTTGATTCGAGAGACTCGAAAAAACCTCAAGGCCCGGCAGTGAAAACTGCCGGGCCTTTCCCGTTTGGTTTCCCCCCCCTGCTATTACTCCTCGATCACAAACTCCTGCTTCTCCACCGTCGCCGTCCACGGTCGCGGTTTCGGCGCGCGGTAATCGGGATGATCCGGCGGCGCGTGGTGGCGGCGCGCTTTTGAGCGACCGCCGTTCCAGATGTCGTATTCGGGATCGGCGTAGCGATCGAAAAACTCCAGCAGCTGCGCGGCCAGTTCGGTTTGAATTTTTTCATAGCCCGCCTGGCCGAACAGATTAAAGCGCTCCATCGGATCGATCTCCATATCGTAGAGTTCGCCGGGACCATCGGGCGAACGCCGCTCGACGTATTTCCATTTTTCAGTGCGCAGCGAACGGCAGCTTTCCATTTCGTAGTACATCTCGGTCGGCCAGTCGATCTTTTCACCGCGCAGGATCGGTGCGTAGCTTTTGCCGGGCAGCTTCGGCTTTTGCGGAATGCGATTCCCGAGACCGACGTAGTCAAGCACGCTGGGAAGGAAGTCGTTGTTGGTGACCATCGCCTCGCTCTTCGCGGGCTTGATCCCCGCTGGATGCCAAACCAGCAGCGGCACATGCATCATCATGTCGTGTGCAGCCATCGGTTTGGTGTGATCGCCCATTCCAAAAAATCCGTTGTGACCACCCATCCATCCCTGATCACCGGCAAACACCACCAGGGTATTTTCATCGAGACCGTTTTCGTGCAACGCATCGAAGATCTGTCCGACACCGTCGTCGACACCACTGACTTCGGCGGCCACCCGGCGCATGCTGACGATGTTGTTGTGATAGTTGAGATTTGAGTACTGCCACGGATGAGCCGAGTCGCGCGGAAACGACAGCATCGGCTTATCGGCGTAGTAATCCGCCCAGCGATTCTTCGCCGGGCGCAGCAACAGATCGCTCAGGCAGTAGGGACCGTTGTAGGAGAGGAACAGAAAGAACGGTTTTTCGCCGTCCTTGTTCTGTTCGATAAAATCGATGCCGCGTTCGGTCCACAGGTCGGTCATGTATTTCGGCGAGTGCTCGATCAGTTTGCCGTCGAGGATCACCGGGTCGTCATAGAGACTGCTGGTACCGCCCCTCGGCATGGTCGCCCAATACGAAAAACCGTCCGGCGGCGTCATATTATCGCCGAGATGCCACTTACCGCTGAGACCGCAGACATAACCTTCCGAGTGCAGAATCTCCGGCAGGGTTTCGAATTCTTCCAAAGTGTAGTAGGCGTCGTCACCCATCATTGCTGCGCCCGGGATGAACGAATGCACGCCGTGCTGCGAAGGCATCAGTCCGGTCAGGTAGGTCGCCCGGGTCGGTGAGCAGACCGGATTACTCGACATGCCGCGCATGAACTGCATGCCTTCAGCAGCCATGCGATCGAGGTTCGGCGTCTGAATGTCTTTGTTGCCATAACACCCCAGCGTCCACGCGCCGTGATTGTCGGTGAGAATAAAAACGATGTTGGGCCTGTCGGCAGCGCAAACGTTTCCGCCCGGGGTGAGGGCAATAAAAATCGAAACAACGAAAAGTGCGAAGGATCTCATCTGATCAGAGTGGGTTGCGTGCGGGCTTGATGCTGCGGTTTTCGCACGCTCCGCAAATGCTGCCAATCACTAAGTGTGCGCAGATGCGGGTGCCCCTGCTTCCGGTCGAAACACGATGAAGCCCGTTTCTACCGCCAGATCGCCTGAACCAATGCTCACGGCTTGTCGCTTTGCTCGAATCACCCGGTCGGCGTCTGAGCCGCTTCGGCAACGAGCGGTAGTGACAGACTGAATGTCGAGCCAACACCCGCGGTGCTGCGCACGGTCAGGCTGCCGTTCATCGCATGCGCGAGGTCGCGGCTGATGGCCAGGCCGAGGCCGACCCCTTTGGCCATATCGGATCCGGAACCCACCTGCACAAAAGCGTCGAAAATGCGGTTTAGATCCTCGACGGCAATTCCGCTGCCCGTATCCTCCACTTCGAAGCAGGCACGATTACCATCGGTCACCAGGCGGGTACAGATTCGACCACCGGCGGGGGTGAACTTCAGTGCGTTGGCAAGCAGGTTGAGCAGGATTTGCTGGATACGTTTGGGATCCCCCTGAACCCTGACGTGGTCGGCCACCGGTTCCCCTGAAAATTTGATACCCGCCTCGTGGATGCGAACGCCGAACAGCGTTTCACTCTGTTTGAGCACTTCCCCGGCGGAGACTTCCTGTATATTGACGTGGGCTTTGCCGGAATCCATCCTGGCGAACTCCAGAATGTCTTCGATGAGACCTGCCAGATTTCCACCGGCCTGCTGGCTCGATCGGAGAAGCTTCTCCTGAGTGGGAGTGAGTGCTCCTGCGGCGCCCTCCAGAAGAAGGTCGACGAACATGCAAATGCTCTGCAGCGGGGTGCGAAGTTCGTGAGAAATGATACCGAGAAACCGACCCTTGGCTGCATTGGCATGCTGGGCCTGCTTTTTCGCCTGAAGGAGTTCGTCCTCGATACGGGCACGGCGGTGCATGCGCACTACGGCAAACTCAAAACTGACGCAGGCTTCCGTCTGGCGGCGACAGGCGTTGATGAGCACCGGCAGCGCCCCCCCTGCGCGCGTTCTGAAATTCAGATAGAGCTCCTCGACGTGATGATTCAGCTCAAGATTGGGAATCAATTGGGAATGAAAAAACAGCCGTCCGCCACGCTCAAGGATACTGTCGAAAGGCTGCCCGACCAGCTCGGCGGGCGAATAATCGATCCACGACGCGAAAGTAGCATTCACCGACTCAATAACCGCACCGCCGTCGCAGTGGATGAGTCCGAACAGTTCCTTAGGCGGTGATCCGGGCATCGACGAATCAGCGGTTCAGACAGAGCGAGGCAGTTGTTCGCGATCCAGGTAAGCGTTGATGGCGGCCACCGTCTCCCCGGGATGGCTCATGTGGGGGCAATGACCACTCACGGGAAGGCAATGCACGACGCTGCGCTCCAACCGTTGTCGAACAAACTCAACCGCGGGGGCCGGCGCGATGTCATCGTCGCGGCACTGGATGATCAGCGGCGGCGGATCGAAGCGGGCAAGGTCGTGGCGGTGATCGGAGAGAAATGTGACCTCGGCGAAGCGCCTGGCAATCTCTGGATCGGCAGCGCAGAAACTCTCCTGTAACTCCGCAGTCAGCTCCGGGCGATCCGGATTCTGCATCACCAATGGTGCCAGAAACCCCGCCCAGCCAAGATCATTTTTCTCCATTAGATCCAGCAAACCTACCAGATCCTCCCGCTCAAATCCTCCCAGATAATCGGGCGGCTCGTTCAGATAGGAAGCCGAAGGAACGACGAGGATGAGATGAGAAAACAACTCGGGCGCCTCGCGCGCGGCAATATACCCGATGATGCTGCTCACCGAGTGACCGACAAAAACGATGTCGCGGAGATCGGCTGCCCGGGCAATTTCCACAATGTCCTGAGCGTAACCCTCGAGGCGGCTGTAGCGGACCGGATCGTATTGACTGAAGTCCGAGCTACCGCAGCCGACGTAATCGAAACACACCACCTGAAAGCGATCCTGGAATGCAGGCGCGACAAAGCGCCACATGCTCTGGTCACAACCGAAGCCGTGTCCAAAAACCATCGGCTGACTACCAGTGCCGCTGAAACTCACACTGTTGCGTGTCAAAGTGTCCCCACCCATGGCCACATGTAGCGCTAAGGCGAAGCCATGCGCAAGCTCGATGGTGCAGAAATCGAGCCGGCAAAAATGCCCGTCGACACGCATCGGAGAGATGAGTATCGGACGGTCCTGGAAAGGGCCGATGCGCGAAGTCACCGGGGACATATTGCTGACTACCAGCTGCCCCTATCGTTCACACCGTGCCGGGTTCAGTTCCCGGGACGAGGCCTGACTTTACAAAAATTGTCAGAGCCAGCTGCAACCCGGTTTTTCATGCCACCGGCAGTTCAAACCACCACGCCGAGCAACTTGCCGATTCCGGCCGTCAGCGCCATCGCCAGAGTCCCCCAGAAGCAGACTCTTCCGGCGCCGGTCCGCATCGAACTGCCGCCCGCCCGGGCCGCCAAAGCCCCCAGCAAGCCGAGCATCAACACCGCCGTCAGCGGCAGAATCCACAGGATCGAATCGGTGCCCACGGTCGACACCGCGACCACCAGAATGGCCGCGGAACCCGCCCCGAAAGCCGCCCCGGAACTCACCGCCGCCTGCAGCGGCTGAGCGCTAAGCTCATCGGTGATACCGATCTCGTCGCGGGCATGGGCGCCGAGAGCATCGTGAGCTGTCAGTTGCCTGGAAACCTCTGCAGCAAGTTTTTGATCGAGGCCCCGCTGCCGGTAAATCGTCGCCAGCTCTTCCAGCTCGTACTCATGATTGTCACGCAGCGCTTCCGCTTCCAGTTTCAGATCAGCGTCAAGTGTATCGGCCTGGGATTTCACCGACACGTATTCGCCGGCCGCCATCGACATGGCCCCGCCGACCAGTCCCGCCACGCCTGACAGAATCACCGCCCGGTCATCGAGCGCCGCCGCCGCCACACCGACCATCAAACTGGCGGTCGAAACGATGCCGTCATTCGCCCCCAGCACCGCCGCACGCAGCCAGCCGGAGCGGTGGATTCTGTGTTGTTCTTTCAGGGGCATAATGCTGCGCTCGCCACAATGGCAAACCGCCGACCGCCATTAGTAAAGCGCGGATCGCCGCCAGCGCACAGAAAGAACTGCATGCTGCGGTCATTCGCCGGCTGCGGATTGCGACAACCAGGGCCGCCCGCGTCAGCTCAATATTTCTTTCACCACCCGCGCTTCGTGCACGCCGGTCAGGCGCTGATCGAGCCCCTGGTGCTTGACCACGAAGGTCTCGTGATTGATGCCCGCCTGATGCAGGATCGTCGCGTTGAGATCGCGAATGTGCACCGGGTCTTTGACGATGTTGTAGCCGAAGTCATCGGTCTGGCCGTGCTGAATGCCGGGCTTGATGCCACCGCCCGCCATCCACATCGAAAAGCAACGCGGGTGATGATCGCGCCCGTAGTTCTCTTTGGTCAGGGTGCCCTGGCTGTAAATGGTGCGCCCGAACTCACCGCCCCAAATCACCAGCGTATCGTCGAGCAGGCCGCGCTGTTTCAAATCCTGAACCAGTGCCCAGGCCGGCTGATCGACCTCACCGGCCTGACGCGTGATCGCTTTCGGCAGACTGTTGTGCTGATCCCAGCCACGGTGAAAGATCTGGATAAAACGCACGTCCTGCTCCGCCATGCGCCGCGCCATCAGACAGTTGTAACCGAAGGTGCCCGGCGTCTCTGAATCCGGACCGTACATTTCCTTGATGTGCTTCGGCTCCTGCGACATATCGACCAGCTCCGGCACCGACGACTGCATGCGGAAGGCCATCTCGTACTGAGCGATGCGCGCCTGGGTTTCGGGATCGCCGAGCTCATCGTAAACCCGACGATTCATGCTCTGCAATTTGTCGAGCATCATGCGCCGCGCCTTTTGATCGACGCCACCGGGATTCGATAAATACAGCACCGGATCACCCTGCGCACGAAACGCGACGCCCGAGTGTTTCGACGGCAAAAAGCCGCTGCCCCACAGCCGCGAATAAAGCGCCTGACCGCGCGGCTCGCAGTTGAGCACGACGAAATCCGGCAGGTTGCGGTTCATGCTGCCGAGCCCGTAGCTGAGCCACGAACCAAGCGTCGGCTTACCGGGAATCTGATTGCCGGTCTGGATATAAGTGATCGCCGGATCGTGATTGATCGCCTCTGTCCACATCGAATTGACCACCGCGATGTCGTCGACCATCGATGCCTGTTTAGGCAACAGTTCACTGACCCAGCGTCCGCTTTTGCCGTGTCGGGAAAACTTGAACTTCGACGGCGCGATCGGAAAGCGCGATTGATTGGCAGTCATCGTCGTCAACCGCTGACCGGCGCGCACCGATTCGGGCAGGTCCTTGTCGAACCAATCCTGCATGCCCGGCTTGTAATCCCAGGTGTCGAGTTGCGACGGCGCGCCGGCCATGAACAACCAGATGACGCGCTTGGCTTTGGCGGGAAAATGGCCCTCGCCCAGAGCCCCACCGAAGCGGGAACTTCCCGGTTTCGGGGGCGCCGCCAACGCATCGCGCTGCAGCATCGACGCCAGCGCAGCCGCACCGATGCCTTTAGCGCTTTTGCCGAAAAACTGGCGCCGGGTTTCGAGATTGATCCAGTGATCGATTGGGTCTGCGGGGCTGGCCATGGTCGGAAATATTTCGGGGGTTCAATGCGTCAGGCCGTCTCAGTTCTTATTGATAAAGTCATCGCGGTTCATCAATACGTTGGCAGCCATCGTCCAGGCGGCGATTTCGACAGGATCGAGCGACTCGTCGAAAGCGCTGTCACCGGTTTCGAGCAGTTTTTTGGCTTCGTCAGGATTGTCCTGGTAGAGCTTTCGAAAATCGCTGACCAGGTCGACGATGTCGTTCTGATCCGGCTCGTTCGCGGTCCGGGCGAGCGCTTTGCGCAACATCCACGCGGCGCGGTCGACGTCGTCAACGCCACCGGACTTGAGGGTGTGCTCGGCCAGTTTGCGCGCCGCTTCGACGTACTGCGGATCGTTGAGCAACACCAGCGCCTGCAGCGGCGTGTTGGTGCGCTCGCGGCGCACCGTGCACTGCTCGCGCGTCGGCGCATCGAAGGCCGACATCGACGGCGGCGGCGAAGTGCGTTTCCAGAAGGTGTAGAGTGAACGGCGATACAGGGCTTCGCCCTGGTCGCGCTCGAAATGGCGCGTGTTGCTGCCGAGAATCGCGACCACATTCCACAAGCCGGCCGGTTGGTACGGCTTCACACTCGGTCCACCGATGTCGGGCACCAGCAAGCCGCTGACCGATAAAATCTGATCGCGCAAAACTTCGGCGTCGAGGCGAAGCCGCGGACCGCGCCCGAGCAGAAGGTTATCCGGATCGGCGGCGTGCTGTGCGGCAGTGGCGCGACTGCTCTGCTGATAAGTCGCTGAAGTCATCATCAGGCGCAGCATGTGTCGAACGTCCCAACCGGAATCGACAAATTCCACCGCCAGCCAGTCGAGCAGCTCGGGGTGCGAGGGCCGGTCGCCCATGATACCGAAATCCTCCGCCGTCTTGACCAGGCCAACGCCGAACAGCGATTGCCAAAGCCGGTTCACCGTCACCCGCGCGGTCAGCGGATGCGCCGGATCGACCAGCCACTGCGCCAGCCCGAGCCGGTTTGGCGGAGCATTTTCCGGCAGCGGAATCAGGGCCGCGGGCACCATTGGTTTGACCTCATCGAGGCGCTGATCGTACTCGCCCCGGTTCAGCACCCAGGCGCGCGGCTCACTGTCGTCACGCTCCTCCATGACCAGCGTCGTGGTCGAACGCGAGTGAATGAAATCGCGCCGCTTCTGCGTCGCGGCAAACTGCAACGACGCCGCATGGTAAGCCGGATCGAGCGCAGCGCTGCGGTAGCGTGCCAGCATGGTGCGTTGCGCCGGTCGCAACGCCGACCACTGGCCACCCGCGGCGAGGACTTTTCGCAGCTCGAACTCATCGGCCAGAACCTGTGCCTCGGCACCGGTCAGCCAGCGTTTGAAAATGCGGATATCGCTGAGCCCGCCACTGGGCAGCGATTTACCGATCTTCAAGGGCACCGCGGAGAGCTCGGCGACATCGATGTAATCCTGCGTCGAATTGCGCAGCCGACGGTTTTCGCCATTCACCAGCACACTGATCGCCGTGTCCGACCGGCCACCGGAATAGCGCACGCAAACGTGCTGCCACTCACGCGGCGTCAGCGCCTCTTCACCAGCCAGAATGCCCGAGGTCGAACCGCCTTTGCCATCACTCATGGTAAAAGTCAGCGCCCCCTGAGTCGAACTGGTGATCTTCCAGCCGAGCGCGTGCTTTTTCGGCTTGGCGTCCTTCGCGGCATCTTCCGGCAGCGGCTCCTCCAGCGTGGTCATCTGTTCGAGAATCGTCGTGCTCAACAATTGATCCGGCGCGCGCACCCAGAAGCTGACCGACAGAGGCTGGTCGCTTTTGATTTTTCCGAACTCCACTTCGGCACCCGCCGCCTTGTCAAAACGCATGCCACGTCTGCCGGCCGGGTGCTTGTCTTCCCAGGTCGCCTGCTCCGGCAGCGCCACCTGTTGTTTCCGGTCCTGCGTCAACGGGGCGAACAGCAACAAGTCATCATCGATGGCGATCGGATGCTCGCCCATCGATTTCGGCTTCAGCGACATCCACCATTTCTGCAGATCCGCCTGCGACATTTTGCGGTCGAGCACGCTGCGCAGCTGCGCCCGTTTGGCGAGCAGCGCGTCCCATTCGGGTTTCAACCCGTCATCGGGCAACACCACCACGGGCGGCGTGTCCTTCTCGTTGCCGTCCATCGGCGGCTGCGTGGTGTTGTTAAAAAATGCCCCCAGCGAATAAAACTCTTTCTGACTGATCGGATCGAACTTGTGATCGTGACAGGCCGCGCAGCCGGTGGTCAGCCCGAGAAAAACCGTCGAGGTGGTTTCGACGCGATCGATCATGTAACGGGTGTTCAACTCATCGGGAATCGCGCCGCCTTCCGAACTGGTGATGTTGCAGCGACTGAATCCAGTGGCGATGCGCTGGTCGAGCGTCGCCTTCGGCAAAAGATCACCGGCGAGCTGCTCAACGATGAATTGATCGAAGGGCATGTTTTCGTTGAAGGCATCGATCACCCAGTCCCGGTACGGCCACATCTCGCGGTAGTTGTCGACGTGCATGCCGTGGGTATCGCCGAAGCGCGCGGCATCGAGCCAATAGCGCGCTCGGTGCTCGCCGGCCTGTTCGGTCGCCATCAGGGCGTCGATGTAGCGTCCGAACGCTCCCGGCTTTTGATCAGTGAAAAAAGCTTCGCTGAGCTCAGCCTTCGGCGGCAGTCCGGTAATGTCGAGCGCGGCGCGGCGCGCCAGGGTGTGCTTGTCAGCCGGAGCATTGCGCACCATACCCCGCTCCGCCAGGCGGGCACCGACAAAGGCATCGATCGGATTGAGCGCTCCAGCGGTCGCCTTTTTCGACTCCGGCGCCTGCGGTCGGACCGGCGTGATGAATGCCCAGTGCGCCTGCCATTCAGCGCCGGCATCGATCCAGTCGGCGAGAATTTTCTTCTCCGCTGCGGTGAGTTTTTTGTGCGAATCCGGCGGCGGCATCAGGTCGTCCTCGTCGTCGGTCAAAATGCGTTTGATTAAATCCGACGCCGCCGCATCACCCGGCTCAACGATGCCCGCCGCCATCGCTCCGGCCTCGGTATCGAGACGCAGGTCGGCCTCGCGCGTCGCCGCATCGGGGCCGTGGCAGGCAAAGCAGTTCTCCGACAGAATCGGTCGCACATCGCGATTGAATTGGATGCCGGCATCCTCAGCATCGGCGTGCACACCGACACCACTACCGACGGCCATGGTCAGCACAGCGATCGTGAAATTTCGGCAGGAAACGATCATCACTTCGAGTTTACCCCGAAGCCAGCCCGATAACAGGGCCGAAAACCGGCAGGATTGCGGGAGGCGCCTACGTTGAAAAACAAGCCTTGCAAGCCTGTCTGGAAATTCCTAACCTGCCTTGGCTAAGTCAGTTCTAACGGGAAACGCTCATGGATTCAGCAAGCTTGTCGCGTCGCCAACTCCTGCAGGCCGGGACCCTCAGCGCCCTCAACATCGCCGCTCCCGGATTGGTCATGGGAGCCGACAAGACCGACGCGCTCGGCAAAGCCATCGCCTCGAAGAAGTCGTGCATTTTTCTCCTGCTCTGCGGCGGTCCGAGTCATCTCGACACCTGGGACCTGAAGCCCGACGCACCCTCCGAAATCCGCGGACCGTACAGCCCGATCCGCACCAAGGTGCCGGGCATGCAGCTCAGCGAACTGCACCCCAAGCTCGCCAAAGTCACCGACCAGTTCGCGCTGATCCGCTCGGTTTATCATCCCGGACCGATCAGCAATCACTTCGATGCCATGCACAACCTGCTCAGCGGCCAGTACGTCGAGCGTGTCAAAAACGGCGTCCCCGACGGCGCTCCGTACATCGGTTCGGTGGTTGCCAAACACCTGCCCAGCGAACGCAATCTGGTATCCAATGCCTGGCTGATCAAATGCGTCGGCCCGCCGGTGTTCTGCGCGCCCAACATCGGCTCAGGTGGTTACCTCGGGTCCTCGTATGCACCGGTATTCATCGGCAGTTCCGAAAACCATCCGGCGATGCCCGGTTTTAAACCACCGGAAGTTTACGACAAAGTCGACAAGCAACGCCTCGCCAGCCGCCGCGAACTTTTGTCGAGCATCGAGTCCGACACCCTGCAGGGACAGACCATCGGCCGCGACTGGAACGAGCTGCGCGAGATGGCCTTCGACGGCATGACCCGCCCGGAAGGGCGACAGGCTTTTGAAATGGACCGCGAGCCGCTGGCCACCCGCGAGCGTTACGGCATGCATCCGCTCGGCCAGAATCTGCTGCTCGCCCGGCGCATGGTCGAAGCCGGCGTGCGCTTTGTCACCGTCAACGGCTGGACCGGTCCGGCTCCGGGCAGCGGCAAGGGCCCGCCAAGTTCCAGCTGGGACATGCACGGCGGTCACATGGGCATGGGCAATGCCTTCGGTTCCGGTTCGTACGGCATGGGCTGGTGTCTGCCGCGGCTCGACGAGGCGCTGTCGGCCCTGCTCACCGATCTTAAGCAGCGCGGTCTGCTCGACGACACCCTGGTGGTGGCGATGGGCGAATTCGGACGCTCACCGATCATTCAGACCAAGGGCCCGCCCGGTCGGGTGCACTGGCCCAACTGCTTTCCCGCCATCATGGCCGGTTGCGGCATCACCGGTGGCGCCGTCTACGGCGAGTCCGACAAACACGGCAAAGCGCCGAAGAGCGATGCGGTCACGCCGCAGGACATTCACGCCACCATCCTGCATGCGCTCGGCGTGCCCCTGCACGACCCGACCATGAACACCGGCATGGCCCAGCCGGCATTTTCAACCGGCAAGCCGATCCTCGACCTGTTCAGCTAGCCGGCTCACTTCGGCGGTTCCGCTTCGGGCGTGGGCGTGGGCGTCGGTTTCGGCTGCGGCTTGGATTCTGCAGGCTCTGGCTGCGGCGCCTCAACCGGTGGTGGCGGTGGAGTCATCACGACCCGTTTACCGAAACGAGCCAGCTGACGGTCGCGAATATCGGCACCGTTTTTTCCGGTTTCGATCGAAGCAAATTTGATCACGCCCTTGAACGGAGTGAAACGGGTGCCGATGACGGTGTCGCTGTGCACACCGATTTCACCGATATCGCCGAGATACATCACGCATTGAGGACTGAGTCCATGAGCCCCTTTCCTGATCTTGAACTCCTGCCTGGTGCCCCCCAGCACGGCGATCACTTTGCCGCTCGAATTGACGTTGACGTAGACGTTGGCTGGCTTGCCCACGACCACCTTGCCGAGATTCCACTTCTTCAATTTCTCCCGCTTGCTGGCCCAGGCGAAAATCACATTGCCGTCCTGCAGATAAAGCCCGAAGCCACCTTTATTGCCATCGTTCATGTCGGCGATGGCCCCATCCGGTGATTGCGCTACAAATAGAATCTTGAAAACAAAGGTCGCTTGATTGGCAGCCACAGGCTGAATGCGAATCCCGCCACCGGTACCGTCAAAAACGTAACCGTCCTCACCCCCGGTCACGCCACCGACGATTTTGACTTCGCCTTTTCCGCCACCCGGCCCGATCACAAAAGCCCGCTCATCAAGCTCTTCCGGCAGCAGATAATCGCGCTCAGCGGTGACCGGCAAGGTCGCCATGGTCGGCGATTCCTTGACCACCACATTGCCGGCGTCGGGCTGTGCTTTCTCTGCCGGCTTCGCTACCACCGCCTTGGAATCTTTGGCGTCCGCCTGCGGTTTCGCCGTCTCCATCGGCGCAGCGGCCTCGCCGTCGAAGTCGCCCTCGACGGCAATTTTCAGCGCATCGATTTTTCCCTCGGCCAGTTCGATCAATTGCGGATCGGCGTCCGACCAGAGTTTGCCATCGCCGAACAGCTCGCGATACAGCTTCACCTGCGCCTGCAGTTCGGGCATCCGGTCTTCACTGGCATGCTCTGCCAGCAACGACGCCGCCCGCCGTAAGGCCTGCCGGGTCAGCTCCGCAGAGGCGCCGAAATTGAGCACGTAACAGCTGGAATACTGCTCAAGCGCCTCCTGCCATTTGCCGAGATTCTCGAGCGCGACGCCCTGCAGGAAAAAGCTTTCCGGCCCCGGAAATTCGACCGTCGCCAGGCTCTCCAAGACGCCGTCCCACTGCCGCTTCGCTACCGCCGCCCAGGCATCGATCACCGGACCGAGTGTGCGCATGGCGGGAGGCAGGTTGGCGAAATCCTTCTTCACCAGCTCCGCCTGTTTGGCGATCGCCGCCGGGTTCATCGTGGTGCGCTGACATTCCAGAATCCTCAATTTCGCCAATGACACAAAATTTCCCGGCAGCGGATAGAAATGCTCAGCAGGTGTGGCGATCACGTCCTGATAGAGCCGAATGGCCTCACTGATTTTCCCCGATTCAAAGGCGCTCTCGGCATCGCGCCACGCGCCGGTTTCCGGAAAATCGACGTGCGAGATTTTGGCGCGCGGGTAACTGCGCACCGGCGAGTTCGGCAGGGCATTTTCTTTCCACTGCAATTCGTTCGCCTCGACCCCGACCAGCTCGACGGTGGACGCGGTGCCATCACTGAGATGAATCGTCACCAGATCCGCGTCGGCGCGCCCGATGCACAGCAGAGCGACCGCGGTCACTGTCGCCGTGCTCATCGCCCATCTGAAAAAAGAAAACCGCATGGTTTTTTGCCTAGCTTTTCTGAGTTGCCGGATCCGGCTGATATTCACCCCGCCACTGCAGAAACAGCTCCTTGCCCTTGGCGATTCCGGGGTGCTTGTGATGACCCATGCGCTGCAGCATGTCCTGCAAAATTTTCAGCGCCTGCAGAGTCTGACCCCGCCCCTTGGTGATCGCCGCAGTGCGCAGATAGGCGCGCGTCGACCAGTCGAGGTAGCCGGGAAAATTTGCGTAAACGCTGACGTAGATTTTCAGTGCGTCACCGATCTCGCCCTGCTTTTCCATGGCGTAGCCGAGCAGGTAATTGGCTTCCGCGCGACTCAGCGTCCAGTTGCGGTTCTCCAGATATTTTTCCCAAAGCTGCTGCGCCTCGGGATAATTGTTGTCGCCCATGCGAATCCGCGCCATGCCGAGCACGGCGCGCTCGCTCAACTCATCGGCCGGAAATTCGGCGAGCACGCGCTCAAACTTTTCGATCGCCTGCTCGCGCTGCTCCGGGTCCTCCGATTCGGCCTGCAACTCGGCAACGTCGACCAGCGCCTGATCGAAATTGGCGGTGCCGGGTCGGTTCTGCAGCACAAAGTCGTAGAGCCGCTTGGCTTCTTCAGGCTTTTTGCGCTGCGTCGATATCCAGCGCGCGAGTTGAACGATGACGTAATTGCTGTGCTGTTCCGGCACGAATTTCGCCTGCAGGCGATACCAGAACTTGTTGATCACATCAGCCGCCGCCTCCTGCTCTTCGAGGGTCGCGCAGCGTGCCACGGTCAGCCAACCGTTCAGCGTCGGCGTTATCCCGGGGCGTTTGTTGAGGGCGTCCATTTCGGCCACAAATTCTTCGGCCGTGTAGTTTTCTTTTAGAAAGTCCACGTAGGTTCCAAACATCTCGGCCAACACCGGCGACTCCGGCTGATCGCGAGACTCCCAGACGATCTCACGCAGCTGATCGCGGCCCTCATCTTTGCGGCCCTGATTGACCAGGACCGGCAGCGCCGAGGCCAGCAGATCGTAGCGATAATCAGACTCGCCATGCTTGTCCTGAAATTCCTGATAGTGAGCTTCCGCCTTGTCCCAGGCGGTTACATCGCTGGTTTGAATGACCAGTTGCCAGAGACTGTAAGCCGCCACTTCGGACTGCCCGGCTGCGTCGGCAATATCGCGCCCCTTTAAGTACGCCCTCTCGATTTCTTCAAAACTGCGCTCTTCGCTGGCGAAAATATCGGCCTTCAAATTCCACGCCGACGCCTCCGATTCAGCGCCCGGAAACTCTTTGTGCAGGCGCTCGATTTTTGCCAGCGATGCCTCCGGCTGATCGATCATGAATTCGCTCATCGCACACTGAAACAACACCGTCGACACCAGCGCCGATTCCGGATAGTCCGCGAGAAAAGCGTTCAACACCGCCGCCGCCTGTTCCCATTTGCTCAGCCTCACCTTGGACAGGCCGAGGAAAAACCGCACCAACTCCAGACGCTGGCCTTTCGGGTAATTTTTGACGTAAGCCTCGAACTCCGTTTCTGACTCCTCGATCTTGCCGAGATGAAACGCCGACGCGCCGTAGACAAAATCCGGGATGTCGCGAATCTCCTCGCCCGGCTTCATGTCGGTGCGCACCTCGCCGGAAATCGAGTAAGCCTCCTCGTAGTCTTCGCGCAGAAACACCACCTCGACCAGCACACGCGCGACACCGGGCTTGAGCTCGTGCCCGGGAAACTCGTCGAGAAATTGACGCCCGTAACGGTAGGCACCACGCCACTGATCGATCTGCGCCGCCGAGACCACCGCGTTGTGCAGATACAGCGGACGATCTTTGTGCTTCCCCGCCTGATCAGAGAGGCGGCTGAAGGCGGCGAAGCTGGCCGAAAAATTCTTCATCAGAAAGTACGCCGAACCGATGCCGTTGACGATTTCGAAATACTCCGGCGCAAGCGCATCGATGGCCGTCTGCAGCTCGGCGAGCGCCTCCTGCTTCATCTCTTCCACCGCTTCCGGCACGCTGCGGTTGTGCAGCGCCACGTGACGTTTGCGGTAGTCGGGCGCCAGCAGCCGGGGATCGATCATGCGTTCATACCAGGCCAGCGCGCGCACCGGATCATTGGCCTGAATCGCCTTCTGGGCGAGAAACTGAAAACGCGGATTCCGCTCGTAGCGCTCGGCAAACGGGTCGCGGTCGACCACGTCGCGATGCGCCTGCAAAAAGGCCTGCACCGGGGCAAAGTCCTTCATCGGCGACCAGTCCTCGGCGATGACCATAAAGATAGTTTCGCGCAATCCGTCGTCGAGATCTTCGTTGGCCAACGGCCTCGACATAAAATCAAAACCCTTTTCCAGATCGCCGGACTTGAGGTAACAGCGGCCCAGGTTCACCGCGACGTGCACCAGGTTGACGCGCTTGTCGCGTGAGCCCTCGGCCAGAGCTTTTTCAAACAGGTCGCGTGCACCGCCGTAGTTGGCCTCACCCATTTCCACGCTCGCCCACTGCACCAGGGCCGCATTGCGAAACTGGTTGCGCTGCAGACCGGCGGTTTCCTCCTTGGTCTTGGTGTCGAAGATGTCGTTGGTGTAAGTTTCGTAACAGGTTTTGAAAGCGGCGATGGCACCCTGCGGATCCTTTTTACCAACCAGGATGATGCCTTTCAAAAAGTAGAAATGTCCAAACACCGGACCGTATTTCTGCATCGCCCCCTGGGCCCGGTCGGCGATCAGGGTGTCGACCGTGAGCAGCGCTTCGTCCCATTTTTCCAACTGGATCTGACTGACCGCCTGGTTGTAGGCGTAGACCGGATCGTTCGGATCACCGGCCGGCTCCGCCGCATCGACCGGCGCCGGCAGCATAGCCATCAGCAGCCAGCCAATGCCGGCGATGCCTGCTGTCAGTGCTGTGCGTAAGGGGCGCATACTTGCTCGCTCGTTTTCGTTTTCGGATCAGCCGGTCGTCACAGCCTGCCTTTAAACTTTTCGGGATTCTTCTGGTACTCGAAGCCATCGATCGGCTTGCCTTTCTTATCGACGATGGTGAAGCTGCCCTTGGTGCCTCTGGCGATCGCCGCAAACTCCTTCATCCCGGTCACGGTCTGCATCGCCACCGTGTTGATCACCGGTTTGCCGTGCTTGGCATTAAACGACAGGATCGGCGGCGGGCTGTTACCACCGGTGCCGTCGGACATGAAAAAGATCACGTCGGGCGCCGGCTCGAGCAGGTGACCGATGCGCAGTGCCAGCTCCCAGTCGGTGCCGCCGAACAGCGGGTGCTTGGTGACCACTGCCATGGTCTTGGCGACATTGTCAGGATTGGCTTTTAACCAGGGTGCCTTCGGCAGCCTGGAGTCCGCACCGGGAAAGTCGTAATCGGCATAACCGCCTTTGCTGATGAACCGGTAAGTTCCATCCGGCCCTTTGATCTCGTTGTCGCGCTTGCCGACCTTTTTGCACGACCAGCCCGGCCAGGCGTAGTAACCGCCACCGGCAAAAAGCATCACCTGATACTCGACATCGCGCAGCGATTTCAGCGCGCGCGCGACCTCTGCATTGCGCAGCTTCACTTGCTGAGCGGTCATCGAACCGGAGTGATCGATGATGAACAGAAACCGCCGACCGGTCGAACTGCCACCGAAGAACGACGCCCCCATGCCCAGGCCGTCGCCGCCCGAACCAAATCCGCCACCGCCGAAATCGGCGTCGCCCAGACCGAGCGGGCCGGTGCTGGTGCGGGTCACTTGCGGCATGGTGATTTTTGCCGAAGCATTGGCACGCATCAACTGGGCAAGCGGCGCTGCAGCCGCCGACGAAGCCGAAGTTTTCTTGGTCTGTTTGGAGACGTTCTTCTTCTGCATCTCCTGCTTCTTCACCGACGGCGGCGCGATCGTAGCGACGATCTCCGGCTCATCTTTCCCGGGCGGCAGAATGATCACCACCAGGGCCAGCAGAGCGATCAACAAATGCACGGCGATGGCCACGGTGAACGCCGTAACTTTGCTGCCGGTCTGTTTAGTGCTGCCCGGCATCACCCATTCGCCGGCTTCCTCGACCGGAACCTCGGGAATGCCCGACAGGGGCAGCGCCGTATATTCCGGCCCGGCCTCGCCGCTGCCGACACCTCCCGCCTGCTCCTCCAGCATCTGCTCCACTTCATCGGCAACCTGTCCGTGGACCGGTTCGAGCGGCACACCGTGACCGTGCAGTGCCGCGGCCACCGAGCGATGCTGCTGCGCCCGCTCAGGTTTCCCGGCCCAATCCAACAGCGTCGCATACAATTCATGGGCGTAGGCATCGGCGGGAAAATCCGACACCCGCTCTTCGATCAGTCCGATACTGCCGAGGCCGCCAACCTCGAGCAAACGATGCAACTGCGCGTCACCGTCCGGCGCTGCCGGAGCCGCATTGGCAAGTTCAGCCGCTTCCTCCGGAGCACCCCGTTCGAGCATTTTGTCGATCACCAGCCAGCGGATAGCCCAGTCCTGCGGATGGGCCTCCAAGGTGGTTTTCAACGAGGTTTCGACGTCGCTCATAACAATTTAATTAGCCAGACTGACGTGTTTGATTTTTGCCTTCGAACAGGCGTTGAGCACATCGATAAATCGCTGACCGACCGCTTCCGGATCGCAGTCGATGATCACTTGCGTCTCGGTGTTGGCGACCTCGGCACTGGCCGAGTAGCGCGACAGCCGCTCGGTGAGGTTGGCGAGCACCCGGTCCCCGGGATCGGCGTCCGAGACCTCGTCGTTGACCAGCACCACGCCCTCGGGATTGATCGCCACCAGCATCTGATCGATCTTCACCGACTTGCTGTCCGACTCCTCGACGCCGGGCAGGACCAGACTCAGATCGGCCTCCGATTTCTGCAGTGTGGTCGTCACCAGAAAGTAGATCAGTAGCAAAAAGGCCACGTCGATCAGCGGGCTGATGTCCAACACCGGCTCCTGCTCATCTTCAAATGGATCACTGCCTGCCATCGTTCCGGTTTATCAATTCGCGGTCTGAAATGCGGAAAAAATCACCGTCGCCACACCGCCTTCCGCCGATGCCCGACTGACGTCCTGAATGTGCCGGTAGGGCACGCCCTTGTGCGCCCGCAGATGCAGACGCGCGTTCGGATTTTTCGCCTTCATCGACGCCACCCGCTGCGTCACCTCACCTGTCGTCAGCACGTTGCCTTCGACATCCTTGATGGTGCCATCGAGATAGAGATTCAGCACCACCCGCCCTTCGACCAGGGTCGGCACCTGTGAATCGCTGGCGATCGGAATGACCACGTTGGGATCCTTCGGATAAGTGATGATGTTAGCAGTGACCATGAAGAAAATCAGCAGCAGGAAGACCAGATCAATCATCGGCGAGAGGTCGGCTTTGAGGCCTTGCCCTTCGAACAGATCTTTGCGCTTCCTCGACATCGTATCATTGGTAAATACCGACCTACCGACCCGGCAGCGCTAGGAGCCTTCCTCGCTGTAGTTGACCACCGTGCGCCGCAACTTGGCGACCAGCTCGCCGGCGTGTTCATCGGTCTCCGCGGCCAGTTGCTGCAGCCGGTCGCGGAAGATAAAATAACAGAAAATCGCCGGCAGTGCCACGACCAGACCGCTCGCCGTCGTGATCAGCGCCTCGGAAATGTTGCCCGCGAACGCCGACGGATCGCCGGTGCCTCCCTGACTCAATTTGGCAAACGCGCCGATCATTCCCGACACCGTACCGAGCAGCCCCATCATCGGCGCCGCCTGCGCGATGATCGAAAAGTAATTGATGGTTCGCACCCGACCGCGATTAAATTTACGCGACGCCGCTTCCATCGCCTCGACCCGCAGCTCGGAGTCGAGCATCTCGTAGCCCCGGTCGGCG
>CBDULB010000016.1:0-68227 GCA_965367965.1 uncultured bacterium | reverse complement strand
TCACCCAGCCGGCGTTCGCCTTTTCCAAACAGATGCATCCGATATCTCGGCGCCAGCTCGGACCACGTCACCTTTGGGCTTGCACGGCCCGCATACGAGCGGGTCCGCTCGTGCATCCGCGCCAATCGACGACGCGCCAGCTTCTTTCCGGCAACCGCCTCACCGTAACCTGACCACCGATAGTCCTTCGGGTCTGCGACCACACCCGCGCGCACAGGATTGAGCTCAATGTATGCCGCGATGGTCATCAGCGCATGCTCGTCGCCCTCCACCAACACCGACTTGAAACGATCTTCCCACAGGGTCCCCACCCGTTCGTTACCGGCGTTATACCACATCGAAAAACGCCACTTCAGTTCCTTCATGAAGGTCGACAAATCCCCCATGCGCGCCTGATAGCGGGCCAGAATCTGATCGATCCAGATGGAAGTGCCGGTCTCCGATGCCGCATGTTGCTCCGCCCTGTCAATCTCGTCGCGAGCCTCCGCCAGAGCCTTGCCATGATAGAGCAAAGGCAATCGCCGTCGCAGCAAGTCAGCATCCAGAGCTACCACCTCATCCGCCCCGGGCACCTCCAGGAGCAAATGAAAATGGTTCGACATGACACAAAACGTCAGCACCCGAACGTCGAGAAAAGCTTCCAACCGACGAACCGTCGCCACAAAGAATTCCTTCTCTTGCACCCCAAAATAAAATCGCCGCTCGACGATCCGCGATACCACATGGTAGCAGCCGCCGTCGGGAAGAAGTAAACGAGGCAGTGGCATCGCAAATATCATCGCCCCCCCCACTCATCCTGTAAATAATAATCTGCATGGCATACTATACTGTAGTATGGCGTGCTATCTTGCTAAGACCGGTGTGGGTCGTTGGTTGCGGAATATCGCGGAGGGCTGGTCGGATTTAGCTGAACCTAGCAAATTTGGCGGACTTACTTTTTCTTCGTGATCGAGGCACGATGCGGTCCTGGATTTCCCTGTCACCGCCACTTGCGCGGCAGTGGGCTTTCTGACATCGTGCCGCCGTGAAAAGCCCTCTCATTGCTGCCTGTTTCCTGCTCGCTTTCGGTGCCCACCCGGCCCCCGGCGCTGATGATAAAAAGCCCAACGTCGTTTTTATCCTGACCGATAACCATGGCGCGTGGACCATGGGCTGCTACGGCAACCCGGACATCAAGACGCCGAACGTGGATCGCATGGCCAAAGAAGGCGTCCGCTTCGATCGCGCGTTTTGCAATAATGCGGTTTGCTCGCCGACCCGCGCGACCTATCTGACCGGTCTGATGCCGAGTCAGCACGGGGTGCACAATTTCCTGCGCCTGTCGCCGCTGCAGATGGGCCCTGACGCGCGCAACACTTTGCAGGAATTCACCTCGCTTCCCGAGGTTCTAAAATCCAACGGCTACGCCTGCGGTCTGGTCGGCAAATGGCATCTCGGCAACAATCTGCAGCCGAACGAGGGCCTCGACGATTACTGGATCACCATGCCGCACGGCGGCACCAGCACCTTTCACGGTGCCAAGGTCATCGAGAACGGCGAACAACGCACCGAAGCCACTTACCTGACCGACCTGTGGACTGAGCACGCGCTTAAGTTTATCGATCAGAACCAGGACAATCCCTTCTTTCTCTACCTCGCCTACAACGGCCCCTACGGACTGAGCAACTATCAGCTCGAGTCATCGGGCAACCGCCACGCTGAATACTACGCCGACAAGGAAATGGCGTCATTCCCGCGCGGCGTAAACAGCCCGTGGCAGTATCCCAACCGGGCCTACTTCGGCAACGAAACCAGCATTCGCCGCTATGGCGAGGAACTCAGTGCCGTCGACGACGGCGTCGGTGCGATTCTCGAAAAACTTCAGGCACTCGGCCTCGATGAAAACACGCTGGTCGTATTCACCGCCGACCAGGGCTGGGCGGGTGGCCAACGCGGCATCTGGGGCATGGGTGATCATACCCGCCCGGTAAATGCGTTTGAGCACTCAATGCGCATTCCGCTGGTGTTTCGTCACCCCGGGAAAATCCCCGCCGATCGGGTCACGGATCTGGCGACCAGCAACTACGACTTCATGCCGACCATCCTCGGCTACCTCGGGCTCGGTGACCAGATGCCGGCGCCATCGGGAGCCGCGGATGACGTGACGCCGACCTCCCCGGGACGTGATTATTCGCCAGAATTGCGCGGCGAGACCATCGACCGTGCCAAGTGGGGCGAGGCCGTTTTCTATGAGTACGAAAGCCTGCGCTGCATTCGCGACGGCAACTGGAAGCTTGTCGATCGCTTCGACGACGCCGACTACCACGAGCTCTACGATCTCAAGGCCGACCCGGAAGAGTTGCACAACCTCTATGGCAATGCCGATCACGCGGAGGCACAGGCCACCCTGCAAATAAAGCTCGATGCCTTCTTCGCCAAACACGCCTACCGAAAATACGACCTCTGGACAGGCGGAACTTCGCAGACTGCCGCCCACGTCTGGGGAAAAACTATCGATGAGGAGCGCGAACAAAACATCAGCGCCAACCGTGCCTACGCTCCGTCGGCGATCGACCCCGCGTGGAATCCCTCGCCGATCGAGTTACCGGACGGCCTGATCGCTGAAGTCGCCGCCGCACCGCCGCTGGTCGAACACCCGATCATGGCCGCCTTCGATGACCGCGGACGCCTTTTCGTCAGCGAAAATGCCGGGCTCAATCTCAGCAACAAAGACCTCGACGAACAGAAGCCGAACTCGATTCGCGTGCTCGAAGATTCAAACAACGATGGCCTGTTCGACAAGTCGACGGTGTTTGCCGACAACATGACCTTTCCGCAGGGGGCCCTCTGGTTGCACGACGCCCTCTACGTGATGTCGCCACCCAGCTTGTGGCGACTGGAAGATACCGATGGTGACAACGTCGCCGATATCCGTGAGGAGTTGGTCACCGGATTCGAATACACCGGCAACGCCGCCGACGTACACGGTCCGTTCCTGCATCCCAACGGGCGCATCCACTGGTGCCACGGTCGCAAGGGACACGAAGTCTACGATCCCAAAACCGGCGAACTGGTCGACAAAGGCAAAGCGTCCGGGGTTTGGTCCTGCAATCCCGACGGCAGCGACGTGCAGTTTTTCGCCGGTGCCGGCGCCGACAACCCGACCGAACTGATCTTCACGGAAACCGGGGAAATTATCGGCGACGTCAATTTGTTCTACGGTCGCCCTCGCGGTGACGTTCTTGTTCACTGGCTGCGCGGCGGGGCTTATCCGCGCCACGATCAGGAGGCGGTCACTGCCGAACTGATCCGCACCGGTCCCCTGCTCGATGAAGTTCACAATTTCGGTCACGTCGCCGTCTCGGGAATCGCGCGCGTCAGCAATGACAACGCCGTTCTGCCCGGACTCGCCGGTGGCGATGCGCTGAACATTCTGGTCAGTCATTTTAACACCCAGAAAGTTACCAATACCATTCTCCGACCCGATGGCTCCACCTGGCGCTCGGACAAAACCGAAACCGTGATCCAGTTTAACGATCCCGATGTCCACGTGACGGACGTGCTGGAAGATGCCAACGGCGACATCCTGGTGCTCAACACCGGCGGCTGGTTTCGGATCGGCTGCCCGACCTCACAGGTTGCCAAACCCGACGTTGCCGGCGCCATCTACCGCATTCGCCGCCCCGGGGTTCGCGACCGCGACACCGATTTTTACGGCACCCGCATCGACTGGGAAAATGCTGACAATGAGCAATTGGTATCGCTGCTCGACCATCCCATCGCCAGCATGCGCGAGAAAGCGATCGCCGAAATGGCTATCCGCGGCGAACCCTCGCTGCCCGCAGTAGAAGAAGCCGTCGCCAACCCGAATGCGACCGCCACGGTCCGCCGCAACGCCGTCTGGACTCTCGCCCGCATGAAATTCTCCGATGCCAGCGACGCCTTGCTCGGTGCCCTCGACGACAGCGATGCCTCGGTCAGACAAGCCGCCTGCAATGCCCTTACCGCGACCCGCGTCCGTCAGGTTCCCCATCCGGGCGAAACCGAATTGACCGAAGACCAGATGGTCAAGCATCAGCGCGATCTACTCATCGCCGCCAAGCTCAGCGAACTGATCCGGGCCGACGACTCGCCTGCCGTGGTTCGTGCCGCAGCGTCCGCGCTGGGTCGAGTCGGTGAAGAAAAAGCCGTCGGCGCCCTGCTCGGTGTCGCCGGTCGCGAAGGCCACGACCGCGAAGCGATGCACTCGATGATTTATTCCCTCATCGAAATCAACAATCCCGAACGAACCCGGCTCGGACTGGAAGCCGAAAACCCGCTTCGCCAATCGGTCGCTCTAATTGCTCTTGATCAGATGCCCTCCGGCGAACTCGAAGCTCTGACGGCACTGCCATTTTTGAGCAGCAACTATGAACCGCTCCGCCGGACCACCATCGATATCATCCTGCGTCATTCAGACTGGGACGCAGCACTGGCCAACCGGTTTCACGAATGGCTCGATTCCGGCACGACGGTCACCGACATCCAACGCGAAGTGATCTCCGCACTGGCACCGCGTTTTTTGGAAACGCCTCCGATGCGATCGCTGGTCGCGCAACTGCTCGACACCGGCAATCCTGAAGTGATCGCAATCGGCCTGCGCGCCATCGCCGATTCCGATACCTCAGAATTTGATGAAGCCTGGAAGGCCGGCGTCGAACGCACCCTCGCCGGCGACGACGAAACCACCTTCCCGGCCGCGCTTGATGCCCTCGGTCAGGCACGCACCGACGCCTTCGACGATCAGTTGAAAAAACTCGCCGCCGACCAGGACCTGACGCCGCTGATCCGGGTTCGAGCGCTGCGTGCCATGGCCGGCAGCGACAAACCACTCGGTCAGGCGGGCTTTGATCTGCTCGCCTCGATGGTCAGCCCCGACGCTTCTCCGCAGCAGCGTCTCGACGCCGCACAAATGCTCGGCAGTGCGCGACTGACCCAGGCTCAACAGGTTCGCGTCGCTGAATTGACCGAGTTCGCCGGCCCCCTCGATCTGCCGGCGCTGCTCAAGCAATTCAATACCGGGCGAATTCCGGAAGTTGGTAATGCGCTCGCCGTTTCGCTGCCCAAATCGACCGGTATCGGCAACATTGCGCCGACCGAACTGCGCCGTCTGATGAGTCGCTTCGAACCGGAAACTTACAACAAAATCAAACCGACCATCGACGAACTTATCGCGCGCAGCGAACAACAGGCCGAACGCCTCGCTGAACTCGAACCGCTGGTAGCCAACGGCGATGCGGAGCGTGGCCACGCCGCGTTCACCGCCGGCAAAGGCGCCTGTATCACCTGTCACAAGATCGGTGACGAAGGCCGTGCCGTCGGCCCCGATCTGAGCACGGTCGGCAGAATCCGCAGCAGCCGCGACCTGCTTGAGTCGGTCCTCTACCCGAGCGAAAGCCTGGCTCGCGATTTCGAAACATGGAACGTCACGCTCAATGACGGCACCGTTCACTTCGGTCTGATCCAGCGCGAAACCAAGGACACCGTCTACGTCACCAATCCTGCCGCTCAGGAAATCGCCGTGCCCCGCAAGGACATCAAATCCATCGACTCCATCCCGATGTCGCTCATGCCGCAAGGTCTCGATCAGGCGATCACTCAGGAAGAGCTGCTCGATATCGTCGCGTTTTTGAAGTCACGGCAGTAGACCACAGTGGAGCCGGTTTGAAACCGGCTGATCGTGTGTGCTGGATCGGAGATCGACTTGGCGACTGAGGCAGTATAAAAAACTGGCTCACGTTGCCCTCTCCTTCCATGCTCCGCAGCCTCTCATTCGCCCTCCTCTTTTCAGCCACGATCGTGTGGTCCTCCGCTGCCGAGCCGCCCAACATCGTTTACATCATCTGTGACGATCTCGGCTATGGCGACGTCAATTGCCTGGCTCCGAATACCTGTAAAATCTCAACGCCGCACGCCGATGAACTGGCATCGCAGGGAATGATCTTCACCGATGCGCACTCCGGCTCTTCGGTGTGCACGCCGACTCGCTACGGTATCATGACCGGCCGCTACAGCTGGCGCACGCGCTTGCAACAGGGCGTGGTCACCGGCTTCGCTCCGTGCCTGATCGACAAGGATCGACCGACCGTCGCCAGCTTTCTCAAAGCGCAAGGCTACCACACCGCCATCGTCGGCAAGTGGCACCTCGATTTCCAATACCTCGATGCGCAAACCGGCGAAGCGTTCTCAAAAAAAACTCACAAAAAACCACCGGTCGGCGCAAAAATTCCCGACGGCCCGGTTCATCGCGGATTCGACTACTACCACGGCTTTCACCACGCCCGCGACATGGAAGCTGTCATCGAGAACGACAGTGTGATCGCCCACGACGAAGTGATCAACATGCTGCCGCGCCTGACTGAGAAGTCGGTCGCCTACATCGATTCGCGTGCCGGGAAGGACAAACCTTTTTTCCTCTACGTGCCGCTGGGTTCACCGCACACGCCGATCGTTCCGTCGCCGGAGTGGCAGGGTAAAAGCGGACTCGGTGACTACGGCGATTTCGTCATGCAGACCGATCATGCCGTCGGCGAAATCTCCGCCGCCCTGGAGCGCAACGGGTTCGCCGACAACACGCTGGTCATTTTCACCAGCGACAACGGCTGCTCCAAGGCGGCCGGTATCGACAAACTTGCCGAACAGGGCCACCTGGTCAGCGCTCACCTGCGGGGCTCAAAAGCCGACCTCTGGGACGGCGGTCATCGCATCCCGTTCATCGTTCGCTGGCCGGGAAACGTCGCTCCGGGCTCGAGCAGCGACCAGCTGATCTGTCTGACCGATCTGTTTGCTACGCTCGGCGAAATTGTGGCAGCGCAAACCCCCGATCAGAGTGCGCAGGACAGTGTCAGTTTTCTGCCCGCCCTGTCGGGAGAAAAAATTACGTCGACGCGCAGCGGTGTGATCCATCACTCGGTCAGCGGTCACTTTGCCTATCGACAGGGAAAATGGAAACTGCTGCTCGCAAAAGCCTCCGGAGGCTGGACTTCACCGACGGAAAAACAGGCTGCTGACGATGCCCCCAAAGCTCAACTTTACGACATGAGCACCGACGTCGGTGAAGAACGAAACCTCTACGCCGAGAAGCCTGCGGTCGCCGAACGCCTGCTCATGTTACTCGAAGCAGACATCGAACGCGGCCGCAGCACCGCAGGCTCCGCATCCGCGAACGATGTCGAAAATGTCGTACTGTGGAAGAGCAGTAAGCGGGGCGATCGGAAGACGAAGCAACCTGCGGCAAACCAAACTCCGGCCGATAAAAATTGATCCGCCGACCGGCGTCTTACGGTCGTGCGTTCAACTGTGCACTGACCCACTTTTCGAAGTCTTCGACGGCAACAAATTGAAAAGGCGCATGATGATCGTCATGCCCTGCCCCGCAGAGTTGATCACATTTCAATAGACCTGCCATTGGTTCGGATTCTGCGGGAATGAACATCGGCAGTTCTCTCCCGGGGATGGCATCTTGTTGAGAACCGTCCGGAAATCCACTGACGCCATGAATCACATCGATTGAAGTCACGTTGAATTTCACCGGTCTGCCAGTGGGAAGAACCAACTCGCCGGTGACGAAGTCGTCTTGCGCAGCGACCGAACTCCAGTCGATGCCGGCAGGATTTCCATCTTCTACATGTTTGTAGTCGTAATCACCGAAGGCGCCATCATTCCCCGGATAGTGGAAATACCAGGAAAATTGACTGCCAAGCACCCGCACCTCGAACAAATCCTGCCGCGTTTGCCCTTCGGCAGCCACTTCCAGAAACAGGTTCCTGGATTTCACAATAAATCTCCCGATCGCAAACCAGTAGCCGAGCGAAAACCCGGCGATAAACAGGGTGAGGCTGAAGACAACGGTCTTGAATTTCATTTCGCAGCCCGCCCTTCAGCTCCCGGGCAAATGACACGGCCGGCCCCTTCGAATATCTCGAAGAGCCCCGCTTACCAACATTGTGGAGAGGAATTGATCACTTTTTGAACATCGCATTGTCCTTGTCACCCGCGCTCAGGACGTAGGCGACCAGGTCGAGGATCTCATCCGCGCTCATCATGTTGAGCATGCCCGGAGGCATCGGAGAGACGGTCGACGGTTCGAGGCTTTTGACCAGCTTGCGGTCGATGCTCTCGCGCTGATTGGGATCGAGCATGTCGGTGTTCACGGTGACGGTGTCGCCGCTCAAATTGACCACCACTCCGGTTACCGAACTGCCATCGGTCTTTTCAACCACGATCGGCACGAACTGCTCGTTGATTTCCTTGCTGGGATTGATGATCTGATCGAGCAAATCGTGAGGTGAATAGCGACCGCCGGCACCAGTCAAGTCGGGACCGGTCATGCCGCCTTCGTTGTTGAAGCGATGACAGGCGAAGCACGCCCCCGCCGCAAACATCTGCCGGCCGCGTTCAAAGTTGCGGCCCTTCATCGCCCCGTCGGCCATCGCCGCAGCGCTGAGTTCATCGAGTTCCCAGTTTTTCACAAAAGTGCGCGGCGGCATACTGGCGAGCATGCCTTCGAGCGGCGATTTTACTTCGGCCTTTTTCGCCAGCACATCGGCCAGCGCGGTTTGCTCTGCGTCGCTGAGACTGGCCACCGCATCGTTGCGCACAAATTCGATGAACTTGCTGAAGCTCGCTCCACCGCGGTAGTTGGCGGCTTTCAAAAACCACTCGAAGTAGTCGGTGCGCAACTCAGTGGTCCATCCGGTGGTGAGCTTGCGCAACGAGCGGGCGTATTCGAGTTGCTGCTCCTGGGTCGGCGCTGTTTTCAGAAGCTCGATGCCTTTGGCCGCCACCGAGGGCGCCTGCAGAAATGCCAGCGTTTCACAGAGCAGCCAGTTCTGCTCAAAGTTCGGTGCCGGAAACTGAGGATCGAGCTGCGCGATGATCGCGGCAACGTCGTCAGGTGCGCCGAAGCGGTTGAGCACGATCTGGTAGGCGCGCGTCAAAGTCAGCTTCCGGGCGTGATCGAGCGACTGCCAATCGACTTCGGCCAGTGACGCCAGCATGCGGTCGCGCAGGGCGACGTTGACAGGCGCAGGATTTTCACCGCGGTGAAAGGGATCGACGCCGGTGACTTTAGCCAGGGCCAGGATCGCCACCACCCGCTTGCCGGGATCGGCTTCACTCAGGGCGCGATCGGTCCACTGGTCGACCGGTTGATGTTGAATCGCCGTCATGGCCGCCCAGCGCACGAAGCGATCCTCGTGATCGAGGTGCGGCCACGCCTGGTCGAGCGCGCCCGGATCGGCACCGAGATGAAACTTTTCCAGCTGATGACGAAGCTTGGTCAGTTCGTTCGGCGCTTTGCCGGCATCAGGCAGCAGTTCCGTCGACTCGTCGCCCCTGTAGGTGACGCGGTAAACGCCGGACTGCACGCGGCGGCCGCCGATGGTGAAATACATCGCGCCGTCCTGCGGGTGAATGATGCCATCGGTCACCGGCAGCGGCGCACCGGTGATGAAGGTTTCCTTGGTACCGGTGTAACTGGAACCGTCTTCGTTCATGTGCACCGCGTAGATTTTCCCCCAGCTCCAGTCGAACACGAAAAACGCATTCTGATATTTGGCCGGGAACTTGGCGCCGTAGCCGAACACCGCGCCAGTCGGTGAACCGGGGCCGATGTTGACCGCAGGCGGCAAGGTATCGGGGTAAAACTCGGGATATTTGCCGGTGCCGTTGCGCCAGCCCCACATCGATCCGCTGGTGACGTGACAGACGCGCGTCGGGCGATACCACGGCGTGTTAAAATCGTATTCCATGTCAGCGTCGTAGGCGAACAGCTCACCCTCGCGATTGAAACCGCCATCAAAGATATTGCGGTAGCCGGTGGAAACGATCTCCCACTCTTTGCCATCCGGCGAAATCTTGTAAATGATGCCACCCGGTGCCAGTCGATCGCGATTGTGGCCGCGTCCGTCGGGCATGCGCTCGAGCAGATGATCCTCACCCCAATGACGCGGCACCCGTGAAGTCTGCGCCTCAGTCGGCGTGGTGTTGTTACCGGTGATCAGGTAAAGAGACTTTTCATCCGGTGAGAGCAGCACCGCATGGATGCCATGATCGCCACTGGCCTGCATGACCCGCAGCTTTTCAACCTTGTCGAGTTGGTCGTCGCCGTTCGAATCGGTGATCTTGTAGAGGCCGCTGTCGATTTTCTTCTCGTAGTCGTTGACTCCGACATAGAGCGCGTCGAAAGCCCAGACCATACCGTTGACCGCACGAATATCGGCGGGCACCTTTTCAACGGAAGCGGGATCGAGCGGCTGGCCGGCCGGCGGCGCGGCAAAACGATACAGCCCGCCGAACTGATCACTGACAATGATGCGCCCCTTGTTGTCGGTGCACAGATTCACCCACGAACCCTGCGCCTCGCCCGGAACGGAGTAGAGCAGCTCCACCTCAAAGCCTTCGGCGACGGAAATGCGGTCCACGGGAGTGGCTTTGTTCTCGTTGACCGCCGGACCGACCTGCTGCGACTTGGCAGGACGCGGCTTCTTCTTCGGATTCTTCTGCTGAGCTTGCAGCACCCCGGGGAACGTGATGGCACTCAGGGCGGCTATGGCAACCAGATGAAAGGCAAAAGCTCGAGTGGATAACGCGGTTCGATTCATGAGCAGGTCTGGAAGGAAAGTAACAAGGCTAAAAAGGCAGGAATATCAATAGGAAGCGCGCAACAGTAGCCGCTCGGCCGGACCGCGCCAAGTCACATTTAGCCCAATTGAAACAAGGCAAACTAACGTCAATCTCAGGCGTCGCAGCCTTGACTAGGTAGTGTCGAACGTGAAACATTATCGAGGCCTTACTCGTTTTGCAATTATGCTTACTTTTCCCAATTTCCGTAAATCAGCATCTACCGCCGGCACCCTTGCGGCCTTGCTGTGCACACTTTCAGTCGTTGCCGGCGCCGGGACATTGCAGGCTCAAGCCAGTAGCGATGATTCGCTGATCGTCGCTAAGCCGTTGGCCAAATCAACGCGCACTTTCGACGGCAAGACCTTGTTCGAGAAAATGCCCCCCGAGGAAACCGGAGTCGATCTGGTCATCCCGATCGACGTCAATCACCCCCTGCGGCGTGCCTATCACTCAAGTTCAGCCTGTGGAGCGGTGGCCATCGGTGACATGAATCTCGACGGCAAACCTGATATGTTTGTCGGCAATGGACCCGGTAAAAACGCGCTTTACCTGCAGACCGGCGACCTCAAATTTGAAGACGTAGCCGAGGAAACCGGGCTCGCCGGAGGTAATCTGGACTGGGCGGTCGGCGTCTCATTGGCCGACATCGACGGCGACGGTGACCTCGACATTTTCCTGTGCAACTACGACGCACCCAACCAGTTGTTCATTAATCAGCTGATCGTCGACGGCAAACGCAAACCGGAGGGCACCCCGGTCAGCTTCATTGAAAGCGCTGCCGATCTGGGCCTGGACGTTGCCGATGGCTGCGTGGTCGCCGCCATCGCTGACTACGACCGCGACGGTGATCTCGACGTCTATCTTTTAACCCACCAAATCTACCGCGAAAACGGGCGCCCGTCCGAGCCAATCGGAATCGTATCTGAAAACGGCAAGCTCGAGGTCGCACAGGAGTGGCGCCGCTGGTACACCATGGTTCAGGACAAACGCGGCGACAATGGTGAGTTGCTCTACACTGAAGCGGGCCGCCCCGACTACATGATGCGCAACGACGGCGAAAAAGGCTTTACCAACGTCACGGCAGAAGCCGGCATCACGACTGATCGACACTGGGGCAACTCAGCGACCTGGTGGGACTACAATCACGACAGCTGGCCCGACCTCTATGTCGGCAACGACTTCAGCAGCCCCGACTTTCTCTATCGCAACAACGGCGACGGCACCTTCACCGAAGTCGCTGAGAGCGTCGTCCGCCACAGCACGTGGTTTTCGATGGGCGCCGTGCAGAGCGATTTTAATAATGACGGCCTGATTGATTTCCTGCTCGCCGACATGATGCCCAAGACGCACTACATGCAGAAAGCTTCGATGGCGTCCATGGGCGAGCGTCACGATAACCTCGAAGATGTCGGCGGGCCACAACAACTGATGCGCAACACCATGCACATCAACACCGGCACTGACCGCTTTCTCGAGGGTGCCTGGATGGCAGACCTCGCGCAAACCGAGTGGACCTGGGCGATTCGCAGCGCCGATTTCGACTGCGACGGCCTCGCCGACGTGTTCTTCTGCAACGGCGTCCCCCGCCAATTCAACCACTCCGACCTGCCGTCGCTGAATCACGCCCAACTGGTTGGTAAAACGCACTGGGACCACTACGTCAACACCCCCGAACGCCGCGAACAGAATCTCGCTTACAAAAACTATGGTGACTTTCACTTCAAAGACAAATCGGCCGCCTGGGGCCTCGACCATCTGGGCATGTCCTACGGCGCTTCGCTCGGCGACCTCGACGGTGACGGCCGTCTGGAACTGGTCACCTCTAATCTGGAGGACCCTATCAGCGTCTACCGCAACGCCGGCACTGAAGGTCATCGGATCACCATCAATCTGAAAGGCACACAAAGTAATCCCGGCGGTATCGGCACCTTGATCCGTGTCGTCACTCCCGACGGTGTCAGTCAGGTGCGGCAACTGTTTCCCTACGGCGGCTTCCTCGATGCCGACGAACCGCTGATGCATTTCGGCCTCGGTGAAAACACCACCATCGCGTCGCTGAGCGTTGAATGGCCGAGCGGACAAAAGCAGACCTTCAAGGATCTCGAGGTCGACCAGCACTTCACCATCACAGAACCGGAAGAAGTAATGGAAAAGGATCCGCCGGTACGCACCCGCCAGCCGGAAGCGCCGATGTTCGAAGAATCGCTGGCCCTGCAAAAATTTCCGCACAAAGAAATCGAGTTCGACGATTTCGCCGAACAACCGCTGCTGCCGTTTAAGTTGTCGCAGCTCGGACCGGGCCAGGCCTGGGGTGACATCGATGGCGACGGCGACCTCGACATGTTCCTTGCCGGCGCGGCCGATCAGGCAGGCCAGTTATTCACCAATGCCACTCAAAAAGGTTCCGGCGAGATCATTTTGCAACCGCGTCTGTCAGCAGTGCTGGCTATCGATGCCCCGTTCGAAGACATGGGCGCGGCATTTTTCGACGCTGACGGTGATGGCGATCTCGACCTCTACGTGTCGAGCGGCAGCACCGAATTTCCCGTTGGTTCGCCGATGCTGCGGGACCGCCTTTACTTGAACAAAGGCAACGGCGACTTCGAAGCGGCGCCGCAGGGGGCCATTCCACTGCTGCAGAACAATTCCGGCGTCGTCGCTGCCGCCGATTTCGATCGCGACGGCGACCTCGATCTCTACGTCGGCAGCCGGTCCATCGCCGCCGATTACCCGACCGCACCGGAGAGCGTGCTACTGGTCAACGAAGGTGGGCGCTTCATCAAGGCCACCGCCGATCTCGCTCCGGATTTGCAGCGTTCCGGAATGGTCACCGGCGCATTGTGGAGCGATGTCGACAATGACGGTTGGGTCGACTTGCTGGTCACTCACGACTGGGGTCCGATCAAACTTTTCCGCAACAAAAAGGGCATTCTCGTCGACGACACGATTGCCGCCAATCTCGACGGCGAAGGCATCTCCGGACGCGGCTGGTGGACCGGTATCGACGGACGCGACCTCGACGGCGACGGCGATATCGATTACGTCGCCACCAACCTCGGATGCAACACTCCCTACCGCGCCGAACTCGAGTCGCCGGAACTCATCTTTTACGGTGACTTCGACAAGTCGGGCAAAAAGCACATCGTCGAAGCACACTTCCTCGAGGAACAGGGCAACAAGATCTGTTATCCCTGGCGCGGCTTTATGGCTTCGATGAAAGCCATGCCCTACATCGGCGACAAAATGCAGACTTATCACGAGTACGCCAGCGTCCCGCTGAACGGCATCTACGATCTCGACAGACTCAATCAGTCGACCGTGTACCGCGCCAACCGGATGGATAGCGTTGCCCTGATCAACGATGGCGAAGGCCATTTCGAGATGGTCCCCCTGCCCCGGATCAGTCAGACGTCTCCCAGCTTTGGTGTGGTGCTGCGCGATATCGATCTGGACGGCCACCCTGACTGCTACCTCGTCCAGAACCTGTTCGCGCCTCATGAAGAAATCGATGAGATCCAGACCGGCCTGAGTTTTCTACTGCGCGGCACCGGCGATGCCAAGGCTCCGTTCGAAGCGGTTTGGCCGCGCGAAAGTGGCTTGGAAGTGCCCGGCGACGCCAAGAGTCTCGCCGCCATCGATCTCAATGCCGATGGCCGTGAAGATTTCGTAGTCGGGGTTAACAACAGCAGCAGCGAAATCTTCATCAACCGCACCGCCGGTCGGAACGACAACCTTTCGCTCAGCCTTCGACTCGATGCCGGCCCCGGCAACGCTACCGGAATCGGGGCCCGGGTCAGCCTCGAGGCTGCCCCGCTGCCCGTGCAGACCGCTGAAATCAGTGGCGGCGGCAGCTACCTGACCCAATCATCAACCGACCTCGTGTTCGCGCTGCCCAAAGACACCAAAAAAGCGGCACTCAAAATCCGCTGGCCGGATGGCACCGAAGAGACGCGTAATGTCGAAGTTCAGCCGGGCGTCATCACGCTGCGTCGCAACCAGGCAAACCAGTAACAATTCTCCACAACGTAAACTCAACCGAGCTTCCCGCCATGTTGCAAAAAAACGTATCACTCACTCTCGCCCTGGCCTGCGCCACCGCACTGGCAAGCTGGTCCTATTCTGCGAGCGCCAACGAGAAAAGCCAGATTGCCACGCTTCGATCGCTGTTGGAAAAGCATAACGTCACGCCGCTGGAGCCCGCACCTGAGTATTCTCAGGAACTGCTCGATCTCGGTCAGGCGCTGTTTTTCGATCCTGTCATCGGTGGCAACCGCGACGTAAGTTGTGCGACCTGCCACCACCCTGACGCGTTTACCGGAGACGGTCGGTCCCGCGCTGTCGGCACCGCCGCCTACACCAATGAAAACGACAAACGTCTCCCGGTCGGCTTTAATCTGATCGATCTCGGCAACGGCGAAAGTGTGCTCGCCGGCTTTTCAACCGGCAAAGCCCCGCACCCCTTCACGCCCCGCAACTCGCCGGAGATCTTTAACCGCGGCGATTCTGAGTGGCGCAATATGTTCTGGGACGGACGCGCCCACAAAACGGAAGACGGCAGATTTGCCGTCAACACCATGCGCCTCCCAAAATCGCCCGGTCTCTATCAAGTCGTGATGCCCGATACCATCACCCACGTGCTCGAAGCGCAGGCGATGATGCCGGTTCTCTCCGATGACGAAATGCGCGGTTCAAAAGGCGAGACTGATGTCAGTGGCGGCCACAACGAGATCGGTCAGGAGCTGGGACAGAACGAGGAAAAGATCTGGGGACACCTGATGAAGCGCGTGCTCGGTTTCGATGAATACCGTAAGATGTTCGCCGCGGCCTATCCAGATGAAGACATCGACAAACTGCATTTTGCTTCAGCCGCAAAAGCCATCGCGGCTTTCGAAATTGACGCTTACACCTTGCTCGACAGCCCCTGGGACAATTTCCTCGCCGGCGACGACTCGGCGCTGAGCCCCGCCCAGCTGCGCGGCGCACAACTGTTCTACGGCCGTGCCAACTGCGTCGAATGCCACAGCGGCCGATTGCAGACCGATCAGGAGATGCACAATATTGGCGTCATGCCGATCGGCCCCGGCCCCGATCATGAAGAAGATGCCGACTACGGCGTCGCTCACCGCAGCAACGCCGGCATGGATCAGGCCTATGCCTTCCGCACCACGCCGTTGCGCAATGTCGAACTGACAGGGCCGTACATGCACAATGGCGCCTACACCACGCTCGAAGCGGCAGTGCGCCATCATTTCGATCCGATTCACGCGCTCGACACCTATGACCCCGCCCAACTGGAACCGGAATTCCGCGGTGCGGTGCACAGCAAAAAAGAAGTCGTGCAAAGGCTCCTGCGCCGCACGCTGACCGACAAACTACCGCCGATTGAACCACCGGTCACGGATGCCGAAGTCAACGACTTACTGGCATTCCTGAAATCACTGACCAGCCCTTCGGCACACGACTTGAGTCACACTATTCCTGATTCAGTACCAAGCGGTCTGAAAATGATCTCGCCTCTCCCCGAAGTGGAAAAGGCCCGGCTCAACGCAGCTAAGTAAGCCCCGGGGTCACACCGTTACAATTTCGCACCCGGGGAACAGCCGTGCGATTTTTTCCAGTCCACCGCCAGTCGATGCGACCTGGCCGGGGTTCAGTTTACGCAGCGCCATCCCCAGCTCAGCGAGCCTGGCGATGCCGGCCGCCGTCACCGCCGTCCCACTGAGATTTAAATTGGTAACGGTGTTCACCCCCTGAGCGATCAGCGTCAACGCGACCAGATCGTCGTCACCGAACTCTGCGCAATTTGCAAAATTGATTCGCCAGAGTTTGAATCGCCCTCCCGGAAGCTCTTCACGGCAGCGGACCGGTTGACAACGTCGCGTGTTCCTCTCATCAGGCGACAAAAAATCGGGCGCTGAACACCAATCAATATTGACCGAGCCCCCCTGCTCAATGACCCATTCGGCAGTGGCTCTAACCCGCTGACCTTCGACAGCGTGATCGCCGAAATCTTCGGGCTCAAACACCGCTTGTATCCATGTTTCGACAGCCGTCGCGTCTACCTCGGGAAACGACAATGCGGTCATGTGCTCGAACGCGGCATAAAAGGCGTAGCCTCGCCGGGCCGCAAACTCTTCCGCGAGAAATGCCGGGTAAAGTGCCAGCGACCGCACCCCCTCGCACGCCGCCGCCAACACCAGCGAGGAATGGGCTCCAACGAAGGCCACCGCATTGCGAATTAAATTGATGGTCGCAGGCACCGAAAGGTTTTTTAACACCACAACGTTATCAGGAAGCTCCAGATCATCCGGGAAGTCCTCGGCTCCGTGTGCTGCGCTACCTGATCGAAGCCGTATAAAATCTCGCGAAGGCACATACACCTTGCAGGGAAGTTTACCCAACACTGCGAGCACGCTTTTGACCTGCGCGGCAGTCAGAGTCCTATGCTCAAGTCCCGCGAAAGGATGAAAAACGACATGCCCCCGTTCGTCCAGATAGTCTGGAGCGAAAAACTTCGGTTGCCAGTCAACCGGTGGCGGTCCAAGGAAATCGTTGTACTTCCCCGGCCATGACAGTCCGGCAAAACGGGCAAGTGCTTCGTGGAGATCGGCCCCTTTCACCCCCTGACTTTCGAACTCAGTCAGGGCATGGCCCAGATCGAACAGAACGATATTTCTACGATTGATGTGCCATCGAAATAGTTCTGTTGCATACGGATTTACCGAAGCTACGACAACACCGACCCGCCCCCCTGCCGCTTCGAGGCAATGCCAAAAGCGTGTCTGATAACAACGTAACAGAATATCTCCCAGGCCACCGTAAAAAGGAAACCACAACCCGGGAGGTGACGACCCTTTAAGATTGGAAACTTTCGATATTGTCATACCGCAACCGAATCGATAGTTTTTAGAGACTAACGTGCAAAGATGGAAGCCAACGATTCGCAAAATGATGGCCAAACGGATCCACCTAAAGGTGATAAGGCTAAACGCAAGTTTGTAAGTCCGGCCAGCTTCGTTCCACCATCGATCGACGAACTCAGCAAACTCATTCCCGGTTATGAATTCATCGAATTCATCGACAAAGGCGGGATGGGAGCAATTTACAAAGCCCGGCAACCGCAGCTGGATCGAACCGTGGCAATCAAGCTTCTGCCACCGAACTTCGGCAAAGAACACGGCTTCGACAAACGCTTCCGGCGCGAAGCACGTACCATGGCGAGTCTCAGCCATCCCAATATCGTCTCCGTTCACGATTTCGGTGAGACCCGTGAGGGCCACCTCTACTTCGTAATGGAATTCGTCGAAGGTTCCGATCTCCGACACCTGATCCGCAATCACGAATTGCAGGCCAACCAGATTCTGCCAATCATCAATCAAGTTTGTGACGCGCTCCAATACGCCCACGACCACGGGATCATTCACCGCGACATCAAGCCGGCCAACATCCTGATCGATACAAAGGGGAAGGTTAAGGTCGGTGACTTCGGGCTGGCAAAACTGTCCGATAACGACCGCGACTTGAGCAAGGTCTCAGCCCCGGGAGTCAGCGTCGGGACCCCTGCCTACATGTCACCCGAAGCAGTCGAGGACAGCGAAATCGATCACCGGACTGACATCTATTCCCTCGGAGTAGTCATCTACGAAATGTTGACCGGCACAGTACCCAAAGGAGCCTGGGCTCCCCCCTCACAATGTGCCGGTACGGATCAGCGATTCGACGAGGTGGTCAACCGCGCCATGCAGTCGAACCGCGACGACCGCTATCAGCGTGCAAGTGATCTCAGTCATGCTTTCGATTCTGACAAAGCCAACTCACGCGGAGCCAGCTCAAGACCACCGGCGACTCTGCTCCGCAAGTTGACCACGGCTCTCGTGGCCATCGCCTTGCCGGGCAGCCTCGGTTTTCTCGCGATTTCGTGGCAGGCAGGAAACCTCCCATTCCGTGACCCCGGGAATTCACCCCCTGCCCCCTTGTCGACAATCGAATTTGAACAAGTCAGCCGGCAACTGGCCAACTGGGTTTTCCGGAAAGGCGGATTTCTTCAAATTCGCACGAAAGACGAAAATATCTACTCCAGCGCTGAGCTTCCCGATGGCGTTTTCGAAATCTGGCGAATCAGTCTGGAGAACCGCAGTGAGTTTACCGATGCCGATTTGAAAGTATTGGTCGACTTTTGCTACCGACTTCCGGAAATCACCAACATCAACCTGCAGTCGACGGCCATAACACCCCTAGGGGCCGCCGAACTTTCACGACTGTCGGACCGCCTGCACGGCCTGAATATAGCTAACACCCAGGCGGTGTCGGATAACTGCATCGATGTTCTCGGCAAATTCAGCAAACTCGACTTGCTGGTTCTGTCAGTGTTTGAGCAACCCGCAGGAAGCCAGTTTCCGGCATTGACTCACAACGGCAGCGAACGACTTCGAAACTCACTGCCGGAATGCACTATCGATTGGCGAATATTTTAGTTTTGAAGGCCGCCTGATTCTATCACCCATCTTCTGAAATAATGATCGCAACAAAGCCACTCCGGATCAAGACCCCATCCCCGCCCCATGCGCAAAGCAATGCCGCGATCAGCGGATACCTCCAAAATTTACCGCTTCCGGCTAAGCGATTCAACAAACCCGATGCTCCACTGCCGCAGTTCAGGTGCGACCGACCTCGCCTGTTATGGATCGGCGATGCTCTGGTGCCGACCGGGTTCGCCACCGTTACCCACGCCATTGTCGGCCGGCTATGCAAACAATGGAACGTGTTGGTATCCGGCGTGAATTGCGACCAAGCGAGTGATGAACTTCCCTACCCGGTGATCCCCGCCTGCCAGATTGACGACATGTGGGGCATCGATAATTTCGCCAACCTCGTCGCCGGATTCGCACCGGACGTAGTCGTAATCAACAATGACTGGTGGAACGTCGCCCGGTTTTTAGAATGCCGGGTCGATGTTCCCATCGTTGCCTATATGCCGGTCGACGGTGCCAACCTCGACCCCGACGAAATTCAGTCTTTGAATCGTCTAAGAGCCGCTATCTGGTACACCGAATTCGGACACAGCGAAGCACGGTCATCGGGTTTCAATGGTCCCCGCCACGTCATCCCGCATGGTGTCGAAACAGCAACCCCAACGGCATTCAGCAAGCGCGAAGCCCGAAAAATGCTCAACCTCTCACTACCCAACGACGCCTTTCTGATCGGAAACGTAAACCGCAATCAACCACGTAAACGTCTCGATCTGACGGTCGATTATTTCGCCTCCTGGGTTCACGAAAGGAACATAGCTGACGCCTGGTTGTATCTGCACTGCTCGAACAGCAATGAAGGCTGGGACTTGAAGCGTCTGGCTGACTACCATGGGGTGCCCGAACGGGTCATCGTCAGCGATGGCAGCGGAACGATCGGCTCCGTTTCCCAATCAACCTTGCAGCTCATTTACCAGGCCCTGGACCTGCAGGTAACCACCACTTCGGGCGAGGGCTGGGGCCTGACGACGATGGAGGGCATGTCACACGGAGTGCCGCAAATCGTTCCCGATTGGGCAGCGCTCGGAGAGTGGACCGGCAAAGGCGTCGAGCGGATCCACTGCACAACACAACTCGCCCATCCGGGCATCAACACCATCGGCGCGATTCCCGACAGATTGCCATTCGTGAACGCAGTCGACCAAATGTATCGTTCGGCAGAATTGCGAGCTGAATCGGCGAAGGCCGTGCGCGAGTGGGTCAATCAGGCTCCATTCAGATGGACCGATATTGCCGGCCAATTTAACCGAATTCTGAACCTGGCGACCGCGAGCAGGCGAGTTCCCCGAACGTTCAAAAAGGCGGGATAGCACATCAGGCAGCTTGGCCTGCGCCGATGACCTACCATCTGCGGGACGAGTGCCACCTCATTTTCATCGATGAAAATCGCCTTCGTGGGAGCGTCCGGATACGGCAACGTAGGCGACGATACCTACCCGATTTTGTGGAGGCGTTTTTTTCCGCGACTGGAGACGCAGTGCTTCAATTCAAACCACCCGGTCGACGGACTCGACCCGGACACGGCTTTGATGGTATTCGGTGGCGGCGGATTAATGTGGCACCGCGACGGCGACGCTCATTTTGAATACATGAGTTACTATGTCGCTGAGGCGGAGAAACTCGCCATTCCCTTCGGGATGATCAGCTGCGACTTTCAGTTCGATCGCGCCGAAGCCGACAGTGAAAAATTCATCATCGATCCCGTGGTCGAACAATGGCTTCCGCTGTTGCGGCGAGCCAGCTTCATTCAGCTTCGTTCGAAACACTCGGTCGACATCCTCGCCGGTTACGGTATCTGCGCCAGCTACGCCCCCGATCTCGCCTATCTGTTTCGGCCGGTGGATATCTTGAAGTCCACCGATACCGTCACGGTGGTGCCTGCGGGCCGGGTCAGCGCCAACAATCCTGAAATCGAACAAGACATTCAGTCTGCCCGGTCCAGGTGGCCGGACGCCCGGCTATTGTTCCTCAACATGGGAGGACCGATCGGTGACGAAAAGACTCACGAATTCTCAGAAAAATATCCAACGGCCACGGTTGTGCTCAGTGATCGTGCCGACCCTGTGAAAGCACTCGATGTCATCGGTCGTTCTCACCTGGTCTTAAGCGGTCGTTATCACGGCATGGTGTTCGCCCGAAACTGCGGCACACCGTGCAGAACCTACCCGGGCGCTCCCTACAAAATTGATGTCGAACCCGTTGTCGCAGAGTCGGGTGATGCCTGGCAAAATGTGCTGATGCTTAGAGAGCAAATCCGCAGGACTGCCACCGGGTAGTTCCGTCGGCTTTTCGAAACAGCTTCGAGAAAAATCCCCGCCCGCCGCCGGGTCGACCTTTGAGAGCACTTCGTCGGCGGCCGCAACTGGAGCCGGTTCGGCTTCGACTTGCCTTTCGATCTCCGTGCGCTGAGCTCTTTTCGCGCCCCTCCACGAGCCATGGTGAAGAGCGACCCGCACGTGGAGACAATGTGCACTCATTCATGCAACGGCAAGTTCCGCCGCAGCTGCGAAGTCGATAAGCGCCATCATCGCCATGATTTGAGCCCGGGGACATTCGAAAGAAACGGAAAAGTCACATTCCATCGCTTTTGACTTTTCAAGACCGCGCTACATAGAGCAGCGGCAGGTGCGGCGGGGTCAAACCCGCTGGATAAACTGGTGATTACCACTTGCCTTTCGCCAACAAAATCCAACAACTAATACAACAACAAAGAGATACGAACTCGCAACTTAACTTGCGCACCTCAGATCCGAAATTCAGTCTATTCCCAAAATGAAAACTCTATCAAAACGATTCGCCGCTCTGGCTTGCGGTCTCACCTTGGCCGCAGGAGCCCAAAGCCGTGCAGGCGATGCCAAAGGCGTGATCGCCGCCCCGGGTCCAATCGAGGAACCACCCCTCTTCAGCGTCTGTGATATTTTTGACTATGCGACTTGGTATTCTAACAAAGACAATCCAGTTCTGCAGAAATTTGCCTTCACGGGTCGTCTCCAAGCCGACGCCGCATTTTACGATGCCGAAGGTGAGGACAGCTTCGACGACGTGCTCTGGCGTCGAGTTCGCGGCGGTTTCAAAATCGGCCTGTTTCAAAATTTCACACTTCACTCAGAAGCTGACTTCGACCTGAATAACTACGATCCGACGTACAATGGACTGACTGACACCTACATCGGTTGGTCTCCCAGTGACGCCTTTGAACTGAAGGTCGGTAAGATCGGCGCCAACTTCACACTCGACGGTGGCACCTCGTCAAAAAAACTGATTCGTCTGGAACGCAGTCTCCTTTCAAACAACCTCTGGTTCACGAGTGAATACTTCAGTGGCGTCGGCATCAGTGGCGAGGTCGGCAATTGGATCTACAACTTCGGTGCTTACTCGGGAGATCGAACCAATCCTGAATTTGGGGAATTCGACGCCGGCTATTTCGGTCTGGCATCGATTGGCTACGACTTCGCCGACGCCTTCGGAGTGGAGAAAGCCATCGTCAGAGCTGACTACGTCTACAACGAGGAAGACGAGAACAACGGTACCCGCAGTCTTTCGCAGGTTGGTTCGTTGAACAGTTGGATTGAGCAGGGCAACTGGGGTATCGGAACCGACGTTGCCGTGGGCCAAGGCTATTTCAATCAACCTGATCTGTTCTCCTTCCAGCTCATGCCGTTCTACAACCTCACCGAAAAAGTGCAGTTGGTAAGCAGCTACACCTACATCACCAGCGATGGTGACAACGGCGTTCGCCTTGACCGCTACGAAAGTAGTGTGGTGAGCGGTCGCGCAGATGAAGCACACGAATTTTACGCTGGATTGAACTACTACCTGTGCGGTCACAAACTCAAATGGCAGACCGGTGTCGAATACACCACGGCATCTGATAACGCCAACGACGGCGGCGCCTACGACGGCTGGGGAGTCACGACGGGCATCCGCATCAGCTGGTAAGGCACATTCAATTTGTTAAGGAAGGATTGCTGAGAATTTTATCCTTACCGAATCGAAGGGCGGCGCAGAGATGCGTCGCCCTTTTTGGCGTTTCGCCCGTAGCTCAAAAATAGAGCCGTACACCGGCGAAGAAAGTCCACGCATCAATCTCTACAGCTCCGTCGAGATGCGAATACTCGAGGCCGCTCATCAGCTTGAGCTTGTCGCCATTGATTTGATAGTTCAGGCCAAGATAAGCAGCGTGGTAAAGATCTCCCCGCTCAGCGTCCGGTGTCGCCACCGTTCGCTCATAGCGGCGCTGCAGTCGGATACCATCATTCGAATTTGATGCCGACAACTGATACCTGCTAACCAGTTTCAGTTTATCAGTCAGGTCGTACCACGGCATCAGCACCACGCCGGCGACATCACCCGCACCATCGATGCCGGTAGCACCGATGAGATCGGTCACTACGCCCAGCCTGTCCCAATGACTCGACGAGTTCAGCGACACCAAATGACCATAGTCAGCGAAGCCATTGTTGCCGGAATTTCCATCGTTGTAAAAGTAATCGAGGCGGAGCCCGGTGTGGTCGGTGAGCGCGCGCGCCACACTCAGCGCGCCACCCAGCCCACCACTGAAATCCGGCAAATCCCAGTCCCCGGTCAACGCCCCTGAGAATACGCCCGCGCGAATATCGTAGTCGCCGAATTTCCCGGCAACCTGCGCCCCGCCAACCTTGTCGGGACGAACCTGATTAACCAGCAAAGAGCGCTCAAACGAAATCAGCGCCTGCCGCGGCGTGACAAATTCCCGTGTCACCCGGGGCTTAAACTTCCCGAGACGCAGCGTAAAATCGTCGTTCGCCTCCCACACCAACGAAGTGTCTTCCAGCGACTCAATAACCCGCCCATCACCAAACTGGTCGGGGGTCCTGACATCGAAGCGAGCGCGAAACGTCGCATCTTCGAAAAGTCTCAACTTTGCTCCTAACCAGAATGCGCGATGCTCCCAGTCGTCGTCATCCAGCCCCCCTTCGCCACTGGCCGAATACCACTGACCATTGTAGAGCCCTGTCAGTTGAAGCGACTGGACGACAGGGTTTTCATCATTGCGGTAGAGAAACGGCCATTGCGACAACACCGCATCATCCCTCGTGACAAAGTCGAACCTGCCGGGCTTCGGCTCATCCTGCGGCGCAGGCAGAATCTCACCTGCGCGGCTGCTTGCAATCAATCCATTGCCGGAACATAAGCTCGCCAGAAACAGCAAGCTCAGCATCGGCGCCATCAGCCCTGCGTCATTCTTTTGTCGCGCCGGGAGCATCGGGAACCTTACCTGCTTTCTTCTTCTCCTCGAAATCCGCCTTCGCTCCGGTCAGGTACGGATTCTTTGGCAACAGTGAGACCGGAATTGGCGCGCGCCGGAATGACCCGGACGGCCCATAATTTTCCGCCAGATAGGTAACGATCTTCGACTCCGTGTCCGCATCGAGCGGCCACAAGCCACCGTGTTTTTGCATCCACTTGATGATGTCCGTCCAGGTCGATTTGGTCCCGCGTTGCTGGAGATACTGCTTCGGCGAATGACAAACGGTGCAATGCGCCATCACCAACTGCCAATTCTCCGCCATCTTCATACCGGTGACCGGGTCGATCGGGACTTCCTCCGCGGCGTCTTGACCGCTGGCCACGACAGCGATCCCGGTGAGCACCAGAACCAATGTGATAATCTGTCTTTTCATCGTGCGTGGTCGGATTAAACAGCTTGAACAGCGATGCGATGGCAGGCGTTATTGAGATAACCCTTGGGATTCCAACCCGGCACGATCATCGGCTGACTGCGTCCGTTGCTGTCAGTAGCCTTCGCCCAGACTTCATAATAACCGATCTTGGGCAGGGTCACTTCAGCATTCCATCGCTGCCACGCGAGGCGGTTCACCGGCTTTGAAGTTTCCGCCGTAGTCCAGGTTGCACCGAAATCGATCGACACCTCCACCTTACTGACCTCGAGATCACCAGCCCACGCGTGACCACGAACGGCCAGAGCCTTACCGGCAGGTGAGCTGACTCCCGATTCGGGAAACGTTACCAATGACTTCACCGGCATCGATTCGATGATAACCATGTCCTCGTCGGGAACCTTGGTGCCGGGAGCGACGCTGTTGCGCGGCACACGGTACGCGGTGCCGGTCATTTTCTCACCGTCGTGAACCCGGTCGCGGATTTCGATCCGCTTGACCCACTTGCCCGAAGTCGACGCCGGCCAACCGGCAGTCAGGACACGCAGAGGATGACCATTGAGCAAGGGAATGTCCTCACCGTTCATCGCAAAGGCGATCAGCGACTCGTCTTCCAGCGCCTTCGCCATGGGTACCCCGCGCGAAATCGCCTCCTTGGTCGGGTCACCCGACAAATGCGTGTCCGCACCGCGATAGCCTGTGTAGACCGCAGTGTCCTTAATGCCGCAACTCTCCAGCACATCGCGCAGCCGCACGCCGGTCCACGTCGGACATCCGACCGCACCGATGGTCCACTGATTCCCCGACGCCGGCGGGTTGTATTCGCTGCGGCCATTACCACCGCATTCGATCTGCAACTGATAGGTATAATGTTTGAATTTCTCCTTCAACTCCGGCAGCGTGAACACGGTCGGATTGGCGCAGGCCTCACCGGCGATTTCCAACTCCCACTTATCAGGATCGATATTTTCCAGAAGCGGTGGAATGCCGTTATTGCGCACAAAAAGTTTCGAAGCCGGCGTGACATCGTCGTCGAGCATGTGCGCCGCCGCTTCCGCATTGATGGGACGGTCATTCAGCACAATGAGCCCTTCCTTTCCGGGGATGCGAAACGGTTCAGGACTCTGCGCCAGCGCCGCAGGAATCAATCCGGCCGGCATTTTGTCGCCGAAAACAATCTCGGCACCGAGCGCTGCGGTCATCGCCGACAAACCGGCCTTGCGGAAAAATCCCCGCCGGCTCACCGGGTCAACCTCTCTGCCCCACACCATCGCGTCAGCCGATTCAGGTTCACTGGCATAAATCTCGTGAATGCCCCGCTCGTTGTCTTGCGCTTCGGAATTTCTCATGGATGTGCGCAGTAAACCAGAAATCCCCTTCAAAAACAAGGACCGCGCTTACGCCCTGCCAGCTACACAAAAAAACCGGCCGCAGGAAGATCCTGTGACCGGCTTTCGTTGGGTGGCGCGGCAGCGTTAGCGAACCGTGCCACCTGAGTTTCGGGGAACTATTTTACCTCTATCTGCCGAGGTTTCGCCGCCTCGTTTTCCGGCAGGCGCAGCGTCAACACGCCGTCCTCCAGTTGCGCGGTGATTCGCTCGGGATCGGCATCGAAGTTGAGTTGCAGGCGCAAGCGGTAATCAGCTCGAGCGCGCTCCTCATACAGTGGACGCCAGGCTTCGGGGACCTCGTCGGAGCGACGGCCGACCAGAGTCAGTTCGTCCTTCTCCAGGGATACCGACAGATGCTCACGCTTAACGCCGGGCATCAGCACGCTGATCTCCCATTCGTCATCGACGCGATGCGATTCGTAGCTCGGCTTAACGAACAATGAACGGGTCGGCTGTGCGACTTCCTGTGACTTTGCGGGCGGGTTTTTCGTGACTTCAGACATGACTTTATTTCCTTTCTATTAGTTAGTTTTTAGAGTTGGTGAAACCGGGCCTTATTTGACCTTGATCTCACGCGGCTTGACCTGTTCTGCTTTGGGTAGCGTGACCGTGAGCACTCCATCCTCAAGTTTGGCCGATACCTTGTCGGCATCGACGCCTTCCGGGACTGTCAGGGAACGGTGACCGCTCACGCTTTCGCCTCCCTCCTGATCGGATTTGCGTTCGTAGCCGATGGTCAGCAGCCGTTCGTCGAGCGAAACGCCGACTTCCTTTTTCTTCACTCCCGGCAGTTCGACACGGGCATAGTAATTGTCCTCGTCCTCGTACAGGTCGGCAACGATCGCACCATGGTCAGCGAGACCATTGCGGGATGCCACTCCCTGGGCCAGATCAAAGAATCGATCGAAGGAGCCGAAGGCGCGCGACATCGACGGCGCGTACCAGTTGTCGAATGCACGAAGCTGAGTGCTTAGGGGGTCGTTGTAGCGAATAAGTTTCATGGTATTTATTGGAGGTTGTGGTTCGCATTAACTCGAACCGGGTTGGATTTATCTATCGCCAATCGGCGAACAGCTTGAGTTAGATGCAATCTGTGTGCCAGAGATCAAAATTTGCATTTAACTATTTAAAAACCAATTAGTTACACACTTTGACGCCTCCTCAAATGCAAAGCGTTTAGCGCCATAATGGCACAATTCAGTGACGCGAAGGTCGCGCCCATTGCGCCATTTTGTCACTCACTTTCAACTATCGCTGGCCACGTATGCTTTTATGGTAAAAGCTTCGGAGCCTTTCCCGTTTTCAACTCAATTTTCCCATGAACAAAATCAAAAGTCTTCTCTTCGGCAGCTGCAAGCCTGACGGCAACTGCGCGCAACTTTGCTATGCCGTGTTTCGTATTTTTGTCGGGGCCACCATGGCGATGCAACACGGATTCGGAAAAATTCAATCGCCCGACGGCTTCATCGACAAAGCCGTCGGCTCGCTCGGATTACCAATGCCGCAAGTCATGGGTTGGCTGGCGATTCTCGCTGAGTTCGTCGGCGGAATCTGCATCGCCCTCGGCCTGGCGACTCGTCCGGCAGCATTTTTCCTGGGCTGCACCATGGCAGTCGCCGGCTTCGTCATGCATGCAGATGACGCCTTCAAGGTCAAAGAACTGGCGTTCCTCTACCTCGCCTGCTGCGTCGTCATCGTCGGCTTCGGATCCGGTCGCTTCGGCATCGATTCGACCATCAAAAAATAGCACCGCAGCTTCGATCCATTACTCATCGCCCGCCGGTTCAGGGCGATGAGAAAAATCGTTCACCTGCCGCCTCAACGCAGCCTCGGTTCGCTGGTCGCGCGCCGCTCCGGCATAACGCACGGCATAGACGTAGCGCAGCAGTTCGTCGAACTCGCCGTCGCAACGACCTTCGGCCTTGAGTCGCTCGATGAATTCCCGAATCGTCTGCCCGGGGCGCCGCACCACGCCGCGTTCGGCCCAGAGGTGCAGGAAGCCTTCCAGATAGCTCGGTGCTACCAGAGACACGGAACCCATCGTTCCGAACTCCGTGGCCGGCCCACGCTTCCGCGCCAACCAGCGAAGCCGCGCCACACGAGCCAACCACACCGCCAGAAAGCCGCCCATAGCGAGCCCGCAAAGCTCGGTCAGATATAACGCAGCAAAATCGAGCCCCGAGCGCAGCCAGCGCGGCACGGGCGTTTTTCGCACCAGCAACTCCTCGGCATTTCCCTGCAGCAGTTGATAGTCACTGAAATCGGGAATCCCCGAGCCAGGCAGCAGGCCGCCGCCACCCGCTGCCGAATGAGCCCCGGCGCCCTCCGGCGTGGTATCGAATATGACCCAACCGCGGCCCTCTACCAACACCTCCGCCCAGGCGTGAAAGTCCCGATCGCGAAACGCAATCGAACGCTTTTTCAGCTGCACTGAGCCACCGCTGAATCCGTAGGCGACCCGCGAAGGAATCCCCTGACTGCGCAACAACATCACTGTAGTCACCGCAAACAGTTCGCAATGCCCCAACTTTTCGCCATAGAGAAAATTTTCTACCGGCGGCAAGTCATCAGGGTTTTCGTAAGCCAAGCTGTAACTGCACCGCTGACTCAAAAATTGACGCACCCGCTCCAGCCGCTTCGCCAGAGATTCCCCGGCCGTCCCCTCATCCGTCGCCCCCAACTGCGCCAGGCTCGCCGCCAGCTTTCCGGTCAGATCATTGTCCGGCAACTGCACATAGTCGTCGGATTCAGGTTTCGCAGTCTTCCAGTCTGCCGGAAAAGTCGCCCCCTGAGCGACCCGGTGAAAATCCGATAAGGCATGGTAGGCGACCATTTCCTGTCCTTCACGGAGCGCCAACTGATACCAGTCATCGGCATACTCATAGACTTCGTTGAGACCAAATCGCCGCACTCCGGCCAACACCGGCAGCGCCGAACTTTGCGAACTCTCAATGTAAATGGTGTGCTCCACCGGCGGCGGGCCTTGACCGGCCAGCGGACCGACCTCGACCTTGCCATCGCCCTCGCCATCATCCGCATCGTAGCGCCATTCACCCAGGCGCAGCGGCGCCAGATCCCCCTCGCTCATGATCACCGACAGACTCAAGGTGCGCAAATAGACCGGCTGCCGAATCAGTTGCTGAAATTGCTCGCGATCCTTGATGCGAATCATCGCTCTTAAGGCATTGCTCAACTGAATGTCGGCCCGACGCGGCAAACTTCGCCCGCCCTCCCCGCCGGTGCCGTCATACGAGGTCGCCGTCGACTGATCCGGCGCAAAGTCCTCCAGTTTGACCACTTCGGCGTCTTCCATAAATCGCAACCGCAGGCGCGACGCCAGCTCCTGAGCCGGCGCGAGCGCCACTGACCAAAGCAGCGCCAGCACCACGCCGAAGCAGACCAGCACCGGTGCCACCAGAGACGCAGATCGGGAGGCGGCTGACGAATACTCGCCGTTTACCAACCACAATCCGATCGCCAGCAACACCAAGCCAAACGACACACTGCGCATCAGCGCAGCCGGGTAATCGATCAACGCATCGCCCGCCACCTGACACACTATGATCGATGCCGCCACCAGGGCCAGCATCCGCGGCAACGCCTCCAACTCCGCCCCCTTGACCAGCAAGGCCCGACACCAAACCCAACCCAAAATCCCGAAGGCTGCGCCCGTCCACCAGGTCGACACCTGAGTCCGCCCCCCATACCAAATCGCAAATCCGGCGATCGCCGATCCGATCGCCAGACTCCAAATTTTAGCGACCACCGCCTGCCTGACTTTTCCACCACCACGCAAGCCCCGGCAGCCCGCTGCCGCCAAAATCGCCAAACCCAGCATCGTCCAGGCGGGCAATTCCGAATCGAGCACCGTGCGTCCCGTCAACGCCGCACCGAGCAGCATCGCCAACACCAACCATACCGATGACCGTGCCGCCCGGTTCACGACCGCGGCCCTCCGGTTTTGGATTTCACATTGCTGCCTGAGCGATTGCCCAGCGAACTGACCGGCATAACGTGAATTTTCAAGCGGGGACGATGCACCTCAACACCCTCGCCACTGACTGAAATCACCGGCACCGAAAGCCCCAACCCTTTCAGGTCCGACTCCCAGTCATGCAAAGGCGCATCGCCGATGACAAACACGCGCTCGCAATCAACACTCACTTTCCGAATCGCCTGTTTCACGTCTTCCCAATCGCTGTCCGCGCCTCGACTGGCCAGCGCCAGACATTCATAGAGGTCACGAAAACGATCCCGGTCCGGCGCGCGACGCAACCGCCAATCGTCGAACCCCGCTGCAAATGAAACCCGCACCGCCTCGGACTGGCAATGCTTTGTCAACCCGCAGGCGGCTCGAAGCGCCGCCTCGAACAGCGCCGGCCGAATCGCCCGACTCGATGCCGCCAACGAGTGAACCACAATGCCGATGCGCCCTGCCCGCGGTGCCGGTGGGTCCCATTGTCTCGCCATCAAAGTGCCCGCTCTGGCCGACGCGGGCCAATGGATCGCCTTGATAGGGTCGCCGACGTGATAGTCGCGAATGCCGCGAAACTCACCGCTGACTTCGTGCTGCATTCGCCAACGCAATATCCGCTCCAGGCGCGCCTGCTCGAGCACATCGGCGAGCCTGGCCGGAAGTGCCGCCGAGGGATAAATCAGCCACTCGTCATCGAACTCTCCCTCCTGCCGCACTTCGAACAGACCGGCGGGAAACGACGCCAACGCCTGCCAACGTCCACCTCTATGCCAACCGCGTCGCGGCGCACGCAGACGGGTGATCACCTCAACCGCTTCACCTGCCGGAATGGTCCCGGGCCGAATCGCTCCACTCGATGCCACGCCGGCCTCGACTCGAACCTGCAAGTCGCGAGCTTCGAGCCACGAGCGCCGGTTGCCGAGCACAAATGCAACTTCCTCCGAAGCCCCCGCAAAAGCCGTTTCCGGCATCCGGCGCACGACTTCGATGCGGTCAAGATTTTGCCGTGACCACCAGCGCGCCAATACCAGGGCGGCCGCAAACACGAGCGCCAGCATGACCATGGCGGCATCCACCTTCACCACTCCGACAACACTGAAGGCGACGATCAGCCACGACACAACCACGCCGCGCTGGGTCAGTTTGGGTGTCGCCGGTTTCATTCAGTATCTGCGTCAGTGTCAGGCCGATTACCGATGATGATAGCCGAATCCGCTACCGGGGGAAACCCGGGAACTGACCAAATACCAGCTGACCGGTTCCGCGCCTGACGCGAAGCGATCGGGCGACGGGTGTTTTGCACACTTAGCGCCCCCTGAATCTTGCAAATCACAACACAAACAGCGTTGAAGCCGGCTGGAAGCAAATCACTTAAAGTCACATAACCAACTCACCATAAAGCGATTAAGGATTTCAATCAGGCGTTGGCACGCTGATTGCACTCCATAGCATCCAACAAAAACCCACACGACTATGCAAGCCACCACAACCCATACTGAATCTTTAGAAGACTGCATTGAGACCTGCAACAAGATGCTGCGCGGCGAGCGTTCAGCTGTCGAAACCTACGACATGGCGATCGACAAGTTCGCCTCCGATCCGGTCATCGAAAAGCTCAGTGCCATCCGCAATGATCACGCCAAATCGGTCGCCGATCTGGAAAAGAACGTGATCGAAATGGGCGGCGTTCCCGACCGCGACTCCGGTGCCTGGGGCGAGTTCGCCCAACTGGTGCAGGCCGCCGCCAACCTGATCGGCGAGCAGTCGGCCGTAACCTCATTGAAACAGGGCGAGGAAAAAGGCCAGTCCGATTACGAATCGGCAATTGAAGACGGTGAACTGACAGCCGCGTGCCTCGATCTCTACACCAACACGCTTCTACCTCGCATCCGCCGCCACATCGCCACCCTCGGGACTCTCAGCGACGCGATCGACTGATTGGAAACATAGAGCAGCCGCCGCCGCCCCCCCACCGAGCTCTCAGTTCGTTGCCGGCCGGCGGCCTCCCTTATCGAATAAGCTCAAACGCAGAAATCCAACTCACTACAACCATGCTCAGACTAGCTGTCACCCTACTCATCATCGCTCTTGTCGCCGGAGTTCTCGGACTCACCGGTGTCATGAGTGTCGCCGTGCACATCGCGTGGATCCTCGCCATCGTCGCCGTTGTGCTCTTCATCATCAACGCCCTTTCCGGAAGGAAAGTCGTTTAACCCAAAATAATAACAACCGTTCAGCTTACTCAAAGTAACCATGAAAAAACCAGTAACGTTCCTCGCCATTCTCTCACTCTCGCTGGCCAGCGCCACCGCGGGCGATTACTATTCCAAGGCTCCTGTCCAGCAGCAGCCCGTTATCACTCCGCCGCCCGCCTGCCCCTGCTTCGATGCAGGCGCTGAACTCAGCCTGTTCGGTTCGGGCTTGTTCACCGGTACCGGCGGTGATTTCTCTGATCAGGACGAGATCGGTGGAGGCGTTGGACTTGGCCTGTTCTTCACGGAGAATCTCGGCGTCAATATCAGCTATCACGCCTTCAACACGGATCCAAGCGTCGAACATTTCGGCACGGCTGACCTGGTGCTGCGCTTCCCGATTCAGGAACTGTGCATCGCGCCGTACGTATTCGGTGGCGGTGGCGTAGTTACCAACGGCAGCACGGACGGCCTCTACCGCGCCGGAGCAGGTCTTGACATTCGCTTCGACTCGATGGGATGCGTCGGTCTGTTCGTCGACGGTTCTTACAACTGGGTTGACGGCGAAGATCACGCCGACGCCGCAATCGCCCGCGTCGGGTTCAAGATCCCGTTCTGATCCCAAACTCCACCCCCGAAAAAAGCCCCCGAAACAAAAGCCGGATCGATGCGTCGATCCGGCTTTTCTGTGTCGTCACCGGCCGCGCAAGCCCGGTCGCGGAACGTCGGGCGATCCGTGGACACCGGATCCAGGCAATGACCTTGATATGAACGGGAACTCAATTGAATGTAGACTTGAGTCAACTTGCTCTATATCTATTCAGTTACTCCACTCCGTTCACTGCCTCATGAAACCCAAGCACGAAGTCTCCGCCGGCAATTGTCACGAATCGCTCCAGGTGGTTGCCGACAAAACCCGGCTGGCGATTCTGCGTCGTCTGATGCAATCGCCCTGCCATGTCGGCGAGATCAATGACGCGCTGCAGATCGAACAAAGCCTGCTCTCTCATCATCTGCGAGTGCTGCGCGAAAGCGGTCTGGTAACCTCGCGGCGGGATGGCAAAGCAGTACTTTACGACCTGGCGGAAGCTGTCAGAGCCAGTGGCAAAGACGGCATCGATCTCGGCTGCTGCCGGATCAATTTTGACAGCTGACCGACTTGCCCGGGTTGGTGCCGACATCTCCCGAACACCCGGAAAACCTTCCACTGCGACTTTGAAAACAACCACCCCATTGGTCCTCGCGATAACGGCGCTCGTGGCGGCCGGCCTGCTGGGCAGTTGCCGCGATGCCCGATCGGGCGCCGATCCGGATTCCGATTCGACCGCTGCGCACCGACCGCTCAAGATCAACGGTTCGACCACAGTGAATCTTCCCGTCGCCGAAGCTGCTGAAATTTTGCGGGCACGCAGCGAAAAGCAGATTCAGATCGACACCCGGGGCGGCAGCTCGGGTGGCATTTCGATGCTCGGCGAGGGTCTGGTCGATCTGGGCATGGCATCGAAACACATCAGCGATGATGACCGCGCCAGGTTTCCGAATTGTGACTACCGGGAAATCCACATCGGCGAAGATGCGGTCGCCTTAGTCGTTTCAAAAGACGTCTGGGAAAGCGGCGTAACATCGATCACCAGAACGCAGGCGGCTGAAATCTACGAAGGACGGATTACTAACTGGAGTCAGCTCGGTGGCGCCGATCAGCGCATCGCCTTTTTTAATAAAGAACCCGGCCGGGGCACCTGGGAGGTTTTTGCTCAGTGGCTTTATGACGATCCAGAGACGGCACCGCAGGCCAGCTTCCCCGAAGTTGGAGGCAACGAAGAAACCCGCAATAAAGTCGCCTCAACCAGGGGCGCACTGTCACAACTTTCGTCGTCGTGGGCCGATGGCAAAACTGTGTTCGCACTGGCAATCAAAACCGATGCCGGAGAAACCATCGAGCCGAGCGGGTCGAACATCGCCGACCGCTCCTATCCCATGAGCCGTCCGCTGTTCCTGCTCAGCAACGGCGAACCGCAAGGCGATGCCAGACAGTTCATCGAGTTCGTACTCAGCGACGAAGGCCAGGACCTGGTTCGCCGGCACGGTTATCTCGGTCTCGCCGATCTGGTGAAATAAACACCGCCTCTGCCGTCTCCGAAAGCGCCAGCCATGCCAAATACTGCCGCCCTCAGCAAACGCCGCCGACGCTTGAATTTCACGCGACTGAGCGCCTGGGCATTCACCGGCGTAACACTGTTCGCCCTCGGTGGCGGCCTGATCCTGCTGGTGCTGGAAAGCCTGCCGGTCTGGCGGCACTCGGGCAGCAGTTTCATCACCGGAACCCGCTGGTTTTTCCGCCAGTCGGAGTTCGGTGCCGCACCGATGATTTACGGCAGTGTAATCATCGCTTCGATCGCCCTGTTGCTGGCGGCACCGGTCGGTATCGCTGCGGCGGTGTTCGCCAGTGAATACATACCCCGCAAGCTGAGACTCAGCCTGAAGATCACCGTCGAACTGCTCGCCGGCGTGCCGTCGGTGGTCTACGGCCTGCTCGGCATTTTGTTGCTGCGCAACTGGATCTACGAACTGTTTCAGGACTTCGATCTGCTCAGCGGTGACACCCTGCTGACCGCAGCCGTGCTGCTCGCGGTGATGGTGCTGCCGACCATTATGACTCTGGCCGATGATGCCTTGCGTGGGGTTTCCGGGAGTCAGCGAATGGCCGCTCGGGGCCTTGGCCTGAATGTCACCGAAACGGCCTTACACGTATCGCTGCCGCAGGCGTTTCCCGGACTGCTCGCCGCCGTCCTGCTGGCCTTCGGTCGCGCGATCGGTGAGACCATTGCGGTGTTTCTGGTGATCGGTCGGCAGGACAACCAATGGCCGGCGTCGCTACTTTCGCCAGCACCACTGCTTGAGTCCGGCCAGACTCTGACCAGTAAACTCGGCGGTTCCGAAACCGACATCGCTTACGGCCAGCCACTTCACTGGGCGGCAATGATGGGCCTCGGCCTGCTGCTGCTGGTGTTGGTCATCAGCATCACCCTCGGCGCGCTCGGACTGCAACGCCTCTCCCGCCGCGATGAAACGTAAAATCATTCATCACCTGTGCCGGGTGATCACCGGACTGTGCGCGTTGCTCTGCTGCGGCGTGCTGCTCGGCATCATTGGCTTCATCGCGGCGCGCGGCTGGTCGGCTTTGAGTTGGGAATTTTTCACTGAACAGATCGCCCTGGTCGGTGCGGCCGGCGGCATTTTTTACCATATCGTTGGAACCTTGATTCTGCTCACCACCGCCCTGCTGGTTTGTACACCGCCAGCCCTGGCGGTGGCGATCGTGCACAGCGTCTATCTGCGCGACAGTCCACACCGCGGCCGGTTGACGGTGTTGCTCTACGTTCTCAATGGCGTGCCGAGCATTCTGTTCGGCATCGTCGGCATGGTCGTATTTGTGCAAGTGTTAGGTTGGGGGAAAAGCTGGCTCAGTGGTGGTATTCTGCTCGGCTTGATGATCCTGCCCACCGTCACCGTCACGCTGATCGAACGCATCGCCAGCCTGCCCGGGCGCTACCTCGAAGCCGCCACCGGTCTCGGACTGCGCCAGTCACAGATCATTCGTTCGGTGATTCTGCCACAGAGTCTGAGCGGGCTGGTCACCGGTCTGATGCTCGGTCTGGCACGCGCCGCCGGAGAGACCGCTCCGATCATGTTCACCGCGACGATCTTTGCCGGTGCGACCATCCCGAACGGAATCAAAGACAACCCGGTTCTCAGTCTCCCCTATCATATTTTCATTCTTGCCCAGGACTCGTTCGATCCGGCGGTGAAAACCAAACTGTGGGGCGCGGCGCTGGTCCTGTTGATGCTGGTTCTCGGCCTCAGCCTGATCGCCCTGCCGGCGCGTTTAAAAATTCACGAAGAAGCCAATCATGGATGATCCCGTATTCACAACTGTCGACCTTAGCATCACTGCCGGCAGTAAAACGATCCTTAACCCGGTGACTCTCAACATCGCAGGTGGCGGCGTGTTCGGCATCATCGGTCCATCCGGCGCCGGCAAGAGCACTTTTCTCAAAAGCCTCAATCGGCTCACCGAACTCAGCCACGGCCTTACCGTCAGCGGCCAGGTTTATTTCGACGGCGAAGCGGTCTACGCCGCGAATGTCGATCCCGACGTGCTGCGCAGCCGGATCGGCATTCTGTTTCAACAACCGGTGGTATTTCCGTCGAGCATTCTGGCCAACACCCTGTTCGGCGTTCGCCACCTCGGAGTCGTGCCGAAACGTGATCGCGCCGAGACGGCCGAACGCGCCCTGCGTCAAGCCGCCCTCTGGGACGAGGTTAAAGACCGGCTGAAAAAGCCCGCCCAACAGCTCTCGGTCGGCCAGCAACAGCGCTTGTGTCTGGCGCGAACGCTGGCAACCGGCCCGCAAGCCATTCTCATGGATGAACCGACCAGCGCGCTTGATCCCAAATCGACCGAAGCGATCGAAGCACTCATCCTCGATTTGAAAACCTCACACTCGATCGTGCTGGTCACCCACAACCTCCGCCAGACCGAGCGTGTCTGCGACAAGATCGCGTTCATCGGTATCCGCAACGATGCCGGTAGCATGCTCGCCACCGGCAAACTTGCAGATCTCAAGTGCTGCTCCGGTATTCCCGAACTCGAAGAATACCTCTGCTGCGAGCTGGAGGGAACTCAATCGGCCCTGACTGGGAAGAGGATTATCCCTCCTCGCGCAAACCGGTGATTGCCACCACCCGCGATCTTTCTACACTGGCGCATGGCAGACTCTTCCCCCGTCCGTTTTGGGCTCATCGGCTTTGGTCGCTTCGGCGGCAACCACGCGCGCGCCATCGCCGCCACACCCGGTGCCGAACTGGTTGCAATCTCGGCGAACAGCGAAGCCAGCTGCGCCCGTGCCCGCGAACAGTTTCCCGGCGTACACACCTACACCGACTACCGGCAGATGCTCGCCAAAGAGACGCTCGATGTCGTCGATGTGGCACTGCCGACCTACCTGCATTTCGAGTGCGGAAAAGCAGCGCTCGAAGCCGGCTGCCACCTGTTCATTGAAAAACCGATGACCCCCAGTCTCGCCGAGTGCCAACAACTCAACGCTCTCGCCGAAGCCAGGAACCTGCGCCTTGCCGTCGGCTTCAAGCGCCGCGTCGCGCATCTCTGGTCAGCCGTCAAAGGCCTGGTCGACGATGGCATCATCGGACGCCCGCAGTATGCCGTGTTCGAACTTTGGCGCTGGCCGTACCGCTCCGGTGCCGATGGCTGGCGCTACGACATCGATCGCGTTGGCTCGTGGGTGCTCGAAGAACCGGTGCACTGTTTCGACAAAGCCCGCTGGCTACTCGGCCCCAGCCTCGGCGAACCGCTTTCGATCTATGCCAGCGCATCATCGCGACAAACTGGTCACCCGGAACTTACCGATAATTTTTCCGCAATTATGGAATTCGATGACGGTTGCCACGCGACGATTACTCAAACGCTTTCCGCCTGGGGTCACCATCACGGCCTCAAGCTGTGCGGCACCGAGGGTGCCATCCTCGCCAAATGGGACGGCGCCACCGACGACGCCGTGCCCAGCCAATCACTCCGCTACATGAGCTCAAGCAGCCGTGAGGGTGAAATCATCGAAGTCGACCTACCGCCACCGACCGATGAACTTTTCGAGCTCGGCGCAGAATTTGCCAATCTGGTCGAAGCGGTGCGCAATCCGGCTGCCAAGCTGTTCGCCGACGGCATAGACGGCGCCTGGTCGATCGGCATCAGCGAAGCCGCCCACCAATCAATCGCCAGCCATCAGGCAGTTTCATTAAAAAATCTCAAACCGTAAAATCCAGCTTCCAGCTCCTGAAAATGCCTTCCTCGCCCTCCACTCGCGACCCGTTTTCAGGTCTCGAATTGATCAGTGAAGACACCAATCTGTCGATGGGGTCGATGGAGGCCATCGACTGGGCACCGCCCGCCCCGACCGCCGACCGCGCGCCTTCAAAGCTAACAGGCATAAGCCTCGCCGCCGCCGTGACGTGTGCCGCCATGTTAACGCACGTATGGCTGCTGAACCCCTTCGGCATTCCGTTCGGCCCTTCGGTGATCGCCATGATCTACGGCATCGTCGTCGCCAACTTCGTGAAACTGCCGGAGAAAACCTATGCGGGCCTTCACTGGATCGTTGCCGCACTCATCCCGATCGCCATCGTCGCCCTCGGTGCGGGACTCGATCTCTCCGTGCTCGCGGCTAACGGCTGGACCTTTCTAGGCCTGGTGATTCTGGCGGTGGTGGTCGCATTCGCCGCCGCCGGCTTTTTCGGTAAATGGCTCGGACTGTCGCGCGAGGCCACCCTGCTGATTGGCGCCGGCAGCGCGATCTGCGGCAGCTCGGCGATCTTGGCCATTGCTCCTTTATTGAAGGCAAAGAAGGAAAACCTCATTGCCTCGGTCGCCGCCGTCAATCTCATCGGCCTATTGGCGATGAGCGTGTGCATCGTCGTGGGCCTGGTGTTTCCAATCGCCGATACCGCGTTCGGGCTGTGGTGCGGAGCGACCATTCACGCAGTGCCCACCGTCGCCGGCGCCGCCTTCGACTACAGCGAAAAAGCCGGAGAAATCGCCACCCTGATCAAACTGGGCCGCGTCGCCATGCTCGCTCCCGTCGTCATCGCTTTCGCACTTTGGTTTCGCCCCTCGGGAACGGCCAATACCACCGCAGCGACCGGGGCCACAGGTAAACTCGGCAATCCACTGCGTCTGGTACCATGGTTCGTAGTCGGCTTCGTCGTCGCCGCCCTGCTGAAAACTTTTCACCTGCTGCCGATGCTTGAATTTTCCGCCGACTCCAGGCTGATCTCGCAGCCGCTCAGCCTGAGTGCCGGCGGAGTCGTGCAGAGCGCGGGAAAAATGCTGCTCACCCTCGCCATGGCCGCGATCGGTTTACAAGTCGGCCTGCGCTCCATGCTCGCCACCGGACGAACGGTGGTGCTGTCGACCTGCCTGACCTGGATCGTTCTCAGCGGCGTGTTGCTGATCGTTATTCTGCTGTTGCCTTGAGTCCGGCAAACTATTCGCTCCGCCCACTGCCACCGCCCGACGATGAGATCCGACGCTTCGCTCCCCCCTGACGGCCCGTGGTACCGCAACGTCACGCGTTACCAGTGGCTGGTTCTGATCATCGCCTCACTCGGTTGGGTATTCGATATTTTCGAAGGCCAGATCTTCGTTACCACCATGAAGGAGGCCATGCCCTCCCTGCTGCCCGCCGATGCGCCCGAGGGCCTGGCGGCAAAATACAACGACTACGCCTTCGCCCTGTTTCTAATCGGTGGAGCCTTTGGCGGCGTTTTCTTCGGCGTACTCAGTGACAGGATCGGACGTGCGAAAACTCTGATGATTACCATTTTGGTCTACTCCCTGTTCGGCAGTCTGACCGCCTTCGCCACCGCACCGTGGCAGGTCATCGCGCTGCGCTTTTTCGTCGCACTCGGCATTGGCGGCGAGTGGGCAGTCGCCTCAGCGATGGTCGCCGAAGTATTTCCCAGGTTCGCCCGCGTCAAGTCGCTCGGCATATTCCACGCCACCTCAACCATCGGTTCTTATCTCGCCATCGCCGCCGGATACTTCATCGTCGCCAACGAAGGCCTGCGCAATCACGACATCGATGGACTCAACTGGCGGCTGTGTTTCCTGCTCGGTGCCCTCCCTGCCGCGCTGACCCTGTGGATTCGAGTCAAACTCAAGGAACCCGAAGCCTGGCAGGAAGCCCGCGACAGGGCCAAAGCCGACGCCAGCCAACGCACCGGCAGCATCGTTGACCTGTTCACCGGCGGGCGACTGCGCTCAACCCTGACCGCCGTGTGTCTGGCAGCCATCGGCCTGTCCACGTTCTGGGGGGTCAAAGTCCGCAGCCAGGATCTGATGCGCAACGCCCGCGCCATGGAAATTGTCAGCGACGCTGCTGGCCGACTGATGGTCACGTCCACGTCCGCCATCACCGGCGAGGCTCCGCAAGCCCTGCTGGAAACCAACGATGCCAAAACCTCGCTCAAAAAAGCCGAAATGACCGGCCTGTTTCTAATCATGACCGGCGGTTTTATCGGCATGCTTTGCTTCGGCCCGCTAAGCATGAAGATTGGCCGGCGCGGTGCGTTTCTCTTTTATCACGCCGGAGGTTTTGCCTCGAGTATCCTGCTGTTCACCCAGTTCGCAGAACAGTCCACACCCTTCTATTGGGCTTACCTGCCGGTGTTCGGCTTTCTGGTCTCCGGAATGCACGCCGGCTACGCCGTATACTTTCCCGAACTTTTCCCCGCCCGCCTGCGCTCGACCGGCGTCGGCTTTTGCTTCAATGCCGGCCGACTGGTCGCCGCCCCCGTTCTGGTGCTACGCGGATTCATGATCGATGACTTGAGTTGGTCATTCACCAAAACCAGCGCCGCCCTCAGCACCCTGTTCTTACTCGGCTTCGTTGTGCTGCTGTTTGCACCGGAAACCAACAACAAGGCACTTCCCGACTAAGACTCCGGCAAACTGCGGCACAATCCGATCGTTGCCCAGGCGGTTCCGAAGAAATTGGAGATGTCGGTCGACTTGTTTTTTGATTTCTCCTTGGTGCTTTTCGTTTCCCAAGATCCATCATCGCGCTGAGTCGATACTAAAAACTTCCGTGCCTTCTCAATCGCCTCGTATCGCAAAGCGGTCCTGCCAATTTCCGACAACGCATACAACGCCTGCCCCGTTGCCAGAGCATCGCTCGGATCACCGTGCAGCCACGCCCAGCCACCGTCCGCATTCTGTCTTGCCAACAAGACTTGCGTAGCCGTTTCGACATCCCGGGCTCGCTTAAATCGATCCGCCAGCAGCACCGTCAGCGCCAGCCATTCAGTGCTTTTCACATCCGCTGCGGCGACCGCTCCCGGTCCTGTCAGCCAGCTCAACGCACGCTGTCGCGCCCCCGCGTCAGAACCCGGTATCACATCCATCGCCAGCACCGCCCACGCCGTCGACGCCATATCCGTCTCCAGCGCAGGACGTTTCTGAGTCGGCAACTGACCACCGGCGCTCCACTTTCCCTCCGTCTGCTGACCTTTGACAATCCAATCGTGAAGCTCAACAAAGCCGTTTAACGCCCCCGCGTCATCACGACTGACGGCTTCGGCAAAAGTGCCACCCAGCACCAACTGCGCCACTCCTTCGAGATCGCCGACCGCTACCGGACCCGGTCGAGGTTTTCCATCGAGGTCATCACGAGGCTCAAGTTCGTGCTCAAGCATCCAGGTCGACCAATCGTCGAGCCGTTGGTGATCAACCTCTATTCCGCGGCTCGCAGCCAGCCGATGACTCCAGATCAACAAACCGGTATGATGACACGATGCGCATTTGCGCTCTTTGATCCATAGATCCCCTTCCGCCGCGAGATACGGCAAACTTTTCGCAACTACAAGCCGAGCCGATGCCACGTCAGTAATGCGCTCATTCGAAGCGCCTGCAATGCCCGTGGCAATGACCGTGAAAAATCCGGACAGTAAAGACAGCGACCGACCATTCATAAGAAATCATTCACCTCCTTCAAGAACGGTATCCCATAGAATGATACCTACCAACAAGATGATTCGATCCGGCCAGCCAGCGATCCCATGACCAATCAATCATCAGAGCGGAGCAAACCAAGCACCTCACAACCACCTTCCTCCTCAACCTCAGCCGACTCGAAACTGTCAAACTATCGATCGAAACCGCCGCGCAGCACCCAATCCCCCTGCCTCCCCGGTAAAATATGCCAGGCATATTTTAAGTAGCGAAAACCTGATGAGCTGCTATCATGGGGACATGCCACTGCCTCGAATTTTGCTTCCGGACGGTGGATGTTACCATGTGATTTCGCGGATTGTTGAGCGCACCTATCGTTACGGGCCGGGTGAAAAGGAGTTTTTTGTTGCGACGATGCGAAGGCTGGAAGCGTTCCTTGATGTTCGGGTGTTGACCTATTGCGTCATGTCGAATCACTTTCATCTGTTGATCGAAGTCCCTGCAAAGGCGGATACGGTTCAGCTGACCCCCGCGCTGCTGCGCGAACGGTTGCCTTTGCTTTATCGTAACGAAGCCCTCACCGCCGCGCTCGACGAACTCGATCGAGCGGCAGAAAATGCCGCCAGCGCAACTGGAACCCACACATGGCTGGACAGTATTGTCGCTCGTTATCAGGCACGCATGGGTGACCTTTCCGTGTTTCTCAAAGAGCTGAAATGGCGTTTCTCGCGTTGGTACAACCAGACACACGACCGGAACGGCACGCTTTGGGAAGACCGCTATCGTTCAGTGCTGATCGAAGGGAACGAGCACGCGCTGATGACGATCGCTGCGTACATTGAGTTGAATCCTGTGCGAGCTGGACTCATCGGCGATCCGAAAGACTACCGGTGGAGCGGCTATGGCGAGGCGGTGGCCGGACAAAAACCGGCTCGCCGGCGCCTGGCACAACTGCACGGCAGGGTGCGCTCATGGCAAGGCACCGGGCAACCTCCGGTCACTTGGAGGCAAGTTGCACAAACTTATCGAATCTACCTTTTCGGACAAGGCAGGGAAAGGGCCGGGCACGGCATCTCCGGAAAAGGCGCTAAGCGCGGAATCCCGTCAGAAATTGTCGACCGGGAATCCGGTGTCATCCCGCTGCATCAGCAGTTGCGGAAGAAAATCGATTACTTCGCGATGGGCGTCGTGCTGGGAAGCCCGGCCTTCGTCAAAGAAGTGTTCGAGAATCACAAGGCCCGCCTTCACCGGAAACGCGCCCCCAACGCTGCCCCGATTATAGCTTCAACCTCTGGTGACATGATCTCTCTTTGCAAGCCACACCCCTCCGCCTCATCTTAGAGACTCCGGTCACCTGCAGCTTCAAGGCCTTTGCGAATTTGGTTTGCGTCCCCTCCCCGCGACAGCGACCATCGACCCACGCCGCTATTGGCGCCTTCATCACGGATTCTTCTCTTCGCCCATGGACTCCATCCTCGATCCCAGCCGACTCGAAGCCGTCGAATTAACGCCCGAGGAACAGCTCCGCTACGCCCGGCACATCAGCATTCCCGATGTGGGAAAAGAAGGCCAGCTGCGGCTAAAAAGCTCGCGTGTGTTGTGCATCGGCACCGGTGGACTGGGATCGCCGGCGGCCCTCTACCTTGCCGCTGCCGGAGTCGGCACGCTCGGCCTGGTCGATTTTGACACCGTCGACGCCACCAACCTGCAGCGCCAGATCCTGCACGGCACCGATGACATCGGCCGGCCCAAAATCGACTCTGCCATCGATACCCTCAGCCAGATCAATCCCGGGGTCGGCATCGAGCGCCACGACACAGCCTTCACGTCGGAGAACGCAATGCAGATCGCCGGGTCTTACGACCTGATCCTCGACGGCACCGACAATTTCGCCACCCGCTATCTGAGCAACGACGTCGCAGCCCTGTTAAAGATCCCCAATGTCTACGGCTCGATTTTTCGCTTCGAGGGACAGTGTTCGGTGTTTGCCCCGCACCTCGGCGGTCCCTGCTACCGCTGCCTGTTTCCCGAACCACCCGAACCGGGCATGGTGCCGAATTGCGCCGAAGGTGGCGTGCTCGGCGTGCTGCCCGGCATCATCGGCAGCCTGCAGTGTCTCGAAGCCATCAAACTGCTGCTCGGCATTGGCGATCCGCTGATCGGTCGATTGATTCACTTCGACACCTTGCGTTTCCGGATGCGCGAGTTCAAGCTGCGCCGCGATCCCGAGTGCCCTCTGTGCGGGGAAAATCCATCGATCACCGAACTGATCGATTACGAAGAATTTTGTGGAATGAACCAGCCCAACGACCAGAAAACCATCCCGACGATCAGCGTCGAAGACCTTCGCAAACGCATGAGCGATCCCGCGCCGTTCACGCTGCTCGACGTGCGCGAGCCGTCCGAAGTCGAGCTCTGCCAACTCGATGGATCGGTCAACGTGCCGCTGGGCGAACTGCCCGACCGCACCGACGAATTCGACACGGGTTCTGAAATCCTGGTCCACTGCAAACTCGGTGGACGCAGTGCCAACGCGGTCGAACTGCTGATCGATAAAGGTTTCACCAATGTTAAAAACGTCGAAGGCGGCATCGACGCCTGGTCGCAACGCATCGACAGCGCCGTTCCCCGTTACTGACCTCCAGACTCCATGCCGCTCGAACTTTCCAAAACTCTGCTGGCCGCGCTGCGCTGCCCGGAAAGCAAGCAATCCCTCAGTCTCGCTGATGAGGAAACGATGCGGCGCCTCAATCAGACCATCGCTGCCGGGGGCGTAAACAATGTTGCCGGCAACGCGATTGTCGATCCGATCGAAGCCGGGCTGATTCGCGAGGATCGCCAGCGCCTTTATCCGATCACTGATGGCTTCCCGATCATGCTGATCGACGAGTCAGTGGAGCTTGGCCAGTTGGATGAGTAGCCCGGCCCTAGAGAAAAACAGCACCGGCCAGACCGGCAAGGATCACCACCAGCCAGACGGGCCATTTCCAGACGAGTAGAAGCGCGGCGACGCCCAGCAGAAAAATAAAATCGTCGACGCCCGAGATCGAGCCGGTCCAGGCAGGACGATAGAGTGCAGCTCCGAGCAGCCCGACGACTGCGGCGTTGGTGCCCGCCAGGGCCCGGCGAAGGGCCGTGACGGTGCGCATTTTTTCCCACAGCGGCAGCAGGCCCCCGACCAGGAGGAACGAGGGCAAAAACACGGCGACCAGGCAGAGCATTGCCATCAGCAGTGGCGCCCCCCCCGGTGACATGACGCTGCCCAGATACGCCGCGAAGGTGAACAACGGTCCCGGAACAGCCTGAGCGGCACCGTAGCCTGCGAGGAAATGTTCCTGACTGACGAATCCCGGAGCGACGGTTTCAGCTTGAAGTAAGGGCAGCACTACGTGACCGCCACCGAACACCAGCGAGCCGGTGCGATAGAAGCCACTGATTGCCATCAGCGCCTCACTGCCACTGGTGGCCGCCAACGGAGGCAAGCCAAACAACAACACGAAAAACAGAATCAGCGATACCCAGCCGATCCGCGAGGCCGGGTTCTGCGCGTTCTCCAGATCGGCGGCGACGTCGAAATGCTTCGATGAAATCCGCCACCAGCCGATCAAGCCACCGACCAGGATAACGCCAACCTGCGCTCCGGTTCCAGGCAGCGCCAGCACGACTGCCGCCGCCGCAATCGCCAGCGTCGCACGCAATCGGTCCGGGCAGAGCGACTGCGCCATCGAGTAAACCGCTTTCGCAATGACCACCACAGCCGCAATCTGCAATCCCCGCATCCAGCTCCCATCCGCCATGCCGCCCCATCTGGTGACCGTCAGTCCGAACACTGTCAGCACGATCGCCGACGGCATTGTAAATCCAAGCCACGCTGCCAGTCCACCGAACCAACCTCCGCGCTTCAGCCCGATGGCGAAGCCGACCTGACTGCTCGCCGGTCCGGGTAGAAACTGGCACAGCGCCACCAGATCCGCGTAGGCCTGATCGGTCAGCCAGTTTCGTGTTTCGACTAATGCCTCACGGAAATATCCGATATGCGCGGTCGGTCCACCAAATGACGTCAGACCGAGACGCAAAAACACCGAGAAGATCTGCCACCAACTCGAGCGCGTGACGAGCTCACTTTCAGTTTTCAAGGAATCCGTTTCCGACATGGCGATTCAGTATTATTATTATCAGGGCAAAGCGAAGACCAAGCCACTGTCGACAAACGCAATCAAGCCATCACGCCCGACATTTTCTTAACAAAAGCGCCTTGCTAGGCTGGAGCCTTTATCCCATATTCGCCGTACACGTCCAAAAAACGATGAGTTCTACCGCCACACCGGCTCCGAAACCTCAGTCTGACTTGCCCTCAGAGCCAACCTCCACCAGCGGAGACCTTCAAAATGCCGTGATCCGCTTTGCGGGCAACTCACAGGACGGCATTCAAACTATCGGCGGCTTTTTAGCCAAACTGGCCGGTCGTTCGGCTCGCGAGGTCATGACTTACATGACCATTCCGTCGACGATTTCCGGCGGTCCTTCGATTTTCCAGGTCCATCTCGGTTCCGGTGAAGTGCTCTCCGCAGGTGATGAAGCTGATATTCTGGTGGCATTTTACCAGCACAGTTACGACGACCACATCGGTTCGCTCAAGGATGGCGGCGTCTGCATCATCGATACCGATCACGTCGAGGCAAATGTTGAGGATACGCGGGTTCGCCACGTCGGCATTCCGATCACCGGCACCACTGTCGAAGCGATCGGCGGCACCGCTCGCGACCGCGGCAAAAACATTTTTGTGCTAGGGCTGGTGACCGCCATGTTCGGTCTCGACCGCGACAAGGTCGTTGAATTGATCGACCGCCAGTTCGGCCGCAAAGGCGAGGACGTGTTGCGCAATGCCATGCTCGCCTTCGACGCCGGATTCGCTTATCCGATCGGCAATATTCTCGATGAAAACTACGGGCTACGCGCCGGTGAATCGAAAGATACCGACCGTGTCACCACCGACGGCAACACCGCCATGGTGTATGGCCTGCTCGCCGGCGGCGTCCGCTACGGCGCCGGTTATCCGATCACCCCCTGGTCGACCATCATGGAGCAGCTGCGCGCCGAGTTGCCCAAGTACAAGGGACTTTTTGTTCAGTGCGAAGACGAACTCGCTGCCGTTTCGATGGCGATCGGGTTCGCCTATTCCGGCCACATTGCGATCACCGGCAGCTCGGGCCCGGGTCTGTCACTGAAAATGGAAGCGCTCGGCTACGCTTCGATGGCTGAGCTTCCGCTGGTGGTTATCAATGTGCAGCGCGGCGGCCCCAGTACCGGTCTTCCGACCAGCGTTGAGCAGAGTGACCTGATGCAGGCGATCTACGGCAGTCACGGCGATACGCCGCGTATCGTGCTGGCGCCGAAGAACGTCAAAGACTGCTTCTACGTAGCCATCGAAGCCTGCCAGCTGGCGAAGAAATTCAGTTGCCCGGTGATTATCCTCACCGACCAGGCACTGGCCACCCGCATCGAAGCGTTCGCCATGCCCGACTTCGACGAGATCATCATTGAGCCGGAACTCGATCAGGAAACCCGCGGTGACGAATTCAAACCGTATCCCCTCGATGGCCGTACCAAACATGCACCTCCGGGAACCAAAATGACCGGTGGCAAGTTCCCGATCATCACCGGTCTTGAGCACGACGAATGGGGCCATCCCAGTGGCAGCCCGGTGATGCATCAGAAGATGCAGGATCGTCGACGCAACAAGCTCAAGGAAATGGCGATGGAGATCCCGCTTCCCGAGATTCAGGGCGCAGGCAGCGGCGACGTATTGCTGGTTGGCTGGGGCTCTACCTACGGTCCGATTCGCGAAGCTACGCTGAGGGCGGCGGAAAAAGGGCTCGAACTTTCTTCCATTCACATTCGCAATATCAATCCCCTGCCCAACGGTCTGGAAGACATTTTTGCCAAGTTCAAACACGTCATTGTCGTCGAAATGAACGATGAAGGCCTCTACGGCAATGGCCAGCTGGCCACGATGCTGCGCTCCCGCTACTGCGACCCGAAAATTCGCAGCCTGACAAAAACTGACGGACTGCCGTTCCGTATCCGCGAGATTCTCGACGGCGTTGCCGAAATCACTGGCGCTTAATCAAAAGTCGTCGCTTTCACTTTCGTTTCTCTTTTCCCAACATTTTCCGATCATGCCTTCCTCAGCTACCAGTCCGGCCGCCGAGCCCGAAAAGCTCACCAAGAAAGCTCTCACCGGTGATCACCCCACCTGGTGTCCCGGTTGCGGTGACTTCGCCGTGCTCGCGTCCTTTTATAAGGTTCTCGAGAAACTGCAGATCCCGCACGAGAAGATCGTGACCATCGCCGGTATCGGTTGCTCGTCGCGCTTCCCTTATTTCGTAAACGGGCACGGACTGCATTTCATTCACGGTCGCGCCCTTCCGCTGGCCACCGGTATCAGCCTGTCGCGTCCTGATTTGCACGTATTTGCCTTCGGTGGCGATGGCGACGGCTTTTCAATCGGTGGCAACCATCTCGATCATGCGGCGCGTAAGAACGCCAACCTGACCTACATCATCATGGACAACTTCGTCTATGGTCTGACCAAGAAACAGACATCGCCGACTTCGCCGATCGGTTTTAAATCAAAAACTGATCCCACCGGCTCGATCGATCAGCCCATCAACCCGATGAAAAAGCTCGTCGGCGGCGGCGCCAGCTTTGTCGCACGATCACACGCTGCTCAGGTGAAACATATGATGGCTATGTTCGAGCGCGCCATTCTTCATCCCGGCTTTTCAGTGGTCGAAGTATTGTCTGAGTGCGTGGTATTCTACCCGGGCTCATTCGACGACGGCAATCCCCGCAAAGGAGGAGAATTTACCACCATCGACGAAAAGCAGTGGGACGACACGCCCGAAGATGAAGCGCGTCACGACACCACGGACCAGGATGCCGCCTTCCATCTCGCCAGTGGCCAATATCCCGGCAAATTCGGCGTCTACTTCGAAGTCGACCGTCCCTCGAAAAACCAGCTCGAGCAGAAGTGGATCGATGAGACGCAGGTAAAAATCGGCAATGCGTCGACCAAAGAACTGCTCACTCAGCGCTTTTCCGCAATGAAGTAACAATTTGGGTGACAATTCTGTCATTTAGCACTTGCGCCCCTCAGTATCCGGTTTTAAGAACGACATCGATTAAATTCGATGAGGCAGATTCGCGATTTGCGCAACTGCCTGCGTAAATACCCAAAAAGTAGGGATTTATCAGAAGATGGCACATCCCGTGCTTTTCTTCCGTTGCATAGCAACAGTTTGGTTGAAGTGCGCCGTTAATTACGGAGCCCAATCCGGGCATGAGTTGTTTCGATTTGCTTACCCGTGATCGAATCGAACTCTGCTTTTCAATCATTCCACAAATCCAACAACACATCCAACAACCCAAGTCTAATGAAACTGAACCCAACCACTACCTTAGCTGCGCTTGTCGCTGCTATCGCACTCCCCGTCACGGCCAACGCCGGTGACGCTAAAATGCCAGTCGAAATGGCCCCTCCCGTTGCTTACGAATCACCTTTCTACGGATCGGTGACGGTTGGCTACGAGTCGACCTACATCTTCCGTGGTGTCGATTTTGGCGACAACGCCCCTTACGGCAGCGTCGATCTCGGCGTCAATATCGCTGAAGGCGTGACCTTCGACGTTGGCGCATGGTACATCAACCCGACCGAAGACTTCTTCGACGACGAACTCGACCTCTACGCCTGGCTGTCGTTCCCGATCGCTTCGCGGATCACCGGTTCTGTCGGTGCTACCTACTACTACTTCCCGGAAGCAGGCGGCGACGCATGGGAGCCCGGTGTGACGGTCGCAATCGACCTCACCTTCGTCGAACTCGGCGTTGGCTACTACTATGACTTCGAAGCCGAAGGTCACTACATGGAGACTTCGCTCAGCAAATCGATCGAAATCAACGACGTGATCAGCTTCAACGTCGGTGGTGGCATCAGCTTCGGTGATGACTACTACGGTGTCAGCAGCTTCAACCACGCTTTCGTCACCGCCGGTCCTTCGATCGCGCTGACTGAAAACGCCAGCCTTGACCTCTACGTCGGTGGTAACTTCCCTCTCGAAGACCTCGCCGACGCCGGTGAAGACGACGACGTGCACGGTGGTGCAAGCATCACGGTCAGCTTCTAAAGCCGCATAAACGGTCACCTTCCCGGTGACCCACATCTTTTCGGAGTCGAGGATTGCCTTGTCTCCTCCTTGGGGAAGACCCGGTTCACGCAAGTGAATCGGGTCTTTTCTATTGCAGGTAACACCAAAAATTTTTTGTATTCGCCCCCCCAAATTATCGCTACGATCGGGAACTCCGCTATGCCGGCGGGGTTCAAACCTATGACAGGTGCCACTTCGTGGCCGCTGCCGTAAACAATCCCAATAACCACTCAAATCGATCGAACCATGATTAAGAAACTTATCACCATCAGCGTGCTCTCTCTCGGACTCGCATTCGTAGCCAACGCAGCCGACAAAGAAGGTGGCGACAAAAAAGGCAAAGGTGCTCCAGATCCTGCGAAGCGTGCAGCTGCCATCATGAAAGCCGACAGCGACGGCGACGGAAAAGTCAGCGCTGCCGAGTTCAGCGCCAGCAAAATGGCTGAAGGCATGAACAAGCGCAAAGACGGCTCAGCCGACGCATTTTTTGCCAAAGCCGATGCCGACAAAGACGGCTCATTAACCAAAGAAGAAGTCGAAAGCATCCCAGCCCGCGGCAAAGGCGACGGCAAGGGAAAAGGTAAAGGCAAGGGCGACGACAAAAAAGAGAGCTGATCCGCAGCCGACTACCGTTCCCGGTTCTCACGAACCTTGAACCATTAAAGTAAAAAGCCCGTCCCGTTTTACCGGGGCGGGCTTTTTCATTGGAGATTTCAGCGATGCGAAATCGACTGAACACGTCACCCGTTCTCTCCGGGCACCGCTATCAGGCAAACAAGTCGAGCACCGGCTTGCCTTTGTGAGCGACCGTGAACGGACGTTTCGATGGCGAATAGATGACGTTGTCGAGTGGCAGTCCAAGCGCATACGCAACGGTGGCATTGAAGTCCGGAATCTTGACGGGATTCTCGATGACATTTTCAGCCCCCTCGTCAGTCTTGCCCCAGACCGTGCCGCCTTTGATACCGCCACCGGCAATCACCGAGCTGAAGGCTTTCGGGTAGTGGTCACGACCGGCGTTCTGATTGATCCGCGGCGTGCGTCCGAATTCGGTGGTCAACACCACCACCGTGTCGTCGAGCTTGCCACGTTTTTCAAGGTCGCCAAGCAGAGCCGCGACCGCCTGATCGAGGATCTGGCATTTTTCCGGAGCACTGATGAACACATTGTTGTGCATGTCCCAACCGCCGAAGCTGACTTCGATCGCACGAACATCGTGTTCGACCAGGCGACGGGCCAGCAGACAGCCCTGTCCGAAGGAATTGTCACCGTAAGCTTCGCGCACGGCTTCGTCTTCCTGACGGAGGTCAAACGCCGCCAGATCTTTGCTGGTCATGATTCTCACCGCATCGTCGTACATCTGCGTGTAGGCACGCACCTGCTTGACGTTGTAGCGCTGATGAAACTCTGCGTCGAACTTTGAGGCCAGATCGAGACGATGGTCGAAGGTCTCCTGGTCGACGCCACGCAGCTTTGAATTTTTCAGGCCGGCATTGGGATCATTGATCGCCAACGGCTCAAACTCAGGCTCGAAAAAGCCTCCGCCGCCGTTGATGCGGCTGTCACCACCGACGAACACGGCACCCGGCAGGTTGGGATTCATCCTGCCTTTGTATTTGAGCGCCCAGGCACCGAGTCCGGGGTGACGAATCGTCGCCCGTTCCTCGTAGCTGGTGTGCATCATGTAATTGCCCTGCTGGTGGGCGCCCGCCGTCGAGGTCAACGATCGAATGATGGCCAGCTTGTCGGCGTTCTTTGCCAGCGTCGGCAGGTATTCGGAAATCTGGACGCCGTCGACATTGGTGTTGATCGCTTTGGTCTGACCCTGGTTTTCGTGTCCCGGCTTGGGGTCGAAAGTATCCATGTGAGTCATGCCACCGCCCATGTAGAGGTAAATGAGATGCTTGGCGGCGCCGGCACGGTTTGGCAGGCCCAGATTCGGCCCCAGTGCCGCCTGAGCATGCGAAGCGACTCCGAGCGCTCCAACTCCCAGAAAAGACTTTGCAGTCGTTTCCATGAAGCGGCGACGGGTGAATTCATCTGACTTGTGGGTGGTTCTCATAGGCTGGGCATGGGGCGGTTGGTTGATACAAATATAGGCTTTAAGCGCTTACTGAACGAACAAAAACTGTTGAGTGTTAAGCAGTGACCAAACGACGCCGGCGTAGGCTTCGTCGCCGAGCTGCTCGACTTCGGCAGCAACGATCGACAGCTCTTCGGCGGTCGGCTCGCGGGTCAGCATGGCTTGAAAAATCATACGTGATTTCTGCTCGACGTCACCGGCCCGGTGGAGCCGATGCCCGAACGCAGCGTAACGATTGGTCAGCGCATCAACGATCGGACCATTGAGCAGATTCAGTGCCTGCGGTACCGAGGCACTGTCTGCAGAGTTCTCGATCATTTCGCGATCCGACTGACCGAAGTCGCGCAGGAAATGGCCCCGTGGAGCCGGTGATTCCAGCTCCGAGGCCCGCGCCATCTTCGCAACCAGCGACCGATAGCTGCGATAATCATCGTCGCCACGGAGCTGCTTCTTGCGTTTGTTTTTGCCCTTCTGCCGATTCGAGCTATCGGCAGATAGCTCCGGTCGCACGGGTACGACCACAGGCAGTTCCGTGATGGTCATGCCATTTCGCCGGGTGGCATTCTCACTGGCCAGTTGTTCGAGGTCGACACCCGTTAACCCCGCGGCGGCAATCAGCGTTTCCTCATCGGCCATCTCGTCCAGCTTGTAGTAGCCAACCTCATTGATGGTGCGCTTCACGTCTTTGCCGGCATCGGAAAATTCCGTCCGCAATTGACGCATCAGGCGGTCGTCGTCAGCCGTGCGGGCAGCGGCCATCTTTTCACGCAGCTCATCAAGCTTCGGCTGGGCACTGCCCATCATCGGCGCCAGCTCCTCAAGCATCGCTTTGAACTCTTCAGGTGTCCGTCCTTCGAGGCTCTCATAGATCAATCGCTGTCGCTCGATTGATTGCAGATTTTTGCCGACCTGCGGACGGTAATGGTCAGCCTCAGGCAAGGCCAGCGCGACCACAGAATCCCAGATCTGCTCGGCACTCATGCGTCGCAATACCGGCCCTGGAAAGTAATAGGGGGCGCCGAGAACCATTTCGGAAGCATCCGCAGCACGCTGATACGTGTCCGTGCTGTAGAGCACCGTCAAGAACGCCTGCATGTCATAGTCGAGATCACGCATCAGATCCTCGAGGTAAGCGAGCAGTTCGGGGTGCGAGGCCTCTGTCTGATCGGTCAGTTCATCGAGCGGCTCGATCAGACCATGCCCGAAAACCTCTTTCCACAGGCGGTTGACGATCACTCTGGTAAAGGTCGGATTGTCGGCCGAAGTCATCCAGCTGGCGTAGGCGCCGATGCCTTCCTGATCGAGCTGTTGCTCCGAAATATCCGCGCCGAACATGGTCTTTGCCGCCACCGGGCTGAGCGGTTCAGCATCGCTGTATTGGTAGTCGTGCGGCAGCTTCACCTGAGATTTGCCGCTCGCGCTGACGCCTGAATATTTGAGTGGCTGATAGAGCTGTTTGATGACCTCTTTCATTGACTCCGCCTTCGCTTCAGCTTCGGCGACAGCAGTTTTACCTTTGGCGATCAGAGCGCGAAACTCAGTTTCGCTGAGACCGTGCTTCTTCAGCCACTGGCTTTTGCGGGGGTTTTCCAGAAAAGCATCGACCTTCGACTCGTTGATGGTCGGGAAGTCTTCGATACCGGTCGCGGCGATAAACACATCTTTGCGCTCGCTACGCAGTTGGGAATCGACCATCCGGCGATTGTCGCTGTTCTTGCCTCGACTGCTCATGCCGTAGCTGAACGCGGCCATCTCGAAGTAATCCATCTGCGTCCACTTGTCGAAGGGGTGATTGTGGCATTGAGCGCACTCGAGCCGGGTACCGAGGAACAGACGCACCGTGTTCGACATATTGTCGAGCGGCATGCCACGGTCGCGAAAGTAGTAACCGGTCGCGCCGTTGTCCCAGAATTCGCCGGTCGCGGTCACCAGTTCGTATACCATTTCATCGTAGGGCTTGTTGTCACGCAACGCCTGCTTGACCCAAAGTTCGTAAGCGGCAAGTACCGGCCCATCGAGGTCGCTGCTGATACGCAGCAGGTCGGCCCAGAAGTGATAGAAATTCGACACGTAGGCTTCGCTCGACACCAGACGCTCGATCAGTCGCTGTCGCTTGTCGGGATAAGTGTCAGCGTGAAATGCTTCCGCCTCCTCGATCGTCGGAATTCTTCCCCCGATATTGAGATAGGCGCGGCGCACGAACGTTGCATCATCGATCGCTGCGTTAGGCGACATCCCCTGCTCCTTGAGCGTCGCCTCGATCAAGGCAGCGACCCGCTGCGAGGCTTGCGGTTTCGATGCGCCCGCTGCCTTGTCCCCGGCCGGTGTGACCCCCCCGGCAAAAACCGTGCCCGCAGCGAACAAAGTCAGCGCGATCAACGGGACCGGGACCGCCGGAGTTAAACGGCGGGCGCTTCGAAAACGGATGAATTTGAGGTTTATCATTTGCGCGATTAAACGCTGCGCCGGCCCGAAGGTTTCGAGCCGTCAGAATGATCACTGCACGAACAAAAACTGCTGGGTATTGAGTAGCGACCAGACGATTCCCTCGTAGGCAGCGTCTCCGAATTTGGCGATTTCTTCGCGCGCCAACTCCATTTCAAATCCGGTCGGCTGGCGGCTGAGCATGGCCTGGAAAATCATTTTGGTTTTCTGCTCCGGATCGCCCGCTTCATGAAGTCGACTGCCGAACACCGCAAAACGATTGGTCAGCGCCTCCGAAATGGTTCCGTTGAGCAGGTTCAGCGCCTGTGGCACGGACGCCTGAATGGCCGAGTTTTCGATCACTTCACGGTCCGACTGACCGAACTCACGCAGGAAGTGCCCGCGACGTGCCGGCGACTCGAGCTCCGAGGCCCGGGCCATGCCGGCCACCAATTTCGAGTAGTCACTGTAGTCGCGTTTGTTCTGGTCCTTCCAGATCTTGAGCTGCTTTTTATCCATGCCCTCGGGAGCTTCAGGCATTTTCGGCTTGGGTAACTTGGTCAACACCGCCCCGCCGTCGCCGCCTCCGGCCATCATGTTCATCGAACCATCGGCGCTCATCGCCATCTCGTTCATGCCGACAGCAGCCAGCAACTCATCGGCGTCGACCCGCTGATCGGTGTGATTAAAACCGATTTCACTGATAGTTTCACGCGCCCCCCGCTGCAGTTGAGAGAGCTGATCACGCAGCTTTTTGTAAAGATCCATGTCATCCTTTTCGCGAGCGACATACATTTTCTGACGCAAGGCATTCTGCTCGGGAATATTTGCTTCCAGGGCAGCTCCCAGCTGCGTCATCATGGCGATGTATTCTTCGGGAGTCCGGCCCTCCAGAGCTTCATACATGCGGCGAATTTTTTCGACCGCACCGAGCTGTTGTTTGAGGCGCGGACGATAGCTGTCAGCCTCAGGCAGGGCCAGCGCGACGATCGAGTCCCACACCTGTTCGGCGGTCATGCGGCGCAGGCGCGGCCCGGGAAAGTAGTAGTCGGCTCCGAGCACAAACTCGCTCGAATCGGCAACGCGCTGGTAAGTCTCCGTGTTGTAGAGCACCTCCATGTAGGCCTTCATGTCATAGTCCAGCTCCTGCATCAGTTGCTCGAGATAAGCGAGCAACTCGGGATTGCTGACCGGGGTTTGGTCGGTCAATTCATCGAGGGGTTCGAACACCCCGTGACCGAACACCTTTTTCCAGAGTCGGTTGGCGATCACTTTGGTGAAGGTCGGATTTTCAGACGACGTCATCCATTTGCCGTAGGCAGCGATACCTTCCTCGTCGACGTTCTTCAGATCGATCTCGGCACCAAACATCGTCGCCGCTTCGACAGTCGCCAGTGGCTCGGCGTCGGAATACTGGTAGTCGTGCGGGAGCTTTACCTGCCTGCCGTTTTCCTCGACCGAAAAATAGCGTACCTGATTGTAAATCTGGCCATTGGCAAGATTGACCCGGTCGGCCTCCTGTTTGACCTCCTCCATGGCTGCGATGCCCTTGTTGGCCAGCGCGACAAACTCTTCCCTTCCGGTCACCCCCCAGCCTTTGATGCGGCGTTCGAAGTTCTTGTCGTCGACGTATCGCTCGATCTGCTTTTTGTCACGAACCATCGGGAACTTTTCGTTCTTCACTGCCGCGTAGTACTGCTCGCGACGGCGCTCGTTGATGTGGTCACTCATTGCCTGGCGGTTTGGCGCATCGTAGCGGTTGGCATCCATGCCGTAGCTGAACGCAGCCATTTTGAAGTAATCCATCTGCGTCCACTTATCGAAGGGGTGATTGTGGCACTGCGCGCACTCCAGCCGCGTTCCCAGAAAAGTGCGCACGGTATTCGACATATTGTCGAGCGGCATGCCCCGGTCCCGCTGGTAGTAGGCGACCGCGCCGTTGTCCCAGATGTAGCCGGTGCCGGCGACCAGCTCGTAGACGAATTCGTCATACGGCTTGTTGTCGCGCAGCGCATCCTTTAACCACAGTTGGTAAGCGGCCTCGGCAGCAGCGGCGCCTTTACTGAGGCCACTGCTGATGCGCAGCACATCGGCCCAGAAATTGTAGTGATGACTGACGTAGCCATCGCTGTTGAGCAGTTCATCGATCAGCCGCTCGCGTTTGCCCTCATACTTCGAACTGTGGAATGCCTCCGCTTCCTCGATGGTCGGAATACGACCGGCAATATCGAGATAAATGCGTCGCACAAAAGTTTCGTCGTCGATCGCGGCATTCGGCTTGATCTTGTTTTCTTTCCAGCCCTTGGCAATCAACTCGTCGATCCTGGCACTGGCTGACTGAACTGCAATCGCGTCGTCGCTTTTGATCGTGGCATCCTCTTTGTTGTTTGCCGTCGCCGTTCCGGGGGTCAGCGAGATCGCGGTCAGAAAAGTAAGAGGAACGAGGGCGAACGCTTTTAGATTCTTCATATCAGGTCGAGCAGGTTCAGAGATCGGGCAGCAGGAGATCAACGGTGGAAGTCGTCAGCTTTGAGAACTTCACCGATGGACAGCGCTCGTGTTCGGGTATAACGCGGTGCCACCCATTTCGTTACACAAAATGCTGCGTGATCCCGTGCCGCCCGGCAAAGCAAATCCGCGCGCAATCGCGTGATCGTTAGGATGTCCTAACTAGCTGATTGAGGACCGGCCACTCAGGGATTCCAGCTCCCGTTCCCCACCCAACACGCCTTAAGACAAAATCTCATGCAACACCTCGCCGTGCACGTCGGTGAGGCGGAAATCACGGCCGGAATAGCGATAAGTCAGCCGCTTGTGATCAAAACCTAACAGATACAGAATCGTAGCGTGGAGGTCGTGAACGAGCACCGGCTTTTCAGCGACCGCGAGGCCGAACTCGTCGGTGCTGCCGTAGGTGGTCCCGCCTTTGACTCCGGCACCGGCCATCCACACCGTAAAGCCGTCGATGTGATGATCGCGACCATACTTTTCGACATCTTTGGGACCTTTCTGAATGGTCGACGTGCGCCCCATTTCTCCGCCCCAGACGACGAGCGTATCGTCGAGCATGCCGCGGTTCTCCAGATCGGTGAGCAGCGCAGCGATCGGCTGGTCGGAATCGCCGGTCAGGGTCTTGATGCGAGGCATCAGTCCACTGTGATTGTCCCACGGCTGCCCCGCGCCCTGATAACACTGAATGTAGCGCACACCTCTTTCAGCCAGACGACGGGCGAGCAGCAGATTATTGCCGACCGGAGTGTCACCGTACATCTCCCGGATCGACAGCGGTTCCCTGCTCAGGTCAAAGGTATCCGTGGCGGCACTCTGCATGCGGAAGGCCAGCTCCATCGAGTGAATGCGCGAGTCGAGCCGTTCCTCTCCCGGATGGCGATTGCGGTGCCGGTTATTGAGGAAACCGGTCAACGACATCTGATTGCGTTGCGTGCCAAAACGAATGTCATCGCGCGTCAAATTCGGGATCAGCTCGCCGTTTTTGGCGTTGGTCTCAATGTGAGTGCCCTGATAAACACCTGGCAAAAATGAGCTGGTCCAGTTCCTCGATTGCGCTGTCGGCATGCCACTCGGCATGAGCACGACGTAGCCGGGCAGGTCCTCCGATTCGGTACCGAGCCCATACAGTGCCCACGAACCGATACTCGGTCGCGACAACACCGAGTGACCGCAATTCATCAGCAGCAGGCCGGGCGAGTGATTGGCAATCTCGCCTTTCATCGAACGAATCACGCACAACTTGTCGGCGTGTTTGGCGACGTGGGGAAACAGTTCAGAAATCTCCAGACCACTCTGGCCATGCTTTTGAAACTTAAACGGCGACGCCCAGATACTCCCCGCCCGCCCCTTCTGGGTTCGCTGCAAGGTATCGAGCACCGATTGCGGCAGGGGTTTGCCGTCGAGTTTGGCCAGTTCGGGCTTGGGGTCAAAGGTATCGATCTGCGATGGCCCGCCGTTCATGAACAGGTGAATGACCCGCTTGGCCCTGGCCGGAAACTGCGGATCGCGCGGCGCCAGTGGTGCCTCGGCGATACTGCCCTGGTCGACCGTCGCGAGCAGATCGGACGCGGCCATGGCACCGAAACCGGTACCGACCGATTGCAGGAAGTTGCGGCGGGAAAATGGGGATGAATGCATCTCAGGGGTGTTGAAAAGTCTCGAGGGGCCGACAGCACGAGCGGGCCTAGTCGACGTAAAGAAACTCGTTACTCATAAAAAGCGCCTGCGCCAGCAGCGGCCAGGGATCGACCTTGCGGCCCTCTTCGATATCGGCGAAGCGCTTGATCCGCACATGCTCCGCGTCTTCAGCAGGTCGATGCAACACCGCGCGGTAAATCGCGTCGATGCGCTGCTCTCGAGTGGTGTCAGCCTGAAAGTCGAGCCGGTCGACCAGAGCCCTGGCTTGATCGATCACAAAAGCGGAATTCATGGTGAACAAAGCCTGCGGCGCGACGATGCTTTCCGTCCGGTTTTCCTGTGACTGATTCGGCGAGGGAAAATCGAAGGCGCGCAGCGTCGGGTCGAGATTAAAGCGATTGATGTAGCCGTATATGCTTCGTCTCCGGGTGTAATCGCCCTCCAGCAAAATCCCCGCACGCCCGCGCATGCGTGGATCGAGTTGACCGGAAACGGCGAGGATCGAGTCACGGATTTCCTCAATCTCGAGACGCTTGAGTTTGCCGCGGTGATGCAAACGGTTACCGGGGTCAGCGTCGCCGACATCGCTGCGCACCGCGCTGCGTTGCTGGTAGGTGCGCGAGTTGACGATGGTGCGCACCAGATGTTTCAGCGACCAGCCGTGTGCGACGAAATCTGCGGCCAGCCAGTCGAGCAGCTCCGGGTGACTGGGGGCAGCGCCCTGCAGTCCGAAGTCGGACGGCGTGTCGACCAGATAACTTCCGGTCACCGCCCCCCAGACACGATTCACGAAAACCCGGGCCGTGAGCGGATTTTCCGGATCGGCAATTTTGTTGGCCAGTTCGAGACGGCCGCTGTTGTCACCCGCAAACACCGCCTGCCCGGGATCGAGAATTTTCAGAAATCGACGAGGAACCTGATCGCCCCGTTGTCCCGGTTCGCCGCGGATAAAGATGTAAGGCCGGATCGGCCGTTCCCGCTCGCGCACGGTCAAGGCCCGCGCCGGAGCGCCATCGTGAAACAGCAGCAACTCCGCGAGCTCGGTATCCTGAATCGTTTCGGCGAGCGAGAGATTGTTACCCTTGTTCTTTTTACCGGCGGCGTCTTCGATTTTGCGCTCAAGGATTGCCAGCTTCTGCTCAAAATCGGCCACTTGTTCACCGCTCGGCTGGTAGCCGTCAATCACCGGGAAATGTTCGGTATCCGATGGTTCGGGGCGTTCCAGTGAACCGAACACACCGTACAGCGAGTAGTAATCAGCCGTCGGAATCGGCTCGAACTTGTGGTCGTGACAGCGCGAACAGGCCACCGTCAGACCGAGAAAGCCCCGCGTCGTCGCATCGATGACGTCGTCGACAAAATCGGTCGACATATTCCGTTTCGGCGACACCCCGAGAAAGCCGAGCGCCGCCAGTTCGGGAGCCCGTTCGTCCACTCCCATGAGGTCGACCGCGAGCTGTTCGCGGATGAACTGATCGTATGGCTTGTCGGCATTGAAGGCATCGATGACGTAGTCGCGATAAGTGAACGCATTCGGATAATAATGCGGCGTTTTGGTGTCGGGCCGGTAGGTATCCGCCGTGTCACCGTAGCGGGCTACATCGAGCCACATGCGTGCAAAGTGCTCGCCAAAGCGCGGCGATTCGAGCAACTCGTCGACGTAGTCTGCCGCGCTCTTTTCGTAATCTGCCGCCGATGCCGGCGGCAGTCCGGTCAGATCGTAGGCGAGGCGGCGGGTTAAATCGCGCGGCAATGCCTGCGGCGACGGCGACAGATCATTTTCTGCCAACCTGGCAAATACGAAGCGGTCGATCGGGCTCGAATTCCAGACAGGGTTGTCGACTGCAGGCGGCTCGACGGCATCGACCGGCAGGAACGCCCAGTGCTGTTCGGCTTTTCCAAAAATGAACTCCTGATCACCGAGTCGGGAAAACTCCGTTTCGCCCATATCGTCAGCCGGTCCCGGCGCACCGCGCTTCACCCATTGTTCCAGCAGCTTCACCTCGGCATCACTGAGAGCGTCATCCAGCCTGGGCGGCATGGCACTGTCCTCGTCGACGCGATGAACCGCCGTAATCAGCAGCGACGCCTGCAGGTTCCCCGGCACCACCGCCTTGCCGCTGTCGCCGCCTTGCAGCCAGCCCGACTCGCGATCCAGCAGCAACCCGCCCTTCGATGCCTCCTCTGCTTCCGAATGACATTCATAGCACTTCGACACCAGAACCGGACGGATATGGCGTTCAAAAAATTCGACGCCGTCCTGATCCGCGGGCGAACTTACGGACGGCTTGGCACCAGCCAGGCTCAGCCCTGAAAAAGCACACAGCAGCACACCGACACCGGTCTTCGAAATGGGAGGGAATGAAAACATCGATCAGTGAAGTATAGAACCCCGCTCAGCGCTTGTCATACCAGCTTTATTACCGCAATGACGACTGCCACCAGCCTGGCAAGGGCTTTGGCTTTCGTCATTTCCGGCAACACGACCGGAAACTCATGCCGGTTCCGCCCCGGCGGCGGTCTTTGCGCTGCTGATGGTTCCGCTGCGACCGGTCGCAGCTCCGCAAACGGGCCGCACTCCGGGACCACGCCACCGGAATCACGATGGCAAAAATTCACTGCTACCAGGTTCCGCGGGATCAGCTCTGCCAGCCTCGACGAGTCAGCCATTCGTCCCTGCGCCTCCCGGATCTCCGGTTCAGAAGCATCTCTTGCGAACGAACATTACCAGCACTTCGTCCAACGGTCTTCCTCGACCACTGCTCCCCATGTTTTACGGTCCCCCATAGCTTGCGGAATTATCTGAATTTTTACCCTGGTCGCCCTCCTGACAGTAAATCCAGTCGCCGACAACAAAGAGGCTGATCGACAGCCCCCGCCCCGGCGATCAAGCCTGCGATTCCGGCCCTTGGCAAAGTTGCCTTTTCAACCATCTTTCCCTTACCCTCCAGCTTCGCAACCCGGTTCCTGCTCTCTCACTATTCACGTCTGACTCGTCCCGTTCCCTTGCGCACTCCCAACACCAACTCCCCGTCACCGGTCGGACTCGGCAACGTGTTTTCCTTTGCGGCATTCAATGCCTTGTCGTTCCAAATGATCATCGGCAGTCCGATGGTGCTTTACGCGAAAACTCTCAACGCCAGTGCGACCACGCTCGGCCTGATCGCCGGCATGTTACCGATCCTGGTCATCCTGCAGATCCCCGCCGCGCGCTTCGTCGACGCTGCCGGCTACAAAAAATTCGTCCTCTCCGGGTGGAGTGTGCGCACCGTATTCGTCGCCCTGATGGCGGCGGTTCCATTCACCGGCGCCGTCCTCTCGCCGACCGCCCGTCTCGGAGTTGTGCTCGGTCTGCTGCTCGGCTTCAACATCTCGCGAGGCATTTCCAGCTGCGGTTGGCTGCCGTGGATTACCTCCATTATCCCGGCGAGCAGCCGCGGTAAATTTCTCACCCGTGAAGGATCGATGGTCAACCTCGCCAGCTTCGGTGCGTTCTGGCTGGCAGCGTTGGTTCTCGGCAGCGACCCGCAGCCGTGGCGCTTTGCCTGCCTGTTCCTGTTCAGTGCCGTCTGCGCGGCGATCAGCCTGCTGTTCCTGCGCGCCATTCCGGAGGAGAAGCGCATCGAAACGCTCGAGCCGTCGCCCCGACCGCGTCTGTCGGCCATGCTCGCCGACCGCCCGTTCCGTCGCCTGCTCGAGTTAAACGTCTTCTGGGCACTCGCCAACGGCGGCGTGCTGACCTTTCTGGTCGCCTGGTTAAAAACGGAGATCGACTGGCCCGAGCACCACATCCTGATGCTCTCCTCAGTGGTCTTTGTCGGCGCACTGACCAACCAACTGGTTCTGTCGCGACTACTCGACCGGTTCGGCAGCCGCCCGATCCTGATCACCGGGCTGATCGTCATGCTCATGCTGCTCGCCACCTGGACGGCGATTACCTGCGGCCTTCTCGCGCCGATGACCTCGCTGGTCGCGCTGCTGATGTTCGTGCTTGGCGCCGGCGGATCCATGGTCAACCTCGCCAATCTCCGGCTCGCGATGCTGACCGTCCCCGAAGCCGGCCGCAGTCATTATTTCGCCGTCTTTTCCGTGGTCAGCAGTGTCAGCCTGGGCGTCGCCCCGATGCTCTGGGGAGTTCTGATCGACGCCACCGACGGTCTATCCCAATTGGTGGGCAGTCGCATTGAACTGAATTCGTGGTCGCTGCTTTTCGGACTTTTAACGGTGCTGTTCGCCGTCACTCTCGCCGTCAGCACCCGCATCGTCGAGCCGCGCAGTGTGCGTTGGGAGGCCGTCATGCGGCTGATCCTCTACCGATCCAGAGTTCGCTACTGGCTGCGCCCCTTCTCGCGATCGACACCGCGATCATAGCACCGCGCGTCCAGCTGTGATACCGTTGTAAGGTAGCCCCGGCACACGATGCAATTTGAATTGTCCAGCGACGATCAGCGACGGCTCGATAAACTCTTCCAGCGCCTGACCGAGGCGAACGAACATTTTGTCGGCTATCCCTGCGCAAGTGATTTCAGCTACGCTGAGCTGTTTCGCTTTCTCGAATTCCCGATCAACAATGTCGGGGATCCGTTCAAAGATGGAACCTACCAACTGCACACCCACGACTTCGAACGCGAGGTCGTGCAGTGGTTCGCCCGCTTGCTGCACGCTCAACCGGATTCCTGGTGGGGCTACGTCACCAACGGTGGCACCGAGGGAAATCTCTACGGCCTCTACCTCGCCCGCGAACTGCTGCCCAACGGGATCTGCTACTACTCAGAAGACACTCACTACAGCGTAGCCAAAAATCTCCGCCTGCTGAACATGCAGCACATCATGCTCAATGCCGATAACACCGGCGAGCTTGACTACGACGACCTGCGCGAAACCATAAGAATCAACCGCGCCATTCCACCGATTATTTTCGCCAATATCGGCACCACCATGCGCGAGGGCATCGACTCGGTGGCAAAAATTCGCCAGATCCTCGACGATTTGGCGATCCCGGCCAGCTACATCCACTGCGACGCCGCACTGGCCGGCATGACCTTGCCATTCATCGATGCGGCGCCTGCCTTCGATTTTTCGGTCGGCGCCGACTCGATCTCGATCAGTGGCCACAAATTTATCGGTGCCCCCCTGCCCTGCGGCATCGTTCTCGCGGATCGGGACAAGGTGCGACGCATTGCCCGATCGATCGAGTACGTCGGCACCCTCGACACTACGCTGACCGGCTCACGCAATGCATTTTCACCGCTGATGTTGTGGTACGCGATCCGTCGCTGGGGCGAGCAGGGTTTCCGCGGTCGTGTCGCCACCTGCCTGAAGAATGCCGAATACGCCGTGACTCGATTTCGCGACGCCGGCATCAAGGCATGGCGCAACCCTTACGCCATCACCGTAGTCTTTCCCCGCCCCGCCGACGCAGTGGTGGCGAAGTGGCAGATCGCCGTCCACGAAGACATCGGTCACCTGCTGGTGATGCCCAACATAACCCGGCAACAGATCGATGCTTTGATCGCAGACTATGTCGCCCACGCCCCGGACGACGATCGGGCTGATGCCGACGCAACTGTCGGGAACCCCGGCAAAACCTTTTCGGCGCCCGGCTAGGGCAAAACGGCACCGATTATCATCCGCTAAACCGCCATGAAACAGATCGCCATCGTCGCCAAGCGAAACGAGTTCCTGACCTCTAAAATCGCCACTATTCTCGGTGACCGCTCGATTAATATCGACTCGATCGATGTCGAGGCAGTCGAGGACAGTTCCGTGGTCACACTGATTACCTCCGACTACGACGAAGCACTCGACGCCCTGCGCGAGGCAGGGCTGGACGCCGTCAGCGAGGACGCCGTGCTGATCCGTGTGCCCGATGAACCCGGCAGTCTGGCACGCGTGGCATCGCGGTTTGAAAACGAATCCATCCATCTGCGCAGTCTGCGCATTGTGCGCCGCCAGGGCGCAGATGCCATCGTCGCCGTCTCGGTGGATCGCACCGGGCGGGCCGTTGAATTGCTCAGCGACCTGTTGATTTCGGACGAAAAAATTTCTAAAAGAGACCAATGAACCTATCGGCGCCGCACACCCGAAGTTCCGCCGCATTTGGTTCACGGCAGTAACGAGAACCCGGCACGCCAATCGATACCCGTCCGCCTCGCTGCGACGATTCTTCGGGTTGATCTGGCGAGATGCAGACGCTAACGAACAGTCCCGTGGGCGTCTTGCGACGAATAGCCAAAACAAGCTTCCCGTCGGTCCCGGTTTTCACCCATGCAACACGATCCTCTTCCGCTCGACCGACGCCTGCGTCAGGAAATTCTGTTCGCCCGCGAACGGGTCTATCGATTCGGCGAACCGACGCCGCTGGTCCGTCTCGAACTGCCCGGGAAGGAGCCGGGACCGGAGGTGTGGGTGAAACGCGAAGATCTGTCGGCAGTGAAATCCTACAAATGGCGCGGCGCCTGCAACCGCATGGCAACCCTCTCGCCCGAAGAGACCGCACGGGGAGTGGTCACCGCTTCAGCCGGCAACCACGCCCAGGGCGTCGCTCTCGTGGCAAAACAGCTCGGTATCCGCGCGCGCATCCACATGCCCCGCTCGACCCCTCGCGTAAAGCAACAGGCGGTGCGCCAGCACGGTGGCGAATGGGTCGAACTGGTCGAGTCAGGAGACAGCTACGACGAGGCAGTGGCAGCGGCGCGTGCCGAAGAAACAGCCAGCGGCGCGGTTTACATTCACGCCTACGACGACCTCCTCGTTATGGCTGGCCAGGGAACTCTCGCCGATGAAATTGTGTTATCCGGACACGGCCCGTTCGACGCGGCCTTTCTTCAAATCGGCGGTGGCGGTATGGCTTCGGCCGTCTCGGAATGGCTGCGCACCTACTGGCCGGAAATGGATTGCGTTGGCGTCGAAGGCATCGGTCAGGCATCGATGAAATCAGCTCTGGCGGAGGATCGGCCGGTAGACCTCGATCAAGTCGATATCTTTTGCGACGGCACGGCGGTGAGGAAAGCCGGCACGCTGCCGTTTGAAGTGTGTCGGGAAACCCTGTCGCGCATCGAGACCGTGACCAATGCCGAAGTCAGCACCGCAATCCGCGTGCTCTGGGAAGGACTGCGCTGCATCTCCGAGCCTTCGGGCGCAATGGGCCTGGCCGCCGTGTTGAAAAACCGGGCCGTTCTGGCCGGACAACGAGTGCTGGTCGTTGTGTCGGGGGCGAATATCGACTTTCTGCAACTCGGACTGATCGCTCAAAACCAGGGCTCGGCCGGTGGCCACGAGCGCACCTTGCGCGTCAAAATAAATGAGCAAGCGGGATCGATGCTCAACCTGCTCGACGATTGCTTTGCGCAACTCAACATTACCGATTTCCAATACGGCAAACGCCACCCGAGCGAAGCCTGGCCGGTGTTTACCCTCGGCTCCGACAATGCCGCGGCGCTGCTTGAACTATCCGCGAAACTCGACGCCAGCGGACACGCATGGGAGGACGTTCCCGATGCCGTCGACGTGGCCTTTCGCGCCATCCCGATCCGCGGCGAACTGCTCACCCGGCCCCTGTTTCTCCGCCTCGATTTCTACGAACGCCCCGGAGCCCTTCACGATTTCCTCGACACTTTGGTCCGCGACCGGGCCGACCTTTGTTATTTTAACTACCGTCAATCAGGCGAACGCATCGGCCGCGCTTTGATCGGTCTGGATTTCGCGACCGCGGCGCAACGCGATGAGTTTCTCAACAACCTTCCGGAACACGGCGAAGGCTACCGCAACTGTGCCGCACTCGACGAGACGACGTGCGCGCGGCTGCTGGGACAGGAGTGAGCGGGTGCGGGCACTGCCTTACTCCACGGAAAAGTCTTTAAACGACATCGTGCCAAACCCAAAGCCGAGGCCGACTGTCGTTTTGGCCTGAGCGATCGCCGGATGCGAAAGCGCCTTTTCATAATCTCCGATCTTCACCATCGCCGCCTCGCCTCTGAACGTCACCACCACCTCCGTCCATTCACCGACCGCGAGCGGCGGGGCATCGCGAACCAGAATACCGTCGGGCTCACCCTCGCGCTGAAAGGCTTTGATCAAAGTCTTTTTCGGCGCCGGCCGGGAAACGAAGCGAAACACGTGACCGTCGGCACCATTGATCGTGAACACGAACGACTGCACCTCAGAATCGGCCTTCATCGAAAAGCGAACTGTGGCGTCTATGAAATCCACGTCCTGCCACACCACCGGACCGTGATCTTTGAACTTTTTGTAAAGCTCGTCGTCCTGAGTGCAGGTCGCAGATCCGTGGTCGAAGACCCACGTACCGCGCATCGCCCGGCGTCCATCCTGCTTGTCAGCAATGAAGTCGTCGCGATAAGGAGGCTCGACGGCCAGGGCCGACAGGCAGATGATTGCGAACATCGAAAATGCCAACGCGCTTTTAATCGGGAAAATCTTCATCACTCCAAGCGTATCGGGTTCGTTACCACTGAACAACGAAATCTAAGCGATGCCGTCCTCACGGAAAAAAAGCCGGCGCGTCCGATCGACATTCCCCCGAAATAATCTTGCGCACAATCTCCACATTGCGCTCCACGGCACGCTGCAAAAACGCCTCACCCTTTTCAGCAGTCGCCATCGCCGGGGTTTGATCTTCCTGATCCGTCCACATATCAGTGCGCACATTTCCGGGAAAAGCGGCAAGTCCCACCGATGTCTCGAACTCCTGTGCATGCCCCGGCAAGTCCTGCGGCAAACGGTTGCCGCTGTCGAGCAAGTCGTCGGCGTCCGCCTGCGTGTAGACATCCCAGTAACTGCGAAAATGCAGATTCACTCCCTGAAACTCGCGCAGGTACTGATCCCACACGCCAGCCATCGGCGCCACATTTCCCCCGTGCCCGTTCAGCACTAACACATTGCTAAAGCCGGCCTTGATCACACTTCGAATCAAATCATTGAGCACCGCCTGAAAGGTCGCCGGCCGCAGGGTCAAGGTTCCGGCATGACTCATGTGATGCTCACTGATGCCGGCCATCAATCCACAGGCGATCAGCACGTTCGGGCTGAGCGTTTCGGCGATCCGTTCCGCGACCACGTTGACGCTGCGCCAGTCGTGTTCCATCGCCATGTGTTCGAGATGCTGCTCAATCGCCGCCACCGGAATGATCACCGCCTGCAGCTCACCGCTGGCCATGCGCTCGCGAAATTCCCGTCGGGTCAGTTTGTGTAAGTAGACTTCAGAATTCATATTTTTGGAATTTTTACCGCTTCGATCGATTCCGGTTGCGGCGTTTCGTCGGTGATAATTTGCCAGGTTCTTCCCAGCTCGCGGAACTTTCTGAAATCAGTCGCCTGATACTCGATGGTCAACTGCGGCGTGGCGATCACCATGCCATCGGCGAGGTGCGAATCAATCGCCGCCTCCAGCGCCCCGGTGACCAACTGAGTCCGCTGCACCGGATACGGAGA
>CBDULB010000015.1:0-70714 GCA_965367965.1 uncultured bacterium | reverse complement strand
TGGTCGGTCACGGCGACTGGAATCGAATCTCCTTCAGTCTCCCCAGTAATGGCCTGAAACTAAATCCCGGCACCGGCGTTCGCAGCGGCGACATTTACGTTAAGGTCGGTGAGAGCGCGACGCTCGACCAGGCGTTGATCGGCCACGCCGACTATAACACCCAGTCGAGTTTGACGACGATCGGAGCCGGCAATACCTACTTCGGTGTCAGTCGCAACAACCCGTTTCAAAGCACCGGCACCGGTGAACTGATCGCCCGTAACGGTACGGTCTTTTCGACCGCATTTTACGGCTTCGGCTCCGAGCTGCGGCTCTACGTTCCGTCGCGCGAACTTAATAAGATTGAGCAGGATACCACCCTCAATAGCACTCGATATGCCTCCGGCACCCCCGGCGAAACCGGCAGTGGCAGCGGCGGTGTCAGCTTCACGGAGCCTTTCGTCGACGCCGGAGAATTGTCCGGCCGCGCCGACGAAGTCTACCTCAACCCCGACTTGTGGCTGCAGGCTTCAGAGGAAGGTGGCGTGGACTTTGTAGCTGGCGATGTAACTCAGCAGGGATCCGTGGCTGCCGTGGACGATCCCGGTGACCTGGCGAACCTGACCGCACTGACCGACAATGGCCAGCTCGGCGACAACACCGGCACCTATGTGGGCGGTAACGGCCAGGTCAATGGCATTACCAATTACACGATCTACTACGATGCAGTTGGCGCTTTCACCGCATCGTCAAGCGGTGGCGGCGGCGGAGGCGACGAGGTAATTGGTGGCGGAGGCGGGTCCGTGATCGTGCCGGAAGTGATGCCGTTCGTGCCAACGCCGGAAGAACCGGTGGTGATCGTGACTCCATTCACGCCGTTTAATTTCCTGCCGTTCGTGGACCTGTTCAAGTTCGAGCAGTATGAGCGCTTCGAGATTATCGATGGCAAACTGGTGGGCTTGATATCCGGTGGTCCCGCCGACAGCGGGGCGGCGGCAAGTGAAGAAGAAAAACACGAGACCGAAAAGCGCAGTCGCTACATCAGGCAGGTGGCAAACTGGAATACCTACTACCAGCTTGAACTCGATTCCGGGCAGTACAACAGCTTCCGGTTATTTTCTGAATCAAACACTTTTGTGAAATGAGCGAGCCGGTGTGCAGATTCACCGTCCAATGACGGGACTTCGTACGGATGGCTCCGCTTCGAGAGAGGCGGAGCCTTTTTGTGATGGCGAAAGCATCAGTGCCAGAGCCGCGGCTGAATTTTGTGGGAATCAATGGAAACCAGAAACAGTCCGGCAAAGATTTTGAAGTCGATCAATTTGCCTTCGGCGGCGCGATCGGCGCACCAGGTGCGGACTTCCGGGACCGGTACGTGATGCACTCGAATGTCCTCCCGGTGGTCGCCTCCACCCTGCGTCATCCGGGTCAAGCCGCGAGCTTGATAAAAGCTTATCACTTCAGTACTCAAACCTGCCGACGAGGGGCCGGCTGCGAGCTGGCGCATCTCTTTTGCACGGTAGCCGGTTTCTTCAAACAGTTCACGGCTGGCCGCAGCTGCCAGTGGTTCGTCCTCCTGGTAGGGGATGTCACCGGCAAGACCGGCGGGCAGTTCGATGACGCGTTTGTTCAACGCGGGACGCTTCTGTTCGACCAAAACCATTTGCCGGTCTTCGGTGATGGCGATCACGGCGACCACGCCCTTTGATCCGACACGCTCCACGTATTCCCAACCGCGGCGTTTGCGCAGCGCGAGGTATTTTCCCTCCGCGAGGGTATCCACTTCTGTCGAGTCGGGATCGGGCTTGGCCATGCGCACAGTATGGGCGATCAAGTCGGGCTTGGAAAAGCTGAAACACGCCAGCAAGTGGCGATTGACCCCTGCAGTCCGCTAAGAGACAGTCAGACGAGTTCCAACCCGGATTCGACAACGAAAATGACGATTAGAAACCCTCGCGATTTTTTTCTTCTCCCGATGGCCATGCTGGCAGTTGGAGTTTCAGTGACAACGGCGCAGGACAAGCCTGCTGCCGATGGCAAAAACGACACCAGCGATCCAGTTGCCGAGGAGGCCAGGCTGCTGGGTGCGACCCGCCAGCTCACCTTTGAAGGCAAGCGATCAGGGGAAGGCTATTTTTCGGCGGACGGCAGCAAGCTGATTTTCCAGAGCGAACGCGAAGCGGACAATCCCTTTTACCAGATCTATCTGATGGATCTCGAAACCGGCGACACCGAACGCGTCTCGCCCGGATTCGGTAAGACGACCTGTGCCTGGATCAAGCCGGACGGAAAAAAAGTCATGTTCGCTTCGACTCAGGACGACCCTGCGGCTCAGGAGAAGCAGAAAGAAGAGCTCGATTTTCGCGCCAGTGGCAAAGAACGCCGCTACTCGTGGGACTACGACGAGAACTACGAAATCTACGATTACGATCTCGACAGTAAGCAGTATCGAAATCTCAGCAAAGCTGAAGGCTACGACGCCGAGGGAGCGTATTCACCGGACGGCAAACGCATCGTGTTTGCGTCCAACCGGCAGGCCTACGACAGCGAGCTGAGCGCTGAAGACGCCAAGTGGTTTGAAATGAATAAATCGTTCCTGATGGAGATTTATTCGATGAACGCCGATGGCAGCGATGTGCAACGGCTGACCGAGTCGGAGGGCTACGACGGTGGCCCTTTTTTCAGTGCTGATGGCAAGAAGATCTGCTGGCGTCGCTTCGATCGCGAAGGGCTGACGGCGGAGGTCTACACCATGAACGCCGACGGCACGGATCAGAAACAGCTGACCCGCCTCGGAGCAATGTCGTGGGCACCCTATTTTCATCCGTCGGGGGAATACCTGATTTTTGCCACCAACAAACACGGCTTCGGTAACTTTGAACTTTATCTGGTCGATTCGGAAGGTGAGGCCGATCCGGTGCGGGTGACTTATACCGATGGCTTCGACGGCCTGCCGGTGTTTTCGCCGGATGGAAAAAAGCTGTCGTGGACCAGCAACCGCACCACTGCAAAAGCCTCACAGATTTTCCTGGCCAACTGGGATCATGACAAGGCGCTGGCGATGCTCAAAGGCAGTGCCGAACAGGTGACAGAACCCGCGCCCGATGCTTCGCCGGTAAAAATTGAGGCGCCCGACATTACCGGGACAGTTCCCGAAATCAGCGCCGATGATCTCCGCCAGCACATCACTTATCTGGCTTCGGATGAGCTGCAGGGGCGCCTGACCGGCACGCCCGGAGCCAGGGCGGCGACCGATTATGCGGCTCGCGCCTTCGCGAGTTTTGGTTTACAGCCGGCGGGCGATGACGGCACCTTTTTTCAACATTTCGAATTCACTGCGGGAGTTGACCTGGGCAAAGACAACAAGCTGAGCATCATCGGTGGCGAGGCTGCCGGGGAGCCAAAGCTCAACGACGACTGGCGACCGATATCATTTTCCGACAACGGTCCGGTTGAACCTGCGGGAATCGTTTTTGCCGGTTACGGCATCGAAGTGCCAGCGGGCCTGGCGGGCGGTACGGACGAAGATTCGCCGCTGTATTCGTCGTATTTCCACCTCGATGTCAAAGGCAAGTGGGTGATGGTTCTGCGTTATTCGCCCGAAAATGTGGAGAAAACTGAACGCGAGCGTTTTCAGCAGTTTGCCAGCCTCCGCCACAAAGCGCTCAAAGCGCGTCAGAAGTGGGCAGCCGGCATCATCTTTGTGACCGGTCCCAACTCGCAGACCAACAGCGAGGTCGTGCCGCTCAGCTTTGATGCCTCGCTGGCCGGCTCTGGCATTCCGGCGATCTCGATTTCGACGGATATCGCTAAAAAACTGCTCGCCGCTGCCGGCGAAGACTTGCAGGAAATCCACGATGTTCTCGACAAAGGTGAGATGATATCCGGTATCCCCATTCCCGATGTGAAGCTCACTGCCACGATCGATGTCGTACAGGAAACGAAAACCGGGCGCAACGTGCTCGGCCGATTGCCTGCCGGAGATGGTGCCGATCCGGCCGCGGCTCCGCTGGTGGTCGGGGCACACATTGACCATCTCGGTGCCGAGGCGGGACGTGGTTCGCTGGCGAAGAAAGACGAACTCGACCAGATTCACAACGGCGCGGACGATAATGCTTCGGGCTCCGGGGCTGTGTTGGAAATTGCCCAACTGCTCGCTGCGCAGAAAGCTGAAGGCAAATTGGCCATGAAACGCGACGCGATTTTTGCGGCCTGGTCAGGCGAGGAGCTCGGATTGCTCGGCGTCTCGCATTTCGTCAAGCAATACGCCAAAGATCATGCGGGTGGCACCGATGCCCGGCTGACCGGAAAGATCGCCGCCAATCTCAACATGGACATGGTCGGGAGGCTCGACAAATCGCTGATTGTGCAGGGTGTCGGTTCGAGCACCTACTGGCCGGGCGAAATCGAACGGCGCAACGTCGTCGTCGGGCTGCCCTTGACGATTCAGAACGATACCTACCTGCCGACCGATGCCAGCGCTTTCTATCTGCGCGGTGTGCCGATTTTGAATGCCTGGACCGGTTCGCACAGCGACTACCACACGCCACGCGATACGGCGGACAAAATTAACTACGAAGGCGCCCGCGACATTGCCCGCTTCATGGGCCTGGTGGCGCGCGGTTTGCTGATCAGTGATAAAGCGCCCGATTACGTCAAGGTCGAGCCGCCCAAGAACAAGGGGCGCGGCGGCTTCCGCATTTATCTGGGCACTCAACCGGACTATACCGCGACCGAAGTCGAGGGCATCAAACTCAGCGGTGTTGCCGCCAACGGCCCGGCGGAAAAGGCCGGGGTTAAAGGCGGGGATATCATCGTCAGCCTGAACGGAACGGCACTGAAGAACATCTATGATCTGACTGCCGTAATGGGTGAAATGAAAGCCGGCGTAGAGGTCGGCATCAAGGTTGAGCGGGACGGGAAGGTGATTGAGATGAAGATCACGCCCGGGACGAGGGATTAGTTAGGAGTTTTCTTGCGGGCGGCAGCACGTTTGCTTTTCCACAGCTAACAGCGCTGAATTCCGAGGCGCCGGATGAAGCTTGCCTGAGCGTGTTTTTGAAACCAGTCGAGGTCCCAGTGTTGTTCGCTGAGGACTTCGCGCCGGGCGTCGGGCACAAGGTAGGTCTGGCAGGCGAGAGGCTCGTTTGATGCCGTGCCGGTGAGCACCGGCACGCGTTGGTAGAAATCGTCCTCGTATTGATCGAGGCGTCGAAAGATTTGCGCATCGAGATCACTGTAGACACAGCCGATGACGCGGTCCCCGGGGTTGCCGGTGGCGATGATTCCCGGGTACTCGGCGTCCTTAACGCGGAAACAAGCGTAGCCACACAGGGTCGCGGCTTGGCTGACGGAATGATTGCCGGTGACGGCGGTCCAGATTTCCGGGACCATCAGAGTTCCGTAGGCGAACAGGCAATCGGGTGGCGGGTGGTTGGAAAGAGGTGTCACAGCTGTTGGAAGGACGGCGATTCGGAAGATCCTTTCAAGCGTAAGTCATGGTGCCCCGTGGTTGAACTGAGGCCAAGCCGCGCTACCCTCAGGGGATGGGTGAAGATCCTCCTACCGACAAAGAAACGTTCAAGCCTTTTAAAAAAGGCCGACGCGGAAAAATGTCGATGTACACTGAAGAGCAGCGCAACGATTTTGCGCGCCGCGTGCACGACAAAGAAATCACCGCGTCCGAGCTGGCCAGGGAACTCGATGTCACGCGTCAGGGCGTGAGCCTGTGGTTGAAGCACTACCGGGAACAGGTGCTCGGCATAAAGCCGAAGCCGCGCAAAGCGGTGAAAAAAAAGCGCTTTCCGACGCGCGATGAGTTGCATGCCTTGCAGTGGGAAATGCGCACGTTGCGCCCCTCAAAACTGGGCGTTGATGGTGGTGAAAAAGACATTTGGACTGAGGAATCGGTCGGCGCTTACATCGCTCGCGAGATGGGCGAGAAGTTTTACACCAGCAAGCAGGTCTGGCGCTGGATGGAAGATTATCTGATCGATGAGGAGCCTGACCCGTGGACGGTCAAGGATCGCAAAAAGCGTGAAAAAGCCGGCCAGAAAGGTCCGCCGCCGCGCGAAGTGCCGGTCGCCTTTGACGACGATCAGCCGCCGGTCAAAAAGCGCGGCCGCGGTCGCCCGCGCAAAGGCGAGGAGTCGACCGATGTGCGCAAGCTCGACGCTGACGAAGTCGAGCGTATGGAAAAAGAGATCGCTGAAGTACGCGCCGATATGATCGCCAAGTATCGCGAATCAGCTGGTTTCGGTCCGCCGGCCCCCGGTCAAAGGGTTGGTAAAAACCGCAAAGCCACCAAGTCGCGACACACCAAATCGCGCAAGAAGAAGCGCAGGAAAAAGTGATCAGCTGCGGGCTTGATCAGTAATCCGTAGCGCGGGTCTCCCGGCCCGCGAGTGCCGGCGAACAGTTTGATCAGCGCAACGCTGACAGGAACTGCGTGCCCCATTCGTAGCTGAGCTTGAGGCCGGCAAAGTGGGCGCTGGCATCGTCGCGACCGAACTGGCCTTCGTAGTCGACCTGCACGCTCCAGAGGCGGCTCAGATCGAGGCGAACGCCGGCACCGAGTTCGAGCCAGTCTTCGCCGACGTAGGCGCTGTTACCGGTGGCGGTGTAGTCGCCGAGTCGTTGTGTGTTGCTGCCGGTGACCAGCAGGAAAGGCGAGGTCTCCAGGGTAGCGGAAACTGGATCGTCCTCGGGAGTGAACTCGTGGGCCCATCCGGCGCGTCCCTGCAGGGTGACTTTGCCGAAGCCGGTGTCGGTGGTGTAGCTGATCTGGCTGCCGAGACGACCGATGGTGGATTCGAAGTCGTCGTCACCGTAGATCAGGTTGGCGTTGCGGCCAGCGGTCTCGGTGTAGCCGTCGATGTCGCCAGTGGCGTAGTTGACGCCGAGGGTCGGGCCAACGGTGATTTTGCGCGTCAGCGGAACGTTGTAGCCGAGGTTGACGTCGACGTTGTGAGTCTCGCTCTCAGTGTTGCCGGTGGCGTGGCGGCCGAGCAGGGTGTTGCGGTGAATGTCGTTGTCGAACTGACCGAAGCTGTAGAGGGTATCGAGGTAGAAGTTACCGTAGAAGGTGGTCGCGTAGGCGCTGATCAGGGTGCCGTCGAGATCGATATTGCCGTAGTCGGAGCTCAGATCGGTATCGCTTTCCAGGTAGCTGAAGGCACCGCCGATGTGCAGCCAGGGAGCGACGCGGAACTCGGCGCCGACCGTTCCCGAATAAGTATCCGACTGAAAGCCGCGCACCAGATCGGTGAGGTTGTCCTGATCGTAGAATCCGTAGTTAAATTCGGAAAATGCCTGAAAGCGATTGTAGGCGTAGGCGGGCGCAAGAGGTTCGACGACGCTCTTGGGATCGACGCTGGGATCGGAAACCACCGCTTTGCCGTCGGGGCCGACGGCCATGATGGCACCGCCGGTGAGCATGGTGTCGTGGACGCTGACGGCGACACCGTCGCCGATCGTGATGGTCTGATCGTAGTCGAGGCCCTGCTCATCGGCGAAATCGAGGTAGCGAACCATCGTGCCACCGGAAGCACCGGTGAACTGCGAAGCGGGAGCGACATCACCACCGGAACGGGCACGGAACAGACGGCCATTAAGGTCGCGAATGGCACCGCTGGCCGCGTTCTGAGTGACACTGCGGTTGACGATGGGGATGAGCAGACCGGTAGTTTCGGCTGACGCGATGGCGCCCTGGTCGACGAGCAGGACGGGAACCGGGGGAGCGGGGGTGTTGCGGAAGGGGGCTGGAGCGGGTGCGGGCGCGGGCGCGGGCGCGGCAGCAGCAATGACCACTTCGGGAATCGGCGCTTCGGTGAACTCGGGTGTATTAAAAATCAGCGACCACGCATCGATGGTGCCACCAGTGCCAGCGAATGTGTCCGTTGCCGTCAAGGTCCACACGCCATCGATCACCTCGCCGTCAAAAGCGGACAAGGAATTGCTGGGAAGAAAGCTACCGTTATATGGAGACGTCGTCCCGCCGCCGCCAATAGTGTTGACGGCTTCATCATCGAAGATCGTGCCGGTAAATTGTCCGCTACCACCGATGTTATCGGAGAATAAAACAGACGTTCCGGTCGGACTGGTGACGCTGAAATCCAAATCGCCGGCAAACGAGGTGGTGACCGATAATCCGACATTAACGTCAGTGATCACTCCCGGCTGACCGCTAAGGTCGATGGTGGTCGTGACCGGTGTGCCAGCGGTCGGGATATTCTGGGCTGGCGTAGACGTAAATGTTGTCTGGGCGTCAGCAACGTTTGCCGTCACGGCGAAGCAGCTTGTCAGGAAAAGAATTGTTAAAAGCCGAATTTTCATTTGCGCAGGTTGGGGGGAAATCAATGGATTCGACATTTAAGTATTTATGAAATTTATCATAATTATCTAAAAGCGCTACGAAACTTTAGATATTATAGCGAAGATAGGAGGCGACTGAAAATTGACAATTAGTATTTTCTGATAACTAACTGATCAGTAATATCAGGAAGGGTGCTGGTAAACGGTCTGTTCGGCACCACTGCCCTTTCGCCACAATCCTTCAGCCCTACGATGAACTGCCCTATTGTTCCTATTCGCCTCTTAGTTGCGGTAATCTCTGTCGTATCGACTCTGGCCATCGTCGCCGACTCGAACGCTGCCGACGTCGCGACGCAGAAACTGCTGCCACCGGCATCGAGCGAGTCAATTGGCTTAACATCGTTGTCGCCTGCGGACGTCGGGCTCGACTTTGTTAATGAGCTGAAACGGGAAAATATCCGCAAATACCTCTACAATGGGGCGGGCGGCTGCGCGGGAGACTTCGACGGCGACGGTCTGCCTGATCTGTTTCTGGTTTCACAGGACGGTTCCAATCGCCTTTTCCGCCAGACGGCCGCCTGGGAGTTCACCGATGTCACGGAACAAGCTGGCGTCGGCGGTGGGCAGACCTGGGGGTGTGGTGCCAGCTTCGCCGATATCGACAACGACGGCGACCTGGATCTCTATGTTTGCAATTTCGGCGCACCCAATCAGCTGTATTGGAATCAGGGAGACGGCACCTTCGTCGAAGGCGCTCAGGCCGCTGGTCTGGACCTGATCGATGCCACAGTTTCAGCGTCGTTCGCCGATATCGATCGCGACGGCGATCTGGATGTCTATCTACTTACCTATCTGCTGTTTCAGTTGGCGGAAACGGACCAACAGGTCAAGGTCCGCTACATCGACGGAGTGGCCAACGTGCATCCCGATTTTGCGGACAAATATGCTTTTTTGAACGGTGATCATCTTTCCGAGTTGGGCCTGAAAGACCGGCTCTATCGAAACAATGGCGATGGCACTTTCACCGACATCAGCCTTGAAGCGGGGGTCGGCAGCGAACGCAATCATGGCCTTTCCGCAACCTGGTGGGACAGCAACAACGATCAATGGCCCGATCTTTATGTCGCCAGCGATTTTTACGATGCGGATCATCTTTGGCAAAACCAAGGCGACGGCACCTTCCGTGACCAGCTGGCAGAGTCGCCGGTAGTCCCGTACACGCCCTGGTTTGCCATGGGCAGCGATTTCGGTGACATCAACCGGGACGGCTGGTTTGACTTCACCGTCGCCGACATGTCCGCTGTCGACCATTATGGGCAGAAGATGCGCATGGGCGAAATGACCGCCAATACCTGGTTTCTCGAATGGGCCAATCCCCGCCAGTACATGCGCAACACGCTGTATCTGAATGGCCGCAATGGTCGCTTTATGGAAAGCGGATTTCTGTCGGGTGTCGAGAGTACCGGCTGGACCTGGGCGATGCGTTTTGCCGATTTCGATTGCGATGGCTGGGAAGACCTGGCAATCACCAACGGCATGGCGCGCGATGTCAACAACAGCGACTATGTCGCGGAAGTCGAGGCGCTCCGCGTGGCAGGCAAGGACGCCGAACGCCAGCGCCTGATTGATTCCTACGATCGATCCGGCGCCGAAGCCAACCTGGTGTTTCGCAATCGTGGCGACCTGAGCTTCGAAAATGTCAGCGAAGCCTGGGGCTACGACGCGGTCGCCCCCAGCTACGGCCTGATCACCTGCGACTTCGACCGTGACGGCGACCTCGACATGGTCGTCAACAACATGAACGCCCCGGCAAGCATCTATCGCAATGACATGACCTCCGGACATCGCCTCCTGGTCCAGCTCCGCGGTCGAAGCAGCAACCATTTCGGGGTTGGCGCCCGGGTTCGAATCAAGACCAGCTCAGGCTGGCAGCAGCGAATGCTGACACTCGCACGTGGCTACGCTTCTGCGGAAGAGCCGATGCTGCATTTTGGCCTCGGTGAAGATGAACTTATCGAACAGATCCGCGTTGATTGGCCGAGCGGCGCCGAACAGGTCCTGGAGAACCTTTCCGCAGGACAGCTGATCACCATTACCGAGCCGGATGGTAATCACTCCCCGACTCCGATCCGGACATCTTTTACTGACGAAACCCCCACTTTGTTCAGGGAGCAGGCGATCCCCGGACTGGCTTTCGATCATGTGGAAAACGATTTCGATGACTACCAATACCAACCCTTACTGCCATGGCGGCTGTCCCGCCTCGGGCCGGGGCTGGCGTGGGGGGACGCCAACGGCGATGGCCGTGAGGATGTTTACGTCGGCAATGCTTCAGGCCAGGCTGGACAGCTTTTCTTGAAGCAACAGGATGGTTCGTTTGCGCCGCAAGAGGGCGGCGCCTGGCGGTCGGATACGGTGGGGGAAGAGCTCGGAGCCGTGTTCATCGACGCCACCGGAAATGGGGATCTCGATCTCTACGTCGCCAAGGGTGGCAATCGTTTTGCGTTCGATGACGAAAACCTTGAGGACCATCTCTATCTCAATCAAGGCGGCAGTTTTTCTCTTGCAGCTTCCGAAGCCGATCCGGCGAAACGATCGCTCGATGCCAGCAGCGTGGTCGCGGCGGCTGACTACGACGGGGATGGTGATATCGATCTGTTTGTCGGCGGTCGCCATGTGCCGGCAAACTTTCCGGATCGACCCAAACAGCGATTGCTGCGTAACACCGGTTCAGGTTTTGAAGACGCCACCGACGAAGTCGTCCCCCAATTGCGCGAGGCCGGCATGGTGACCTCGGCGCTGTGGTCGGATATCGACAATGACGCCGACCTCGACCTCCTCGTGACGACGGCCTGGGGGCCGGTAAGGGTCTACCGGCAGCAGGACGACGCTACCTTTAAAGAAGATACCGAAGCGGCTGGCACGGCATCGTACCTCGGTTGGTGGCAGGGCATTGAGGGCGGCGATTTTGACGGCGACGGTGATTTTGACTACGTCGCCACCAACCTTGGACGAAACACCAAGTACGAGGCAGGCGCCGATCATCCCGTTCTATTGTACTCCAATGACTTCGATGGTGACGGGCTCACCGACCTCGTCGAGGCGCACTACGAACACGACAAACTCTTTCCGATGCGTGGCCTGGGCTGCAGTTCTGCGGCGATGCCGGAGATACGGCAGCGCTTTCCGACCTTTGACGCTTTTGCCAAAGCCGATCTGCCGCAAATTTACACCGCCCCCAGATTGGAGGAATCGCACGTTCTCAAGCTTACCCACCTCGATTCGTCGATATTGATCAACGACGGTGAAGGCAATTTTGAAGTGCGCCCGCTACCTCTGCTCGCTCAAATCGCTCCCGGTTTCGGTGTGGTAGTCGATGATTTTGATGGCGACGGCCACGAAGACATCGTCATGGCCCAGAATTTTTTCTCGCCGCAACCTGAGACGGGTCGCATGTCGGGCGGGCTCAGCCTTTTTCTCAAAGGCGACGGTCAATCCGGCTTCGAGCCGATGTGGCCTAACTTGAGTGGCATCGATCTCCCCGGCGACAGTAAAGCACTCACGCGTTGCGATCTGAATGACGACGGTGCGCCCGATTTACTTTTCAGTAGTAACAACGGACCGATTGTTTCTCTGGTGAACCAGTCTCCCGAACGTTCAGGTGCACTGCCACGATGGACCACTGTGGAACTGAAAGGTCCGCGTGGCAATCCCACTGGAATCGGTTCGCGAGTCAGCTTCACTACCAGCAGTGAGCGGACGCTGGTCCGCGAAATTCGCGCAGGTGGCGGCTATCTTTCGCAGTCGAGCCCGCGATGCTTTGTGGCATTACAAAGTGACGAGCACATCGGCAAAATCGTGGTTCGCTGGCCAGACGGAAAAAGCACTACCCATCAGCCCTCAGCTTATCAAGATCACGTGATCATCCGGCAAGCGGCATCGGCTGCCTCTGCCGTTTCGACGCCCCCCATTGAGTCAAAAAAAAAGCCTGTTATCTAGCAGATTCTACGCTGCAGATGGCTGAGCGACTGCGAAGTCATGCCGCGTCGATCCATGTCTTCAACGACATCCGGGCGCACACCAGGGAGCGTTCCGAACAAATTCGGCAGCAAATCCTCGCCACCGGCTCCGCGGTGGCTACTCCGGGGAGGGGCTGAAAGAAATGGTTGCGGTTCGCGAACAGGTAGCAAGCCCATCGATCAAGGCTGACGCAGCTTCCGAGCGAATCCTGAACGAGCTGATCGCGACCGCTCATTTGATCCGTGGCGAGCAGGATAACTGCATCACTCAACACAACCCGGAATCCTGCATTCTGCCGATCGCCGGCGCCGGGGTGCATGTGTGGCGTGAAGGATCGGAAGCGGCAATCAACGAGTTAACACAGATGCTCGGTCGTGACGGGGGTGACCTCAAGGCGCGCTGGCTGTTGAACATCGCAGCGATGACACTTGGTGAGTATCCCGACGGCGTCGACGAAAAATGGCGGATTGATCCGCAAACCTTCGCCTCTGAATTTCCCTTCCCTCGCTTTACCAATCAGGCACCCGCGCAGCACATCGACCACCGGGGGCTGGCTGGAGGCGTCGTGCTCGATGATTTTGATGGCGATGGCAGGATCGACATCATGGCATCCGCCTGGGGTGCCGCGGACCAAATTCGGCTGTGGAAGAATACCAGTGACGAGCAGGCAGGCAGTTTTCGCGATACGAGCCTGTCGGCCGGGCTTGAGGGCATGTGTGGAGGGTTGAACCTCTGTCAAGCTGACTACAATAGCGATGGGTTTGTCGATGTCATGGTCCTTCGCGGGGCCTGGTTTAAGGAAAACGGCAAGGTGCCGAATTCGCTGCTACGCAACAATGGCGACGGCACTTTTGATGATGTCACCGAAGCCGCCGGTGTGTTCAGTGAGCATCCCACCCAGGTCGCAGTCTGGGGCGATTTCGACAACGATGGTTGGCTCGATCTATTTATCGGCAACGAGTCAACGCAACAGAATCCGCATCCGTGCGAACTCTACCGCAACAATGGCGATGGCAGCTTCACAGACGTTGCCGCGTCGCTGGGCCTCGCCCATGTCGGCTACGTGAAAGGCGCTGCATGGGGGGACTACGATAACGACGGTGATCTCGATCTCTACGTGTCGAATTTTTCGCAGACCAATGTCCTCTACCGAAATGAGAACCAGGGGCAAAGTTTTTCCGATGTCACTGCCGGGGCAGGCGTGGGGCAGCCGGAAAACAGCTTTCCGACCTGGTTTTTCGATTACGACAATGATGGCTGGCTCGATCTCTTCGTTGCACCGTTTCCCGGGTTCGAAGGCGACAATCTTGCCGACATCGCTGCTGACTATCTCGGTTTACCGAGCAAAGGGGCGACACCGAGACTTTACCGTAACGAAGGCAACGGTAGTTTTGTCGACAAGACCGCCGACCTGGGGCTTGACCATCCGATGCTGGCGATGGGAGCCAATTTCGGCGATCTCGACAATGATGGCTGGCTGGATTTCTACATAGGCACCGGTGAGCCGAGTCCAGCAACGCTGGTGCCGAACCGCATGTATCGCAATGATTCCGGCGCTCGCTTTCAGAATGTCACCACCGCCGGTGGGTTCGGCCATCTTCAAAAGGGACATGGTATTGGCTTCGCTGATATGGATAACGATGGCGACCAGGACATCTATGCGGTTATGGGGGGAGCTTATGAAGGTGACATCGCCCACAACGCCTATTTTGAAAACCCCGGCAACGACAACCATTGGATCACCTTGCTTCTCGAAGGCAGGGAAACCAACAGCAAGGGCCTGGGGGTTCGTATCCGCATTGATGTCGTGGAGGATGGCGAACAGCGTTCGATCTATCAGACCGCATCATCCGGAGGAAGTTTTGGCGCTTCCAGCCTGCAACAGGAAATCGGTTTGGGACAGGCGTCCGCGATTGAGGCAATCACTTTGTTCTGGCCCGCCAGCGGCGAGACGCAGACCCTTTCCGGCCTGCAAATGGATCGCCGTTACGTGGTTCGAGAAGGTGAGCCGCGTGCGCTTGCGATGGAATGACTGCAGCCGGGGAAGCTCGCTTCAGGGCGCGGCGATGACACCATCCTCATCCACCGTCTCATCCCTCTGATAGATCGGCAGCTGGCGGTAGGGGACGGTGAACGACAGCACCATCATGGCGGTGCCGTAGGTCTGGCCGTTGCGACTGTTCGACCACGACCCGTTGGCGTTTTGCTGGGGTATGTAATGCTCGTACATCCAGCCGGCATACTTTTCCCACCACTTGCCGCCGAGCTGAAACATCGCCTGGGCGTTGTAGTAGTTGGCGTAGTACTCGTGGGCGTTGCCGGGGATTTTAGTGTAGGTCGATAGGATGTAGTCGCCGGCTTTGTAGGTCGACTCGGTGCCGTGAAAGCCACACAGCTCGAGGCAAAGTAAGCCACAGCCGGTCAGCGTCTCCGAGTGGCCCCAGGGATCGGTGTAGCCGAATCGTCCTTCGCCTTTGTCGTGATTGCGGAACACGTATTCGACTGCCGCTTTGATCGCCGAATCGGGGACCGGCGCGCCGTTGAGCTTGGCGGAGCGAAGTGCCATCAGCGCCCAGCCGCTGCACGACAGGTCGGAATCGCGCGAGTCGGGTTTGTAGCGCCAGCCGCCCTGGTGATTGTCATTTTTCGGAACTGCCTGAGCGGCGAGCAGGAGCTTGGTGGCACGGCCGAGGGCGCGGTCGAGCCGCTCCTGTCGATCGGCATCGACCATGCCGGAAACTTCGGACAGGAACAGCGTGGCGATGTTGTGCGCATACATCAGGCCGTGTCCGGAGTCGCCGTTGTCGAGCAGGCCGTTGCTGTTCTGACTGCCGAGCACGTAGTCGATGCAGCGATTGATGGTTTTTCCGTACGGACCGTAGCCGGGGGTGTGGCCCTTCGACAGAAATGCCATGCCGACCAGCGACACGATGCCGGTCGATTTGCCATAGGCGTCCGAATAGGTGCCGGCACCTTCCTGGGAGTCGGCGAGGTATTCGAGCGCGAGGTCGACGGCTTTTTCGACTTCGGCCTGGTGCTTTTCGAAGACGTTGTTGGACTGTTGGGCGTGGAGAGGGAAGGCGGGTAGAAGCAGGGCCAACGCGATGAAGACGGCGTGTCTGATAGGGAGGAAATATCGAATACCGAACAGGGAACTCCGAATATCGAAGTTTTCCTTCGGTGCCTCGTTTGCGTATGCGAGCACTTCGGATTTCGATATCTCTTGTTCGCTGTTCGATTTTCTCATCAGTAAGGGGCGTTAGTTTTTCTGCGCCGCCTGATTGGCGATGGCGCGGAAATAGCGGGTGACGAGGTCGCGGTATTCGGTCGGCGTGCTGCCTTCGTTGGTGGTGTCGCGTCCGGATTGCAGGCTGCCCTTCATTTGCGCCCAGTCTTCGATGGACAGGCCGAGCGCCTGAAGTTCCGGAGGGATGCCGTTGCCGTCGAGATCGGCGTTGCGTTCGCCGTCGCCGAGTTGCGGGTTGGCGGCATCGGTCATATCGGAAGGCGGCTGATTTTGCTGGTTGGGGTCGCCGGGCTGTCCCTGCTGACCGTTGGGCTGCGGTGGCTGATTGCCCATCGATCCGAGTTGCTGCATCGCCGCCTGCGCCATTTGTTGGAGGGATTGCGCGGCCTGTTGGGCGTTTTGTGCTGCCTGATCAGCGCTGGGCGAAGTGGCCGCATCCGAGACATCTTGAAAGCTCTGTGACAGATTCTGGCTGTCGAGAAAAGGGCTGTCCATTTTCTCGCCGGACAACTGGTCGCTCTGCTGTCCGAGTGACTTGGCTGTCTGCTCAAGTGAGGCTGCTGCCTGCTCGAATTTGTTGCGTGCATCCTGCTGACTGGCCTGCGACTGGCTGAGAGGTTTCTGTGCCTGTGGCGCCGGTTGATCGGCCGCTTGGCCATTTTCGGTGGCTTGATTCTGAGCTTGCTGGGCCTGGTCGAGCTGCTGGCTGGCTTGATTGGCGGAACGCTGTCCGCTGGTGAGCCGGTCAGTGGCTTGTTTGGCGGTGCTGCGCGCACTGGCCTGCGCCATCTCGGTGGCATTCTGCAGCGCCTGACTTTGCTCAGCGAGTTGCCCGGCTTGCGCCGCCAACTGCGCCTCGCGTTCGGCGAGTGCCTGATCGACCTGTCCAGCGGCGATCGATTCAAGTTGTTGGGCGACTTGTTGCTGGCGCTCGCTGAGTTGACCGAGCTGTTCTGCCTGAGCCTGAGCGGCGGAGGCTTCGCTGGCTGCGGATGGTGGGCTGGCTGGCGGCGCCTGGGCGGCATCGCCGGATTCCGATGGCAACGGAGTTTGCGCCGCGCTTTCGGCCATGGCCGGTGAATCCGACGCGGCCTGCTCTGCTCCCGGGGCCGGTTGATTTTTCTCTGCGTTGTCCGTTTGCGAGGCGGCTTCTTGACGGGATGCGTCGGGGGTGTCCTCAGTAGTCATGGGGGCGGTCGATGGTTGCGCTGCCGCCTTTGCCTGTTGCTGGGCCCGGGCGAGTTGCTGTTGAGCTTGCTGAGCGCTTTCGGCAGCGGACGCCAGGTCTTGTTTGTCGAGCTGTTCGGCGGCTTGCTCGGTTTGGCGGGAAGCCTCGGCGAGAGCTTGTGTGGCATTGCCCGGCGCGGGTTTCGCGTCCGGGGAGTTTTCGCTTTGGTCGGCACTCTGGCTGGCTGCCGCGTCAGTGGATGACTTCGCGTCGGCTGTGGCTTGATTTTCCGCTGTCGGCCCGGCAGGGGGCGACTCCTGAGCGGTGTCCGTTGCCGCCATTTTATCGCTGGCAGGCGGGGCAGCATCTGCGGATTTTTCTGAATCGGGCGGCGAGGCTTGGGCGGAGTTCGGAGCGGCTGCAGCGTCCGCATTCTGTGTTGGTTGAGTCGCTTCGTCAGGTGTGGACGCCTGTGGCTGCGTCGGCTGCACCTCGGACTGCTGTTGCTGAAGTTGGCGGGTGGCTGCGGCGATCGATTTTTGTTCCTGTTGCAGGCTGGCCACCAACTGTTCGCGCAGGCTTTGTTGCTGCCCGGCCTTTGCCGCCAGTTCGGTCATGTCGCGTAACGCCTGTTGCTGCTCAGCCAGCTCGCGCGCCTGCTCCGAAAGCGAGCTGGCCTGTTCCTGGCGCTGTTGCAAAACTTCGCGCAGGGCAGCTTCGTTTTCGCGCAGCACCTGCGCCAGTTCGCGTTGCACCTGTTGTTGCTGGCGCTGCCATTCACTCAGTTCCTGTTGTTGCTGTTGCTGCTGCTGTTGGGCCTGCGCCGGATCCGCCTGAGGTTGTTGCTGCGCTTGATTCTGTGCCTGTTGCTGAGCGTTCTGCGCGAGCTGGCGCTGTTCGTTGGCGAGCTCGTTGAGTTCAGCGATCAATTGCGCATCGGCACGGGCATCTTTCAGCGACTTCTCGATTTCCTGAAGTTCCTTCGAGGCCTGTTCGAGTTGCAGGGTGGCATTTTTTGCTTCGGCGACGCGCTCGTCTTTCTGATCGGAAAGCGGGATCGCGTCCGCCGCTTGCTGAGCTTTGGCGATTTCCTCATCGGCGACATCTTTGAGCTGTTCGGCTTGCTGGTTAAACGCGGTTTGCTTCATCTGCTCGGCGGTTTCGCGCAGTTTTTCGGCAGCGTTGGCGGCGTGTTCGCGCAGCGCTTCGAGATCCTTGCGGGCTTCCGGGTTGACCTGGTCTTCCTTCGCCAGTTGGCGCTCGGCCTCGCGCGCCTGGTGCCTGGCTTTTTCGACTTCAGTTCGGCTTTCACGAATCGCCTCCTGAATTTCTTTCAGTTGATTGTCGACGGTTTGACGCACCAGCGATTGAGCATTGGCGTCGAGTTCGATCACCAGCGCTTCGCTGTAGCCGACGTTCGGGCCATCGAAATCGGCGGGCAAATTGTCTTCGACCACCACCCGGACGGTCAGCTTGCCGATTCCTTCGAGGTCGAGCGATGACAGATCGAGCGGAGCATCGCCGCGCCATTGGCCGTCGGTGCCGTCGATTCCTGTGTTGCCGAAAAACTGCTGCACGTTGTCCCAAAGTCCGCCAAAACGTGACTCGTCCCGGGTTACGCTGGCGGGCTCGGGGCTGGCCTGAACCAGACGCCAATCGCGATCGGTGCGGTCGGGTTTGACGTAGAGATGCACTTCCCGAAATCCGAAGTCCTCGGCGACGGTGTAGTAGAGGGGTAAAAACTCATCCGGTTTCAGTTTCAGCAACTTCACTCCGGGCGCGACGATCTCGACCTTGGGGGTGGCGTCGGCAATCGCGGTCATCTGGTAACCGATCGGCGTGTTGGTAAAACCATCGATGTCCTCCACGGCGATTTTCCAATCGGATTGCATGCCCGGGCTGAGCTCGAATTCCCAGCGTGCCTGATCACCGTCAATGGTGGCTTCGGCAATTGACTCGTCGTTGTCCGCGACCAGTAGTTTGGCGATTTTGACGGGTTTGTTGAGCTTGGCGGTAACGCTGACCCTGGTGCGGGCGACGGCGCGAATCTCGCCGTTGTCGCTGACTGACTCGGTCGACTTGAGTTGGGTGTAGTCGGGGAAGTCGTAGCCAATCTTGAGTTCCTCGACTTCGGGCAGCGGCACGGCGGTGATGGTGAAGTATTCGCTGACCGCGGCGCCGGCACGAATGCGGTAATCGAAGCTCTCTTCGACTGACGGAAAATTGATGCGGTAGGTTTGCGTGCCGTCCTCGAGTTCGCTTGCCAGAGTCATGCGTTCAACGGTTTCGTCGCTGCGTTTGGGGCGCGCATTCCGGTCGGGGCCCGGCGCTGTCGACGTGGTGCTGCGACGCAACTCGGCGCGCCGGATCTTATCGTTCTGAATCGAGATTTCGATCTCTACCGGATCGCCGATGGCGACGCGAAGGTCACCGGGCTTGACCGTCAGCGTGTTGGCGTAGGCATTGCCGATGTCGAGGAAGGGCGCCACGGCGCGGGCGAATAACACACCGACGTGACGCGGAAAGATCGCCGCGAGCAGCAGCAGGAAAACGGCGATGCCGGCAACCACGAACATTGGACGTCGGCTTCTGGCCGGTGCGAATTCTTTTTCCGGGCTGACGTCCGCTACATCGATGACCGCCGAGTTGACGACTTCGTCGATCAGTTCCGCCGAGCCGCGAATCGAATCCGGATCGTCGCTGTTCATCAGTTCGACGGCGGTGGAGATGCGTTCCTGCAATTCCGGGTGACGCGTTTCGATGACGCGGGCGATGCGGGTCAGCGTCAGGCGGCGTGACAGCGGTCGAACCAGAAAATACCACGCCGCCAGGCCGGTGATCGCGAGCCCGGTCAGCGACAGAGCCCAGCGGATAGTGTCGGAAAAAAGCGTCAGCGTGGCGTCGATGCCCATGATGACGAGAATGCAGACCAGGGCAACGGCGAGCGTTGCGAACAGGCCGCGAATCAACATCAGCCGGCGCGCGCGGTTGATCAGCGACTGCAGCTTGTCGACGATCGGCTGGGGCAGCTTGCGCAATTTGGCATCGGTGAGTGTGCTCATGTCGGTAGGTGCTGAAAGGCTGACATATCAGGCGAGGCCGCTGCGGCGGCGGACGACCCACTCGGTGGTGAGTAGTCCGAGAAAGGTTAACAGAAGCGGCCACGTATCCCAAAGCGTAACGTCGCGGCGTTCGGTCAGCGTTTCGCGCGGTGCGCCGAACAGTTCAATTAAGCCCGGTGCCTCATTGACTTCAACGACGCGACCACCGGTAAGTTGCGCGGCGCGACTGAGGAAATCGCGGTCGGCGGTCAGCTCGGCGAGCTCGATCGGGTTGCGGGTGTTGACCACCATGAACTCGGTTTGCAACTCGTCGAGTTCGTCGTCGTTGGCAATCGCATCGGCGATGGTGTCGCCTTCGATCTCGACGTGATACTCGCCCGGGCCGGGTAGATTGGCGAGGCTGGTTTCATAGAGCCCGTTGGAGTTGCTGCGATAACTGAGGCGCTGGCGGACCACCTGTTCGTCGCCGAGGCGTACGATGGCGAAAAGGTCAGCATCAGTGATTGGTTTTCGTTCTTCATCGAGAAGCTTGACGGTGATATTGACCTCGTCGGAAGGGGTGTACGAAAGGCGGTCGGTGCCGAGTCGGATGAAGTTGTTGCCGGAGCGCAGGTTCTCGCCGGTTCCCCAGCGGACAATCTGCCCCCAGAGGCGGTGGTGCAGGGTGTCACCGATCCCGTAACGCATGCGCCAGGTCTGGTCGAAGCCAAGCATGGCGACCTTGCCGAGGCCGTTGCGCTGGGTGGTGATCAGGGCGTGTTCGCTTTCGTAGGCCTTGCGATTGGCGAGTCGTTCGATCGCGGCCTCGACCGAATCGAGCGAACCGTCTATGGCCACGCCCCGGTTTGCCTTATCGACATCGGTCGGGCTGGCGAAAGCCAGCACCTCGGCGGAGTCCTTGACGGTTTTGGGAACGAAACGCCAGCGCAGTGGCGGCAGCCCGCCCCAGACGCGGGAATTTTCTGAACGGCTGGTCGCTTGGCGGGTGATCGAATGATCGCGGCCGTCATTGCTGAGCTCGATGCGGTAGGACGGTTCGGGACTTTCGAAAAGACCGCCCTGCGAGAGGTCCCAGGTGACCGGCATGAGATTCTGAAAGTCGTGGTTGGCAAAGGCGTGGGGCATGTAGCGTGCGCCGGCGATGGCGACAAACAAAGCGCCGCGTTCGGTGACCGAATCGGAGATGATGCTCCAGGTTTCGTCCGGAACCGAAGCGGGGGAGACGTCGCCGAAAATGATCACATCGAACAATCGCCATTCCTCTTCGCTGGTCGGCAGGCGGTGGGCTTCGGCGTCGCCGAAGTCGCGCGTGGCGGAGGCGGTGACGGTGTTCGGTGGTTCCGTGCCTTCGATCTGGTCGGGATTGAGCAGCACGTACTGGAGATGGACAGACTTGTCGCGGCCGTAGAACAGATTGCGCAGATAGCGAAACTCCCAGCGCGGGTAACTGTCGACCAACAGCACGTTGGTGCGGTCATCGGTCACGGCGAGTTTGAAATCCCAGCGGTTGTTGGTATCGAACAGCTCGGCTTCGAGGGGTTCAAGTTCGACCGAGTAATCGAAGATGCCTTTGCTTTCAGGCAGGTGTACGAAGCGCAACTCGGTGCGCTGATTGACGTCGGCGACCTTGATGGTCTGCTCGTCAACGATCTCATCGCCGTCGCGCAGGATGGCTTTGACTTCTTTGCCGCGCAAGCCATCGAGTTTGACCACTGCGCGAACCGAAACCCGATCGCCGAGATAGATCGATTCGGGCGCCGTCAGCGAGAGGATCGAACTGTCGACGGGGCCGAGGTGACCACCGATGGCAACTGCGCCGAGCGGTGTTTTCTGCACACCCATGCGGCGCAGCGAGTCTTCGACCGGGACCGGGCCATTGTGTCGGCCGTCGCTGAGCAGGAGCACGCCGGCGAGGGTTTCGGGAGAGGTGTTGTCGAGGATGTGGTTGAGCGCTGAGGAGAGGTCGGTGAGCGCAGTTTCGGAAGTGGGAGCTGTCGTTTGATCGTCGAGGGTTTCTTCCATCGGCTCGTCCAACGGGACCGGCGGGACGCCGGTATCACCTTGCTCGTCCACGGCTTCGGATTCTAACAGGGCGTCGAGGTCAACGGCTTCGGTGCTGCTGCGGGCGAAGCGTTGAAAGCGCAGGTCGTAGCGTTCACCGAGCTGAGCGATGAAGGTGTTTGTGGCGGCAGCGTCGCTGGCTTCATCGGGGGATTGATCGGCTGGCCCGGCCTCGCTGTCCTGCGCGGGCAGCGATTGACGCAAGGTTTGCACGGCGATGTCGAAGCGCGACTGGGCCGCAGCTTCTGCGATGGTTTTGCGGTCGGCTTCGGAAAGTTGTTGATACCAGGCGGTGTCGAAGGCGGTGGCGCTGGCTTGCCATTCGGCGGCGAGTTGGTCGAGCTGGTCGATCGCAGCACTGATGGCTTTGTCGACGGCTTCGGCGTTGCCGTCAGTGGCGGCGAGTTGTTTTTCCGCTTCGTCAGTCTGGCGACGGATGTTCTCGATGAGTTTTTGACGCAGGCCGCGCAGACGGTTGCGGGCGTCATTGGCAACCTGCGCATGGGCCTCAGACTCGGCGGCGGATTGCAGGCCGGTGGCGATGCTGTCAAAGGTCTGCCGGGTGTCGCTGAGCGTGTCTGTGAGTTGCCTGCCCTGGGCGGCGGGGGGATTCGGCAATGACGCCCGGTAGGCGGCAGCGGCGGCGGTCAGGTGGTTGCGCGCGTCGTCCAGTTGAGCCCGCCAATGTGAAAGTGGAGGGCGTTCGGCGGCGATAGCGACGTCACTTATGTCGGCGCGGTCGAGCATTTCGGAAATGCTCAGGCGTTGGTCGGAAAGCTGCATCGATGCCGAGTCATCGATGAGAATAGCCACCTCGCGATTGATTTCACGGTCGACAAAGGTCGACAGGATCGGCTCGATCAATACCAATACCAGCGTCACCAGTGCGGCTAAGCGCAGGGTCAGGATGAGACGACCGCGATTGAGTGTGACCAGGTCTTTTTCCAGGCGATACAGCCAGGCGATGATTTCCAGAGCGACGCCGCCGAGCGTGGCGGGAATCCACAGGTTCCAAGTGGTGCCGAGAGTGACAAACCGGGCGATGAACTGAAAGCCGCACCAGAATGAAACGGTTGCCACGGCGGCGCCGACGAGCGCCAGCACGAAACCGATGCCGCCGGTAATGTTGCGTCGTCCGCGCGCGCGCACCGACCACGCCCAGAGCAGGGCCAGAGCGATCGCCACGGGACCGACCAGGACGGTGGTCAGCCACGAGCTTTCCAGGAGATCCTGGCGTGTTGTAAGTTCCGGATTGATGATGCCTGGTTTTCTGAATTCTAGCTGCTGGCGCCCAGCTCCTTGCTACTTTTCTTAGGTTTGAAGCGGGCGAGTTGTTCCTGGAAGGCACTGGTCGGGGCGTCGTGAGCTTCGAAGTCGACGGTGATGGTTTCACCGGTGCGTCGCTCGCGGGCGATCCATCGCGACAGGGCGATCTCGAGTAGCAGAAAGAAGAACGCTCCGAGGGCGAGATATTTCCACAGTTCCCGACCGAAGTCGTTACCGGATAAAATGGTCAGCACGTCGTCGAGTGTCCCGGGGCGGCTGATGGTGACGTAGTTTTCGAGAAAAGTGAAATCGCTCTCGTCGAGTGCCGCAAGATGGCTTTCGGCGGAGTCGCGTTTGACCGTAAACGGGATCGACTCGGCGTCTTTGGCCAAAAAGTGACTGAATTCGGGGCGACGTGCTGAAGGGATTTTGAGCTGATACAAGCCGGAGATAATGTCGCCGTTGATGCGCGCCACGGTTCCCGTGCCGGTATCGATGATTTCGGCCTGGCGGGGCAGTTGATCGGGGCCGACAACGGTGAACATATTGGCGGCGTCCGGATCGAGTTCACCAATATTGGCGGGCGCGGCGCGGAACGCGGATGCCGGTACGATCTGGTGGGGGAGCTTTTTGCTTTTCCAGTATAGCTGGGCGTGGGCACCGCCACCGCCCTCGTGCAGGACCGCTTGAAACGAATAGCTCTTGCCCTGCTCGAGCTTGATTGTCTTGGGGCGCTTCCCGGAACTGAAGATCACTTTGCCATCGATCGAGACCTCGAGATTGTCGTCGGCGGTGGCGTCGAAGGTGTAGTTATCCGTGACGGGAACCTGCAGGTTGCCGAGCCACTCGACGCGAAAATTGTCGGCGGGAACGCCGGGGGCGGGAGAGGCGGCCTCCCAGCGCACATCGATGCCCTGATCGATGCGGTTGTGCGTCGGCTTTCTGGTTTCGTGATCGGAAAAGTAAAGTCCGCGCAGTCCCTGATTGGCACCCGCTGAACCGTGATCGGCAAGGTGCAGGGCGACGTCCCATCCGGCGTCGAGATTGAGATCGTAGGCGGAGGGATTGGCGAGTTGGTAGACGACTTCGTGAATGAACGGCAGGAACGACTGCCGGGTCGGCAGGTTGCCTGTCGAGGTATCGAGTGAGCAGTCGAGCATGATCACGTGGCCGCTGCCGAATTGGCGGGACACCAGAAATGCTTCGCCGTTGGTGAGCCGGGCGCCGACCGAGGATTCGGCAGCCTGCTTTTCGGGGACGGTGAGCGGCCAGTAGCCGGTCAGGTGAACGCTGGCGAAATCGCTCTGCGCGGGGTCGGCGATTTTTCGCAGGCCGGGATGACCAAAGGTCGCGACCGATGGCGAGGCGGGTTCGTCGAGTGGGGCCACGACAAAGCTTTCGCCCAACTGGGCGGGAAGCAGTGAATGGCCATCCTCGTCCCGCCAGGTATTGTAGAACGATTGCTCGGCACGCTGGCCGGGGGCGACCAGCAGGCCGCCGCCGTTTTTGACAAAGCTCAGCAACTGGTCGGCAGTGGCGGCAGGCAGTCGCGGCACATCGGCGAGGATGACCGCGTCGAGACCGTCAAAACCATCCTGGTTGAGAATGTTAGTTATCGGCAGCACCTGTGGTTCGACGAGAAAGCGCTCCGGTTCAGCGAACGAGGCACCGCCGTCGTCGGTACTGTCGGGATCGAATTCGGCAGTCGCAGCGCTGCGGCTTTCCGCAGGGGCCAGTGCCAGCGCGGTAAAGGACGCGGCGCGGTCGAAAAATCGCGGCGCTGAACGGCCATCGATGATCAGCACCTTGAGTACGTCGGCGACGTTGATCGCGGCGTCGCGGCGATCGTCCTGAACGATCTCGTCGCTGACTTCGAGAATGGCGCTGAAGGCGTGGCCACCCGGATCGGCGAAGCGGTGCACAAAGCGGACCGTTTCGATCGCGCCGGGTTGGATCTGGCCGAGACTTTCGTCGCGGTAGAGCTGGCCGTCGATCTCCAGACTGACAGCTTCCGGTGTCACCGATTCGTTGCCGGTATTTTCGACGGTGACGCGTATTTCGACCGGCCGGTCGATGCCGACGATTTCCCGCGACCAGGTGATGTCGGACAGGGCGAGGTTGCGCACCTGATCCGGCAGTGGCAATTGACGCAGGGTCACGCGCGGCTCACTGGGCAGGTTTTTGAAGGTATCGCTGAGAAAGCTCCAGCGGGAGGTCTCGCCATTTTCCCAGCCGACGTTCTGTGCGTCAGTCAAAATGATGATCTGCTTGGCGTCGTTGTTGCCTTGCGCGAGTCCCAGCGAAGCCAGTGTCAGCGAGTGATACGCAGCCATCGGGCCGTCGAGTGGGCGGGCGGCGTCGAGGGCCTCGATCAAATCGGCCCGATTCGAGGTCGGCACGAGATACTTGGCGGCCGGTGTCGGTCCACCGATGATCAGGCTGAAGGCGTGACCTCGCGGTGCGCGTTTGACGATGGTTTTGGCTTCGTCGATGGCGCGTTCGAAATTGGTGAAACCATCGATGTCATTTTCCATCGTCATCGACGTTGAGCCGTCAATGATCAGCGCGATGTCCTGAGTGGCCCCGGCGGCACCGAAGCGGGACAGATTGAGGTGCCGTTCGAGAAAGATTAATGCGGCCGCGGCGAGCAGCATCAGGATCGACACGATGGCGACAATACGACGCCATTTCTTTTCATTGTGCAGAGTGGTGGCGACGCCCAGTCCGACCACGCCGAGTAACACCATGGGCAGGACCAGAAGCCACGGGACGGTCGAGCCGGGTTGCACAAAGGGGCGAACCAGGGCCATGGCCAGCAGGCCGACCAGCAGGCAGCGGGCAGCCATGAGCAGCGCTTCCTCCAACTGGATGCGGCGGTTGCGGATGGCGAGGGATTGAAAAAGGAAATCCATAGCACCCCACTCGATGGTCCGGCTGGAACGCCGGTTGAGCAGGTGAATGATGATCGGGATGAGGATCCCGAGCAGTCCGAAAAGGAGGTATGGATTTTTTGGAAGCACTGAGCAGGAGCTGGAAGATAGGAGTTGGGAGGTAAGAGCCTTCCAGAGCGGGAATGTTGCAAAGGCTCGCCCTTATCTCTGGGTGACCTTCCTCTGCGCGAAGTAGTTGAGCAGCGTTTCGGTGACCGGGGCCTTGGTATTGACGGGGATGTAGTCGGCACCCATCTGACCGCATCCGGTTTCGATGTCGCGGACGAATTTGCGGACCCGTTCGAGATACTGGGCACGAATGGTTTGCGGATCGATCTGCAGACTCATGTTGGCGATCTCCAAACTTTGAAACTCGTCAAATTTGGTGAAGGGAAACGTCAGTTCCTCCTCGGCCATGAGGTGGAACACGACGATCTCGTGGTTCTTGTAACGGAAATGGTGCAGGGCTTTTTTGATCGCTTCGGCGTCGTCGAACAGATCGCTGAGGATGATCACCAGTCCGCGCCGGTGGATGCGTTCAGCGATGTCGTGAAATACCCCGGCGACGGCGGTGTCGTCGGCGGGTTGAGTCTCGGCCAGTTCCCCGAGAATCGTTTTCAGCTGACTGGGCTTGGCGACGGCGCGCAGATAGCGGCGCACTTCGGTATCGAAAGTGACCAGACCGACAGCATCCTGCTGACGGATAAAAAGATAGCTGAGCGCGGCGGCGAGGTGGCGGGCGTAAGCGAACTTGGAGAGCCGGGCGCCATTCAGTTCGGTGGCGTGATCGCCGACGTAATTCATCGAGCCGGAGGCATCGACCAACAGGCTGACGCGCATGTTGGTCTCTTCAATGTACTGTTTGATGTAGTAGCGATCGCTTTTGCCGTAGACCCGCCAGTCGAGGTTGCGCAAGTCGTCGCCGGCGACGTACGGGCGATGCTCGGCGAATTCGACCGAAAAGCCCTTGTGGGGGCTGACGTGGCGGCCGGTGATACTGCCTTCTTTAGCGGTGCGGGCGAGAAACTCCAGCCGTCCCAGTGCCGAAGTGATCTCGGTCGGCAGCAGCGTGGTGAACTCGGCGTTGCCGCTGGCGGGCAAGGTCGGAGTCGGTTTGGCGGGAGCGGACATGGCAGCGGATCTTCGATCCGTGTATTTTGTTCCTGGTTTCTTGTTCCTTGTTCCGTCCTTGGAACAAAAACTAAACGTTCAAATCTGCGGTCGGCTTGAAGGTATCGATGAGCATGGTGACGATGTCGTCGCTGCTGATCCCCGACGCTTCGGCGTTGAAGGTGGTGATGATGCGGTGGCGTAACACCGGGTGGGCGACGGCGCGCACATCTTCGGTGGTGGCGTGAAAGCGACCCTCGAGGACGGCACGGGCTTTGGCGGCGACGATCAGGTAAATGCCGGCGCGCGGGCCGGCGCCCCAGGCGACCATCTCGCGAACGAAGTCGGGGGCTTCTTCCTGTTTCGGTCGTGAAGCGCGGGTCAGCTGAGAGGCGTAGGCGACGACGTGGTCAGCGACCGGGACGCGGCGTACGACTTTCTGCAGGCGCAGGACTTTTTCGGCGTCGAGCTGTTTGGCGATCTCGGCCCGGTAAGTGCCGGCGACACGCTTGATGATGGCTTCCTCCTCATCGGCGGTCGGATAGTCGACCCGGATGTTGAACATGAAGCGGTCCAGCTGGGCTTCGGGCAGGGGAAAGGTGCCTTCCTGTTCAATCGGGTTTTGCGTGGCCAGCACGAAAAACGGCTCGGGAAGGTGCAGGGTTTCTTCGCCGATGGTGACCTGGTGTTCCTGCATGGCTTCGAGCAGGGCGGCCTGAGTCTTTGGCGGTGTGCGGTTGATCTCGTCGGCGAGAATCATGTTGGCGAAGATCGGGCCGTGGACGAAGCGGAAGGCGCGTTTGCCGGTGGTGTGGTCTTCCTCGAGAACGTCGGTGCCGGTGATGTCGGCAGGCATCAGATCCGGAGTGAACTGGATGCGTTTGAACGACAGGTCGAGAACTTCCGAAACGGTCGAAACCAGCAGCGTCTTGGCCAGGCCGGGCACGCCAACCAGCAGCGCGTGTGAGCGGCAGAAAATCGCGATCAGCAACTGTTCGATGACTTGCGACTGACCGACGATGACCTGGCTGAGTTGTTCGGTCATCGCGGCGTAGGCGCTGCGCAGTTCGGTGATGGTTTCTTTATCGGAACCGGAAAGCGTTGCTTCGGTCGCTTCGGGTGAGGCGGTGACTTCAGACATGGTGTGTGTGGGCAGGAGCAAAGGTGGAAAATCTACCAGTCGGCTGGCGGGACTGTCGATGATTAGATGACTGGAACCGCGGCGCGTTCAAGCATGACGGAAAAAACACGAAAAAACCCGGACCATGGCCCGGGTTTCGCTCGCTCGATAGTTAGGAGGCGAGGCTATTTGTGGGCTTTGACGATTTCGTCGATCTTGCTGCGACTGATGATCATCGGAACCTCGGTAAATTTCTCCCGCGCCGCGGCGGCCTGCTCAACCGTAACGGCGGGTGCCGAGTTGCCGAACGAGTTGCGGGCGTAGGTGAGCACGGCGGCGAGCTTTTCGTCGTCCAGCGCTGCGGCCAGCGGCGCCATAATTCCCAGGTAATCATTGGTTTCTTTGGCAATGCCTTTCAGTACGACCAGTAGCGGAGCGTCAGGATCGCCGAGTAGGATCTCCGATCCGGCAAGTGCGGGGGCCATGCTCATCGGGCCGGCTTTCATGCCTTTGCCGTCAGCGCCGTGGCAGGCCAGGCAGTTGGCGTAGGCGGCCTGACCCATGGTCATGACCGCAGGATCGATGTCGCTGCCGCCGGCTTGGGCGGCTGCAGGGGCGTCGGCCGGAGCTTGCGGTGCGGCGCCCGGAGTTGCGGGCTGAGCGGCCGCGGCCGGCGCCGGGGCAACTTTAGCTTTCGGGGTTGCTGCCTCGTCGTCGATTTTGACGCCGCCATCCTTAATGAAAGCAAGGCCGCTGATACCGAGCAGAATCACCATCAGTGTCGGGACGCCGTAGAGCAATAATTTGCCGAGAAGAGGGGCGAGGCTGTAGCCGCCTTGTGTGTGTGAGTCGCCGTGGTCGCTCATAGTGCTGGGACTGAATCAGTATTTGCGGAATTGTCAAACGTCTGCGTTCGGTGAATTCTGCTGGTAATTACGAGGTATTCCCGGCGTCGGGCGGATTTATTTTGAGGATTATGGCGAAAAAATCAGCATCGATCGCAATCGAAATGGCAACGGCCGATGATGCCGGGCTGATCTCCGCTCTGGCCGAATCGATTTGGCAGGTTTGTTACGCGCAGCTGCTGTCGGCGCAGCAGATCAGCTACATGCTCGACTGGATGTATGCGCCGGACCGGATCCGACGGGAAATTCGCGAGCAGCAGATTGTCTATCGCTGGCTGGTTCTCGATGCGAACCGGGTAGGATTCGCCGCTTCCGGTCCCGGTGATGAAGTGCGCGATGTAGTCGTGCACAAGCTCTACGTGTTGCCGACCGCACAAGGCTGCGGATTGGGAACTGCGGCCCTGGCGGCGATTGAGGCATCGGCCCGGGCAGCCGGTGCCGGGCGCTTGATGCTGAGGGTTAATCGCGGTAATCAGGCGGCCATCCGCGCCTACGAAAAATTTGGCTTCGAGCGGGAGTCGCAGGTCTGCACCGACATCGGAGGAGGGTTTGTCATGGACGATTATGTCATGACCAGAACGCTGCGTCGGTGAGGGGCCGTACCGTCACGAAGCTTCGCCGTTTCGCCGGCTGCTGCGTTCGGGCATGTAGAGCTCGAGTTTTAGGTCTTTTGCTTCTATTTGACGGGAATGCTCGCGTTCGATCGTTCGACTGATGCGTCGCGACAAAATCCAGCCCAGCAACAGGGCAAAGAGAATGCCAATCGTGGTGGCGATCACTTTGGCATAGCGGGATTGGTAGACAATGGCCATGGCACCGACCGGATCGCGAAAGTAAGTCAACATCCAGGTGCGGGTGAACTCGAGTTGGTTTGCGGGCGCAACTTCGTGCGCGGAATAGACCAGGGAGTGGGCATTGCCGAAGTGATAGGTGCCATGAGTCTTGGCCGACTGCCGGTTTTGCAGTCCAATCTCTTTAAGTGCCTCGAGTGGCACGTCGGTGGTGGTGGCGTAGAGCAGATTGCCGCGACCGTCGACCAGGGCGAGAAAGTCGGCGCGAGCGGGCTCGACCGAGGCGAGAATTTCGGAAATTCTGTCGAACGAGAGGGTTGCTTTGATAACGGCGGTTTGAATCGATCGTGACGCGGCAACCGGGATGTAAAAGGAGATCAAAAGTTGTCCGTTGTCAGCGTCCCGGTAGGGGCTCGAAACGACCGTTTGCTGCTTGGATGAAGCGGTCGAGAACCACGGTGAGTAATCCTGTACCTCCGATATCTTGCCGGTGGTTTCGACAATAAAACCCGACTTGTCGAGCAACGAGATTTCCGGAAATCCCGGCCGGGTGATGCGGGTCAGTTCGCGCTTTCGCTCTTCATCATCGATGTCCAGGCCGATCAGCTTGGGATCCGTGGCAAGCAACTGCAGATCGTGTACGGTGCTGGCGATCACCTGTTCGATCTGGCGACTGATCTGTTTGGTCAGAGCATGGTCGCGGTTGAGCTGCTCATCCCTGATCTGCTGGCCGACCAGAAGAGTCGAAATCACTGCCAGAACGAGCACGGGAATGACGCCGACTGGAATCATCCCGAGAAAAATTCGACGTTGGGTGGTAGGGGTATTATCGGGCATTCAGTGTGAAAGCTGTCAGGAGCTGAAATGGAAGGGTTGGATTTACCGTTAGTCGGAGAGCTGCTCCAGTTCGCGAATTTCACCAGCGAGTTTACTCATGAATTCGACCTCTGCAGGGCTCGTTTTTTTGAAGAATTCCAGTTTCTGGAGAGCATCTTCAGGGACCACAAACGGCTTGCCGGCGATTTGTTCTGCATCGGTTGCAGGCTTGGCAAAACGGTTGGGGCTGAAAAAATAAAGCTCGTTGGCGGTTGATGTGGCCATTTCGGGACGAAGCATAAAGCTAATGAATTGATAGGCGGCGTCAACGTTGCCTGCCTCGCGGGAAATCGCCATCACGTCGAGCCACATTGCCATTCCTTCTTTGGGCAGAAAAAAAGATACTTCCGGATGCTTCGCTGCGACCATGGCAGCGTCGCCATTGTAGCAAAGAGCCGCCCAGGCTTCGCCGGATGCGAGTGCGCTGCGGATTTGAACATCGCTGACAAAGCGAAGGCCCTGCGAGCTGACTGCCTGTGCGAGTTTGTCCCCGGCCTCGCGTAGAATCGCGTGGTCTGTGGTGTTGATTGAGTGGCCGTTCATGAGCAGGGGGACTGCGAGCGATTCATACATATCATCGAGCATGAGTACGCGTCCTTTGAGCTTTTCGTCAAACAGCAGCTCGAAGCTGGGCTCGGGATCGGTGATGCGGTCGTTGCGGTAGGCAACCAGAGTCGTGCCCCAGAGGTAGGGAAGCGAATACTGATTTCCGGGATCGTTTTCGGTATCGAGAAAGCGCGGTTCGAGATTTTCGATGCCCTGAAGGCGCGAGTGATCGAGCGGTTGCAGCAGCCGGTTGCGTTGCACCCGGGCCACCGAGCTGTTGTCGAAGATCACCACATCGTAGCGATTTCCATAAGCGCGCAGGGTGCCTATCAAATCTTCGGTGTTTTCTATCGAAGTGTATTCGACCGGAATCCCGGTTTCTTCGGTGAATGCGGCGAGCACGTCGGGTGCCAGGTATTCTTCCCACGTCAGCACCCGGAGCACCTTCGGCATCGCACGGACACTGGTCCTGGAGACGGCGTCATCCGGCTGGCACGAACCGAGAAAGGATATCCCAAGCAGAGTCAGGATGATGAAAATGGACTGGTTTCGCAAAGTGATGAAATGACAATGAAACAATAAGTTTCGATGCCATGTGGGGGGTGGCAGGGGGGCTGCGATTTTTCTCATCGCAGTGTGTTACAATTTTAATCGGCAATCACCGTTTGTGAAAGTTGAAACTTCGCGCCACGATGATCTTGCAAGATCCACCCGGAATGACCGATTTCCCAGATTCACCGGCGCTACTCGCCGCAGGGGCCACCTACCCGCTGTTCTCGCTGCTCGCGGTCATGCTGACGGCGGTTGTGGTGGTGTCACTGCTGTTGTTGCGGGTGCGTCAATCGCTGCTGGTCGGCTATTTTTGCTGCGGCATTGTCATCGCCAACACCGGCATCATCGAGCGGCTGGGCGGCGGCGATTCGCAGGAGGCCGTTCGGCAAATGGCTGAGTTCGGGGTGATGCTGTTGATGTTTGTGCTGGGCATGGAATTCTCGATCAGTGAGCTGCGCTTTCTGCGCCGCTTCGCACTGGTCGGCGGCGCATTGCAGATGGGGCTCTGCATTCTGGTGGCAACGGCGGTGGCCAAAATGACCGGTATTCCCTGGGCCGGTGCCATTGTCATTGGCGTTGCGCTGGCGATGAGTTCGACGGCGGTCAGTCTGAAGACCTTTCAAGACATGGAGCTGTCGGGCAGCCCGGGCGCTCGGCTGGCGCTCGGAATCGCGATTTTTCAGGACATTTTCATCATCGCGTTTCTGGTATTTCTGCCGCTCCTGCTCGACGCCAATTCCTCCGAGGGGGGAGTGATGGGCAGTCTGGGTAAAGTGTTGCTGCGCAGTTCGGTTTTTATGGTGCTGACGTGGATCAATGCAAAATGGGTGATCCCAAAACTCCTGCACGCCGTCGCCCGCACCCGTTCGCGCGAGCTGTTCACGCTGACCGTCGTCGGCTCTTGTGTCGGCCTTGCCTTTATCGGATCGCTGCTCCAGCTCGGGCTTGCGTTGGGGGCCTTCGTCGCCGGACTGGCGGTCAGTGAATCGGTCTACAAGCATCGTATCATGGCCGATATTATGCCGATCAAGGACATCTTTTTGACGCTGTTTTTTGTGTCGGTCGGGCTGCTCGTCGATCTGCAGGTCGCGGCTCAGAACTGGGCGACGATTTTGGTGATCACCTCGGTGCTGGTGCTGGCCAAGGCGTCGATCGTCACCGGTATCGGCTATTTTCTCGGTCAGGTGAATCGGCCGGCGCTGCTGGGTGGTTTGTCGTTATGCAGTGCCGGTGAGTTTTCGTTGCTACTTTTGCAAAAATCGAGCGCGGCCGAGTTTTGGGATTCCTCGGTTCAGCAGTCGCTGGTGGCCAGTGCGACCATCTCGATGGCGCTGGTGCCTGGACTGATGCGGCTCGCCAGTCCGATCGCGCACTGGTTGGATGTTCGGCGCTGGGGGCGGCATCATGCGCCGAGTGGTCGGATCGATAAAGCGCCGATGTATCATCGCCTTAAGAAATTGTCGTCGCACGCCATCATCTGCGGTTACGGGCCGGTTGGGCGGGCGTTGAACCGGGCCATGCTCGGCGCGGGCGTACCGACTCTGATCATCGAACTGAATGCCGACACCGTGCGACGACTGATGGAAGAAGGCCAGGACGTGCTGTTCGCCGACGCCGCTCACGAAGAGACCTGGGAAATGGCCCGGGTCAACGACGCCTCGCTGGTCGCGTTCACCTTTCCCGATGCCACGGTGGCCGTCGCCGCGTTGCATCACCTGCGGGCGTTTAATCGCGAAGTATGTGTTATGGCACGGGCGCGTTTCGCCTCTGACCAGTCCCGTCTGGAACGCCTCGGTGTTAACATTGTTATTCACGACGAAGGTGAGGCTGCCGAAGCCGTGGTCAACAGCGGCCTGCGTATCGCAGCCGGGTCGAGGAATCTGTCCGAAGGTGAGATGTGAGCTGACCGGCTGACTTTACTGCATTCAGCCCTTAATTGATGGCGCAATGCTCTTTCAGCATTCAATCGTCAAATCTGCGCAAATCGACGCGAGCGAAGATCGTCTGAGCGGTGATGATCGGCCATGACCTACAACAACTTTGACATTCGCTCGGGAGGAACCTGCCGGATCCCGGAATCCAGGCAGACGCGACTGCGCGAGCTGGCCCGACGATTGCGTGATAGTCGGGTACGGAGCCGGCGTGCCCGCCAAAGTGAGGTCGGGTTGGCTGCGGCTGCGGTAAGCGGCATATCGGCCGGGTCATTGCCGGTGGTCGACTAGGCATCGCGGGCCGTGGCGCTTGCGATTCTGACCGCTGCGGTGCGGGGATGGAAATGCTCGGAAAATCCATTGACTTTACTCAGAATTCATTCTAATTGAGATCCATTCTCAATAACGTCCTTTGGCAACTGTCGAACCCTCTCGTCATTTGAAATACACACTTCAGCCGCCTGTTAACTCTGTTGGACCGGTCGCCGCCTCCCTGATGATGGCGTCGATCTGGCTGGCCGGCTGGGTAGCGCCCGGGGCTGCACAGGAGAACGCTGAGCCCGCCGCGCCGCCGACCGCTGCCGAAGTTCAGGAAAAAGTTCGTCAATGGGTGCGCACGCAGCAGTTGGTCTCGGAGGAGGAGAGTGATTGGCAGGCGCAAAAGCAGGCGCTCGCCGATCTCGGCGAAATTCGTGAGCGTGAAATCAGTCAGCTCGATGAGGTGATCGCTGCGGCTGGTGCCCGGCTCACGGATGCCGAATCGCGTCGCGCCGCACTGAATGCCGAAGAGGAGACGCTGCGTGAGCGGCGCGCTGAGCTGGAAAAAGAAATCGTCGCGTTGGAAAATTCCGCTTTGAGTTTACTGCCGGGGTTTCCTCCGCCGCTGCGCGAAAAAATCGAAGATGCTGCCGGGCGCCTGGAAGCGAAAGATAGAAACCGCAATCCATTGCAGAACCGCTACCGGGATGTGCTCGCCGTTTTGGTCGAGGCAGGCTCCTTCAACTCACGGCTGACTCATGATATCGATTTGCGCGAAGTCGATGGCAGGAGCATCGAAGTCGAGGTGCTCTATCTCGGACTGGCGAGGGCGTTTTACACGGATCGATCGGGGAGAATCTGCGGCACCGGTCAGCCCGGTGCGGCGGGTTGGACCTGGACGCTCCAACCGAAACTGGCGGCATCGATTCGGCAGACGATCGATATTTTTCAAAAACAGGCCAGTCCGGAAATGGTCAGGCTTCCCATGCAGCTGCATCTCGAAAAATGAAGGTTCGACTGACTCTGCTTATCCTGGTGCTGGCACTGCCCGCGGTTGCATTGCGCGGCCAGGACCCGCCAGCTGAAGTTGATTCGGCGGCAGCGTACCGGGCGGCGGCGCAATCCATCGATGTCGACCTCGCCGAAGCGTTGGCCAGTCTGGCGGCGCTGCGTGAGCAAATCGCCAGTGAGAAGCCCGCTGCTTCGAAGGCGTCCAGTGACATCGCGACGGAATTGCGCGACAAGCGTCACCTTGCTGAAATCGCCCGTCAGAAGAACGAGGCCCTGGAACACGAACTGGCGACCGTCGACCAGCGCATCCGCCTGTGGCGTGACGAAGGCAAGTACATCGACAGTTTGCTGGTCGACTTTCGCAAGCAGTACCAAGCGCAGGCGGGCGCCGCCAGTTATCAAGCGCTCAGTGCCGACGATGCAGTGCAGACTGCGCCGCTGCAACTGGCGCTTCAACGTTTGGCGGAACTGTCGAGCATTCAGCGGCAGGGAGGTCTTGTCGTGACCGGTCAGGCCGTCGACCAGGTCGGTGAAGCGATCGCTGGAACTTTCGTCGAAGTCGGGCCGTTGGCGTGGTTTGCAGCTGAAAATCAAACGCTTGCCGGTCTGGTCACCGAGGGGCGCGATCTGCGTCCGCAAGTGGTCGCCGGAACCGGCAAAGTTGACGAGTTGCGTGCCTTGGCAACCGGTGCCGAAGTGGCGCCGGCTTTCGATCCGACGCTCGGTGCGGCGCTGGCGCTCAGTGAAGCTGACCGCGGATTTATCGAACACATTCGCCAGGGCGGATTGTGGATCTATCCGATTCTGTTGCTGGCGGTGATCGCTCTCGTCGCAGCGGTGCTGAAATGGCTGCAAATTTCGCGCATCCGCGAGGTCTCGCCGATGGTGGTGCGCCGCGTTGTTGACGCGATCAACGACGGCGACGCGGCGCGTGCCGAAGCGGCGGTGGTCGAGCTGAATCATCCCTCCGCCAAACTTCTGCGCCGCGGTATCGCGGCAGCGGGTCAGTCGCGGGAATTCATCGAAGAGACGCTTTACGAAGAATACATCGCGGCTCAACCGGCCTTACAGCGTGGCTTGCCGCTGATCGCGATCGCCTCCGCGACCGCCCCGCTGCTCGGCCTGCTCGGTACCGTGACCGGGATGATCGCCACCTTTCAACGCATCCGGATTTTCGGCACCAGCGATACCAATGTCATCGCCGGAGGTATCTCTGAAGCTCTGGTGACGACCGAATGCGGCCTGGCGGTGGCGATTCCGGCAGTGATCATTCACGCGCTGCTGTCGCGTCGCGTGCAGGGTATTCGCTCGGCAATGGAGATGACCAGCCTCGCGTTTATAAACGGTTTGGCTAAATCGGGCGACGCCGACGCTGACAAACTTCCGACGAAGCAGGAGGTCGAAGTGTGATGGGTTATCTGGTCGATCAAGTGACGCAACTTTCCCGTGAGGGCGGTTGGATATTCTGGGCGCTGATTGCTTTGGCGTTCGGCATCGCGTTTGCGTTGATCTCGATTATCCATTTTCTGCGTTTTCCGCATGCGCCTCGACTGCCTGCAAGGGAGTGGTTGCAAATGCTCAAACGGGAGCGCGCGGACCAGGAGGCAGTGGCTCGCTTGATGCCGGTTGCCAACGAATTGCCGTTGATTGAGCAACAACTGTTCAGCCAATTGGAGCGGCGTATTCGCTTTGCATTTGTACTCATCGCAGCGGCTCCTTTGGTGGGATTGTTAGGCACGGTGAGTGGCATGTTGGCGACGTTTCACGGCATGGCGAGCCAAGTGTCGGAATCGCCGATGGATGTCATTTCGGGGGGAGTTTCCGAGGCGCTGATCACCACTCAGACTGGACTCGTTATCGCGGTACCGACGTTCATCGTGGCGATGATGTTAAATCATCAATTTAAGCAGTTGCGATTCGCTTACCAAAAACTTGAGACTGCTGTGCGCCGCACAAATTTAGTGGCGGCGACGATTCACTGATCACAATGGCGCGATTTCGACAGTTCCGGGGAGCCGACGAAGCGGCCTCGAACGAGGGGGAGATCAACATCTCTCCGCTGATCGATATTGTGTTCATCCTGCTGATTTTTTTCATCGTTACCACCGTGTTCGTCGAGGAGACCGGCATCAAGGTCGACAAACCGCGTGCCGCAGCGCAGCAGGATCTGGAGCAGAACAGCATTCTTATCGGCATCACTGCGGCGGGCGATGTTTTTTATGGTGGCCGCAGTATCGGTGTCGAAGGAGTCAGGGCGGTGGTGTCGCGCCTGCTGAAGCAGGAGCTGATGCCGGTGATCATTCAGGCCGACAAGAGCACGCCGACGGAGACCACCGTGTCCGTGCTCGATGAGGCCAAGCTGGCCGGTGCAGAACAGGTTTTTGTCTCAACCGTTGCTGATTCATGAGCACGTGGACAAAGTCACAGCGGACGCCGAAGGCGATTTGGAAACGTGTCGGGCACGGTGCTGCGGCGACCGGTTTGACGGTGTTTCTGCTGCTGTTTCTGGTGTTTGCGCGTTGGCTTGATGCGCAACGTGCACCCGATCAAAGTATTCGCATGATTGAGATGTCTCCGCCGGTGGCTCTGCCGGCACCGCCGCCGCCTCCGCAGCGGGAAAGTGAAGCCCAGGACGATGCGCCGCCTCCGCCGCCGCAGGTTAAGTTGCCGCATCTCGAACTTCAACTCGAAGCCATCGCGCCACCGCTGGCGGCCCGGCTTGACACGCAGATCGATTTGTCGATGCAGGAGGCGGTTTTTGATGTTGAGATCGATCAGCCGGCAGTTCCGGCACTCAAACCGACACGTCAGGTCTCGCCTCCTTCGGTTTCAAAAGCGATGGCACACACTCGCACGCCGGCACCCCAACCACAGGTCGAACCGGCCCCGGCGGTGCGTAGCACCTACGATGCGGGCGAACTCGATGCGCGTCCGCATCTGGTCAACCGGCCGAGTGCCAGCTTTCCGCGAAGTCAGCAGCGTGCCGGCGTGACCGAGGGCAAGGTGCTGCTCGAGGTATCGATTAATACCAGCGGCCGGGTGTCGGTGCGGCGGGTGATCTCGAGCACTCACGGTGACTTTTCTGCGATGGCACGGCAGTTTGCGTCGCGGGCGCGTTTCTCCGTACCTAAGAAGGATGGCGTGGCGGTGACGGCGATCTATCGGTGGCCTCTTATTTTACGACCGTGAAAATTAAACTCACAATTCTGTGTCTGTTACTTGCGGGCAGTACTGCAGTGATCGGATCTGCGGATGCTGCCGAGCCGTTGCCGATTGATCCACTTTGGCAAAGTCCGGTATTTCGCAAAGCGTTCACCGCGAGCTACGGGGTCGATGCGCGCATCGAACCGCGCCTGACGACCGATGAAAAAGCAGTGCTCGATTCGGTCGCTGCCGCGATGGCGGACAAAGATCGCGAGACAGCAATCGACAAGCTGACCGGTTCGCCGTTGCTCAGTGACAGTTCCGCCCTGATTTTTAATTTGGGCAATCTGCGCTTCGAAGAGGGCAAGACCGATGATGCGATTGAGAATTTTGAGAAAGCCATCGAGTTGTATCCCAATTTTCGTGATGCGCATCGAAATCTAGCGGTCGCGCAGGTTCAGTCAGATAAGTTCGACGAGGCCGAGCCTCACTTGCGCCGCGCGATCGAGCTCGGTGCCTCGGACGGGATTACCTTCGGCTTACTTGGCTACTGTCACGTCAGCGCGGGGCGGCATCAGGCGGCGTTGCAGGCCTATCGGATGGCGCAATTGACCATGCCGGACGAACTGCAATGGCAGTACGGCGAGGCCCAGGCACTGATCGAGTTGGGGGCTGCGGCTGAAGCTGAATCACTGTTCGCCGGCCTGCTCGAAAGGCGTGCCGATGATGTCGGTTTGTGGCTTCGTCAGGCCGATGTGTGGATTCGCTCGACGCAGCCGGAAAAGGCGATCGCCAATCTTGAATTTGCCAATCGTTTAAAACCGTTGGCAGCAGCGGAGTTGGCGTCGCTTGGGCATTTGTATCTCGAACAGCGTTTGCCGGATCAAGCGCTGCGTTGTTATCTGGGAGCGATCGACACCGGCGTTGATCCCGTTCTCGACGGCCTTGAATACCTGTGTGCCTACCGCGATTTTGAGCAGGCAACGAAATTGAGCGCGAGATTTGACGACAGCTCTGCTTTTGCGGAAGACTCGGATCGCGGGGCGCGTCTTGAGCGGGCCAAAGCATTAATCGATCTGGAGAGTGAAGACGGTGATGTCCAGGCTGGCGTGCAGCGTGTCGAGGCCTTGTTGAATCGCAATCCCCTCGATGGCGATGCCCTGCTGTTGCTGGCGGCGCATTTTGAGAAAAGTGCTGAGCGCGAGCGTGCGCTGATGCTGCTTGAGCAGGCGGCGCAAGTGGACGCGACCAGAGCGGAAGCGCTTTTTCGACATGGAAAGATGCTGGTTGAAGATCGTCGTTACCGGGAGGGGCTGCGCTTGATCGATGAATCACTGCAACTGAAAGCGCGGCCGGCGCTCGACGACTACCTGGCCACTGTGCGAAGATTTGCCGATGGCGAACCGTAAACACGACGAAGACGAGCTCGATCCGGTTGAGGTTCCCATCACCAGTGAACTCGATCTGCACACTTTTCGTCCCAACGAGATTGGCTCGTTGCTGCCGGAGTATTTTCGCGAATGTCGGATGAAAGGGCTGTTGAGCGTCCGCGTGATTCACGGCAAGGGCAGCGGAGCTTTGCGTGAGGGGGTTCACCGATTGCTGGAGCGCCTGCCGGAGGTTGAGTCGTTCAGGCTCGGAAATGAGACCGGCGGGGGGTGGGGAGCGACTCAGGTAAGGCTGAAAGCATGGACTGATTAAGCCAGTCTTTTCGAGTCGGATTATGCTCGAAATCGGATATGCTCTGTGATGATGACGGTTTCCCTGAAGGCTAAGCTTAAAAGAGTGCGGCGACGCAGTGTGGTATTGTGCTGCTTGCTGATGGGGCTGTTCACCCTCGGCGCCGCGGCGCGTGATGTGCACACATTTTCGGGGCCGAACGGTACGACTCTGGAGGCCGAGGTGCTCGATTTCGTTGATGGCAAGGTGGTGATTCGGCGGGTGACCGATCAGCAACAGTTCGAGTTGCCGGCGAACCGGCTGGCACCTGCCGATGTCGAATACATGAAAGCCTGGCTGGCGGCGAGGCAGGCTTCAGCGCATCCGCTGGACTGGAAGACGGTGCGTATTCATGTGCCGATGTTTGCTGACGAAGTCGAAGCCCCGGGGATTCCGTTCGCATTTCGACGTATCGACGTGCACACCTGGGAGGCCGAACTTCCGCAGGGGGCGTGGATTCTGATTTCGATTTACCGGCAGGATGACGAGCAGTTTTCACCCGCATTTTTGCTGCCATACGACGGTGAGCGGGAGTGGTTTTTAACGTATGAAAACAAAAGGCTGTCGCGTGCAAGCGAGCCGGATGGCAGGCCGGAGTTGATCGGTTTGTTCGTGGGAAGCAAGGATGACGATACGGTCCTTAAAGCAATCAAAGCAGAGGTGGCGGAGCAGGGGATCTCGCTGACCAGTGAGTTTTTGTCGAAGGACGATTTTTCAGCGTTGGGCGGGAAGGCCATCTCAGCTGTGGTTGGCGAGATCGACAGTTTTTCTATCGCCAGCGATGCCAAATTGCGAGCGTTGCGCATTGATGAAGTGATGCGCGAGTCGAACGGATTGAGCGGCTGGGATGAACTCGAACTGCTCGACGTGCGTTGCTCGGGAAACTGGCCGCTTGCCGAGTGCGCATCACTTGAGGCGCTTACGACCTTGGTCATCGACGGCGATGTCACCTTGAGCTCAGCGATCAAAGACGGCGCTTTTTCTGCGCTGAAACATCTGTCATTAGTCGATGCCGGTATCGATGACCCGGACAGTTTCAGGGATTTCACCGCTCAGCTGGGGGAGCTCAACAGCCTGACGCTGCCCGATGACCACCCCTTACATCTTGGCGGCCTGATTTCCTGCCCGAACCTTACCTCTCTGGATCTCGGCAGTGAGTGCGGTGATCCTGATACTCAGGCGCTGGCATCGATGAAGAACCTCACCACGTTGATGATGAAGCGGAACTATCGTCCCGCCGATCTTGATCCTTTGATCGCTCAGGGGCACTTCGCCAGACTGCGCACCTTGCGTGACTATCAGGGCCTGCCGTTCGCCAGCTTCCCGCTGCTTCGCGATCTGGGCGTCAAGGGCAACGAAGATGAAGGCGTCGATCTGGGCAGGCTGAAATTGCCGGACAGCGTGACCCATCTGCGCATTCGCAATCCGAATCTCGACGACCTGAACGCCCTGAGTGCAATCGGGGCTGATCTGCAGATCCGGTCGCTGACCCTGACGGCTCCATCAATCACCGACCTGGACGCACTGACCACTCTGCCATCCCTCGCATGGCTCACCATCGAGGATCAACTGTCGACGCTGGAACAAAAGCTGGAAACGCTCGACACTTCAGCGCTGCCTGCCCTAAAAGGGCTGAGTTTACTGCGCCTGCAGAATCTGACCACCCTCAAGCCCGCCGGCCCGGCCCTCACAGCCCTGAGTGTCCGTTCCTGCAGTGAGTTGACGCGAATCGATTCGTCGGCGGAGCAGATTGCAGACAAGGTAATACTCAAGAGGTAGAGGCGTTCAGGGATAAAAACTGGACAAATGAACGGCAAATAAAAGGGATGCCAATAATGTCAATAAAGGGACAGACCCAAAGTTGTTGCGGGGTGGTGATTATTGGGTGTTATTGCAGGAAGCAGCCGGGGTCGGTTTGACTGTTTAGATTCCCGGAGGGATGACCGTCATTTAACACTTTTCACTTTTAGGAATGCGCCAAGCTCGACTCGTTCGCCGCCATGCTGAGGCGGTTTATCACTGTGTGTCGCGGGTTGTGGAGAAGCGCTATGCCTTTGGTGAGCCTGAACGACGGAAATTTCATTCGATCATGCGTCGGCTGGAGAAGTTCTGCGGGGTGCAGGTGCTGACTTACTGCCTGATGTCGAACCATTTTCATCTGTTGGTGAGAGTGCCGGCGAAGGGGGACATGCCGGCTTTGACCGAAGAGACTCTGCGCGGCTTGGTGACTTTGATTTATCGTAAGCAGCGGCGAATTGATGTGCTGCAGGAGTTGGACCGGGCGCGGCAGGCGCTGGAGCGGGGCGACGCCAGCTGGATGAATGAAATTCTGGCACGCTACGAGGCGCGGCGTCATGATTTGTCGTCGTTCCTCAAGGATCTTAAACAGCGATTTACTCAGTGGTACAACCATCGCAATGGGCGCGAGGGGACTTTGTGGGAGGGGCGGTTCAAGAGTGTGCTGGTGGAGAATGGCGAGCAGGCTTTGCTGACGATTGCAGCCTATATTGACCTCAATCCGGTGCGCGCCGGGCTGGTTGATGATCCGAAGGACTTTCGCTGGTCAGGCTATGGTGAGGCGGTGGCGGGCAATGCCGTGGCCCGGAAAGGATTGTGTGCGATGCTGGGCTATACCCGATATGCGACCAACCGGAGGATCACCTGGGCGGATGTCGGGCCTAAGTATCGATTGCTTTTATATGGTCGCGGTGAGGAGCGGTCGCCGGACGCGGTCAGTGGTTCGCCCGGGCGACGCGGTGTGTCGCGCGCTGCGGTCGAGGCGGAGCAGGCGAAAGGGGGAGTGCTGCAGGTGGCTGCGGTGCTGCGCGGCAAAGTGCGTTATTTCTGTGACGGGGCGGTGTTCGGCGGTGTGGAGTTTATTGAGGAGGTGTTCGACGAAAACCGGGGGCGCTACGGCGCGAAGCGAAAATCCGGAGCGCGGCGGATGCGCGGTGCGGACTGGGGGGAGTTGCGGGTGCTGCGCGATTTGCGTCGCAGGGTGTTGGGGTGAATGCCGGCACCGGCGCGTGCCGGGCCTGTGCGCGTGCGGACGATTGCGGTGTGAGCATTTCACCGGGGCCGGCATTTCGCCTTGACCGTGTGCCTGTCGAATTGAATGATCTGCGCCATGAGTTATAGCGAAGAAGCATTTCCCGGTATCGGTAAGATTGAATTCGAGGGACCGGACTCGAAAAATCCCCTCGCCTTCAAGCACTACGACGCCAACCAGCAGGTTGGCGGCAAGGCGATGAAGGACCACTTGAAATTTTCCGTCGCCTACTGGCACGCCATGCGCAACCCCCTGGCCGACCCGTTCGGTCCGGGCACGGCCGAGCGCCCCTGGGATGACGGCACCGAGTCGGTGGAAAATGCCCAGCGTCGTGTCTGGGCGGCGTTCGAGTTCATGCAGAAGCTGGGCGTCGAATACTATTGCTTTCACGACCGCGATGTAGCTCCCGAAGGCGCGACGCTGCAGGAGTCGAACGACAATCTCGACGCGGTCGCCGACGAGCTCGAAAAAGCCCAGAATGAGACCGGTATCAAACTGCTCTGGGGCACGGCCTGCCTGTTCGCCAACAAGCGTTACTGCCAGGGCGCGGCGACTTCACCGTATGCCGACGTTTTTGCTTACGCAGGCGCTCAGGTGAAAAAGGCGCTCGAAGTGACGCATCGCCTCGGCGGTGATGGTTACACGTTCTGGGGCGGTCGCGAAGGCTACTCGACGCTGCTCAATACCGACATCAAGCGCGAGCTGAACAATCTCGCGTCGCTGCTGCACATGGCGGTCGATCACAAGAAAAAGATCGGCTTCACCGGCCAGTTTTACATCGAACCCAAACCGCGTGAACCGACAACGCATCAGTATGATTCGGACGCGGCGGCGTGTTTGAATTTCCTGCGTGAGCACGATCTGATCGATCACTTGAAGCTGAATCTCGAGACCAATCACGCGACGCTTGCGGGTCATACGATGATGCACGAGATGGAGGTTTCGATGGCGGCCGGCGTGCTCGGTTCGGTCGACGCCAACACCGGTGACGAGTTGATCGGCTGGGACACGGATCAGTTTCCGACGGATATTTATCTCTGCACTGAGATGATGTTGTGTCTGTTGCGCGACGGCGGTTTCACCACGGGTGGATTGAATTTTGACTCAAAGCCCCGCCGCGAAAGCTTCGAGCCGGTCGATTTGTTCCACGCCCACATCGGCGGCATGGACGCTTTTGCCCGTGGCCTGAAGACGGCGCATGCGATTCTCGAAGACGGGCGTTGGGAAGACTTCAAAAAGAACCGCTACAGCTCCTACGATTCGGGCATCGGGGCGAAGATTGAAAAACGCGAAGTCGGTTTTGAGGAACTCGAAAAATACATCCTGGAAAATGGCGAGCCGCAAGTCGGCAGTGGCCGTCAGGAAATGCTCGAGAATCTCATCAACGAGTTTATCTAACGACGGGCGTGCGGCGTGCTTCGCCCGCAGCTCCACTTGACTAGCGCAGCTGGTAGGACGTCAGTCCCGCCATGCTGCGCTTTTCGTTGTTTGGATTCCCGGTCACCATCCATTGGATGTTTTGGTTGATCAGCGCGATGTTTGGTGGCGCGTTGAATGCCAGTGGGTCGGATGATTTTAAACGGGTCGCGATCTGGATGATGGTGGTCTTCATTTCGATTCTATGGCACGAGCTCGGCCACGCGTTTGCTTTCCGCCGCTATGGAAAGCGTGCGCACATTATGCTGCACGGCATGGGCGGTTACGCGCAGGCGTCCGGGCAACTGACGCGGAAGCAGGACATCATCGTCAGTCTTGCCGGTCCGGCTTTCGGCTTCGCGCTCGGCTTTGTCGTCTGGCTGGCGATTCGTGCCTATCCGCAAATCACCATCGGCAAGCCCTTCATGTACAGTTTTGTCAGTGCGATGCTGATGGTGAACATCTTCTGGTCGGCGGTGAATCTGTTGCCGGTGCTGCCGCTCGACGGCGGCCGTGTCTGCGCCGCGGTCGTCGCCGGCGGGCGGGCGGGCCTGGCCCCGAAAATCGGTTTGGCGACGGCTGCAATCGTAGCCGTGCTGGCTCTCGGCAGCGGACAAATTTTTATCGCCATTCTGTTCGGCTTTCTAGGCTACCAGAATTGGAAGATGATCCAGGGGAGTTACGGACAGCGTCCGTTTGGTATGTAAGAGGCGGAGATCTAACGATCGGTGGGGGTCGAAAATCTCCACATCAACGTTACACCAACCCATCCAGCCGCTGCCTGAGCAGATCGAGGGTGAGCCGCGTGGTGCGCAGTTTGAAGGCGCTGCGTTCGACCGGGAAAAAGTGTTTGGCGGCGTAGGTCGGCTGATCGTCGGCGCGGCTGGCGAGGCCGACGAAGACAGTGCCGACCGGTTTTTCATCGCTGCCGCCGGTGGGGCCGGCGATGCCTGATACAGCGAGGGCGTGATCGGCGCCGCTGACGCGCAGGCAACCTTCAGCCATGGCGCGCACGACTTCTTCTGAGACGGCTCCGTGTTCCGCTAAAAGGGCAGTGGGCACGCCGAGGATTTCCGCTTTGGCTTCGTTGGCGTACGTGACGTAGCCGCGATGGAAGACCCCGGATGAACCGGAAACGTCGGTGATCGTGCTGGCGATCAGGCCGCCGGTGCAGGATTCGGCGGTGGCGACGGTCTGCCCGAGCGCGGTCAGCTTGGTGACCAGCACTTCCTGAATGGTTTGCTCGCCGACGTTGACCAACTGGCGGGGAAAGGCTTCGCGGACGATGTTTTCGGCGAGGTCGAGAGCCGCAGCATCAGCGGCGATGCAACGCACGTCGACTTCGCCAAGCCGCGCACAGTAGCCCAGCTCGAGGCCATCGATGGCGGCGAGTGCGCCTTCGACTTTGGCGGCGACGGATGACTCGCCGATACCGAACAGTTTGAAATTTCGCAACTGGCGAGCGGCATGTTCGGGGCCGCGCAGGTCGCGTAGTTTGGGCATCACCTGATCGACGAACATCGGGCGGAGTTCGCGGGGCGGGCCGGGCAGGAGAAACAGGTGTGGCGACGGGTTTTCTCCGCCGGTCACGGCCGGCAGGTAGAGTCCCGGTGCGGTGCCGTTGGGATTGTGTAAAACTTCAGCACCCTCGGGAACCATCGCCTGGCGATCGTTGGTGGCGGCCATGGTGTAGCCGCGACTTTCGAACAGTTCACGGATGGCGTTGAGAATACTCGAATCGAGATACAACTCGCGGCCGAGCAGCTCGGCGGTGATCTCGCGGGTGATGTCGTCCGATGTCGGGCCGAGGCCTCCCGTTACGAGGACGACTTCGGCTTGCTCAAAGGATTCGAGAAGTGAGCTGCGAATTGCATCGCCGTCGGGGATGCACACCTGGCGCTCGATACTCAGGCCGAGTTTGAACAACTCCTCACCGAAAAAGGCGAGGTGTGAATTGATCACCTTGCCGAGCAGCAGTTCGGTGCCGGTGTTGATGACTTCAATGCGCACTTAACTGGGAGTTCGGAGGTAGGAGCTCGGAGTCAGGAGGCTCGTCCAGCGGGACGGTGTTACTCAGTTCCCGGTGTCTTCGCCAACCGAGGCAGGTAGGCTACTTTCGAATTCTATACGCGGGGCATCCGACCACAGATCTTCGATGGCGTAAACTTCGCGTTTGTCGCGATGAAATACGTGAACGATGACATCGATGAAGTCGAGGATCAGCCATTGGCTTTCCGACTTGCCGTCGCGTCGATTGGCTTCGGTCTTGTCGTTTTCAGCGAGGTGCTGTGAGATCTCGCGACTCACGGCTTTCAAGTGCGGCTGTGAATTGGCCGAACAGACCACGAAAAAGTCGGTCAGCTGCGAGAGTCCGCGCAGATCGAGAATGACGATGTTTTCCGCCTGAATGTCGTCGGCGTAGCGGGCGGCGGCTTTGGCGAGTTCGAGTCCTTTAAGCATGATCGAGAAGGGAGTTCGGATTTACTGTCCGTGGGCAGACCTATAACCGATAGATCGCAGGCGCGAAACTAAGGATTTTTCCCGGTGAGAGCCCCGGAGGCTGGTGTAGAATGGCCGGGTGAAATCGCTTTCCCCTTTGTTTTGCCTGTATTTCCTACTGTTTTCGGCGCTGGTGGCCCGTGCTCAGGATTCTGCGTCGGTCTACACTGACCCCGCACCGCCCGAGGTTCACGAGGTGGCCGCTGATGCGGCGATGCCCGGGCCGCAGCCGTTTGCCGAACTGACCTTTCACGCTGCCCCGAAACCCCGTGCCGGTGCTGCGGTAAATGCCGACTGGCATCGGTTTCTCGGTCCCCACGATGACGGTACGACGCCGGAGACCCACTTGCTGGCTAAGTTCGAGGGCGACGGGCCGGCCGTGGTTTGGGAGATGGAGAAGGGTATCGGCTACACGTCGCCGGTGATTGTCGGCGATCATCTGGTGTACTTTACCCGGCTGGGAGATCGCGAAACGATCATGGCGCTGCATCCTGAGACTGGCCAGCGCTACTGGCAGCACGATTATCCGGTCGATTATCGTGACCGCTACGGCTTCAACAGTGGTCCACGCGCCAGTGCAGTGATTGATTCCGGTAAAGTTTACACGCTCGGCGTGACCAGCATTCTGACTTGTCTCGATCTGAACACGGGAACGCTTTTGTGGCAGCGCGACCTCGATACGGAATTCGATATCGAACCGTATTTCTTCGGCCACGGAGCCTGTCCCATCGTCTACGGTGGCAATGTAATCGTCAATCTGGGCGGCAGCGATCAGCTCTGCGTGGCCGCGTTTGACCAGCACAACGGCGGGCTGGTGTGGGGAACGCGGCACGAATGGCGCTCGAGTTACGCCTCGCCGATCGTTAAATCGCTGCGCGGTGAAGATCGCCTTCTGGTGTTTGCCGGCGGAGATTCCAAGCCGCCGGTCGGAGGTCTGCTGTGCATTGATCCCACGTCGGGAAAGCTGCTCGATGCTTTTCCGTGGCGATCGAGTAAGTATGAATCGGTGAATGGTTCCACACCCCTGGTGGTCGGCGAGAATCGGGTTTACATATCCGACGTCTACTCCGAAGGCGGGGTGATGCTCGAACTCGGTGAGGATCTGAAATGGAAGTCGGTCTGGACCGCCCCCGAGTTTGGGTTGCACTGGAATACACCGCAGTTGAAAGATGGCTACCTCTACGGTTTCCGCGGTCGCAATGAGCCGGACGCCTGGCTGGCCTGTTATAATGCGGACAGCGGCAAGGAGCAGTGGCGCGAAGATTTGCAGTGGAGCATCGATGCCGACGGGCGCGAGTATCGAATGAGTTTTTTCCGCGGCAGTGTTTTGCAGGCGGATGGACGTTTCTACACGCTGGGCGAACTCGGCAGTTTCGCGGTGCTGGCGCTGAATCCGGCCGGGGCCGAGGTGACCTCACGAGCGCAATTGTTCACGGCGCGGTCGACCTGGTCGCTACCGGTGGTGTGTAAGGGGCTGCTTTACCTCGCTCAGCACGAAGATGCTTACGATACTCAGAAGCCGCCGCGGGTGATCTGCTACGATCTGCGGGCGGGGGAGTGAGATGGAGAGATGGAGTTTTCCGGCGGGCACAAAAAAACGCCGCGTCCGAAAATCGAACGCGGCGTCTTGAAAGGTTGAGTGATGAAGCCGGGGTTTATTCAGCGACCTTCATGACACCGTTCATCAGGGCCCAGTGGCCGGGATAGGTGCAAAGGTAAGGGTAGTCACCGGCTTCCGCAGGCGCGGTGAACTCGATGGTTTCCTCGGCGCCGGGCTGCACCAGACCGGAGTGGAACAGGATGTCTTCCGAGTCGGGAACGGCTTGCTTTTTGGTCAGGAAATCAGGATCCGTCAATCCGGCGTTGGCGGCCATGCCGACCACGTCTTTCTTGCCGGGCTTGGCGATGATGATGTTATGTGGCTGACGAGTGACGCTCTCGGCGGGATTAACCAGCGTCAGCTTGACCTTCTGGCCGGGCTTTACGGTGAATTCCTTCACATCGTAGATGAACTGGATTTTGTCTGCGATCAGTTTGATCTCGGCCACGTCAGCTTTGTCGTCGGCGAAACTGGTGGTGCCGGGGGTGATAAATGCCGCTGAAGTGGCGACGGCGGCGGCAAGCAGGATCGAAAGATTTCGGATGGTCATAGTGTTGGGATATGTGGGAACGTCGATTTAACCACGCTTCCCATGGGCCTGCAACGGCATATTAAATGTGTGAAATCTTAACGACAAGGTCGGTGAAAGCAGTATATTTGAACAGTAAAAGGACAATATTTTAGTTAAATTTATAAAAGTTTTTAAATTTTTAACTATAAAAAATACGAAATGTTGCGAATATTTCTTCTACTTTCTTGTAATTATGGTAACATTTAGGAAATATTAATCTTTTTAGGTGATGAAACGAATTTTGATAGCAGACAGCAGCGCTGAAGACGCGACCCGGCTTCAGCAGGCTTTGGAGTTGAAGGGGCACCGCACGGCGCGGCTTGAGGATGGCGGCCAGTTTCTCGGCTTTTGTCAGCAGCACCAGCCGGATTTGGTGATCGTTGATGTCGATCTGGCGGTGGTGAATGGCTGGGCTGCCGTACACGGTTTGCGGGCGGACGACTCCACCAAGGCGATTCCGGCTATCGCGCTTTCGGTTCATGCTTCGGCGGTTGAAGAGCAGCAGGCGCAAAGCATCGGTTTTCAGCGATTGGTTTCCAAGCCGCTGGATATGGATTCGATTTTGCGATGCGTGGAAGAGGTAATCAATGGTGGGGCTGCTGGCGGCGTCGGCCTGGCGGTCGCCGAGGCGCCCCTGCACGTTCCTCCGCTGAATGCGGTTGCGCAGGAATCGGGGACTTCGGTTTCATCGATCAGCGGTGATGATGATTGTTCGTTCGAACGCGTGCGCGGTGTTGCTCGCTGCATTGCTGAACTGATCGACTCGCTGCGTCCGAATGTGCTCTCACTTGGATCGGAAGGTCCGGAGCTGTTCGGCTACATCTCCGAAGGGGAAAAACAGATCACCGCCGAAATGGACGCCATCGAGGCGCGGGGACCGGCGGTGTATGAGCACGCGCTCTACGACAAAGACCTTCGACACGATTTTCGCAACATGATCGGAGCGGTGACGGGTTTTGCCGAGCTTATTCTCATGGAGCCGGGACTTGATCAGCGGTTCATCACTGCGCTGACGCAGATTCGTCAGTATTCGACGGAGTTCGTGCGTTTGCTGGATGCCCAAAAGGCTGCCGCCGCGGCAGCGTAGCTGAGGCTTTCACAAAATAGCGACTGACGGGAGAATTGCGATCAACCTGGTCAGGCGCGGATTTTCTGTCCCCATTTTGCCTGCCAGCGTTGAGCGAGGGGCAATGACACGTGGCAGGGCAGCGCGTGGTGCTGCTTGCGAAAGGTCAGGAACAGCCAGCGGTGTTCGAAGACATTCAGGGCGGCGCTGATGTCCCAGAGCGGCGGCACGACCAGGGTGACGTGTTTTGAGACGCGCTGCAGTTCGGTGAAGAATGCGGTGGGGTCTTCGACGTGTTCGATGGTGTGCGAACACAGGGTGTGTTCGAATTGATCGTTGGCGAAGGGGAGTCGATAGATGTTGTCGACCAACACCAGATTGGGGATTTCGGCATGCACGGCGATGTCGACGTTGACGCCTCCGCCATCGGTTTTACCGCAACAGATATTGAGATCCCATGTTTCGCGTCGTCCGCGAATGATGCCTCCCATGACCCGATAGCTGACGAAATTGAGCAGCGGCAGTAAAATGATCAGCGCGGCGAGAGTGACGAGGAGGTAAAACCACATGAGGGTTACTGGTTGAGGGGAGTGAAACGCGAATTCCGGCAATGACGCGGGGACCTGTTAACTCGCAAGCCGGATGAGTTGACGATTTTGTCATTTACCTGACGGCGGGCTTCGGATTTTCCGTTGGCCGCATGTCGTGGCTGTGGCACCATTGCCGACCATGCGACTCGGAGACGACATTCATCTCGGCTACTGTACCAACATTCATCGTGGCGAAACCTGGGCGGAGACCTTCGCCGGGCTTCGCGATTACACCTTGCGCGTCAAGCAACGGGTCTCGCCCGAGGCGCCGTATGGGATCGGCTTGCGCCTCGGCGCCGATGCCGCTGCGGAGCTGACGGCGAACCCGGCGAAGCGCGGGGAGTTCCGCCGATGGCTCGATGACAACGGCTGCTACGTGTTTACCATCAATGGTTTTCCCTACGGAAAATTCCATGGCGAGCGGGTCAAGGAGCAGGTCTACCGGCCGGACTGGACGTCGACTGAGCGGCTCACTTACACCAATCAGTTGTTCGATCTGCTCGATGAAATTGCGCCACAGGGTATGGCGGGCAGCGTCAGCACTTTGCCCGGCTCGTTTAAGGAATTCATCTCTGCCGACGCGGCACAACGAGCGGAGCAAGTTGCGGCGATTCATAAAAATCTCATCGCCTGTTACCGCCACATCGCCGAATTGGCGGAACGCAGCGGGCGCGATCTGCATCTCGGGCTGGAACCGGAACCGCTCGGATATTTCGAAACGACGCCGGAGACGGTGGATTTTTTCCAGGGTTTGTGCGCCGCCGCCGAACGCGAAGGCATTGCCGCGGCCGACTTGAAGCGCACCATCGGCGTCAACTATGACACCTGTCATCTGGCGATCGAGTTCGAGGAGCCGGACGAAGGCTTGCAGCGCCTCCGCGATGCTGGCATTCGAGTCAGCAAGATCCATCTCAGTTCGGCGCTGCGTCTCAAGCCGGAGGCGGAAGCTCTGACCCGTCTGCGCGCTTTCGAGGACGAAGTTTATCTGCACCAGGTGGTGGTGCGCGAAGCGGGGGAGGTCGTTCGCCGTTTTCGAGATTTGCCGGACGCGCTCGATGATGCCGCGGCGCGAATGGAAAACGGCGACTCGCCCGGAGACGAATGGCGGGTGCATTTCCACGTGCCGATCCATGCGCAACCCGAAGCGTTGTTCGGTGACACGCGGGATCACATTTCGGGAACGCTGGCTACCCTGGCGGAGTATCCCGATCTGTGTTCGCATTTTGAGATGGAGACCTACACCTGGGAGGTCCTGCCGGAAGCGATGCGCTCGGCTGATGTGGTCGATCAGTTGGAAAAGGAATACGATTGCTGCCTCGCGGAATTTGCTGACAAAGGATTTCAACGGTCGTGAGCGCTACGGAGAAAAGCTCGAAGCCGGGGCTGCTGCGCACCGTTCTGGTGCTCGGGCGAACGTCGAATCTGCCGACAGTGTGGACTAATGTCCTTGCCGGGTGGTTTTTGGCTGGAGGCGCGTGGAGCGGACAGATCGCCTGGCTGATCCTCGGGGTCAGCGCGCTTTATCTCGGCGGCATGACGCTCAATGATGCCTTCGACGTGAAGTGGGACCGCAAACACGCGCCGGAGCGTCCGGTGCCGAGCGGGGCGATTTCGGAGCGTGGCGTCTGGGGATTGGGGATCTTCTGGATGGTCATCGGAGTTGGCGCGGTGACGTTTTTCACTCATGCCGGGCTGGGCTGGCTGGCAGGGCTGGTGGCGGCGATCCTGCTTTACGACTGGAGTCACAAGAAATGGGCGGGTGCGATGTGGGTGATGGGCGCTTGCCGTACCCTCGTCTATCTGCTGGCCGGGAGTTCCGTGACAGGTGAAGCGTCTACGCTCGCCGCCGTCGCAACGATGGGCATTGGACTTGGCTTTTATGTGGCCGCGATCACCTTGTTGGCCAGGGGGGAGCGAAACAAAATGCAGCGTCGAAGCACGGGAATTCTGCCGTTCCTGTTGTTGCTCGCTCCCTTGCTGCTGGTGGCGCTGGATTTTGCTCTGCGCGAGAAACTGAAGTATCAGGCACCGGTGTTTCCCCTGGTAATCGTCGCCTGTGGAGTGGTCTTTGCTGCCTGGTGCATCCGGCTCGGTCGACGCCGCCTTGCGGAAAATATCGGCAGTGGAGTGACCACGCTTCTGGCCGGGATCTGTGTCGTCGATGCCTTGTACCTCTCGCTGGTTGACTGGAAGTTGAGCGTGATCTGTCTCGCGTTTTTACCCATCGTACGGCTTTTACAACGCTACATCCCGGCGACGTGATTGCGTCGTGGGGCGCCTTGAAACTTACCGGGGGGCGAGCGATGTTTGTAAACAGTTGGCGACGTGCTCGTCCACTGGGACTGGCGAGACGCCGGTATCACATTTCCGTCCACTGAAACCGGGCTGGAAACTCTTCCCCCCCTACACCAGACATGATTCAGAAACCCATCCAACTCAGCTACGATCACCGGGTCGTGTTCACGCACGGGGCGTTTCAAACCTCGAATGCGACGCTGCGCGATCTGGTCGCTCATGCCGCGGAGCTGCGCGGGCCAAGCAAGGTGGTGGTGTTCGTCGATGCCGGATTGCTGGCGGGAGATCCTGAACTGACGGCGCGAATTGAGCGCTATTTTGCCCATCACGGGGCGGTCGCTGAACTGGTGTCGGCCCCGGTTGTGCTGGCTGGTGGTGAGGCGTGTAAAAACGAGTGGGCAATGGTCGATAAGGTCTGGCAGGCGATCAATTATCACAAAATCTGCCGGCATTCCTATGTGGTCGCCGTCGGTGGCGGGGCGTTCCTGGATATGGTCGGCTTCGGGGCGGCGACGGCGCATCGCGGCATCCGCCTGATTCGCATGCCGACCACGACGCTCAGTCAGGGCGACGGCGGGGTCGGCGTGAAGAACGGGGTGAACTATTTCGGCAAGAAGAACTGGATCGGCACTTTTGCCGTGCCGTTTGCGGTGGTCAACGATCTGGATTTCATTCATCGCCTGCCGGAACGCGATCGGCGGGCGGGCATCGTCGAGGCGATCAAGGTGTCGCTGATTCGCGACGCGGCATTTTTTCACTACATCGAGCAGAATGCTGAAGCGCTCGCGGACCTCGAGCCTGAGGTTTTGGAAAAAGTCATCCGGCGCAGTGCGGAATTGCATGTCGAGCACATCGCCAGCGGCGGCGATCCGTTTGAGCTCGGCTCGGCGCGACCGCTCGATTTTGGACACTGGGCGGCGCACAAACTCGAACCGCTATCCGATTTTGCCATCAATCACGGCGAGGCGGTGGCCATTGGTATGGCGGTCGACCTGCGTTACTCGGCGAACATTGATATGCTCGATGGCGACACCACGGAACGAATCCTGACGCTGATGGAGCGGATTGGTTTCGTGCTCTGGTCAGACTTTCTCGATGCGCACGATGTCGCCACGCAGCCAGTAATTTTGCAGGGGCTTGAAGAATTTCGTGAACATCTCGGCGGAGAGTTAACCATCACTCTGGTTCCCGAAATCGGGCGCAAGCTCGAGGTTCACAGCATGGATGAATCCGCAGTGCTCGATGCCGTGGCGCAGCTTAAGGCGCGCGCTGAGACCTGGGTGAAAGCTTGTGCTTCCAGTACGCAGAAAACCCCCGCCACGACTGAGTTGTCGTAGCGGGGGCTTTGAAGTGGTCAGTCGCTTAAGATCGACCGACGCGGTATGCCCGGACGGGTCAGCCGCGTGGGATGTTGAGCGAGGTGCCGAGAATGATCGTGCTGTCGCTCAGGCCGTTGGCGCTCTGGATGGCGGCCACGGAAGTGCCATAGCGCTTGCTCAGGTTATAAAGCGTGTCGCCTTTCGAGACCAGGTGACTGGTCGTGCCACCGTAATTGGTCGCGGGAGCTGCCGGCGGAGTGTAGGCGGGAGCGGCTGGCGGCGTGTAAGCAGGGGCTGCTGGGGCTGGAGCCGGAGGGGTGTAATTTTCGGCGGGAGCAACTGAGGCGTAGTCGCCCGTGCTGGCCGTTTCGGTCGCACCACCGGTCGGACCGTAGTAAGGATTGTCCTCGTACGGATTGCTGGTCAGGCTGTCCGAGGTGTTTTTGCAGGATACACCGCCGATCGCGAGGCCGGCAGTCAGAAGGATGGAGCTAATGCGTTTCATGAGTTGAAGGAATCTTGTTAAAGGGTTGGAGAAAATTAGGATGTCTTAACAAAATTTGCAAGCAGAATTTACGAAATTTATAGTTGATTTGATAAATAACGTCATGTTCCGGCGAAATATCGAGTGGTGTGGTGCATAGCAGGGATGAGGGAGGTAAAAATTTGTCATTTGCACCGCGCTGGCAGGCGTTCACATTGGTGTCCGATGACTGATTCTGCCTACTCATACGCTGCCGGATGTCGACGCTATCTCCGGGAATGGGCTGTGGTGTCGATCGCGTGTCTGATCGCCGGGGTTTGCCCGCAGAAAATGGCCGCCGGTGATTCCGGGGCGGGGGCGGCGTTTTCAGCGACGGAACTGGTGGCTGGAGCGGCTCAGGCGCCGACCAAGGACTATCGGGGCGGGCAGATTTCGATGCAGTTGATGAGCGAAGTGAAAAGCGTTCACGCCGGGCAGACCTTCACGGTTGGCTTGTGGATACAGCACGCGCCGGGCTGGCACACCTACTGGTCGAACCCGGGCGTAGTCGGGGTGGCGACGACGTTTGTCTGGGAGCTGCCGGAAGGCTTTTCCGCAGGGCCGGTGCAGTGGCCGGCTCCGCAGCGAACCAAGATGGCGACTTTGACTGCGTATGGTTATGAAGGGGATTGCGTGTTGCTGGTTGATATCACGGCCCCGGATGAATTGCCGAAAGATCAGAGGTCGGTGACTTTAAAAACCAAACTGGGCTGGATGGCGTGCGCGACATCGTGTCATCCGGGATGGTCGGATTTTGAGCTGACACTGCCCGTGTCTGAAGATAAATCCGCCGTCGCCTGGAATGACGAAGCGCATCGATTGATTGAAGCCGAGCGCGGACGATTTCCCGAGCCGATTGCCGGGTGGACGTATCAGGCGCTGCGTACCACTGAGGCGGGCGAGCCGGATGTGGACGGCAAATGGATGGAGTTGACGGCACGTCCGGGCGATGCCGTGGCAGCACCGGGGTCACTCGAGGAGTGGGGCGATGTGTATTTTTTCTCGATCGACGATCAGGTCGATTCGGACACGCCGCAAATCGTGCGTGCCAACGACGACGGCAGCGTCACCCTGCGGATGAAAAAATCGCAATACGCTCCGGAGAGTCCGCAGGCGTTAACCGGGGTGTTGTATCGCGAGGCAGGTTGGGGCGAGAATGCGCATCCCTGGATGTTGGTCGAGGCGAATTGGTAGCCGGGACTTTCTTTTTTCGGGTATTGGGCGAAGGATTGCCATGTCGATGACGAAGCAACGGGAGAAAACCGGGCGAAAGCGCAAAGCTGAACCGAGGCCGAAAGACACGGCTGAGGGGTCGAAATGGATAGAGGTACGTGGCTCGGAGATTCACGGGCGGGGTCTATTTGCGATTCGCAAGATTCCCAAGGGCACGGATATCATTGAGTATGTCGGTGAGAAAATCGACAAGGAGGAATCGGATCGGCGCGGTTGGGAACTGTATGAGGAAGCGCAGGAAACCGGAGGCGCGGCGGTCTATTTGTTTACTTTAAACGATGAGTTCGACATCGATGGCGATGTTGAGTGGAACTCAGCGCGATTGATCAATCACTCCTGCGATCCTAATTGCGAGGCTTTGATCGATGGCGACAGCATCTGGATTACGGCGCTGCGCAAGATCAGGAAGGGCGAGGAGTTGTTTTTCAACTATGGCTTCGACCTTGAAAATTTCGAGGGGCATCCGTGCTTCTGTGGCAGCGACCGCTGCGTCGGTTTCATCGCGGGCGAGGAGTACTGGCCTGAGTTGAAAAAGCTGATCAAGAAGGCGAAGCAGGCTCGTAAGAAGCGCAAGAAGTCTACGAAGAAGTGAGTCTCGAACCAGCTGTCGCTGGCGAGCGCCCGGAGCGCAGCAGGTGGCTGCTACAGAAAGCGGCAGCGGGACGCGCGCAGTTAAGAATTGCGGTCGCCGAAGTGACGACACGTAAACTGCGTCGCGGCCGGGATGGGCCGGGCTCAGGGAATGCGCAGGCTTTGGCCGATGCGGATATTGTCAGAGGTGAGGCCGTTGGCTTTTTTAAGCGCAGCGACGCTGGTGCCGTATTTCTGACTGAGTGCCCATAGAGTTTGTCTGGGCTGTACGGTGTGGTAGCGCGCGGCCGGTTTCGGCTTCGGTTTGGGAGCCGGAGGAGGTGTATAGGTGCGGGCCGGCGGCGTGGTGCGCACCGTGTTGGTGGCGATACGCGCCGGCGGAGAGCTGCTGCTGCTGCGTGTCGGGGCGGTAGTGCGGGTCGGTGCGGGCGGCGCCGAGGCTACCCGTGAAGATGATGAGCTGCTCGAACCGGAAATCCTGGGTCGGTTGACGTCGTTGCCGCTGGAGGTGCGGCTGCCGTTTTTCACCCAGTCTTTGCGATAGTTTCCGCTGGCATCAAAAGGGTAGTCCCGCTCGCTGAGATTGTGCGGCGGGGTGGCCAATTTGCTGTCGGCATAATTCGCCGCCTTATAACCTTTGCCTGCGCATTGGCTGAGGCACGGTAGAAGGCCTGCACAGAGTGCGATGCGTAGAGCGCAGCGGACGACTGCGATCGGGCAGGAGCGAACGGGCGAAGCGGCGGCTGGCTCTGAAGGTGCGATCATTGTTCCGCAGCAAGATAGCGCGTTTTTCGCAGCCGTGCGCAATTTTCCTTAACTTCTCCTAACCAGGTGGGAGCCGCCGGAGTGATCAGGGTTTCACTTCGTCGGTGGACGGTTTCTGGAGCTGGTCGAGCTGCAGGTTGTTGACCCGGAGTTGATCGAGAATGCCCTGCGCCTTCATGCCGGTGGTGCTTTTGGGATCGATGGCGACAATTTCCAACAGGGTTTGCGCCATCTGGCGCATTTTGCCCTGATTCTGGAGCACGCCGATTTTGTTGAGCATCGCGTGCTGCAGTTCTTCGCCTTTCAGCTGGTTGCCGCGAATGTAATCGTCGGTCAGGCTGAGCATTTTTGACCACTCCACGTTGCGGGACAGTTGGGCCATGGTGCGGCTGTAGTCGACGTCGTTGATCAAGCGCTGGTAGTGAACGGCTTTGCCGGTTTTATTTTGCAGGTCGTTGCTGATCAGGGCTTCGAGTTCAGGGCGATAGAACCAGGCGGCGAGATTGCCGGGCAGGGGAGGGATGCCGTCGGCGAGCAATTGAGCGCGTTCCAGTCCCTGAGCGGTTTTCGCGGCTTCAAATTTTTCGTCGCGGCGGGCGCGAACCGCGATCATGGCCTTGAGTACTGTGGCGTATTCTGCGGCGGACACGGCTTGATAGCCGTTGACGGCGTAGGGGCGCCCGGTGTCATCGGTGAGCATGACGGTCGGGAATCCCTGCACGCGATAGTTGCCCATAAGCACCTGGTTCTGTGCCTTGAGGGCGTCCGGTTGTTGCTTTTCCTTGGGGAAATCGAGGCGGACCGGAACAAAGTTTTCCGAGGCGGTTTTAAAGAAGGCTTCGTCATTGCAGATTTCGGCATCGAACTTCTCACAGATGTCGATCCAGTCGGAACCGGTGAAAAGCAGAAGGAGATCCTTTTTCTCTGTGCTGGCCTTTTCGCGGGCGGCGCGGTAGCTGATCAACCAACCGGGGCCGACGGTGTAGTCGAGTTCAGAGTCGATGCGTTGCAATACTTCGCTGTCAGGCAGGCCGACGTCGGCGGCGCTGGTGGCCGGTGCAGGGTTTGTCTTGGTATCGTCCTGAGCAACGGCGGCGACTGCCGGGGCAACGGTGAGCGCGAGGGCGAGGAAAAGTCGGGCGGGGGAAGGCAGGTTCATGATTGGGGCAAGGCAGACAAGGTGGATGGTCGCGGATCGCAAGGGGCGGCGCGTATTCAAGGCAGTGAGTGGGCTAATCAAGTAATCGCTTTTCAGGGGCGGCGTCAATGCCGGGAGATAGCTGGTTGGATTTCCGGGCGTAACCGTTGCAGGCTTTTGCCATCAGGTGGTGGAGTGTGACGGGCGCTGGGCCCCGGCGAAAATGATCGATGCTCCGCTGCCACACGAAAAACGGCCCGGGCGATATGCCGGGCCGTCGTGCGAGGCGTATCGATAACGCCCGAATTGTGGAAAGCCAGGTAGGCAGCTTAACGCTTCGAGAACTGGAAGCGCTTGCGGGCACCGGGTTGGCCGGGCTTTTTGCGTTCCTTTTCGCGACTGTCGCGGGTCAGCAGACCCTCTTCCTTCATGACCGGCCGAAGTTCAGCGTCGATCTGGATGAAGGCGCGGGCGACCGCAAGGCGGATAGCGCCGACCTGTCCGTTGATGCCGCCACCGGAGGCATTCACTGCGACGTCGTATTTCTTCGTCGCCTGAGCGATCTGGAAAGGGAAAATGATCTGGTTCTGCAACGACACGGTCGGGAAGTATTCCTCGAACGGGCGGTCGTTGACGGTGATGGTGCCGGAGCCGGGTTTCAGCTGGACTCGTGCGACAGCGGTCTTGCGACGGCCGGTGGCGGTGATGATTTCTTCGCTCATGGTGATGAAAAGTGGGATCGGTCTGGTGTCGATCAGACGGTGGTGCAGGCTTCGGGATTCTGCGCTTCGTGTGGGTGCTGGTCGCCAGCGTAGACTTTCAGCTTTTTGATGATCTGTCGACCGAGGCGGTTGTGGGGAATCATGCCGTTGACGGCGCGCTCAACCAGACGCTCAGGGTGCGAGGCGCGGACGTTGCGCGGGGTCTCGATTTTCTGGCCGCCGACCCAACCGGAATAGCGGGTGTAGAGCTTTTGATCTTCTTTATTGCCGCTGAGGCGAACTTTCTCGGCATTGATAACGACGACAAAGTCACCGGTGTCGACGTGCGAGGTGAAGATGGGCTTGTGTTTTCCGCGAAGCAGGCGCGCGGCTTCTACGGCGACATCACCGAGGATTTTGTCCTTGGCGTCGATGATCCACCACTTGCGGTCGATTTCTTCGGCTTTTGCGGAGAACGTTTTCATGAAATTCTAGAGGATGGTCTGGGGCTGTTCGAACTGCGAAGGTGGGCGCTGGGGGCGCGTCATCCTGCCGGCGGTACGTAAAAAGGCTCTCCGACGGCGGAGAGTGGGCAAACTTAGGAGGCAAGCTTCACTTGTCAAACGTTTTGGGCGCCCTTTCTCACCAAGTTTTGCTGTGTGCCATTCAAGCAGAAATATCGCCGCGAAGCAATCGAGTTTGATCTTGCGTGCAACGGGGGGCGTGGTAATGCTGCCGCTCTTCGTATACCACGGCAAAGATTCCGATGAAAATGATCGGATCGACCGCCCAGAATCCTATGCTGGCCGTAGCCGTAAACCTGATTCGAGACCGATACCGCTATTCCCTATGAGCTTGCAACGCGCTCTCATTTCCGTGTCCGATAAAACCGGCCTGGAACCTCTTGTTAAAGGACTCCACAAACTCGGAGTTGAAATCCTTTCTACCGGAGGAACTGCTAAATTCATTGAGAAACTCGGTGTTCCGGTCACCGACGTGTCCGACTTTACCGATGCTCCTGAGCTGTTTGAAGGCCGGGTGAAAACGCTGCATCCGAAAGTACACGGCGGCTTGCTGTATCGCCGCGACAAGAGCGATCACGTCAAGCAAGCGGAAGAAAACGACATTCAGCCGATCGATCTGGTGGTGGTGAATCTGTATCCGTTTGAAGAAACGGTTTCCCGCGAGGGCGTGACCCGCGAGGAAGCGATCGAGCAGATCGACATCGGTGGTCCGTCGATGCTGCGCTCGGCGGCGAAGAATTATCAGTCGGTTACGGTGGTCATCGATCCCGAAGACTACGCAGTGGTGCTTGCCGAATTGCAGGACGACGAACGCAAGGGCACCACCAGCCTCAAGTTACGCGAACGACTGGCGATCAAAGTTTTTCAACGCACGGCTGCCTACGACCGGGCGATTTCGTCATTTCTAAATGACTGCCAGGAGACCGAAAGTTCGTTTTCGGTCTGTCTTACGCTCGATTCGAAACTTCGCTACGGCGAAAATCCTCACCAGGAAGCTGCCGTTTACGGCAATTTCAGCGATTACTTTAAGCAGCTCCAGGGCAAGGGGCTTTCCTATACCAACGTCATCGATATCGCCGCTGCCGGCGAGCTGATTCAGGAATTCCGTCGTCCGGCGGTCGCGATCCTCAAGCACACCAATCCCTGTGGTGTCGGTGCCGACTCGGAAGACCTGCGGCTGGCCTGGGAGAAAGCATTTGAGACGGATCGGCAGGCGCCGTTTGGCGGAGTCATCGTCTGCAACCGTCCGCTGACCTTGAGTCTGGCGCGGGTGATTGCGGAAATTTTCACCGATGTCATCATCGCTCCGGATTTCGAGACTGAAGCGCGTGCGGTGCTGCAGAAGAAGAAGAATCTGCGACTGATTCAGATGTCGGACAAACTCAGGGATCGTGCCAACGATCCGGTGATCCGATCGACGCCCGGTGGTCTGTTGGTCATGGACGCGGATCCGGTGGCCCTGGGGCTCGATTCAATCGAGGAAAAGGTCGTCACCAAACGTCCTCCGACCGCTGACGAAATCGAAGCCATGCGCTTTGCCTGGCGCGTTGCCAAACACGTCAAATCGAACTCGATCGTGTTTGCTGGCAGTGATCGCACGCTCGGTATCGGTGCCGGGCAAATGTCTCGCGTCGATGCCTGCCGTCTCGCTGTATGGAAAGCTGAGCAGGCAGGTCTGTCGCTGAAAAACAGTGTCGTCGCCAGTGATGCCATGTTCCCGTTCCCCGACGGTCTGTTAGCGGCGCTCGATGCGGGTGCCACTGCAGCCATTCAGCCGGGCGGATCGATCCGTGACGAGGAAGTCATCGCCGCCGCTGACGAACGCGACGCGGCGATGGTGTTTACCGGTCACCGCCACTTCCTGCATTGATCAGCGCTGAGCGGAACCGAAGCGGGTTGCGCTATTGAGGCGTTGAGGCGTTGAAGTTTTGCGGGTAGACCCGGCTCTATTTGAGCCGGTCGCCGAGATCGTTCATGACTTTGGTCGGACCGACGTAGTTGCCGTCGACGTAGCTGTCGGAGAGAACGTTGCCTGCTTTGTCGACCAGCACCAGGCAGGGGATGCCGTTGCCGGCGTACTTGCGGATCTCATCGATTTTTTTGGCGTAGCGATACTTGATCGCCGGCCACGGCATCTCGTCACCGGTCATGTATTCGTCGAAAGAATCTTCGTCGCGATCACTGCTGACAAAGACGATCTCGAACTTCTTGCCGGCGAATTCTTCGTGGGCATTGTAAAATTCGACCAGCTTCGGAGTGAACGCGCGACACGGTGGGCACCAGTGGGCGGAGAAATAGAACGCGTACATTTCCGGCTCGCCTTCGGGCTCAAATTTGCCGACGCGTTTGCCGTCGACGGCGACGAGTTTGCCTTCCAGTACATCCGTGAATACGGACGGGCCACTGCTTTCGGCCGCTGCTTCCGCGGAACTGCTGCTGCTGGCCGGATTGCCGTTCACCTGATCGGCAAACTTGGCCACGAAAGTCTGATCATCTTCGCTGAGCGACCGGATGGGAACGTCGGCAACCTGACCGCTGTCGAGCTTCAGCTTGGCGATCATCTCCGCGCCGGCTCCCTCGACGCCGATCAGTTCCGCATCGATGGTGACCCCGGCCGAGTTGGTGAACTCCCGCGCCGGAACATCGGTAAGTGTGGCGGTGATAAACAGCCCGCTCAGCAGCGCGAGCGTACCGGTTTTGATAGAAGGCCTGATCGTTTTCATGGGTGAGGGTATTAGGTTAGTTACTGTAAATCAGTGTATCGCGACCGGGCGGCATGGCAATATTAATGTGTCGCGCGGTGCTTTGCAGATGTCTGCGTTGCCAGTCTGTGCTACCGGTCGTTGATGCAGAGATCGGGCGACACGGACGAAACTTGTAGTGATTCGCTTCTCGAAAGCGCACGAGTCCTGAAGCTGCCGGTATTGATAGGCGTGGTCCTGTGCGCGCTCGGAACTGTGTTCGCGGCCGATTACGATCTGATTATTCGCAACGGTTTGATCGTCGACGGCAGCGGCGATCCGGCGAAACCCGGCGACGTGGCGGTGAAAGGCGATCGAATTGTCGCCGTCGGGCGCGTGCGCGGTTCGGCGAGCGAAATGATCGACGCCGACGGTAAAACGATCGCCCCGGGTTTTATCGATGTGCATACGCACTCGGAGAAGATCGCCAAATTCCCTGAGGCGGAGAATTTTATCCGCATGGGGGTGACCACGATCGTCACCGGCAACTGCGGTGCGTCGCGAACCGATGTGGCGAAATTTTTTGAGGAAATTGAGAAGGTCGGGGTGACCGTCAACGTGGCGACTTTAATCGGCCACAATTCGGTTCGCAAAGCAGCGATGGGGGGCAGTTTTATTCGTCCGCCGAGCCGGGAACAGTTGCTGGCGATGACGAACATGGTCGATCAGGCGATGCGGGATGGTGCGGTCGGTCTAAGTACCGGCTTGATCTACGATCCCGGTTCGTTTTCCAAGACTGAGGAAATCATCGACCTGGCGAAAGCTGCGTCCGGTCACGGCGGCATCTACGCCAGTCACATGCGTTCGGAGGGGACCGGTATTTTAGCGGCTCTCGATGAGGTGTTTCGCATCGCTCGCGAGGCGAATATCCGCGCCGAGGTGTCGCATTTAAAATGTTCCGGTCCTTCTGCCTGGGGACAATCGAGAACTATTCTCGCGCTGCTCAATCAGGCGCGGGCCGAAGGTATCGAAGTGACTCACGATTGTTACTCCTACATCGCGTCGAGTACCGGATTGCGTCAGATGATTCCCGACGCGGCGCGCGCGGGTGGTCGCGAGGAGTATCGCAAGCGCATCGCCGATCCGAAAACCAAGGCGACCATTATCGAGCAAATGCATGGCATGCGAAAACGGCGCGGTTCGGATGACTACAGCTACGCAGTGATCGCTCAGTTCAAGGACGATCGCTCGCTCAACGGGTTGAATATCGTCGAGGCAGCCAAGAAAGTGCGCGGCTCGGACAGCCTCGAAGATCAGATCGAACTGATTCTCGATATCGAGGCGCGCGGTGGCGGCAGCGGTATTTATCACAGCATGAACGAGGAGGATTTGATCACCTTTCTCAACCATCCTTCGACCATGATCGCCAGTGATGGCGGGCCGCGTGAGTTTGGTGTCGATCTGCCCCATCCGCGCAGCTACGGCAATGCCGCGCGCTTTCTGGCCCGCTATGTGCGCGACAAAAAACTCATGTCGCTGGAGGAGGGGATTCGCCGGCTGAGCGCGCTGCCAGCCGGGACGTTCCGGCTCAAGGACCGCGGCGTGATCGAAGTCGGAGCGTTCGCCGACATCGTTATTTTTGATATTGATGACGTCAACGACACTGCAACGTTCGAAGCGCCTCACCAGTACGCGCAGGGGTTTCGCGACGTGATCGTCAACGGTGCGCCCGTTATCCGCGCCGGTGAACTGACCGGCAAGCGTAGCGGTGGGCCGCTGCGATTCGAGCCGTGACTACAACGCGCTGTCGTTCATCGGCTCGGTGGCGCGGGAGTAGTCGACCTGAAGGCGGGTAATCCGGTCGCCGACGATGTGGAAAATGTCGCTGTGGCGGCCCTGGAGTTCGAGCGTAAAAGTGCGCTTGCCGCAGCTGATTTCGAGAGCCGATTTTTCGTCTTCGGCCTGCCAGGGATTGGCGGCCAGCACGATCCATTCATCGTCCGTGCCGCTGACTTTGAGGCGTTTGAGGAGAGGTGTTTTGTTCTTCCACTGCTGGTGCGCAGGTGGGTCGTCGGCGGCGGGTGTTGCCTTGCTTAGTTTGTCCGACAGGTCTGCGACGCGCGCCAGGCTGTCGGTGTAGACCGGCAGGTTACCGTAAAGTTTTGTCTCGCGAGAATTCGGTTCCCAGCCCCACAGCACGTTGCCTTTAGCGCCGAAAAAATACGGCACGACGGCGGTGGCATCAGCCAGCCAGGGAGGCAGTTCGCGATTGCCGAGGCTGGGGTTACCGTTGTGGTAGCGCAGCCACGAGTAGGCGTAGACGGGTTTGTCGCCATACTGCCGGGTGCGCAGGAAATTTTCTTCGATGTTGGAGGCAATGTAGAATACCGAGCCGGGATCGTCGTAGAAGACGTAGATACTGGCGATGTAGAAGTCGACGTGGGGATCGATGTGTTTCCACAGGGCCGCGTCGAGAAGGTGGGTGCCATCGATCTGCGCAGCGTCTTTGCCGGCGATGCCCCAGTAATCGCGGCGGAAGGGTTGCGGGCCGTAGAGTCCGGCGGGCAGGTCGGGAATTTTCTCTGTTCCCCACTGGCAGGGCAGGGAAAACCATTTCGCCCATTCGGCAAGGTAGGCTTCCTGAAACGCTTCGCGGGTATCGACACCGCTGGCAGCGCGGGCTTCGGGATCCGCCCACGCTTTGTCGATGTCCTGTTCGAACTCGAATTCGATGTCGTGAACGAACAGGCTGTCGGCACGGGCGACCAGATCGGGTCTTTCGGCAATGATGTCGATATTCCGGCGAAGGATCTCCTCGAAAAAGACGGGCCGATCCCAGGGGTTGGTGGCCGGTCGTTTGCGCTGCACGTAAGTGTGAATGTTGCGAGCTTGCTTGCCGGGGTAGTCGCTGAAATCGTTGAGGAGGTGGACGGTGTCGAAGCCTTGAGAAAGAGCCGGGGCGTCATGAGTGGGTGCACCGACGACATTCCAGAAAGCGCGCAGATCGCCGGACATTTTAACGCTGCGAATACTTTCCCAGCCGGGAGGTGAGCCTGCCTCCTGAGAATAAGCGACGTGGTGAAACAGAATTGCCGTCCAGGTGATGAGCAGGAGCCTTGGATTCATCGTGTTTCAGGGGAGTGTCAGAATGACAGATTCGGCGCAGGAGATGGAAACTGCACAGTCGTTCTTACTGAGCACAGCAACGACCCTGGCATTGCTGTAGTCGAGGGTGAATTGATTGCGCTCGACATCGCGGTGAACGCTGAGATTTTGCTGCGACAAAATGCCGGCCTCGAGCCAGTCGCGGCGGATGCTTAACAGGTCGCGATACCATTTCAGCATCACCGGGTCGCCGTCGGCTTGCGCAGGCAGTTTCGAGCGGGTAAATGCCTCTTCCGACATTGGCGAAATGAACTCGGCCCAGTCGTGATGTGCGTAGTCGCGCTTGCGGCCGGCGACCACCGCGCGTTGCAAATGGGCGTCGCCGTAGTCGACGAAAAAACAGAATGGTGATTCGGCGCACTCTTCGCCCATAAATACGAACGGTGTCGCCGGGTGCAGCAGGATCAGCGCTGCCGCAGCACGTTGGGCGTCAGCACTGACGGCAGTGGTGAGGCGGTGACCGAGCGGGTGATTGCCGACTTGATCGTGCGTTTGCAGTCCCTGGACCATTTCGGAAAAATCAGCCGGCTCGCCACCCGGGTCGCGGATCTCGGCGTGATCTTCGCCGCGATGGCGAAATACGTAGCCCGAGCGCAGGCAGTGTTCGACATCGCCGGCACCGTGATAATCGCGGTTGGCGATGTCGTTCTGACCGAGCAGCAGCGACAGCATGGCGTGCGGGATCTCGTCGTTCCAGTTGGTAGTGAAGCCGGCGGCGATGGCTTCGGGATAGTGGATATTGGACTCGGCGATGAGGTGCAGCGGCCGGTCGGTGTGTGACTGCAGGTCAGCGATCACCGATCCCATGTCGGCGATGATAGGACGCATGGTGTCATCGCGCATCGAGCGGATGGCATCGACGCGCAGGCCGTCGAGATGAAAATTTTCCATCCAGTAGCGCATGTTGCCGAGCACGAATTCGCGCACCGGTCCCGATTGTCTGCCGTCGAAGTTGAGACCCGGACCCCAGGGGGTGTGATGCTTGCGCGAGTGGTAGGGCCCGAAGTCGGCGAGGTAGTTGCCTTCCGGGCCGAGATGATTGTAAACGACGTCGAGAATGACCGCCAGACCGCGCTGGTGGCAGGCGTCGATCAGCGCTTTGAAATCGTCGGGATGACCGTAAGGGTGGGCGGGCGCGAACAGATTGACGCCGTCGTAACCCCAGTTCCAGCGGCCCGGACACTGCGCGACCGGCATGATCTCCAGAGCAGTGATGCCGAGCTCGATCAGCTCGTCGAGGCGATCGATCGCCGCGCGGTAGGTGCCGTCGCCAGTGAAGGTGCCGACGTGGATTTCGTAAATGACCAGGTCGCGGGTGGCGACCCCCTGCCAGTCCTCGTCGCTCCATGAGTAGCGCGTGTGATCAATGATCTGCGAGGGGCCGTGCACGCCCTCAGGTTGGAAATTCGATACCGGATCCGGACGGCTGATGTCACCGTCGAGAACGAAGCGGTAGTGATCGCCTGCGGCAGCGTTATCGATGGTCGCCGAAAACCAGCCGCCGTCGGATTTGATCAGCGCTTCGCGGCGTTCGCCGAGTTGCACTTCGATACTTTGACGTTTCGGTGCCCAGACTTTAAAAAAAGTCGAGCCGTCGGCGAGCGGTGTGGCGCCTGGGGGAGTGGTGGCAGTGGAGGGCATGGTCTGGGACGGGGAGGGCATATTTCGGGCCAGGGGGAGCGACTTTTTTTCTTGTCCAATGAGGACCGCCGGGACGGCGGTATCACCTTGGCTCGTCCGCCGGGGCATCGGGCGTATTGCGACTGTGGAAGGCGCGGTAGAGATTCAGGGTGTCGTAGGAGATGGTCTTGTCGAGGGCGTGATGCAAGGGGCCTAGCGCGTTGATGCCGTGTTGGGCGACGGCGGTGGCGATGCGTTGCTCGTCGTCGTCGCTGTAAAAATCGCGCGGCGAGGCGTCGAGTTTGCCGACCTTGATGGCATCGGCGATGTGCTTGCAGATCGTGCTCGGCTTCAGGCCACGGGTCGCAGCGATCTGCTCGATGGTCTGGCTCTTCTGAAACATTTCGACGCTCTCCATGGCGGTCTCCGACAGGTCGTCTTCGCTCTTCATCTTTTTCTTCGGCCGGCCCGCAGGTTTTTCATCGGCAAAATCAATTTTCTCGTGGGCCGCCAGCCAGCTGTCGACCGCTGCGATAAAATCGGCGCCGAAGTCCGACCACTTCTGCTGGCCGACGCCGGGCATTTCCATGAACGCGGCTTGGTTCTGTGGGTAGCTGCGGGCGATGTGGCGCAGCGTGCGGTCGCCGAAGATGATGTAGGGAGGAACCTGGCGTTCGTCGGCGAGCCGTTTGCGCACCGTGCGCAGCTCTTCAAACAGGCCTTCATCGCAGGCGATGGCACCGGCGCGTTCGGTTTTAGATTTCGAGCCACCAGTCAGAGGCGAGCGCGTCAAAATGACCGGTTCGGGTGATCGGTTTTTGAGGAATTCGATGCCCTGCGGGGTGACCGAGACCGTCTGAAAGTTATCAGTGCTGAGCGCGGCATGGCCCATTCCGACCAACTGCCGGCCGATTTCCAGCCAGTCCGGTCGCGAGTGATCTTTGCCGATGCCGTAGGTGCTCAGCGTTTCGTGTTGCCACTTGCGGATCTTTTCTGTGTTGGCGCCGGTGAGCACTTCGACGACGTGATTCATGCCCAGCGAGAAACCGCTTTTCTGTTGAATGCGAACCAGGCAGGAAAGAAATTTCTGTGCCTCGACTGTGGCGTCGAAAGTTTCCCTGGGGTTGAGGCAGATGTCGCAGCCGCCGCAGTTTTCGTCGGGCCAGGTCTCACCAAAATAGCCTAACAAATCCACCCGGCGGCAGCGACTGCTCTCGGCGTAGTCGACCATTTTGGTCATCTGTCGACGCGCCACTGCAGCCGCCTCGTGATCGGTCATTTCGTCGAGGAAGCGCAAGTTGCGCATCAGGTCGCCTTTGGAAAAAAGCAGCACGCACTCCGAGGGCAGGCCGTCGCGACCGGCGCGACCGGTTTCCTGATAGTAGCTCTCAACATTCTTCGGCAGGTCGGCGTGAATGACGTAGCGCACGTTGGGTTTGTCGATGCCCATGCCGAAGGCCACCGTGGCGCAGATGACTTGCACCTCGTCGCGCAAAAAGGCCTCCTGGCAGCGACTGCGTTCGTCGGCTTCGAGGCCGGCGTGATAGGGCAGTGCATTGATGCCTTCACGGCTCAGCGCACTGGCGACCTTCTCGGTGCCTTTGCGCGACTGCACGTAAATAATCCCGGCCTCGTCGCGGCGTTGGTCGACAAAATCGAACACCTGCCGCACCGGCTTGGCCTTGCCCATGATGGTGTAGTTGAGATTCGGCCGGTTGAAGCTGGCGACGAATACCTGCGGATCCTTCAGCGCCAATTGAGTGATCAAATCCTGGCGCACTTGATCGGTGGCGGTGGCGGTCAGCGCAATGAACGGCACCTCGGCCAGGGCGGTGCGCAGCTGAGATAGCTGCCGATACTCGGGACGGAAATCGTGTCCCCACTCGCTGACGCAATGCGCCTCATCGACGGCGACCGCATTGACCCCCCAGCGACGCAGGCTGTCAATGAAGCCGTTGCTCATGATCCGTTCCGGGGCGGCGTAGAGCAGTCGGTATTTGCCCGCGTCGAGATCCTGAGTGCGCTGCTGAAGCTCTGCGGGATCGAGTGATGAATTGAGAAAGGTTGCGGCGACGCCGTTGGCGACCAGCGCGTCGACCTGATCTTTCATCAGCGCGATCAGCGGCGAAATAACCAGCGTCAGCCCCTTGCCCTCGCTGCCACGCATCAGGGCGGGGAGTTGATAGCAGATCGACTTGCCGGCACCGGTCGGCAGAATGGCGACGACGTCCTGACCGTCGAGCGAAGCGGTGACGATTTCCTCCTGCAAAGGGCGGAAAGAATCGTAGCCGAAAGTGTCCTTGAGGATGGAGTGGATGGTGGGAGCGGAGGGCACGGGGGAGGGTAGCAGCGGTCGGCGACACGACAAGTGGAGAGGGGAAGTGAAGGGGCGATGGCGGGAGAAAATCGACGAGACGAGTGCCGTTTCGAAGGCAGTAAAAAGGTGGCGGGAGTCGACGATGTTGATCGTATATCCAAAATATCAACAAGTCCCGATCACCGCTTGAAACGAGCAGATATCGATTGGCAAAAAGATCCGAAACTCCAAGTTATTTGAATCAAAGTTGCCGCCGCTGCAGCAATGGAGGTGGGCGGTGGAAACCTTTGACGGACGTGGGTTAACCCAATAGCTTGTCTGCTCTTCGCCCGGTCCAATGCGCGAATTTCAGCGATGGTATATCGCCGGCCGGATGGAGTAACATCACTGTTAGACCAAGAATGACTGCAATATTCTGTGTTCTGGCGATTATCGGATTTGCTGCGCTCTTCGGATATCTGGGATTTAAAAAGTCATTTTTCGTTGTGGCTGCCATCGGCGTGGTATTCTTGGCGCTTATCGTAGTCGGGTTTCACGACATAAGAAGGGAGGCCCAACAGGTGAGAATTGATGTTGCTGCCCATCATCTCAAGCAGGTGGCACTTGCGATTTCTAGTTACGAATTGGATTCCGATGGGCTTCCAAGCAGCGTTGAGGATGCCTTTTCAGGCAACTCGGAGGATCAATGGCTCTACCCTTCCCCTGGCAGCCCTTTCAACAGGGATCCTTACTTGTATTTTCCCGATGCAGAGCCCGATGCAGAGCCCGAAGCAGTTATTCTTGCTGCCCCCACTACGTTCCGCGATGACAAACAACAAGTGAAGAGGCATGTTGTTTATCGGCGAGACTTGCCAGTGGGTGTTGTTAAGGTCGCCGATGGCATCACGCCTATAGAACATGGCACGCCTTAGATTCAGCGGTCCTTGTTGGTGAAGGGCTTTACACTGCGATGGAATGGAACTCGATTCTCGATTAACGTTGCGGTTCCCAACGATAGCAGCGGGCAAGATGGCTGCCGCATAGCCGGTGGCTTTTCGGTTGT
>CBDULB010000014.1:0-73121 GCA_965367965.1 uncultured bacterium | reverse complement strand
CCACTCACTCGGCACTGACGGCAAACAGATGCCCTGATCCGCGGATAAAAATCGTGCCCTCCGAAATCGCCGGCGTCGCCATCAGCGGCTCGCCGATTTCGTTGGTCGCCAGCAGCTCGAATGTGTCACCGGCCTTGACGACAAACACGTTGCCGCTCTCACTGGCGAGATAGATCCGGCCGTCGGCAGCCACCGGCGATGCACTGAAGCCGTCGCCCCGATGCGGCAGACGCAGACGATAAATTTCCGCGCCGGTGTTCAAGTCGTAGCAGGCAAATGGACCGTCGTTGTTGAGCACATAAACTCTGTTTTCATAAATCAGCGGCGTCGGCATGTACGGCCCGCGCCGGGTCAGGCTCCACACCACCTGGCCGTTGCTGGACGCGTTGTTTTGCAAGGTGATGTCCCCCTCGGCACCGGGGCGAATCGCAAAGATCGGCCGCTCCGGAGCCCGGCCGCTGGCAACAATGAACAGGTCACCGGCAAACACCGGCGTGGGTGCGGTGATCTTTGAACTGCCACCGAGACGCCAGAGTTCGTTGCCGGTCGCTGGATCGTAACCGCGAATGAATTTGGATCCGTTGGTGATCAGTTCCGCGCGCCGCCCCTGTCCGCCCGGATACACCGTCGGCGTGCCCCAGGAAGGCAGTTCGTCGCGCGCGGTATTCCACACCGTCGCGCCGGTGTTCACATCGAGCGCAATCAGGAACGAATCCTTTTGCCGGTCACACTGCACCAACACCTTGCCGTCCCAGATCACCGGCGAGCTGGCTGACCCCCACTCATAATCGGGAAGATCGTAGGCACCGACATCGAGCCGGCCGAGATCGCGCTGCCAGAGCATTTCACCCCCGGCATCGAAGCAAAAAATGCCCTGCGATCCGAACAAGGCCACCACGTGTTCACCATCGGTCACCGGCGTGGCATTGGCATAGGTCGCCTTGATATGGCGCTTGTCCCTGGGGACGCCCGTAGTCGCAATTTTTTGCCAGACAATTTTGCCGCTGCCTTTGTCCAGGCAGATCACCTGCCATTCGTGCGCCGAGCGATCCCGGGAAGCGTCACCCGATCCGTAGAGGCCCGGTTTAAACGTCGCACCCGCCTCGCTGCTGACTGCTGTGGTCAGGTAAATGCGATCACCGAACACGATCGGACTGGAGTGCGCCAGCCCGGGAATCGCCACCTTGAATCGCACCATTTCGCCATTGGTGCCATCCCAACGCAACGGAAGATTCTGCCCGTCGGCCGCGACTCCGCCGGCAAACGCGCCACGGAATGAAGGCCAATTGTCGACCTCCTGACCGCAGGCGTCACGCGGCACCAGCAGCAGGCACAACGCGGCCACAGTGATAAGCATCGAGTGCATGTCGACCATCATGCGCTCCCCGACCGGAATGAAAAGCACAGAGTGCCAGCCGCCTTGACCTGGTTTCCCGCGCCGAATAAAATGGGCGCATGCCGACACCGTTTCGCCTACCTTCAATCCTGTTAATTTTCTTCATTGTCGTCAGTTCTATCGACACCGGCCGGACTGAAGATCCACCCAAGTTCGTTTTCGACACCGGTGCCACCGAATGGCGCGGCGAACGCATCGACCTGCCGCCGACATTTGCCCCCGATATGAAATGGGTCGGCGAAGAGGATATCCGCTTCGCTCCCGGCATGTTCAGCGCCGATGCCGAAGATTTCTTCAGCTACGTGCTGGTGTTCATTCTCGAACCCGATGCCGATATCAGCCAGGCAAACATCGAAGCCGAACTGCTGAGCTACTACCGCGGCCTCTCAACTGCGGTGATGAAGGGCAAGCAACAGCAGGTCGATACCGAACCCTTCGCAGTCGAACTCGACCGGGTCGACACCGCCACTTCGCCTCCCGTCGACGCTACCGAAGTCACTCACTACAACGGTTCGATCGCGTGGGTCGAACCGTTCGCCACACAGCAAAACCAGATATTGCATGTCGAGGCGCAGCTTTGGAAACACGGTGAGCGTCCGGCGCTGTTCCTGTGCGTGTCGCCGCAGATGCGCGACCACCAGCTGTGGAAAAAACTGCGCGAAATACGTGCGGCGTTTCGCATCGAATCCTGATAAACCTTATCGGAATCCGCTCTCGCCCACGATGCTGTTTCAACGGGAATTCGCTACCACCATCCTCCGGCAACTGGCGGAGCGTCATGACGTTTACCTCGGCACCTCGTCATGGAAATACCCGGGCTGGTGCGGGACGCTCTACGACGAAGAGCGCTACCTTTACAATCACCGCTTTTCCAAGGGCGCGTTCGAACGGCTCTGCCTGGAAGAATACGCTCAGGTGTTCCGCACGGTCTGCGTCGACGCGACTTACTACCGGATTCCAAAGCGCAAGTACCTCGAAGGCCTGGCTGACCAGGTGCCGGATCACTTCAAGTTGTCGTTCAAAGTTCCGGACGACATCACCATCAAAACCTTCCCGCAGGTCAGCACCTTCGGTAGCAAAGCCGGCGACTCCAATCCGGATTTCCTCGATCACGCCATCTTCAGATACGCCTTTCTGCGTGCTCTCGAACCGATCCGCGAAAAGGTCGGCCTGCTGATCTTCGAGTTTTCCCATTTCAGCGAAACCGACTTCGAACACGGTCGCGATTTCGTCGCCGCGCTCGACCGGTTCTTCAGTGAAATTCCGGACGACTGGCAGTATGGCGTCGAGGTGCGCAATCAGAACCTGCTGCATCCTGAGTATTTCGAAATGCTCAGCAAACACGACGTCGCTCACATCTACAATCACTGGACGCATATGCCGCCGGTGGTCGAGCAGATCGGGCTTCAACCTCTGGAAAGCAATGCCTCCGCTGCCGCTCGATTTCTGCTCACCCCGGGGCACACCCATCAGTGGGCCGCCGAGCACATGGAACCCTACCACCAGATTTTCGAAATCGATTCCGCAGCTCGCGAAGGACTGGCGCGCATGCTCAGCTGGTTGACCGCCCGCAAAGCAGGGCAGCATCGCCCCGCCTACCTTTACGTTGGCAATCAACTTGAGGGCAACGCGCTGCACACCATCGCCGATGTACTCGAAGGTCTGAGCATGGGACCCGCCGCTTAGCTTTCGAAACCGCGGCGCGGCGTTTTTCATCGCCCGCACCTTGCACTTTGCCCGCATGCCACGTGGCAGCGTGCATTACCGGGACGGGCACAGCTGCCGTTTTAAGGTGCCGCCCGTCGCCCCCAATCCCCGTAATTGCTGGGCAAACCGTGCCTGCACCCATCCACGGCACGATACCTGCAATCCATTTTTCTTAACAAGCGCTGACGTCAGGACATCAACCTGTCGGAAGAGTCCCGCAGCGAAAACAACCCTTGAAACAACTCCATGAAAAAATCGATCAAAACTATCCTCGCAGTGACGGCTCTGGGACTGTCGAGCGCTTTCCTCGGCACCGCATGCGTTCACCATGGCCCTCATCACGACGACATCGACGCCACCCAGACGACGACTCGAAAAACGGTAACGACACCGGGAGTCTACGGCATCCCCACGACCAGCAGCACCACCACAACGACGACTCGCAGCTACTGAGTCGATCGACCGGGCTCGATCTGTCAGCCGCAGTGATCCACTGCGGGGCATCGCAAAACGAACCGACACCCCCGCCACCGCGGCGGGGAGTTTTGCTGCGCTCAGCGCTATTCGTAGATGCGAAACAGGCCTGAGTGATCGAGATCGCCGTTGCCGTCGCGCTCGACAAAATCTTCCCACAGTTGGCGACAGTTCGCCATGGTCGTCGACTCGAGGCCGACCGATTCCGCCAGCTCACAGATCAAGCGTACGTCTTTCAACTGCAATTCCGACCGCCCTCCCGGTGCGAAGTCGCGCTTGACCATGCGCTCGCCGTGCAGGTCGAGGATTCGGCTTTCGGCAAAACCGCCGAGCAGGGCCTCGCGAACCAGCGCAGCATCGACTCCGGACAGTTCCGCCAGGCGCAGGGCCTGCGCCACTGCATCGATGGTCTGCGCGACGATCAGCTGGTTGGCCAGCTTGGTGACCTGACCGGCACCGACCGGTCCCAGGTGAGTGATTTTTTCCCCGACCACCTTCAGGACCGGCAGCGCACGCGCGAAATGTTCATCGCTGCCGCCGACCATGATGGTCAGGTTGCCGGCTTCTGCACCGACCTGACCGCCGGATACCGGAGCATCAACCCAGCGCCCGTCGAGCCGGGCGGCAAAACCTTTGGTCGGCGGGACCCCGGTGGTGCCGAAGTCGACGACCAGTGCGTTTTGGTCCAGTCCTGCAGCCAGCCCATCGTTGGCCAGGCCGTCGTCACCAAATACCACCTCTTTGACGACATCGGGCGTGGTCAGGTTCACACAGACGATCCCCACGCCAACCTGCCTCGCCAATTCTGACGGCGACCCCGCACTCGACAGCCCGTCGGCGACGGCCTGCTCGACCGGACCGGAGCTGCGATTCCAGACGATCACCTCCGCCCCGGTGCGGTGAAGGTGCCTAGCCATCGGCGCACCCATATTGCCGAGTCCGACGAATCCGATCTTGTGTCCGTGCAGGTCCATGTCCATTTTCATAAGCAAAACTTTAGTCTCTCCATTTCCCGGACAATACCAATGAAAGTTCTCATCACCGGCGGCGGCGGATTCCTCGGCAATCGTCTCGCTCAGCAACTTCTGCAGCGCGGTTCACTGACCTCCACCAGCGGGGCCCGCACCGGCATCGACGAACTGGTGCTGTTCGACGCGTATTTTTCCGATGCCGCCGACACCACCGGCACGACCTGCGTGACCGGCAACATTTCCGACCGCGACGCCGTCTTTGACGCCATGGCCGACGCCGACTCGATTTTTCATCTCGCGTCGATGGTCAGCGGCGAATGTGAAACCAGCTTCGACGATGCACTGCGCGTCAACCTCGACGGCGGACGCAATGTCTTCGAAGCCGCCCGTCACGGCGACAATGGTCCACGGGTCGTGTTCGCCAGTTCGATCGCCTGCTTCGGCGGCGACCTCGAACAGATGACCGCCACCACCCAGAGCGACAGCGCCAAGCGCACGCCGCAAACCACCTACGGCATGACCAAAGTGATCGGCGAACTGCTGGTCAACGACTACACCCGCAAAGGCTTTTTCGACGGCCGCTCGGCGCGCCTGCCGACGGTCATCGTCCGCCCCGGAAAACCCAACGCGGCGGCGTCGAGCTGGGCCAGCGGCATGTTCCGCGAACCGCTCAAGGGTCAGGTCTGCGAGCTGCCCGTGCATCGCCATCAACGCCATCCGATGACCGGCTACCGCACCGTGATTGATTCGCTGATCGGGCTGCACGAACTCGACGGCGAGCGTCTTGGTCACGACCGGGCGGTCGGCTTTCCTGCGCATTGCATCACTCCCGACGATGCCGAACGGGTGGTGCGCAGCGCCGGCCGGACAGCCGGCTTTACCCCCGGCGAAATCGTCGATGCCTTCGACGCCGGCATTCAATCGATCGTCGACCGCTGGCCGACCGCCGTCGACGGAGCTCGCGCCGTCGCTCTGGGTTTACCCCAACCGCCGCCACTCGAACAGATCGTCAGCGAATATCTCGAGGACTACGCATGAACCACGCTCCACACCGCCGCCACGTGGCTGCCGGTGCCGATCATCACGAATAGATGCCAGACGAAATGCGCATAGCGAACCTTGTGCGCTGCAAAAAACGCCACACCGAAAGTGTACGACAGACCACCGCCGACCAGGCACCAAAAACCCCACGCGGGCATCGCCGACCACAGCGGTTTGATCGCAACCACCACCAGCCAGCCCATCAGCACGTAGAGAAACACTGACAATCGTGGACTGCGCAGGCTGCCGACATTTTTCAGCAGAATACCGATCAGCGCCAGCCCCCAGACCACGCCGAGCAGGGTCCAACCGAGCGTGCCGCGCAGCACGCTCAGGGTGAAGGGCGTGTAGCTGCCGGCGATCAACAGGTAGATCGCCGAGTGGTCGAGTACCTGAAACAGCTTCTTCCAGCGATTATTGGGCAGCGCGTGATAAATCGATGAGGTCGCGTATAGCACCACCATGGTAAACGAAAACACGCTCACCCCGACCACCACGGCCGGGCTGCCGTTGTCGACTGCCGCGATCACCAGAAACGGCACCGCGGCTACCGCCAATATCGCCGCCACTGCGTGGCTGATCGTGTTCGCCATTTCCTCCCTGGAAGTCTGCTGACGCATGTTGTCCATAGTTCCCGGTTCAGCGTAATTCGAAACGCCCCGCGCGGCGACGACAAGTTACCGCTAGAGTCTGAAAGTGACAGGCAGTCTCTCCAAACATTGACGCCGCATCCGTAGCGGAATTTGTCAAAATTTCGCCAGTGCGTTGATGGTGAGACGCTCGACGAAATTCTGATGAATTCCGCTACTGAGATCGCTTACCGGCTAAACCCGCCGGATGCCCCGTCCCTCAAATTCGATCAGGCGCTTTTTGTAGAGCGCGCCGAGCGCTGACTTGAAGGCCTTTTTACTGCAACCGAAGGTGCGCCGAATCGCTTCCGGGGAACTCTTGTCACCGACATCGAGGTAACCATCGTTGTTGCGCAGCGCTTCGAGAATGTCCTCGCTCAAATTCGGCACCCTGCCCTGGCGGTCGCCGTCGAGACTGAGATCGATCTTGCCATCGGGCCGCACAAACCGCACGAAGCCATCGACCGTGTCACCGACCTTCAACGGCGTCGACAAATCGGAACCATACAAAAGGCCGGGGTGCGAATGCTCGATGATCGCTTTGTAGCCCATCGGCGTCTGTTCGGAAATCAACAAGCTGACCGCCTGCCCATCTTCGTAGGTCGGCGCTTTTTTACTGAGATGACGGTTGGTCCGCTGCGTCGCGATGATCCGGTTCGAACGCTTGTCGAGCACGATCGCCACCACCACTTTCTGACCTTCGCGAACCCGCCCCAGCTGCTCGGCGAAAGGCAGCAGCAGGTCTTTCGCCAGTCCCCAGTCGAGAAACGCTCCGATGCGCGGATTGACGCCGATCACTTCCAGGCAGGCAAAATCGCCGACCTCGGCAAACGGCCGTTCAGTGGTGGCGATCAGGCGATCTTCAGAATCGAGATACACGAAGACATCGAACTCCTCGCCCGGTTCTGCATCTGCGGGCAGATACTTCGAAGGCGCAAGAATCTGCCCATGCTCACCGCCGTCGAGCATCAGACCGTGATCCGCCTGCTCAACCGCTACCAGTCGGTTCCATCTTCCAATATCTGCCATCGTTTCGGTCGCCACCCTACGCCACTTCCGGCCATGCTGCAGGAGGGAAAAACGCCTACTTCGGTCCGGCGGTCGCGGCTTTCTCCTCAGCCGCGGGGCGCTCGGTGACTGGCACAAATTTCTCGGCGCGCTCGCTGTAGATCTCACCGACAAACAAATTACCTTTCGAGTCCGCGGCGATGCAATGCACGCCGACCGCCTCGCCCGGCTTCAACTTTGACGTGTCCGGCTTGTTCTTGTCCGGGCCGATATCGCCGAGCGGAATATGCCAGACCTGCTTGACCTTTCCATCCGTGGAAAACTTCATGAACACCTGATCCTTGTACTCCGGATAGGCGCCGTGGCGCAGCCACCAGTGCGGCGAGGACCCACACACCCACAACTCGTCATCCTTGGTGATCGAAAGGCCCCAGGGCATGATGATATTTTTCCATTCGTCGAGAAACTTGCCCTCCTGATCAAATACCTGAATCCGCCCGCTGTTGCGATCCGCGACGTAGAGCCTGCCCTTCGAATCGACGACAATCGAATGCGGCAGGACAAACTGGCCCGGTGCCGATCCATATTCGCCCCAGGTTTTGACGAACTTGCCATCCGCGTCGTAGTGAACGATACGGCGATTATTGCCGTAGCCATCGGTGATAAAAATTTCGCCCTGCGGCGTAATCGCCATATCGGTCGGCCGGTCAAAATGCGTGTCGTCATCGCCTTTCTCGTCGAGCACGCCCAGCGTCTGCAGGAGCTCGCCCTCCGGGGTGAATTTCATCACCACGTGCCGACCGAAGTCCGACAGCCAGATATTGCCGTCCGGACCGATGCGCAGGTGATGCGGGTAGACAAAGTTCTGCTCGTTGCCCCAACTGCGCACAAACTCGCCATCGCTGGTATAGACCTGCACCGGGTCTTTGCCCTTGCGGAAAAACCACACCTGATCCTTGTCGTCGATCGCCAGTCCCGACACCCAACCCTCGGCGGCGATGTTGTCGGGGCGCGCCGGCCAGTCGGGATCGACGTCGTATTCGGTGATCACCGGTTGTTTCGCGAAACCGGGATTATTCTGAGCGCGCAGATCATGCGACGCGGCCAGCAGCGAGCAGCAGGCGAGAACAGTGACGGTGAAGGGCAGACAGCGGAATTTCATAAGGTCCCCCCTTTTTCGGAATGATGCGCCTCCGTGTCAATACGGGTCGCGCCCTGATCGCGGTTCCAGCCACGCTCAATGGAGCTGCCGATCAAGCCGCTAAGCGGGCGACTATTTTTCGATAGCCGGGTTTAATCACATCGAAAATAATCTCCAGGCGCTGATCAAAGGCAATGAACGCACTCTTCATTGAATTGAGGGTGATTTTCTCCAGGTCGTGGATCGAAAAATCGAAGCAGGCCACCGCGGTCTCAAACTCCTTGCTCATGCTGGTGTCACTCATCAAACGGTCGTCCGTGTTGATCGTCACCCGGAAGCCGGCATCGTAGAGGATCCGGAACGGATGCTCATCCATCTCCTTGACCGCGCCGGTGTGAACGTTGCTGAGCAGGCAGCACTCCAACGGAATTCGCCGATCGAGCACAAACTGCGACAGCGTGCCCAGCGACATCACCTCGCCGTCGACCACCGTCATGTCGTCCATCAAGCGCGTCGCATGGCCGAGCCGATGCGCCCCGCAGTACTGCAGCGCCTGCCAGATCGATTCCACCCCGAAGGCTTCGCCGGCGTGAACGGTGATATTAAAATTTGCCCGCCGCGCCGCATTAAAAGCCTCCAGATGGCGCTTCGGCGGATGGCCATCCTCTTCGCCGGCCAGATCAAACCCGACCACCCCGTCACTGCGAAAATTGATCGCCAGTTCGGCCGCCTCGAGCGAGTCGGTGCGGTCGCGCATCGCGCAAATGATCAGTCCCCAGCGCACCCCGTACTTGCGCTCACCCCGACGCAGACCCGAGATCACCGAGCGCACCACCGCCTCCTGAGTCAAACCTCCGGCGGTGTGAAACACCGGCGCAAAACGCACCTCGGCATAGACCACACCATCTTCGTCCATGTCCTCGATAAACTCGAATGCCACCCGCTCCAGCGCCTCACGCGACTGCATCACCGCAATGGTATGCGCAAAGCCCTCAAGATACTGCGGCAAGCTGCCTTTATTAGCGCCGCGATGAAACCATTCTCCCAGAGCGCGGGCATCGACCGATGGCAAATCTTCATACCCCGCTGCCTCAGCCAGCTCGATCACCGTCGCGGGACGCAGCCCGCCATCGAGATGCTCGTGCAACAGCACCTTCGGCAAATCGCTCATTTCGACCCGCGCCAACAACTCCTCGCCCGACTCGTCAACAATCGTCGCCGCCGGGTGAGCCTGATTCATGACGTCCATGATCATTTTATGGTAACACACCGCGGGCCAGCTCAACGAAGGGAAACTGGCCATTTTCACGCAGCCCTGAAAGCCGTAGAAAATCCCGTTTGGATACCTGCTCCGGATGCGTTAAGGTAAACCACCTTTAAAAGAAAAGGGGGCGCTCCGGTTTCGACTCTTGGTTTGAGACATGGGCGGCATGCTGAGGTTGATCGGTTGGCCTCGTAAAAAGCCGATCAAAACACAAATGCAAATAACGAACCCGAACTTGCGCTGGCAGCTTAATTAAGCTGTCCCGTGGCTCCTCCGACGCCTACTGAGGGGAGCCGCGCTATTTTAGTAGGCTGGTTGTCCGCCGGGTGTCCGGGCGGAACGACGAGAGGTTACAGTGGCAATCGGAGAGAACGGATTCTGTCGATCGAAGCCGCCTCTCTTAAATCAAAAGACCGACTATGCATGTAGATGCTCATGGCAACGGCCATGAGGACAGGGGTTCGACTCCCCTCGCCTCCACTTCTTCACCCACCAGCACTAAGCAGGTCCACCCGGTCGCTGCAATCCGGCCTCAGGCCTTGTTCAGCACTCGTTGAGCATTTCGCCGAGCTGGATCCACTCGTTGGCATCGGTGACGAAGAACGCTTCGGCGGCGTCGCAGCGAACCCGCAGGCCGCGGTAGCGGTTCAGGCCGAGCGCTGCCTCGACGTAATTCATGTGCGCGATCTGCGAGGGATAACACTGGATGGCTTCAGCTTTGCGCTGCAGCCATTCGCCACTGCAGTCGACAGCGACGTTGGGCCACAGGGTTGACCAGACTTCGTAACCCCAGACTTCACCGCGCCACGCGCCGCCGAGCTGCTTCAGTGCCTGTGCCAATCCCGCGGCGGTCGCCTGATGGTCGCGATGCATGTCGCTGACAAAGGGACAGAAAATCTGCTGCGGCTGAGATTCGGAAATCACCGCGGCCAGACGTTTGCCGAGTTCGGACTGGTGACGGCTCAGCTCACCGTCATCGAAGTGGGCAACCCCGACCAGCTCTGCGCCGAGAAACTGGATCGCCGCCCCGGCTTCCGCGTGGCGCAGTTGCCGTTCGATTTTCCGCGCCTGCGGATCGTGTGAACTTCCGGCCGAGTTGGTGGTGAAAAACACTTCGACCCGGCTTCCCGCTGCAACGTGTTGCAGCAGGGTGGCGCCGGGGCCAATCACTTCATCGTCCATGTGTGGCGCCAGCACCAGCACCTTGCAGGCCTGCACCTGGCGCAGCTCCGGTTCACGCCGGTGCGCGGCGTGATGGATGCGCTGCATGAACCGCTGCGTCACGCCTTTGAACAAACGCCGCACTGCCTTGACTGCCGTGGATCTCATCTCCCCGCGCCGACACCGGCGGTGACCTGCTCCGTCCGGCCCGGTCGCCCGGTTTTGTGCTCAACCGCCATCGGAAGTTTTAAGTTCGGCTTAGTGCCTTCGCCAAGCACCCAGCGATAGATGTCGAGGTCGGTTTCCGCCCGCGCCTCCCAGGTGTGACAACGGCCCGCGTAGCGTTGCGCTTCGCGGCCGCGACGCCGGGTTCCGCTCAAATCATCGACGCAGTTCTGCAGCGCGCAGCGCATGCGCTGCACAATTTCAGAGCGGCTACCCAGGGGAATCCGCACACCGATACTTTCCGGCACCAGATCGGCGGGTCCACCGTGATCGAGCACCATCGGCATCAGCCCGAGCGCCATCGCTTCGAGCACCGCACCGCCACCAAATTCGCGAACGCTGGGAAATCCCAGCAGATCCGCCTGCGCCATGCGTTCAGCCAGCGTCTCCTGATCGAGTTGGCCGTGAAAGATCACCTGTTTCTCCAGGCCGCGTTCCCGCACCCATTGGCGAAGTCGTTTTTCCTCCGGTCCCTCGCCGGCGAGTTCGATGACCGCTTCGCCGTTGGCAAGAAACGGTTCCGCCGCTTCGAAAAGCATGCCAAGCCCTTTCAAAGGCACCAGCCTTCCCCAGTAGGCGATTTTTAAGGGGCCGTGATCGCCGTCGACCTCCTCGCCGGCCGGGATGAGCTCCGACTCCTGCTCGCAAAAGTTCTCGGGATCGACGGCATTTTCGGGCATCAACAAACACTTGTCGTGATACTTTTCGGGCAAATCCTCGAAAGCGGTGCTGGAAGCGGTAATGATGGCGGCGGCATGCTTGCGGGTCGAGCGGTAGCCCGGCAGCCAGCGATGCAAACCGCGAATGTGGCTGAGCCATTCACGCTCGCGTCGCAACAGGTGGCGAAAGCCACGCGGCCAGGGCACTCCACCGTTGATCGGTCCGAGGATAAACGGCACGTCGTGCCTGGCGCAATTCGCGGCCAGTAAACTCGGTGCCACCGGAGTGATCGGTGCCAGGCGATGCACCACATCGAAATCTCCCTGCTTGAGTTGCTCGCCGAACTGCCGCCACACCTTCTGCTCGAAACGCGGATAGGCCAGCGAACACAGCGCAGTGTAAATGGTCCAGCCCAGCGACGTGCCTCCGCGCAAGGCCTTCGAAAGTTGCCACGCCAGATGCATCGGCCGCCGGTTGTCGATGGTGGTGAACGCATCTCTCGGCAAGCCGGCATCGAGAATGGCGTCACTATTGCGCACTTCAGTGACCAGGTGGGCATTGCACACTTCACGAAGGGCGAGGAAGTGATTCCATGCCACCAGGGCCGCGCTGGTCAGATTCGGATTGGCGGCCTCCGCAAGCACCATGACACGGGGTTCCATCCACAGAGATCTTATATTAATTATGGAAAACCATCAAGACTTAAATAGCTAGGTTCCAGCGGCTATGATGGTAACGCGGAACATGACATTTGCTGCAAACTGAGGAATCCCGACGGGCAATCATATTCGGTCTTGCTCCGGCCATCGCCAGCCGGGCCCACGCGCCGCCGCTCCGGAGTCCGGCCCGGCGCAGAAAAACAAACTGGATTGTGACTAAAACTTGACACAGTCCATTTTTCCGCAAATCTACCTGCGTGACTGATCCGGTTAAAACCCTGCGCGACCACGGCGTCTCGATCACGGCCCAGCGTTTGGCCGTGCTGAGAGCGGTGTCGGCACGGCCGCACGCGACGGCGGATGCGATCGCCGGCGAGGTTCGCACCAGCATCGGCACGATCTCGAGGCAGGCCGTCTACAACGTCCTCGGCATGCTTGCGGAAAAAGGTATCCTGCGACGGATTCAGCCGGCCGGGTCGCCGACGCTTTACGAGGACCGCGTTGGTGATAATCACCATCACTTGATTTGCCGGACATGTGGAAAAACGGTGGACGTCGACTGTGCGGTCGGTTACACCCCATGCTTAACGGCCACTGCTGACTCGGGCTTTGAAATCGATGAAGCGGAAGTGGTCTACTGGGGCACCTGCCCTGACTGCCTTGCGGCGAAATCCGTTTCGACGCAGGGTGGGCCCGACAGGCACCTTCCGGAACAACCCTGAGCGGCGACCGCCGCCGGGCACCGACCGTCTCAGGCTTTTTTACAAAACCAACCACTCCCCAACAACAAACCACAGGAATAACTAAGATGTCAGACCAGCAAAACCCTTCAGCAAACGACAATGCCGGCAAATGTCCCTTCATGGGCAGCGGAACTCCGACACAGACCGCCGGCGGCGGCACCACCAACGAAGACTGGTGGCCGAATCGTCTGAAGGTCGAACTGCTCAATCAACACTCTGCCAAGTCCGATCCGATGGGCGCAGACTTCAACTACGCCGAAGAATTCAAGAGCCTCGACCTCGCTGCAGTCAAAGCAGACCTCGCCGCTCTGATGACCGACTCGCAGGACTGGTGGCCGGCCGACTTCGGACACTACGGCGGGCTGTTCGTGCGCATGACCTGGCACAGCGCCGGCACCTATCGCATTCAGGACGGTCGCGGTGGCGGCGGTCGCGGTCAGCAGCGTTTTGCCCCGCTCAACAGCTGGCCGGATAACGTCAGTCTCGACAAGGCGCGCCGTCTGCTGTGGCCGATCAAACAGAAATACGGTCGCAAAATTTCCTGGGCCGATCTGTTGATTCTTTCAGGCAACGTTGCGCTCGAAACCATGGGATTTAAAACCTTCGGCTTCGCCGGTGGCCGTGAGGATACCTGGGAGCCGGATCAGGATGTCTACTGGGGCAGTGAAAACTCGTGGCTGGGCACCGACGTGCGCTACGGTAAAGACGCCGATAAAGCCGACAGTGCGGCCGCCGACAATGCCGACCCGATCGCCGCCGAGAATGCCGAAGGCAGCGGAGAAGAGCGCGACTTGAGCAGCGATCGTGACCTCGAAAACCCGCTCGGTGCGACCACCATGGGATTGATTTATGTCAATCCGGAAGGCCCGGAAGGCAACCCCGACCCGGTCGCAGCCGCTCACGACATTCGCGAAACCTTCGGCCGCATGGCCATGAACGATGAAGAGACCGTGGCGCTGATCGCCGGCGGTCATACCTTCGGCAAAACCCACGGTGCCGGACCGGCCGATCACGTCGGTGCGGACACTGAGGACGCGCCGCTCGAAGATCAGGGCCTGGGCTGGAAGAGCAGCTACGGCAGTGGCAAGGGCGCCGACACCATCACCAGTGGTTTGGAAGTGACCTGGACCGCCAACCCGACGCAGTGGGACAACGGCTTCTTTGAAATCCTGTTCGGTCACGAGTGGGAGCTCACCAAGAGCCCGGCCGGAGCAAACCAGTGGGTCGCCAAAGATGCCGAGGCAATCATTCCCGACGCCTACGATTCTTCGAAGAAGCATCTACCGACGATGTTGACCACCGACCTGTCGCTGCGCTTCGATCCGCAATATGAAAAAATCTCGCGGAACTTTCTCGAGAACCCTGACCAGTTCGCCGATGCGTTTGCACGCGCCTGGTTTAAGCTCACCCATCGCGACATGGGACCGATCTCCCGTTATCTCGGATCGGAAGTTCCGGCTGAACAGTTGATCTGGCAGGACCCGATTCCGGCCGTCGATCACCCGCTGGTCGACGCCGATGATATCGCGGCGCTGAAGGCAAAAGTTCTCGATTCGGGCTTGTCCGTTTCGCAACTTGTCTCGACCGCCTGGGCATCGGCCTCCACCTTCCGCGGTTCCGACAAACGCGGCGGCGCCAACGGTGCCCGCATTCGTCTGGCACCTCAGAAAGACTGGGAAGTCAACCGACCGGCTCAACTGGCCCACGTCCTCGAAACCCTGGAAGCCGTTCAGGCGGAATTCAACGGGGCCCAGTCCGACGGCAAAAAAATCTCGCTCGCCGACCTGATCGTGCTGGGCGGTTGCGCGGCGATCGAAAAGGCCGCCAAGGATGCCGGCAACGAAGTCACCGTTCCCTTCACCCCGGGACGCATGGATGCTTCGGCCGAGCAGACCGACGCCGAGTCGTTCGATGTGCTCGAACCCTTCGCCGACGGTTTCCGCAACTACCTGAAAGGCAAATCCAATGTGTCCGCCGAGGCCCTGCTGATCGACAAAGCTCAACTGCTGACGCTGACTCCGCCGGAAATGACCGCACTGGTCGGCGGCCTGCGCGTGCTCGACACCAATGCCGATGGCGAAAAACACGGCGTGCTCACCGACCGTCCCGGCACCTTGAGCAACGACTTCTTCGCCAACCTGCTCGACATGGGCACCGAGTGGAAGCAGGTCTCTCCTTGCGGCAATGCCTTCGCCGGCATGGATCGCGCAAGCGGTACCCCCAAGTGGTCGGCGACGCGCAACGATCTGGTGTTCGGCTCGAACTCCATCCTGCGTGCCCTCGCCGAGGTCTACGCCTGCGCCGACAGCGAAGCGAAATTCGTTCACGACTTTGTCGCCGCCTGGGACAAGGTGATGAACCTCGACCGCTTCGACCTCCAGGCGTAAGACAAGACATCACCATCAGGCTGGCAGAGTCGAAAATACCGGGATCGCGGAATTCGTCAGAATTTCATCGAACCGCCCGCGACCAACGCACCGGCGGTCTGTCAGCCGCGTGCGCATTAGCTTGTGACCCGCCTTCGCAGGAAGGCGGGTCATTTTATGTACGCGGCCCGGGAAACGACGCAGGTCAATCCTGCCCGAGATACGCGTGCGGATTCCGGATCGGCAAATAATACGTCCAGTCAGCGGATTCGTAGAGAATGACCTCATCGATTTCCTCCCGGGCCAGAACGTCGCCAATGATCTCGTGGCGACGTTCAGCCGCTGCCGCTTTGTCTTTCGCTCGAAGGCTTTCCTGAGCCTCGTAAAAGAAACTCTTCGGTCCGCGAAAACTGGAGCCGTGATTGTCGGCCTGGTCCGACAGGTAGGCGTCCAATTGCAGCCCGGCAGGACCATCGTCAGGCAAATTGCGGAAGCCGAGTAACACCGGTTCGACACCCAGATCAGTCAAGTCGACCATGGTCATGCCTTCGCCAATCGCCGGGATGTGATTGTTGCCGCTTCGCAGGTAGCCGTAAACCTTGCCGCCATAGAATCCGCCTTCAGGATTCGGCAATTTCTCAAGTTGCTTCGGAACGCCATCCTCCACGACAGCGCGCGGCGGAATAACGACGCGGACGCGTGTATCGGGAAATTCCCTCTCCAGATCTTGAAGCAGTTGTCTGACTCCATCGGCGACGGCGACGTTGCGAGCATAGCGCCACGGGTAGTCCTCTGAACTGAGCTGGCAAGTCCCCTGCCATTCGCCGGGCTGCCAGGTGACCAGCTTTTCAACGGCCTCCGTCTGCCCCGACTCGATCAGCTTTTTAATGCGGTCGGACTGCGCGATGGCAAGCGGCGCGTAGGCACGATCGATGCCGAGGTGAGAGTAATTTTTCTTGTGCAGACGATGGTGGCCAATCGTCTGCACGCCGAGTTCACCATCACCGTGCGAGCCCGCCAGTTGAGTATGAGAACGGGTGTTGATGAAAATTTCATCGAAGGCCGGTGCCGCCAGCATGGTGCGAATTTCCCTGACCGCCAGTTGCCGCGCGGCAGCCCGTTGGTAGTCCATCATTTCCGGCGACCAGTCTGATCCGAGGTCGACCACGATCTCGTCGTGGCCCAGTGGCCGAACCGTTTCGCCATTTTTCCGGACCAGCCGAAAACTGTTTTCGATCGCTTGAAAGTCGGTTCGATAGCCGCCCGCTTCGGTGATGCCGCTGATGCGAGTCGTCGCGGACTCGGCATTGGTTTCCTGCAGCGCCCGGTAGGCGTTGAATCGTCCCAGGCGATTGCCCGCCTGCGAACGAATCACTATCGGCAAATCGGTCGGCAGAAGCAGCTCACTCGCCTCGTCCGTGGCGGATGTGAAAATCAGATATCGCGACCCGGCAGGCACCTCGAGGTTCGAGATTTCAATGCCACCCCGGTCATCGACCGAAAGTGACCAGCCCTTGAGTTCGATGCGATGGCTGCGAACTTTGTCCGCCATCGATTCGAAACGATGCAGACCAAAGCTGCCATCCTCAGCGCGAGCCAGCACAAACGCGCGATTGGCGATCGGTGGCACGTCGCTGGCAAATACCCGCAGGCTGTCCGCCGGTATCTTCTGCTGCTCCGCGCCCGGGGCCGGAGCAAACCTCAAGCTCCGCACCACCGCTGCGTCCGGACGGTTCAGATCCTGAAGGATTTTCCGGTAGTGAGCAAAAGAGACTTCGTCGGGGCGATAATTGACCGTTGGATTCGCGCCGGGCAGAAAATTCCACAGAAACCGACCGTCGTGATCGAAGCTCGGCACCACGTAATATTTCATCAAAGCCTGCTCGAACGGCCGGTAACTGGCGGACAGTTTGATACCGTGATCCGCCGCGCTCTGAGCGTACATCCTGCCCCATTCGGGATTCAGCCGGAAGCGCATCAGCAGTCCCTGCCATTGATAAGCACCGCGCTGCTTACCGCCATACAGGATCCGGTTGAGCTCGTCGTTCTCGACAATCGCCCGGGCCTGGCCCGCAAACCTCGCCCAGTCCTCCGGCGCGTAATTCGCAGGGTCATGGATCAGGGGAAAGGCTGTCTGCCAGACGATAAGCCGGCGCACGCCGTGCGCTTGCAGACGACGGAAATACTGATCGAAGGCATCCTGCGTGACCGGTAACCAGCGTCCCTCGTCGCTGTCCCAGAAAATCCGCAACAGATCGTCGACCAGGTCGGAGAGATACGAGATCGGCCGGTCCGGCGGCGCAGGATACAACTGCAGCGTCTGGCTTCGTTCACTGCCATCGGCCTTGCGCAAGGTGACCTCGAGCTGCAGCGAGGCGGTCGAACCATCCACTTCGGATACGACTTTCAGCCGACCGTCGCGATCCAGCGAGACACGCAAGCCGCTGACATCCGCAGCTTCCAGCCATTGGTGAGACAGGCTCTCGTCGCGCTGCAGCGGAGCATCCGTGATCTGCCATGCCCGCTCTCCGGCCGCGACATAGCTGAAAGCAACCTCGGTATTTCGATCATAGAGTTCCGCCGCTTCAGCGACGGCTGCACCTCCAGCCAGGCCCGCCACAGCCACGGTAATGGCGGCCAACCTGGAGTGCCACGGATTCGAATGGGGAAATTTCATCACAGCGTTTTTAAAATGACTTTGCCAAACCCGGCGATCACATTTCTCAAAATCTAAGATGCCGCTCGTGAATCAATAGACAATCCCTTCATCAGGTCTAGGCTGGCCAAATGCTGAGCGCAGCAAATGTCGGGTGATTCCCGTGCCCGAATCCCGCTGCCCGGCACAAAACTATCGTTTACCGGGGAGCATCGATCGGCTCGTCCAGCCAGCATTGTTTCCCCTCCGACCAACACACATGAAGAAGCTCTTCCCATTGGAGATCACCGGCCACAAAGCTCCCCGCGTCATCGAACTGATCAAGCGCGACGTGAACAAGTACGTCAAACGCGAGCGCCGTAAAGAACTGCCCGACGACGTCGATTTCTGGGATTTTGATTGCCGTATCGGTACCGACAGCGACCGCGCGGAGGCGGTTCACATTTCTAAAATCAGTGCTGCCATCGACCAAGCCGCGCAGCAGGACGGTGATTCGATTTATGTCGAAATCCTGGCAAAACCGGGGCGGCGCACCCCCAATCCGGACAAACCGGAAAAAGCTCCTGCAACTCCCCCCGCAGAAGCAAGTTCCGACTGGGGCGACACCTGAAGTAAAGGGCGCGCCGCCGTGCCCCTGCACGCCCAGGGAAGCACGACACTCCTGTCGTGCCTGTGCGACCACAGTCGTAGCAAACCGCCCTGCCCTCCCACCGTCATCAGCGCTCGTCCATCCAGCCCTGGGCGTCGGCAGGCAACCACGGAAGTGTGTTTCTTCCCGGCCCTGAATCGCATGGCGTTTGAGTCAGCGCCACGCTCAGTTCACCACATTGCGTAGAGCTTCGCCGCGCAGCGCCCGCAGCACTTCCTGTGCGCCCTTGGTGCGAAATTCGGCGCACCCCTGCTCGCAGTAAAAAGCGGTGTGCGGAGTCAGCAACAACCGGTCGTGAGCGGGGTGATCCGGATCCCGCCATGCCTGCAGGACCGGCGAATTTTCATCGGGTGGCTCCTGCTCAAGCACGTCAATGCCAGCGCCTTGCAAATGTCCCCGCCGGAGCGCTTCGACCACCGCTTCGGTATCGACGACACCGCCGCGCGCAGTATTAATCAAACATGAACCGGCTGGCATTTGCGCCAACTCCTCCGCTCCGATCAAGCCGCGTGTCTCCGCCGTCAGCGGACAGTGCAGGCTGACGATGTGGCTGTTTTCCAACAGCTCCCCCAACTGATCGACCCGGCGGATCCCGAGCGCCTTGTCGATGCCATCCGGCACATACGGATCATAGAACATTACGTCGAAACCGAAGGCCCTGGCGCGCAGTGCCGCCGCGGTGCCGATGCGCCCGCAGCCGACGATGCCAAAAGTGCGCCCCCGCAGTCTCTGGATAGGCGCTGCCTGATCGACATTCCACTGCCCGATGCCGCGGCGCAATCGACTGTTCAGAAAATGCGTGCCGCGACTCAGCGTAAGTGCCATGCCCAGCGCCGAGTCAGCAACTTCCTCGGTGCCGTAGTCGGGCACGTTGCACACCGGAATGCCACGCTCGCGAGCCGCTTCGATATCGATACCATCGTAACCCACCCCGGGCCGGACGATGACTTTGCAATGCTGCAATCGCTCGATCGTCGCCCGGGTAAAGCGAAAATAGTGATACACCATGACCGCATCGGCATCCTCGATACGGCCGGCCAGATCAGCCTCACTCATCGCATTGAGAGCGACGACTTCGGCGGCCCCGTCGAGCACTTTTCTCTCATGATCGAGCGGTTCAGTAATCAGGTCAGTGATAACGACTTTAGCGAGCTGATTCATAAGCCATGAAATGATCAATCGATTATTCCGGACCACCGGCCAACAATCAATGGCAGCGATCATCGAACAAACCCCGTTGTCAGCCAACCAAACTTTTCACCAAAAATCGTTTACCTCTCTATTCCCGGCAGAGAATATACCGAGCCAGGAATACATCGATAAAAAACTGTCTGAGCGTTTACAAATGCCTTTGCGACGCAACCCGTCTGCGAATCCTCAATTTACTGAACCGGGGACCTCTCTGCGTCTGTCATATCCAGAAAGTTCTCGGCGAAACGCAGGTGAAAATCTCCAAGCAATTGGCGTTCATGAAGCACCACGGCTTAGTGACGTCGAGTAAGCACGCCAACTGGCGAATCTATTGCCTGCCCGGCCAGGTCAACCCGCTGCTGCTGGAAAACCTGAAATGCCTTAAGGACCTCGCCGCCGACAACGAACGCGAGCAATTCCAAAAAGATCTAAGGTGCCTGAAAAAGATCGATACGTCGGCTGCCTGTGCCCCTGCCACGTCGTGCTGCGACTAGAGTTTCATCCATTTCCTTCCGTTTACCCACATCCCGAAACCAAGCCGTTCAAACCCGTGACCACTCGTGACCACTTCAGACAAACCTTTTAAGGTCCTCTCCCTGTGCACCGGCAATTCCGCTCGTTCCATTATGGCGGAATACCTGATGCCGGCCGTAGCACCACGCGGCACTTTCGAAGCCTACAGCGCCGGAGCCTGTCCCAAAGGCCGGGTCCATCCCATGAGTATCCGCGTATTGCGCGAAGTTCACCAGATCGACGCCACCAGCGCCCATTCGAAAAGCCGGGAGACTTTCAAGAACGACAGCAAGGAATTTGATTTCGTCATCACGGTGTGCGACAACGCCAGAGAATCCTGCCCTGTCCGGCCCGGTCAGCCGATCATTGCCCACGGGGGTTCGATCGATCCAGCGGCCGTTGAGGGAAGCGAACAGCAGGTTTTTGATGCCTTCAAACGCGTCTCAATCGAAATCCGACGCCGCCTGGAATTGTTCACCTCACTGCCATTCGAAAAACTTGACCACCTGCGTCTGCAAGCTTTGGCCGATGACATCGGCAGAAAAATCACTGACTCCTGACCGGCGCACCGCTCATTCATGAAACATCACCATCACGGCCTGCACTGGTTCCCCTCCGAAGTTCTCGGCACCTTCATCCTCGTGTTGCTGGGATGTGGCAGCGTTGCCACCGCCGTGACCCTCGATGCTCCGGCTGGACTGTTCCAGGTCGCCATCGTCTGGGGACTTGGACTGAGCCTTGCCATCACCTTGACCGGTCCGCACAGCGGTGCTCACCTCAATCCCGCGATCACCGTGGCATTCGCGTTGTGGACCGACTTCCCCCGCTCCAGGATCGGCGGATATTTCGCGGCTCAGATGATCGGCGCGTTTATCGCCGCGGCGATGCTCTACCTGCTGTTCGGTCCCGCCATCGCCGTATTTGAAAACGCTTCAGCCATCGAGCGCGGCGCCGCCGGCAGTGAGGCCACAGCGATGATTTTCGGCGAATACTTTCCCAACCCCGGCGGCGTGCCATGGGATGAATTCAGCGCATCAAAGGTAGGAATCTTTCAGGCCCTGCTGGCCGAATTTCTCGGTACGGCCCTGCTCGCGCTCGGCATCTTCGGGATGACTGCGAAAGGCAACCCCTTTGCCGCGGGACGCTTCACGCCGCTCGCCATCGGACTGATGCTGACCGCCATTATCTGCCTGTTCGCGCCGATTTCGATGGCCTGCTTCAATCCCGCCCGCGATCTCGCGCCACGTCTTTTCTCAGCACTCGCCGGCTGGGGAAGTTACGCCTTTACGGCCAATGGCAGCGGCTGGCTTACCGTCTATATCATCACACCCTTCGTCGGCGCGATTGCCGGCAGCTGGCTCGGCCTGCGACTGTTTTCCCGTCACGATTCACCCGAAATCCTCGACGTCGACCATGACGAAGACCATGACGAGGACAGCGAAGAAGGGCTGGTCAACGTTGCTGCAGAAGCCAGGCAAGAAGATCACTGAACTGTCCTTCGCTGAAAAGCTGACCGAAGGCCGCCGGCATCAGCGACAGGGCCGCCGTCTCGCGCTTGTCAATCTGCCCGCCGGCAACACGATGCTCAACTCCGGCAGTATCGACCAGGACCAGCACCTGACCGCGTTCAGCGAGGAGAAAGCCGGCCATGACCGAGCCATCCTTGAGGGTTAGCGTGGTGATGTAAAAATGCGCATCGACGTTGCGGTTGGGATCGAGAATGTCTTCGCTGAGCCGCGCCACGCCGCGCGATCCGATACCGTCGAGTTGCGGCCCGATCAGCCCACCCTCGCCCGCCACCTGATGGCAGGCCGCACAGTGCATTTTGAAAAGCCCGGCACCTTGCGCCGCGTCGCCCGGCGCCTGATTGTAAAATTCTGAGCGCTCAGCAATCAACGCGTCGAGCCCGGCCCGTTGTTTGGGTGAAACTTCGCGCGGAGCCGTCGCCGGGGGTGCAGGCAGAAAGGGGCGCAAGCGATCGCGAAGATCGGCGCGCGCCTGGACCTTCAAAAGGTCCGCCAGTTGGCGCAGCGCCTGACGATTGCCGGCAGAATCACGGTAGGCCGCGACGCTCAGCCCATCGGCATCGATGCGTGTGATCGCCAGCCATGCGAACGATTTGCCATTGTCACCATCGACCACTTCCAGGTGAACCCGCTTGCCACGATGATCACCGAGCTGCCAGCCGACCCGCTGGCAGACATCACTGCGCGGAGGATAGGCGCGTCGGTATTCGGCGCCGGTGACTGCATCGACGAGTCGCACGAAATTCTTTTTGTGAGGTTCATTGCCGGGCAAGCCACGATGCCCGCACAGCCAGAACGAAACCGGACCGCTGACGGTAAACTCCCGACTGCGCAACATGCCGGTGCGCTGCTCGGCCTGCTTTTCCCCCTTGGCAAGACTCGACAACGCCTCGACTTCGCGGCCGTCAGCGCAAACCCGCTTTTGCAAACTCCACGGCCTGGCACTGCCGGGAAAACCCGGATGCTGGCGTGACTGCCAGACCGGCGGCCCGCCTTCGTCACGTGCATCGAGCAAACGCTGAGCAAGCTTCTCTGCGTGCGCCACCAGCTCGGTTGGCGGATTGATCACACCACGCTCCTCCAGCCCTTCACGCACGGCCACGACATCCGTGACCTGCTCGGTGAGCGGACGATCTTCGGCACCGTCCGACAGCCATTTTTCGACCTCCACCGTTGCGGCGTTGCGCGCCAGGTGGCGTAATCTATTCAGTCGAAACTGCAGGTCGTCGGCTCGCACGGCCGTCGCCAGGAATTCCGCCGCTTCTGCCGTCGGAACGGCCAGTGCGATTTCATTAAGCTCCGGGTCGTCATTTGGCAGTCCGGTAAATCCACCCGGCAACGCCAGGTTTTCGCGAATCGCCATTCGCAGAACATGTCGCAAATGGGTGTCCTCCTGTCCCGCTCCAGCTGAAGCCGCCCGCAGCGCCGCGATCGAACCGGACTGCGGCGCGGCCTGCAGTTGCGCCGCTGCCGCGCGTTGCCGGAACGGTGATGGATCGTCGAGCGCCGCGATCGGGTCGGCGATCGTCACCACGTCAATTGCCGGGCGCGGCACTTCGACACCCGTTTTCCCGGTCACCCGCCAGATCCTGCCCCGCTCGCGGTCGCGTCCCGGATGATCGAGCGGCACTTCGTAGTGCCCGATAATTCGATTGTAAAAATCAGCGATGTAGAGCGAGCCATCATCGGCCAGATGTAGATCGACCGGACGGAACCATGGATCGTCGCTGACCACAAAGTCGGGCTGTTCAACCGCCACCGGCGTTGCCCCCCGGAACTCGATGTGATCAAAATTGACCCGCGAATTAACAGGATTGCCGATCAGCAGCCGATCGTTCCAATCACTGCCCCAGACATTTCGATCGATCCAGGCGATGCCGCAGATGCCGGTCGAACCGTGCGTGTGTTCGATCATCGTCGGACCAAAGCCGAGCCCGTCGTGCGGTTTGCCGAAACTCGGATAAACGGCACCGCGCAGCAGTTGGTAGACCGGCGCACTGTGGCAATCGGCCGAGTAAAGATTTCCCCGGCCGTCGAAGCACAGCCCGAAGGGATTTACCTGTCCGGCTGACCAGAGCTCGATGCGCGAGCCGTCAGGGCGAAACCGGAACACGTTGCCCGAGTGCAGGTCAAGGGTGCTGCCGTCGTCGGCCTCGAAGTGGCTGGTGTTATTAAAACCGTGAGTGGCGTACACCCATCCGTCGGGGCCGAGACGGAAACTCGAACACATGCCGTGGGTGTCCTTCTCATACCCGAGTGGCCCGAACAGGATTTCGCGCAGATCGCATTTCCCATCGCCGGTGGTATCGGCGAAATACCAGATGTTGGGGATGCTCCAGGCGATGCAGCCGTCGTGGTGCCCGGGCTTGTGCCAGGGAAGCACGCCGGTGGGAATATTCAAGCCGTCGGCAAAATCGGTGACCTTGTCAGCGGCGCCATCGCCATCGGTGTCCTCAAGGATTTTGATGGCGTCGCGGCTGTCCCGAACACGCGTCCCCTGATCATCACTCCAACGGTCTTTGGTGGCAGCGTATGGATACTCTACAGTGGATGACACCCATAGCCGGCCGCGCGCATCAGTGGCCAGATTGATCGGTTTGTTGATCAGGGGCTCGGCCGCGAATAGCTGAATCTCGAAGCCGTCGGGAACGTGCAGGGCCTTTTGCTCGTCAGCGGGTGAGAGTGGATCGGTTTCGCGCACCAGACGATCCTGAGCGTGGGCGAGACTGGCGGTGGCGCTGACGGCCAACAGGATCGACAAAATTCGATGGCGATGGCGGTGGATAATTTTCATGGTCGGTTCACTCGTCCACGGGGCCACTCGCTGACGCTCGCAGCTACCCAGTCAGGGAGCATCGAGTGCGTTGAGGACCTGGGCGGCACGGGTTTCGAAAAGGGCCTGCCATTCGGGGGCGAGCAGGCAGTCGCTGTCTTCCTGAGCACCACCTCGGTTTTTCAACTGTTCGGCGGTCGGCGAGTAGTAGATGTAGCCGTTACTGTAACCGGCGACGTAGGTGTTGGCACGCTTCGCAGCGGCCTTGATGTTGAGACCGATCGGCACGGTGACTTCCCCCGGGAAGGTGACCATGCGGAAGTCGCCGACGCGCAAGCCGGCGACCTCGACGTCGATGTCCGGACCGGCTTCGGTGTTGGTTTTGTAGTGCTTGGCGAGCAGCGCGAGATTGATCTGCTTGCGCGTCAGCTCCTCCATGATGTGAATATTGCGCACGTAGGCATCCATGTGGCGACGATTGGTTTCGTCGAGCTTTTCCAGATCATCGACGCCGAGCTTTTTCTGCTGCAGGTAGCGATGCGCGTAGCCGGACGGGAACTCGCCATCGAGATGGTATTTCATCATCAGTGGCAGAAAGGTTTCGAGATTGAGGTTGGTGCCCTTCAGAGACTTCAACAGCCCATCGATTTCCGTTTCCATCTCTGCCATCCGGCCGGCGAGATCGGCTCGCGGCAGGGTCAGCGTGTCGTTGCTGACGGCAAGCGTGGCGTTGGCCGCCGTGTCGATTTTGTGAACCGCGGCGAGCGTGCTGAGCGCAAGCTTGTGCCCGAGCGGTTCGGCATCACGCGGCGCATCGACTTGCTTGTAAGCCACCGGATTGATGTCGCCGCCACAGCCCTGCACGAACAGTGCGACGGCGCCGTTGCCGAGTTGATCTTCGATAACCAGGCTGGCGATGCCGCTCATGTCGGGCGAGTTGCCTCCGCCGGGGACGCTTTGAATCGGGTGACAGGCGAAATTAAAAACGATGGCGAGCGCTTCACCGTTATCGACCCGGTCGAGCCTCAAAATGCCGATCTCGGGATCGATCGGCCCGACCGCGGCAACGTCCTGATCGGGCGGCATCGAGTAGGCGTGACGGACATCGATGACGCTGCCGTCTTTCATTTCCAGACGGCGGTTTTCCTGGATGCGGTCCTCGTGACCGACGCCGGCGCCGACTTTCACCGGCACGCGATTGTTCCACGCCGCCTCGACGGCCTGAATGGTTTTGGCTTCGACATCCGGTGCCACCAGTGCATGGCAATGGCTGGCATTAAAAATGATCGACTTGGGATCGATACCGAGTTTGGTCTGCGCTGCGGCGCGAACATTGGCAATGTAGGGATCTTTAATTGATCCGATTTCGGCGACCGCAACGGCATCGACAGTGACCAGCACCGCGTTGGTTTTGGTGGCCGTGTCAGTGATCACCAGCGCACGCACACAGACCGGCGTGTCACCGGCAGGAGAATCGGGATGAGTGACATCGACGCGCGCGGCACCGGCGGTCAGGCCCTGAGACTGCCCGTCACCGGAGAGAAACGCGGTCAGCAGAATGACAAATAACGTAATTTTTTTCATGCAAAGATTGGTGGAAACGAGCAACGAACTCATCGCTCCCCGTGCCCGACACTGAACAGATGACGCCCTTGTCTCAATGCTCAATCACGGCGCAATTGTGGCTGCGCCCATTAGATACATCGAAGATTTCTCACAAAGTTCATCGCCCGTTCACGTCCAGTTCACATTGTGGTGCGAACGTCGGCACTATGAACAAGCGGCTGTCTGTATGGCGACTCTCAATGAGAAAAATTCGAAACGCCGTCAAGGCATCACCCGACCTGCCGGCCCTGATGATCGCGGCGGCAGCGATCGCCTGGTGCGTCGCTCTGTGGACAGCCCGGGCCCGGGCGACTTCCAGCGATCAGCATTTTTATCTCGTCTACAATCTCGCTCTGGCAGCGATTCCACTGATTGTAGCGACGCTGGCGATACGCATCGCTCCCGGGTGCCCGCGCACGGCTTGGTTGCTGTTGATGGTGTGGCTGGCATTCTTCCCCAACGCTCCGTACCTGCTCACCGATCTGATTCATCTGCGTCCCCATTCGGATTGTCCGCTTTGGTTCGACTGGCTGTTGTTCGTATCGATGGCCGGCGCGGGTTGGTTGGTGGGCATGGTTTCCCTGGCGCAGGTTCACCATCACCTGCGCGCCCGGTTGCCGGCGGTGGCGGCCAACGCAATAATTCTCGGCGTCGTCGCGCTGAGTGCGTTCGGCATTTACCTCGGTCGTTTTCTGCGCTGGAACAGTTGGGATGTGGTCACCCGTCCCGGACATCTGCTCGGCGAGTTGAGCAGCATGGTGCTCAATCCCTTCGATCACCCGCGCATGCTCGCCTACAGTTTTGGCGTCGCGGTCGTGCTCGGCCTGAGCTATTTCGGCCCGATGGTGGTGTTTCGCAGCCTGCCCCATGCGCGCCGCTAGCCGCCTTTGTCAAAAGGCGGGCCATGCGATGGTGGCGCGTTGATCGCTGTCGTCTGACCGGCAGACGGTTCACGGCCTCAGCGACCGCGGCTACGTCGCTGAGCTTACGCCAGCAGGTCCGTCACCACCCGGGCTTCGTCGTTGTTGATCAATTTTTGATCCTGACCATTGCGCTTGAAGGTCAGCACCTTGGGATCGAGGCCGAACAGGTGCAGCAGCGTGGCGTGGTAGTCGAAGTGATTGACCACGTTTTCGACGGCGTGGTGACCGAATTCGTCGGTTGCCCCGTGCGTGTAACCTTTCTTAAATCCGCCACCGGCAACCCATGAACTGAAGCCGTAGGTGTTGTGATCGCGCCCCACCTTGGCGCGGTCGTTGGCACCGCCGGCACGATTCTGAATGACCGGCAGGCGTCCCATTTCCCCACCCCAGTGAACGATGGTGCTGTCGAGCAGACCGCGCTGCTTGAGATCCTGAACCAGCGCCGCGGCGGGTTGATCGACATAGAGGCAGGCGGCAGGCAGGCTTTTGGCGATACCGGAGTGGTGATCCCATGTCTGATTGCCGGTAAACAGACTGCACACGCGCACGCCGCGTTCGACCAGACGACGGGCAATCAGACAGCGGGAACCGAAATCCTTGGTCTCGGCTTTGTCGATGCCATACATTTTTTTGGTCGCTTCGCTCTCCTGATCGATGTCCATCGCCTCCTTGGCCGCGAGCTGCATACGGGCGGCGAGTTCAAAACTCTGGATGCGCGCCTCGAGATCGCTCTCACCGGGTCGTGCATCACTGTGTTTGCGATTCAAACGATCGACGAAACTCAGGTAGCGCTCCTGCGCGGCGCCTTTGAGCGACATCGGCGGATCGAGATTTAGAATGCGCGGTTCTTTGGGCCGGATCACCGTGCCCTGGTAAACCGACGGCAGCCAGCCGTTGGTGAAATTGTCGACGCCGCCGACCGGAAGCCCGCGCGGGTCCGTGAGTGCAACATAAGCGGGCAGGCTGCGATTTTCCGAGCCAAGGCCATAGGTCAACCAACTGCCCAGAGTCGGCTGTCCACCGAGGATTGTGCCGTTGATCAAAGCGTAGATCGACTGACCGTGATTGTTGACGCCGGTATGCATCGAACGAATCATCGTCATCTCGTCGGCGATCCCCGCCATGTGCGGCACCAGCTCACTGAAGTCCATGCCACTCTGGCCGTGCTTGGAAAATTTCCACTGCGACTTCATCACCTCGCGGCTGGCTCCGGCGGCGTCGTCATACTTGACCTCCCCCGGGAAATCTTTGCCGTCGAGCTTGTCGAGCTCAGGCTTCGGATCAAACAGATCGATGTGACTGGGGCCACCCTGCATGAACATCGAGATCATCGCCTTGGCCTGACCGAACCCATGAGCCGGCTTCGGCGTCATGTCGAAGTGGCCGGTGGTGTCGTTGGCGGCGATGCTCGGATTGGCGAGCAGCTTTTCGTCACGCAGCAGCGTAGCGAGTGCAACCGAACCGGCACCAAAGCCGGCACTGAGAATATTGCGGCGGGAAAAACTCATTTTAATCAGTCTAGTCTACGTAGAGGAATTCATTGGCGCTCATCAGGCCGTGGCACAACGCGGTGAGACCGAGCAGTTCCGGAGCCGCGTTTTCTTTCGGCGCCGGCCCCATCACAGCCTCCAGCTTGGCGGGATTCTCTTTATAATAAGCGGTCTGAGCAGTGATAAATTCCAGCGCAGCGGCTTTGTCGTCGGCGGTCGGTGGGCGACCGTAGGCGAGACGAAACGCACGTTCGACCTGCGCTCCGACATCACCGGCGCAGTCTTTCTGCAGACGTTCGGCAAAATACTGAGCGTGCTCGCGCATGCCGAGATTGTTCATCAACAGCAGGCTCTGCGGACTGACCGTGGTCACCGGACGAACGTCGCAGTTCGGCTCCATCATGTCCGGCGCGTCGAAGGTGGCAAACATCTCGAGCGGTTTGGTGCGCCGAACCTGCACGTAAACGCTGCGACGGAATTCCTCACCGTTAAGGCCGATGTGCTTGCCGGTCTGCCGGCCGGCAGTATCGGTGGTGTCGATACCAATCACCACCTGCCCCTCTTCGTTGAGACAGACCGGAACCGGCTCACCGCCAATCTTCGGATTCAATTTCCCCGACACGGCGAGCAGGGCGTCACGCAGGTTTTCAGCCTCCAGGCGCTGCGAGTTTTGTCGACTCAGCAACCGGTTGTCAGGGTCGATCGAATCGCGTTTGGCATCGCGCAACGAGATCTGGCGATAGGCCTGACTGTTGAGAATCTGGCGGTGCAGATTCTTCAGACTCCAGCCTTTTTCAACAAATTCCATCGCCAGCCAGTCGAGCAATTCGGGATGACTGGGCTTTTCGCCGAGCACGCCGAAGTCCCCGGCAGTGGCCACGATTCCAGTGCCGAAGTGATGCATCCAGATGCGATTCGCCATGACGCGAGCCAACAGCGGATGCTCACCATCAGTGATCGACCGGGCGTAGGCCAGGCGTCGACCGGTACTCGGCAGGGCATCGGTATTTTCCGGCACCTCGACGTCGCGCCAGCCATCGAGCACGGAGAGATCTCCAGGGGCAACCTTGTCGGTCGGCGATTCAAAATCACCGCGATTAAAAACGAAGGTCGGCGCCACCGCCTCCGGCTTCTGGGCGACTTCAGTGAACGCCTGCACCTGAGTAACCGGCGGCTTGGTATCGCGGACCTCCTTGGCCTTGGCAACCATGTCCTTAATGGTCTGTGCGTGCTTGGTCTTGTAAGTCGTGTCGTAGAGATACAGCGAACCGGAATTGAGCTTGTTGACCTTGGGATGAAGTTTGAGCAGAGCCAGTTGTTCGGGCGTGCGCTCTTTTGCCTCGGTGCGGTAGGCCTTTTCCAAATCAGCGCGAATCGCCTCATCCTTTTCAGCGAGCAGTTTACCGAATACCTCTTCGACAAACTCGGCCTGCTTGGCGATGCGCTCGGCATCGAGTTTTTTGGCTTCGACCTCGATCGCCGCCGCCTTGGCGATGTCCTCCTTAGTCTGCAGCGACACCAATCTGGCGTTCGGATTGCGCCAGCGAGGCACATCGAAGCCCGGCTCAAACACGGCACGCAAACGGTAGTAGTCAGCGTGCGAAATGGCATCGTAACGGTGATCGTGACACTGCGCACAGCCGATGGTCATGCCATACAGCGACGAGCTGACGATCTTGATGGTATCAGCGATGCATTGATTGCGCGCCGCGAGATCGTTTTTAGCCATCGTGCCATCCGGCGCCATGCGCAGAAAGCCGGTCGCCACCAGCAAGTCGCGATGACGTTTGCGGAGTTTTTCATCGGCGACATCGACGTGCAGTTTTTCCTCAGCGACGATCTCGTCGCCGGCCAACTGTTCGCGAACAAACTGATCAAACGGTTTGTCGTCGTTGAACGCCTCAACCACATAGTCGCGGTAACGCCAGGCGTGCTTGCGCTCGACATCCTTTTCGGTGTAGCCATCCGAGTCGGCATAGCCGGCGACATCCAACCAATGCCGCCCCCAGCGCTCTCCATAGGCCGGCGTGGCGAGCAGTTCGTCAACCAGCGCCCGGTACGCCGCATCGGCGTCCTTCGCGAAGGCGGCGATAAATGCGTCGATTCTTTCCGGTGTCGGCGGAATACCGGTCAGGTCGAAACTGAGACGACGAATCAATGTCGGCGCGCCCGCCTGGGCCGAAAAGGTCAGCTCCTGCTCCGCCATTTTCGCGGCGAGGAACGCGTCGATGGGATTCTTTGAAACCAGGTCTTTGACCACCGGAACGGGTGGCCGGTCGATCGGTTGAAACGACCACCAGTTGCGATCCTCTTCGGTAAAAACATACTCATCGCCGAGCGTTTCCGGTTCAGGCCGGGCGGTCGGTGCACCGGCATCGATCCACGCGGTGATGGTGGCAATATCTTTTTCCGGAAGTCGCGGCTTGCCCTTGGGCATTTCGCCATTGGTCAACTGCTCGATGAGATGGCTCTTGGCCGCATCACCCGGCACGATCGACGGACCGGACTTGCCGCCCTTTTCCAAAAACCGGCGCAAGCGGACATCGAGATCGCCTTCGGTCTCCCCCGCTTCACCATGACAGTGAAAACAGTGGGTTTTCAGAATCGGACGAATGTCTTTTTCGAAAGTGAGCGGCGCAGCCACGACAGAGCCTGCTGCGGCAAGGCAAAAGCCTGCCGCGAGGGACGTCGTTACAAGTTGGAGTCGGGAATGCAAAAACATTTCAGCTTGTTGAAACGTTAGGTGGGTTCGCGAACTCCGGCAAACCGCCGCGCGCACGCATTAACGCCACGCACCGATGGCGCATCAGCGGAGAAATACCCGTCCACCGGGCAAGCCTGACACCTTCGATAACTTCTTGATTGGCGAATCGTCCCGGGCGGCTCACACTTCGTTCATGCGCATTCTCAAATTTTCCAAGCGTGTCGCAATGGCGGCGGCCGGCTGTGCCGCGCTGCTGGCGGGATGTTCCGGCGATTCACCGCCCCCAGATTCAGACCAAGCGGAAATTCGCGGCACCATCGGTGCGACTTGTCTGACCCTGGCGAATCCGTTTTTCGTCACCATTCAGCGCGCCATGGAGGACGAGGCGGGCAAACACGGTTATCAGGTCGTCTACCTGAGCGCCGACCAGCAGCCGGACAAGCAGCTCAATCAAGTCAAAGATTTCATCGTTCAGGAAATGGCCGCGATTGCCATCAACCCCTGCAACTCGCAGACGATCGGCGCCGTTATCAAAGAAGCCAACACGGCCGGCATCCCGGTGTTCACCTTTGACATCAAATCCGATGATCCCGACGCGAAAGTCGTCTCGCACATCGGCACCAACAATTTTCAGGGAGGTCAGCTGGCCGGTCAGGCGATGATCGAAGCGCTCGGCGAAGCCGGCGGTGATGTGGTGGTTCTCGACTACCAATCAGTTGAATCCTGCCAGGAACGCGTGCGCGGCTTCAAAGATACTCTCGCCAAACACAACGACGGTCGCAGCGAAGGCAAGATCACCATCGTTGCGGAGCTGCCCGGTGAAGGCAACGAGACTCAAGGCCTGCGCGCTGCCGAAGATGCCTTGCAGGCGCACCCCGATATCACCGGAATCTTCGCCATCAACGACCCCTCGGGCATCGGTGCGGTAACCGCTCTGGAAAAAGCGGGCAAGCTCGACCACGTCACGGTGATCGCTTTTGACGGCCAACTGATTGGCAAGCGGGCCATTCTGCAGGGAAAAATTTACGCCGACCCGATTCAGTTTCCCGACGAGATCGGGCGGCGCACCATTCAAAGCATCGTTGCCCACCTTTCCGGTGAAGAGGTTCCCGCCGATCAACCCATCGACTCGGCGCTTTACCGTCGCGCCGATGCAGAGAAGGACCCCGAGCTGAAGTGACCCGACCTGACGTGATCGATGCCGGGGCCAACACCGCCACGCTGACGCACCGACTCGAGGCTCGTCAGCTGAGCAAATCGTATCCCGGGGTTCGCGCCCTGCACGATGTCTCGCTCGACATCGACGCGGGTGAATGCCTTGCACTGCTCGGTGAAAACGGCGCCGGCAAGTCGACCTTAATCAAGATTCTCGCCGGTGCCCACGCCGCCGATTCAGGCAGCGTGTCGCTCGACGGTCAGCGGCTTCGCCTCACCTCCCCGCTCGCCGCGCAACATGCCGGCATCGCCGTGATTCATCAGGAGTTTAATCTGATTCCCGATCTGAGCATCCGCGACAACCTGTTCCTCGGCCGCGACCTGACCCGTTGTGGCGGATGGCTGCGCCGCGGTGAAGAAATGGCGCGCACTCGCGAACAACTCGAGCGCATCGGCATGCAGCACATTCATCCCGATCGTCGCTGCCGGGAACTGACGGTCGCTGAACAACAGGGTGTTGAAATCGCCAAATCCTTGTCACTCGACGCAAAGGTGTTGATTCTCGACGAACCGACCGCCGCCCTCTCCGATCATGAAGTCGACCGCCTGCTGGAGATCATCGCCCAGCTGAAACGCGACGGCATTTCGCTGCTCTACGTCACGCACCGGCTGGACGAGGTCGAGAGAGTCGCCGAACGCATTTGCATCCTGCGCGACGGCGGGCAGGTCATCACTACAGCCAGCGCAGACCTGTCTCGCCGGGACATCATTGAGCACATGGTCGGCCGATCACTCGACGCTGAATTCCCGACGCGCAGGCTGTCGCCATCTGCGCCGGATACTCCCTGCCTGACAGTGAGAAAATTGACACGCGGCAATGCAGTGATCGATGCCTCACTGACCTTGCATCGCGGCGAAATTCTCGGCCTCGCCGGCCTGGTCGGTGCCGGTCGCACCGAGTTGGCACGTCTCATCTTCGGCGCCGATCGGGCAGACAGCGGCAGCATCGAAATGAACGGTCGGCTCGTCACCTTTAAGTCCCCCCGCGAAGCCATTCGCGCCGGCATCTGCCTGCTGACGGAGGATCGTAAATCGCAGGGGCTGATTCTGGAGCACAGCTTGTTGGATAACTTTTCTCTGCCCAGTCTGCGTTCGTTTTCGCGGTTCGGCCTGCTCGACCGTCGCGCCGAAGCCGCGGCATTTGAAAAAACGACGACTCAGCTCAACATTCGCGCCCACTCTCCGCATCAACGGGTTGCCACCCTTTCCGGGGGCAACCAGCAAAAGGTCGTGCTCGCCAAATGGCTGCAGCGCAACGCAGAAATCGTCATCTTCGACGAACCTACCCGCGGCATCGATGTCGGTGCCAAGTTAGAGATCTATCGCCTCATTCACGACCTCGCCGACGCCGGCAAGGCCATTCTCATGATCAGCTCCGAGCTGCCCGAACTGCTCGCCATGAGCGACCGCATTCTGGTCATGCGCGAAGGCCGGATCAGCGGCGAAATCAGCGAACCGAAAAACGCCCGGCAACGCGACGTGCTGGAACTGGCGATGCACACCGAACCCGCCGCAGAATCACAATAGAATGAACGCCCGGCATCGCTTTCTCAACGACTACGGCATGGTCCTGGTTCTGCTGTTGATCGGCATTTACTACAGCGTCGTCACGCTCAAACAGCAGCAACCTTCCGGTCGCGAAGCCGCCGAAAATCTCGCCGCACAAATCGCTGAACTGGACCCGGCTCCTGAAAATATTTTCATCGCCGCCGGTGCGACTCCTGACGACCCGGAATTCGTGGAATCTTTGACGGAAATCCTGCAATCCAGAGGCTCCTACCAATTGCAAGCCGCCCACGGCACGCCGGCCGCGATTCGCCAGGCGATCGATTCCAGCAAAGCCGAAACCCGACTCCCCGATCTGATCTCCTGCAGCGCTTCCACTCAGCCGTGGAACGTATTTACCGCCGCCGCCGATGTGCCACGCCTCTATCCTGACACCCACCGCTGGCCCGATTTCCTGAAACGCGACAATCTGCGCAACGTCGCCAATCAGATCGCCGTGATCGCCATCATCGCCATCGGCATGACGCTGGTCATCATCACCGCCGGCATCGATCTCTCGGTAGGTTCCCTGATCGCCCTGTCGACGGTCGCCGCTGCAGCCTGGATCCGATCCCATGGCGGCGTCGACGCCAGTACCGGCACCCTGTTCGTCGCGGCGATTATGGCGATCGCCCTCAGTGCAGCCTGCGGCGCCATCAACGGTGCCATGGTCACCGCATTTCGACTGCCCGCCTTTATTGTGACGCTGGCGATGATGTTAATCGCCAGTGGCATCGCCTACGACTGGACCGGCGGCGAATCGATTAAGGAAATGCCGACCAACGCCGGCTGGCTTGGCAAAGGATCGAGCGCCGGCCTACCGCACTCCGTCATTCTCATGTTTCTGCTCTACGCGGGCGCCCACCTGCTGATGAGCCGCACCGCCCTCGGGCGCTACATCTACGCCGTCGGCGGAAACCCCGAAGCCGCGCGCCTGTCCGGAGTGCCAGTGAGACGCGTTCTGCTGTTGGTCTACATCGCCTGCGGCGGCCTCGCCGGACTGGGTGGCGTGATCACCGCTTCGCAATTTGAAAGCGGCTCACCCACCTACGGTTTCCTCACTGAACTGACGGTGATCGCCGCGGTCATCGTCGGCGGCACCTCAATCGCCGGTGGACGCGGCAAGATTTTCGGAACCTTGATCGGTGCCTTCATTATCGCCGTCATTCAAAACGGCATGAACCTGACCGGTATCAGCTCTTTCCGCCAAAAAATCGTGCTCGGCGTGATTATCGTCATCGCCGTCCTGCTCGACCGCGTAAAGCAACGACTGCTGCTGAATGAGTGATGAAACTTCAGCAAACCTTGGATTTGCCCGAATCATGACGGCATCCGGGAAGAACGGTTCATACAATGTTCGTCGCCACTTCGAGGACTCCGGCAAAAAGCACGGCACGCCACCTTGCAAGCGTCACTTCAACGGGCCATCGTTGAATCCTCGCAGCGACTGATCATAAACCGCTGCGCTCCGGGCTCGATGAACCGTCAACGCCGCAATTCGCTTTTCACCCTGCTCACCTTCGCCGGTGCAGCAGCCGGCATCGCTCTGTATGCGCAAAATGCCGGATTCACTGAGTCGTGGCGCAAACTGATCGAAGAAGAATTTGCCAAGCGCGGCTACGAAGTCGAGGTGCAGCGACTGACTCTCGGTCCGATGCAGGGACTGGTCGCGGAGGATGTACGCTTTTATCAGGAGCCTTCGCATAAGGTCGAGATCGCTTCGATTGACCGGGTCATTCTCGATGTCGATCTGGGCCGGATTCTGGAGAAGGAGCTGTCACTCAATTCCATCGACTTTGAAAAAGCGCGTGTCTCACTGCCGCTCGATCCGGGCAACCCTGACAGCCAACGCCTGCGCTTCGAAGATTTTTCAGCTCGCGCGGTGATGAGTGAACAGGACGTCGAAATCGTTCACGCCAGCGCCGCGATCCACGGCCTGCCGGTGTCGCTGAAGGGGCGTGTGCATCGCTCCCTTCCCGCCGAAGACGAGGACGAGTCGAAGAAAACGAAAAAAGAAATCGGTCGCGAACGCGACCAGCAGCTGAAACGTATCACCGGACGACTGCGCGTTTTCGGAGCCTTCCTGGCGCAACTGCAGCAATTTGAATTTCCGGACCTGGATCCGGAGGACGGCGTGACACTCGAAGTCTCGGGCGATATCAGCGAAGCCAAAAGCTTTCACGCCAGCTGCGAGATCGAGCTGGGAGCCATCCAACGCGGCTCGCTGGCATTTGAACAGATGCGCGCCTTGATCGAATTCGATGGCCAACGCGTTTCACTGCGGGAGCTGCTGCTTCGCGATGCCACCGGCGAACTGCGACTGAATGCCGAGTGGCCCCTCGAGTCGCGCGACGTGCAATTCAAATTGGAGAGCAGCATTGATGCTCCCCGCATTCTGACCACGCTGTCGGCGCGCCCGGAGTTCGGCGAGATCGTGTTTTTTACACCACCTCGGGTTCAGTTCGAAGGCGAATTGAATCTCGACGTAGTGGAGTGGTTCTGGTCACCAGCTGACACTCCGTTCGCCGCACTGCCACTGAATGGCGTTGGTAGCCTGAGCTGCGATCGAGTCACCAGCCGCGGCGTTGTTTTTGACAGCTTTAAAACCGACTTCAGTCTCACCGCCGACAAGGCTTATTGCCGCAATCTTCGCCTCGATCATAAAACCGGTCTCGGCCAGGCAAACTTTTTCTACGAACTCGGTCAGGGATTCCGCTATCAGGCCGAGGTGAAATTTGATCCGCAAGCGCTACTGCCCTTTGTGCCCGACGAACGGGTTCGCCGCCATCTGCTGCGCTGGGCTTTCGACGAAGAGTCGACGATCTACATCGGCATCGAAGGCGAAGGTCAAAACCTCGATCCGAAAAATTGGACCCACGACGGCGTCATCGACTTGCGCCGCAGCCGGCTTGGCGGCGTCGAGCTGACTCGCATCCAGAGCGATTTCCACAGCCGGAGGGGCCATCACACCTTCAGCAATCTCAGTATCGACCGCCCGGAGGGCAGCGTCAGTGCCACCCGTCTCATCGCCGATCTGGACGCCGGCCGTTTTTCCATCGACGGCATGGTCTCAGAAATAGACTTCACGGCATTGACCCGCATGTTCAGCGACGATCTGGCCAATAAGCTGGCCCCCCTTCACTTCACGGAAGCTCCGTCACTGACCATTCACGGTGCCATCGATCGCCGCAGCGCCGAACCATCGAACGCTGCCCCGGCCGATCACAATCTTCGGATCGATCTAAAATCCAGCGGTCGGCTGGACGCACAACTGTTCGCCAGTCAAATCACAGTGGAACAACCACAGGCTACTGTGCAATTGGTTGACGAAGACCTGATCATCTCCAAGCTCAGCGGCGGCATGTTTGGCGGCAAAGTCGAACTCAACGGCTTCGCTGAGCAGTTCTTCCGTATCCCTTCTTCCGGTCCGGCAAGTTTCGACGGGCACGTCGAATTGCGTGATGCGCCTCTGTTCTCCAGCCAACCGCTTGAGCCGCTGGCCGCACAGCTGGTCCGCCGCCTACCGGGCATTGATTCGCTGGCTGGCAGCCCGGCCATCGCCGTCGCCGACTTTGCCATCACTGACGGATCGCTGCACAGCGATGCCGTTCAGATCGCCACCGCGAGTCTTGAAATGAACGGCACCGCCACCATCGATCTCGACAAGTCGACGCTGCATGGCGAAGCTACCGCAAAGCAAGTCACTCCTGCGGACGCCCCCGCAACCGGACGGCCCAAACAAAAACCTTTGCGATTCGCCGTCGACGGAGACCTGCAAAAGGCGGTCTGGAAGGCACGCTGATTGCCCTCTTCCGGAACCGGACACCTCACCCTAGCGTTCCCTGAACCGGTAACCGACTCCGCGCACGGTTTCGATAAGTGCCGGATTGGCCGGGTCGATCTCAACTTTCTTGCGCAGTTTGGCGACATGCTGATCGAGCGTTCGCGATTCCGGGTAATAATCGACGCCCCAACAGCGATCGAGCAACTCATCGCGCGAGACGACGTCACCACGGCACTCGTGAAGCAGCGCCAGAATCGACGCTTCCCGGGGCGACAACTCAGTTTCGGCCTCTCCGCGCGTGGCCCGCAACTGTTTGGGGAACACCGTCAGCTCATTCATCGTGAACGAGGCGGAACGATCACCGCCATGGTTGCCCCGACGCAACGCGGTGCGAATCCGCGCCACCAACTCATGGCGCCCGAAAGGCTTGCGCACAAAATCGTCTGCGCCGATTTCAAGACCGACAACGACATCGATTTCCTCGTTCTTGGCCGATAAAAACAACACCGGCACCGAGGCATCCTGAGCGCGGATTTTTCGGCATACCTCATAGCCATCGACCTCCGGCATCATGATGTCGAGACAGACCAGGTCCGGGCGCCCCGATTGCCACAGACGCAACGCCTCCGCACCGTCCGCCGCAAGCAAGGTCGAAAAGCCTTCCGCCTGCAGACAGGCATCGACCGAATCGAGTGTGACCGGGTCGTCTTCGGCGATGAGAATTTTCATTTATCAGGAGGGAGTAATTGAAAGGTAAGAGTCAGGAGACTCTGGTTTTCGGGAAATCGATGACCGTATCACTTTGGGTCGCAGCAAGTGGTAGACGCAATTCGAAGGTGGCACCTGAACCGTCCGGTGCACCGACCAATCGCACACTGCCGCCATGATTTTCTGCGAGACTGCGCGCGATGCTCAATCCCAAACCGGTGCCGCTGCTGCCTTCGACGACGCGGTCGTCGAGGCGGTGAAATGCCTCAAAAATGCGCTCCCGCTGAGCACTGGCAATGCCCGGCCCGCGGTCGGAGACGCGAATCACAGCATCACCTTCCGCGGCCCTTGCCTCCAGTTTCAGAAGCTGACCGGAGTGAGCGTATTTCTCAGCATTGGAAATCAGGTTGCCGACGATCTGCGCCACCGAATCCTCATCCGCTGCGACGACCAGGGCTTCGTCATCGATAATTCGTTCGACCGTGATCCCCCGCCGTTGCAATGAACTGGCGAACTGTGCGAGCAGTTCATCGAGAACCACCGCGACGCGGCATTGGCCTTTTCTCAAAGACTCAGGCTTACCACTGCGCAGCTTCGAAAACGTCAGCACGTTATCGATCAGCCGCCGCAGCCTGCCCGCTTCATCGCGCACCAGATTCAGCCGGCGCTGCGTTGATGGACTCGCTCCGTCCGCGGCGAGGTCCGTATTCAGCAAAATGTTAGTCAGCGGAGTGCGCAATTCATGCGATACCTGATTCACAAACGAGACCCGCTGCGCCGCCAGCCGAAGCGCCTGACGCAGGGCAAAAAACGCCACACCACCAGCCAGCAATACCAACACCGCCAGTGCCAGCGCCACCTTAACCACCCGCTCATCGCGAACCATCACGGTCCTGCGCCGATCCCACGACTGCACCTGCCAGTCGCCGAAACGGGTGCGCAGCGATTGCACATGATCCGCTGAAATCTGTGGAATCTCACCGGCCACCGCCAGCACACCGGTCGGCCCCAGCACCCGGTCCGGCCCCCCGGAGGCTACCACGCCGTCAAATTTCCCCGTTTGCCAGTCGCGCAGCCATGTCTGCATGGGCGCCGCTACCTGTTCGGCCTCGACCAAGACCGCCACCACATCACCGCTGGAAGCGCTCTGTCCACCGGCTGTCTGCCAATACAACAACAGCCCGGCAGCATTCACACCACTTGCGCCATCAGGCTTCAACCAGCCCGAACGCACGCCGTTATCGCCCGCCACTACCAGCGGATCCATCCACCAAACCGATCGTGCCGGCGGGGGCTGGCCCTGCGGGAACTCGACCACCGGCAGGTCATTCGCAGCCAGACTCGAACCATCATCATCGACCGACAGATGATACTTCGCCCGCCCCGCGTGGCGCAGCCGCGACACCTGGCGCACCCCCCATACCGCCTTCGCCCGCTCACGCAGCTCGAGATTCGACACAGCTTGACCGGTCGCCGCCTCCGCCAGATCGGAGAGATGCCCGGTGTAGCGATTTTCCAAACGCCGCAGCTCATCCTGCAGCGCATCCGCAAAGTCATCCAAAGCCGCCCGATCACGCCCCAGCCGTTCGACCCGGCGCTCGCCGGCCAGATGCCAACCGCCGACGGCGATCACTGTCGAGGTCAGCAATGCCATCGCCAGAACGGCGCCCGGAAGATGTCTGGAATTATTCAGAAGCGAAAGGGTAACACGAGCGTCAGGCGATGCCGAGCGTCTACGATACGGACTAAAGCTGATTTTTTAGAAATTGAGGTGAGATCCGATTTATCTATTTCGTTACCGTCACGAACAGCAGCCGGCGCGTGCGCTTGTCCGGCTGACCGTCTTCATCATGCGGCATCATGATGCCTACCAGCAAGGGCTGATCGATGACCAACATTACCTGAGTCGACAATCGTTGCGTGTAGAATATCGGCATCATGACATCCGGCTGCCACTGCTGACTTTCAAGGTCGAAATAACGCTGCGACACGCTGTGCCCCACCAGATCGACAATCTCAGGCGCAAAGTTCAGATCGACCACCGTTCCATTCTTGGAAAACACCGGATCGATTTCCACGGTGACACCGGCGTTGCGGACTTCGTAAGCTTTAGGGGTGCTCAACGCGTGTTGCACGGTGGACCTGAATTCGGTCGGATAAATGATTTCACGAATCGTTTCGCTCTTGGCCCGCTGACCACTTCTAAAAGGAAGTAAGCGGGTGAACGCCACTTCGGCGTCACCCGTTTCGATCAACCCCTCCACCTCAGCTCGCGCTCCCTGCTCTCCACCAACCCATTGTCCCAAAGCGTCCCGCTGCAGCCATTGAGTCACCGTCGCCTGATCGACATCGATCCACTCGAACTTCGCGTAGCCGGGAAAATCACTGACACCTTCGGCATCCGCTGCCAGGAATTCCATCGCATGAATTGAAGCGCGGGAGAACACCAGCACGCTCCGCGCCGGATTCAAACCGGACGCCTCCAACTCCGAATTTTCTGATCGTGCCGTTTGAACATCGCCCAACACCCATTGCCCCGGCCCCGACATCGTCTGGTTATTCATCCGGTTGGTCTGGACCAACGGCACTCTGACATCCCCCGCCTGCACCGTTCCTTTTGGTTCGGGACGGGGCTGGCCCTCGCCCACCAGCTCAATCCATTCGGGTGCCATGTTTACATTGATGACACGCCCGTCATTGACCGGGTCGAATTCCAGGGTCATACCAAGATTCCGCGTCTCAAAAGCAGCTGGATACGATGTTGAGGGACGCCACTCGACAGGCTCAAATTCAGTGGGATGGATCAGCTCACGAATCGACTCGACCTTCGCCCGCTGTCCCGATCGCGCCATCGACATCTGGCTGGCCAACACTTCGGCACTGCCTGCGTCGATCCACTTCTGCACCTCCGCCCGCAGCGCATCGCCGTCCGGGACACCCGGATTTGCCTTCAGCCATTGACGCAGATCGGCATGCGGTGCTTCGATGAATTCGACCACTTGCACCACTTGCTGAATCGTTTCGGACTCTCCGCCATTTTCGGTATCGACGGCCACTTTGGCTTTCTCCCCCTTTACGAAGGGATCCTGCGCCGGTGTGGCTGGCTTTTGTTTCGAGACGTCCGCATCCGCCTGGCCAAATGCAGAAATAAGACCCGGCAACAGCATGCAGGAGACAACTCCTGCGAACGTCCGAAACCGACCTTGAACCAGCAGTTGTTTTAATTTCATACCCCCAGCGTGACACATGCCGACACACCTTGCGTCAACGCCACGTTCGCAATCTGTAAAAGTTCGGTAAAAACCGCCCGCCGGAAAACTTTTGGCACTTTTTCAGCAAATTTCCGAATGGATCCTGTCTGACAGGGACCTGACAAAAATCGCCGATTTTGGCTTTGCGCATTTCACTCAACACCGCTTACCTGATTTCCATGAAATTTCTCGCCGTAGTTTTCACCGCCGCTTTTCTTTCTTCCTGCATGACCATGCCCATGCCCCCGGGCGGCGGCATCGGCGGTCAACCCGCACCACAACCGGCGCCACAACCACAGCCCGGTCCGGATCCGATACCGACACCGCCGCCAACTTCGCGGACACCGAGAACCGGTTGGCACCTGAGTTCCCATCGCAGTGGTTATGACCTTGATGTCATCGTCAACGGTCGCGAATACCATGTCGACACCGGCGGTGAACACTTCGACCCTCACCCGGCCAGCACCCGCTCCGACGGTGTCAGCCCCGGTGCTCTGAGCGCTTACGAAATTCACGGTCCCGATGGCGAAGACACCATCTATTGGATCGAGCAGAACGGCGACTCGCTGCAGGTCTACTCGCGCCAGTTCGATCCCTACTCGGCACGATGGGGCCGCGAGCGACGCCTGCGCACGATCCGCCTGTAGCTCACAATCCTGACAGAGCCCGAAAAATATCGAGCGGCAGTGCGGCAACGCGCTGCCGCTTTTTCGTGCGACCCGCTACCTATATTACCGACCGACTTCCAAAAAAGAAATCGCCACCCCGCCTTCGATTTCCTAAAACCTCGATTGGTTCCCTTTCCAATCCTTCATGGTCCACTTTGTTCCCCTTCTCGGCATGGCTGTCCTCATCGGCGCCGCGGTGCTGATGTCGACCGACCGCAAAGCCATCCGGCTGCGCACCGTCGGCGGAGCATTTGCGATCCAGGCTTGTGCCGGTGCCCTGGTGCTGTTCGTGCCATGGGGACGAAGGGCTCTGGAGAGCGTCAGTTCTGTGGTGCAAAAAGTCATCGACAGCGGTAACACCGGCATCCAGTTCATTTTCGGAAACCTCGGCGATAAAACCGAAAACTGGGGATTCGTTTTCGCCGTCAAAGTCCTGCCGATTATCATCTTTTTCGCCTCGTTGATCGGCGTGCTCTACTACCTGGGTATCATGCAACTGGTAGTCAGATTTCTCGGTGGCGCGCTGCGTCGGGCGCTTGGCACCAGCCGCGCAGAGTCAATGTCCGCGACCGCCAACATCTTAGTCGGCCAGACCGAAGCGCCGCTGGTGGTCAAACCGTTTATCCCGGGCATGACCCGCTCGGAACTGTTCGCCATCATGGTCGGCGGACTGGCATCGATCGCCGGCTCAGTGATGGCCGCCTATGCCGAACTCGGCGTCGAACTGAAATACCTCATCGCCGCCTCGTTCATGGCCGCGCCCGGCGGGCTGCTGTTCGCCAAGCTGATGATGCCCGAAACCGAACAACCCGATGAGCAAACCGAAGCCCCGGCGACTGACGATAACGCCCCCGAGCTCGACAAACCGGTCAACGTGTTCGACGCCGCCGCGCTCGGTGCCGCAAATGGACTCAAGCTGGCCCTCAATGTCGGCGCCATGCTGCTCGCCTTCGTCAGCCTCATCGCCCTGCTCAACCTCGGCCTGGGTGGCATCGGCAACTGGTTCGGCCGGGCCGATCTCAGCCTGGAAATGATTCTCGGCTACCTGTTCGCCCCGCTCGCCTGGCTGCTCGGCATCCCCTGGAACGAAGCTCTGCAGGGCGGCAGCTTCATCGGCCAGAAAGTCATCGTCAACGAGTTCGTCGCCTACCTCAACTTCACCGAAATACAGAGCACCCTCTCGCCGCTCAGCCAGGCAATCATCACCTTTGCCCTGTGTGGATTCGCCAACTTATCATCGATCGCCATCCTGCTCGGAGGGCTCGGCAGCCTCGCTCCGACGCGTCGCCCCGAGATCGCCCGCTACGGTCTGAAAGCCGTCATTGCCGCATCGATGGCGAACATGATGAGTGCCGCCATCGCCGGGCTGTTCATCTCATTCACCCAGTAGTCGCAATGCGACCAGTTCTTGAGTTATCAGTTATCAATTATCAGGTCATTAGAGATCAACTCAGCGAATTACCCGGCACAGGTGCCACAGGCCCTGACAGCCCTTTAACCCAATAACCGACACCCCTTTCCCACATGTCCGATCTCCTACTCGCCATTCTCGCCGGCTTTCTGGTCGGCATCCTATTCTCCGCCATCAAACTTCCCCTGCCCGCGCCACCGGTTCTCGCCGGCGTGCTTGGCATTGTCGGCATCTACCTCGGTGGAGCGACCTGGAAAATCATCGCCGAAAAGTTTTTTACCCAATGAGCTTCCTACCTCAGGAAATCATCCGCAAAAAACGCGACGGCAAAACCCTCAGCGCTGCCGAAATCACCGCCTTCGCCAGCGGCATCGCCGATCAGTCGATCGGAGAAGGACAAATCGCCGCGTTCGCCATGGCCGTGTTTTTTAATGGCATGGACAACGACGAACGCGTCGCCCTGACGCTCGCCATGCGTGACTCCGGCGACGTGTTGGAGTGGCAGTCACTCGACCTCGACGGGCCGGTCATCGACAAACACTCAACCGGCGGAGTCGGCGATTGCGTATCGCTCATGCTCGGCCCGCTGCTGGCCGCGTGCGGCGGCTACGTGCCGATGATCTCCGGACGCGGCCTCGGCCACACCGGCGGAACCCTCGACAAACTCGAAGCCATCCCCGGCTACACCACCGCGCCCGACAACGACCGCTTCCGGCAAACCGTCCGCGAAGTCGGCGTCGCCATCATCGGCCAGACCGGACGACTCGCGCCCGCCGACGCGCGTTTTTACGCCACCCGCGACATCACCGCCACGGTCGAGTCGATCGATCTGATCACCGCTTCGATCCTGTCAAAAAAACTCGCTGCCGGACTCGATGCTCTGGTCATGGATGTCAAAGTCGGCGACGGCGCTTTCATGCCCAGCTACGAGGCATCAAAGCAACTCGCCCAGGCCATCGCCGACGTCGCCACCGGCGCCGGCACAAAGACCAGCGCGCTGCTCACCGACATGAATCAATGCCTCGCCAGCAGTGCCGGCAACGCCGTCGAAGTTCGCGAAGCGATAACTTTCCTCACCACCGATAAGCGCAACCCGCGACTCGAAAAAGTCGTCCTCGCATTGTGCCGCGAAGTACTGCAGCTCGGCGGCCTCGCCAGTGACGAAAACGACGCGCGGCAGAAACTCGACGACGCCCTGAATTCCGGTCGCGCCGCCGAAGTTTTCGGCAAAATGATTCACGCGCTCGGAGGCCCTGCCGACTTTATCGAAAATCCGGACGCCCATCTGAAAGCTGCGCCCGTCATCCGTCCCGTGCACGCCGACAGCGAAGGCACCGTCACCGCAATCCACACCCGCGACCTCGGCCTGTGCGTGGTTGAGCTCGGCGGCGGCCGCACTCGATCCGACCAGGCCATCGATCACTCGGTCGGCCTAACCGAAGTCATTTCCCCCGGCGAAACCGCCACCGCCGACCGCCCCCTCGCCGTGATTCACGCGCGCACTGAATCCGACGCCGACCACGCCGCCGAACAGCTCCTCAGCGCCGTCACTCTCGGCACTTCCCCGGTCGAACCAACTCCCGAAATTTACGAAAAAATCACCGCCCAACTCTGAAACCCACTAAGCCCGACTGGACGAGAATGTGATACTGGCGTCCCGCCAGTCCCCGTCGACGAACCAGCCATTTGATCGTCCAGATCCAACCGGCGGGACGCCGGTATCACACTCCAATCCACTGGACGAAACCAACGCACAAAGCACAATCAACCACGAACAAAAGCCATGCGCGTCATTCTCATCATCATGGACTCACTCGGCATCGGCGGTGCGGCGGATGCCAGCGAATTCGGCGGCGATGACTTCAACGATGCCGGCAGCAATACCCTCGGTCACATCGCCGCGCTCTTTTCCAAAAACGGCACGCCCCTCAACATCCCCCACCTCACCAGCCTGGGTCTCGCCGCCGCCTGCGAAGACAGCTGCGGAACTCTCCCCGCCGGCCTCAATCCTGAGCCGGTTTTCACCGGCGCCTTCGCCCACGCCAGTGAAATCAGTTCCGGCAAAGACACCCCCAGCGGACACTGGGAAATCGCCGGCGTACCGGTGCTGTTTGACTGGACCTATTTTCCCGATCAACCCGACTGCTTCCCGCAGGATTTACTCGCCCGGATCGCCGCAAAATCCGGCGTCGCCGGCAGTCTCGGCAACTGCCACGCTTCCGGCACCGAGATCATCGTTCGACTCGGCGGGGAACACATGCGCAGCGGCACACCGATATTCTACACCTCCGCCGACAGCGTTTTTCAAATCGCCTGTCATGAGCATTCGTTCGGACTGGAGCGACTTTACGACCTCTGCAAAACTGCCCGACAGGTCCTCGACGAGAGCGACCTGACCATCGGTCGAGTCATCGCCCGGCCATTCATCGGCGACTCGCCGCAGAATTTCGAACGCACCGGCAACCGCCACGACTACGCGGTTGCCCCGCCCGCGCCAACCGTGTTGCAGAAACTGGTCGACGCCGGCGGCGAAGTCACCGGTATCGGCAAAATTGCCGACATCTACGCGCACACCGGCATCAGCGAGGAAATCCGCGCCAGCGGCCACCCGGCTTTGTGGGACGCCACGCTGAAAGCTGTCGATCGCACCGGCGATCGATCACTGGTGATGACCAACTTTGTCGACTTCGACGCCCTCTACGGCCACCGCCGCAATGTCGAAGGCTACGGCCACGCCCTCGAAGCTTTCGATCAACGCCTGCCCGACCTTTTTGAAAAACTCCAGCCCGACGACCTGCTCATCATCACCGCCGACCACGGCAACGATCCCACCTGGCAGGGCACCGACCACACCCGCGAAAACATTCCCATTCTGATACGTGGCAATTGCGCAGCACCCGGCAAAAATTTCGGCCGGCGCAGCACCTTCGCCGACATCGGCCAGACCATTGCCAACTACCTCGACCTTTCACCGATGGACTACGGCAAAGCGATGTTTTGAGCAGTTTTCACTTTCACAATTCCGCTGATACCTTTTGCTTGCATCCTCTATGCCGATCCCGACTCCACACATCGAAGCTGCTGCGGGAGACTTCGCCGACACGGTGCTGATGCCCGGCGACCCGCTGCGCGCCAAACACATCGCCGACAACTTTTTAGAAAATGCCAGGCAGGTCACCGGCGTGCGCGGCATGCTCGGATTTACCGGCGATTACAAAGGTCGCGCGGTATCGGTGATGGGCAGCGGAATGGGCATTCCTTCGATCTCGATCTACGCGCACGAACTGTTCGCTGAGTACGGCGTGGAAAGCATCATTCGCGTCGGCAGTTGCGGTGCGATCAACCCGGACATCCAGATTCGCGACATTATCATCGGCACCGGAGCGTCGACCGATTCCGGTGTGAACCGCGCCCGCTTCGGCGGCTACGACTTTGCCGCCATCGCCGATTTCGGACTGGCAAAAAATGCTGTCGCGGCAGCTGCGGCTCTCGACATCGAGGCGCGCACCGGCAATCTTTTTTCCGCTGACCTGTTCTACACGCCGCTTCCGGAGATGTTCGACACCATGGAAAAGATGGGCATTCTCGGCGTCGAAATGGAAGCCGCCGGCCTGTTCGGCTGCGCGGCGGAGCACGGTAAAAAAGCGCTCGCCATTTGCACTGTGTCCGATCACATCCGGCGCGGCGAATCAATCAGCTCTGAGGAACGCCAGACTTCGTTTAATGACATGATCCGCATCACTCTGGAATCGCTGCTGTTACCATGAGTGACCTCGATAACAAACTGCTGCTGCGCGCTGCCGAGGTTCGCCAGCAGGCCTATGCCCCCTACTCGAACTACGCGGTCGGAGCCGCTCTGCTCACCGACAGTGGTGAAATATTCACCGGCTGCAATGTCGAAAATGCCAGTTACGGGCTGACCATCTGTGCTGAACGGAACGCCGTGTTCGCCGCCGTCGCTGCCGGCCAGATAAAGTTTGAAAAAATCGCGCTCAGCCTCAGCGGAGCCGGCACGCCGTGCGGCGCCTGCCGTCAAGTGCTCAACGAATTCGCTCCCCAACTGGTGATTCTGTTAGGCGACGAAAACGGACAACTTGTCGGCAGCCGGATCTTGAGCGACCTACTGCCCGAAGCCTTCGGACCCGCCAACCTCAAGTCAGACCCATCACTGTGATCGAGACCCTCGCCGACCTGATTCGAATCGATAGTGTCAATCCGGAATGGTCCGGCCCCGGCGAAGCGGCTGTCGCCGACTACGTGCGCGACTTTTTCGCCACCGAAACCGGCATTGAGACGATCGAGCGCGAAGTGCTGCCCGGACGACGCAATGTCATCGCCCGTCTGCCCGGTAAAGACCCGACCCGGCGCATCGTGCTCGAAGTGCACATGGATACTGTGTCGGTCGCCGGCATGACCATCCCCCCGTTTGAGCCGACCATCGAGAACGGCAGAATGTTCGGTCGCGGCAGCTGCGATGTGAAAGCCGGATTGGCGACCATGATGCACGCGCTTCGCGACGTGGCCCGCTCACAAGCAACTCCGCCCTGCGAAGTCTGGCTGGCGGCGGTCATCGATGAAGAGAATGCCTTCCGTGGCGTGCTCGATCTGGTCGAGCACCTCGACGATGGCGTGGCTACGCTGGCCGCCGTCGTCGCCGAGCCGACCGGGTGTCAGGTGGTACGCGCCAACAAAGGCGTGTTGCGATTCCACATCGAGACACGCGGCGTGACTGCCCACAGTTCCTGTCCCGAGCTTGGCCGGAACGCGATCACATCGATGGCAAATCTGATCGTAGCGCTGGAAAAGGACACCGCTTCCCTTAACGCTCGCAGTCATCCTTTAGTCGGTTCTCCAACCTGCAACATTGGGGTAATCGCGGGCGGTGCGCAGGTCAATTTTGTCCCCGACCGTTGCCGCATCACCATCGACCGGCGCATGATCCCCGGTGAAACGGCTGCCGCGGTGAGCGCTCACTACCGATCGCTGATTGACGAACTGTGTCGCAGTCATCCCGGGATCGAAGCCGAACTTCTGAGCCCGCATCTCAGTGACGAAGCCATGGAAACACCCGCCTCCGCCGAAGTCGTCACCGTCGCTGAATCGATCGCCGCTGAACTCGGCCTGCCGGGCAAATCGATCGGTGTCCCCTTCGGCTGCGACGTCACCAAGCTGTCGCGCGCAGGCATTCCCGGCATCATCTTCGGCGCCGGATCGATCGAACAGGCTCATGCAGACGTTGAATTCGTCGACCTCGATCAAGTTGAGATGGCGTTTGATTTTTACCGCCGCTTTCTGCTGCAATTTGGAAAATAAGATGAATCAATCCACCCGCCGCAATTTCCTCATTACAACCGCTGCTGCCGTCGCCGGCACCGGTCTGCCCGCCATCGCTGCCGACAAATCGCCAGGCTACATCGATGCCCACGTTCACGTCTGGACGCCGGACACCGATGCCTACCCGCTCGCCGAAGGCTTCGACAAGGCGAAAATGAAACCGGCCAGTTTCACACCCGACGAATTGTTCGCCGAATGTCGTCCACACGGCGTCGAGCGCATCGTGCTCATCCAGATGAGCTACTACCGCTTCGACAATTCGTACATGCTCAAAGCGATGGCCGACCATCCCGGCGTGTTCTCCGGCGTTGCCGTGATCGACGAAACCGCGCCCGATTTGCAAGCGCAGATCACGGCTCTGAAGGCGAAAGGCGTGCGCGGTTTTCGTCTCTATGCCAGTGCCGAAAAATCAGCGGACTGGCAAAGTTCCGGCGCAATGCGCAAGATGTGGACGATTTGCGCTGAGCAGAACCTCAACCAATGCCTGCTGTCGAATCCCGACGCTCTGCCGACCATTCAGAAGATGTGCCGCGAGTTTCCCGACACGCCGGTGGTGATCGATCACTTTTCGCGCATCGGTGTCAGCGGCTCGGTGGATCAACACGATCTCGATCAGTTGCTCAAGCTGGCCGATTCGAAAAATGTCACCGTCAAGCTGTCAGCTTTTTATGCACTCGGAAAAAAAGCGGCTCCGCACACTGACCTCGCACCGATGATTCGCCAACTGCGCGACGCTTACGGAGCCGATCGATTGATGTGGGCGACCGACTGCCCCTATCAGGTGCAGGGCGAATACAGCTACGGCGCCTCCATCGACCTGATCCGCGATCCGGCGTTACTCGATTTCCTAACGTCTCAGGAGCGCAAAGCGATTCTGCGCTCGACCGCCGAACGGGTGTTTTTCAGCTGAGTTCTGCCAGCACCGCCAACAGCTTGTCGGCATCTTGCATCTGATTGTATCCGTGCACGGCGATCCGGATCCGGCCCGCGTGGGTCATGACGTGAATATTTTTCTCCAGCAACGCGGCACCGACTTCGGCATCGCGCTCGTGCTGGAACGCAAGAATGCCGGATCCACTGGTGGGTGACATCGGCCGAATTCCCAGCTCGGCCAGTCCCTCACCGACCCGCGCCACGATCGGATCGGCGTGCGCGGCGATATCGTTCACGCCGACGTCGCGAACATAATCAATCCCCGCACGCAGGGCGTAAATGCTGGGAAAGGCCGGCATGCCCACCGAAAAACTCTTCGCACCCGGCTCAATTTCCAGCCGTTCGAAGCGATCGCTTTCGAAGCCATCGATCAGGTGAAACCATCCGCCGGCGCGTGTTGTCAGCTTGTGCGCTGATGCCCGGGGCACGACCACGACACAGCTGCCGTGAACTCCCAGCAACCATTTGTAGCTGCTGCCAATGATGCAATCCGCATCCAGACAATCGAGTTCGACCCGACCCGCCGCCTGAGTCACATCGACCGACAACACCGCATTCGGCGCCAGCGAACGGACCATGTCACGCAGCGGTTCCCAGTCCACCCGGTAGCCGGTCAGAAAGCTCACCAACGAAATCTGTACCAACCGCGTGCGCTCATTCAGAAGCTCCCGCAAGTCATCGAGATCGAGCACGCCGTCGCGGTTTTTCCACAGCTTCACCGTCGGTTGCGAACTGGCGCCCATCCATGGCGTCGCGCCACTCGGAAATTCCAGATCAGTGATCACGACTTCGTCACCCGACTGCAGGTCGATCGCCGATGCCAACAAGTTGAACGCCTCCGACGAACACGAGCAAAACGACACCTCGTCCGGCGACACTTCGAACAACGCAGCCGCCGATTCGCGACACGCCTCCAATTCGGCAAACATTGCATCGCGACCACTCATGCCGCGGCTCTTGTCCTCCCAGTAGCGTTGCATCGCCGCCAGGCCTGACTGCGGAGGCAAGCCTTCAGCAGCGGTATTGAGATAGGTCATCGATTCCAACGAGGGGAAATCGGCGAGTCGGCTTGCGGGCGTCAGCATGGCGCAAACTAGGCAAAAAAAGCGTCTCAGCCACGCAAACTTTCCCGCCGCCGCGCATCTTGTCATTGCCGCTGAGATGTGCCTACTTTCATGAACCGTTTCCAAGACCTGCCCCACGCCTTATGAAATCGTCATTTACTACCGCCCTCATTGTTCTGCTGTCCGTCGGCTCCTCGCTCGCTTCCGAAAATTGGCCCTTCTGGCGCGGCGATATCGCAGGCTCGGGCGAGACCGGGTCGGGTGCCTCGCTGGCGACTCAGTGGAGTAAGGACAAAAACGTCAAGTGGCGCGCCGAACTTCCTGATCGTGGCAATTCGACCCCCACTGTCTGGGGCGACAAAATTTTCCTGACCCAGGCGGAAGAAGCCAAACACTGGCGCGGCCTGCTTTGCCTCGATCGGCGCACCGGTGAAGAGATCTGGCGCAATGGCCTGACCTACGAAAGAGAAGAACGCAGCCATCGCTCGAATCCGTTCTGCTCCGCCTCCGCCGCGACCGATGGCAAGGTTGTGATCGCCTCGTATGGCTCAGCGGGCGTGGTCGCCTACGACCTCGAAGGCAAAGAACTCTGGCGACGTGATCTCGGTGCTATCGATCACGTCTGGGGCAATTCGACCTCACCGATCATTCACGGCGATGTCGTGATCCACTATCACGGTCCGGCGAAAAATGCCGTCCTCTACGGCCTCGACAAAGCCAGCGGCGAAACCGTCTGGAAATACGACGAGCCGGTATGGAAACCTGAAGACCGGACCGATGGCTTCAAGGGCCGCGACGGCGAGGGCGTGATTGGCTCATTCAGCACACCCATCATCTACAACACCGGTGAGCGCGATGAGCTGGCGATGAGTTTTCCACTCGAAATCCGCGCCTTCGATCCTGCCAGCGGCGAAACTTTGTGGTCCTGTCAGGGACTCAACCCATTGATCTACACTTCACCGGTTCACGATAACGGCATCGTTGTCGCCATGGGCGGCTACCACGGCAACTCCATCGCGGTGCGCACCGGCGGATCCGGTGATGTCACCGACACCCACCGCCTCTGGCAGAAAGTTCGCGACGACGGCGGCATCGGCAGTGGCGTCACCAAAGACGGCAAACACTATTACCACGATTCCGGCGGCGTGATCTTCTGCGTCGATATGAAAACCGGTGAAAACGAGTGGAAAGCCAGACTGCCCGGCGTCGGCAAATCCTGGGGATCACTGGTACTTGCCGGAGACCACATTTACTCACTCAGCCAGGCCGGTGACTGCGCAATTTTTAAAGCCAATCCCGACCGCTTCGAAGAAGTCGCTCTCAATGATCTCGGCGAAGAAACCAATTCATCGATCGCGGTCGGCGGAAATCAGATGTTGATCCGCACCTACGATGCCCTGTGGTGCATCGAAAAACCGTGACAGAAGACAGCGCGCCCTCTCTCGAGGTCGCTTGGCACCATCGATGGCCTAGCGTTCGATCGGTCGGATGGCACGCGTCTGCGGCGTGTCATCCCCGTCCCCGCCCGCCCCGCCGGGAGCGCGTCCGGCCTGCGGAACCGGTTCCGGCACAGGCTTGGCCGACTGAGGTCGCGGTTGCACCCGGGGCTGTGATTGGGCCTGCGGCTCGATGCGCTGAGGTTCCACGGCCCTGGATTCGGCCGCTGCCTTGTCCGACTTGAACCTTTCAAATTCACCCGCCAGACGGGAGGCATTCTCCGACCACCATTTTTCAGCGGCGGAGGCATCGAACATATCGTTGCCCGGGTAACCGGTATTCGATTTGAAGGATGCCATCGCCCGCTTGATGACGTCGAGATTTTTGTCCTTCTGCATCGCCCTGACCAGCGCGTCGGTGGCCATCAGAGTACGATGTCCATCGAGCAGTTCGGCCGCACGGACTCTGCGCTCAGCTTCCCGGTCGGGATCACTCAACAATTTGACGAGTTGTTCTTCGCTTAACTCGCTCTCCTCGGAAACCCCGGGGAAAATCTCCGCCACCGGCAAGGGAGGTGTCGCCGATTTCGACGCCGAAGTATACATTTGCTGAACCCGGAACACTTCTGCGCGCGCCGCCGCACGCCGGGCAGGATCACTGTCGATATCCAGTAAACCACGCAATTCATCGAAAGCACCGCGGTCCGCGCGGGCAATTGCCGCGTCCGCCAACAAGGTCATTTGATGACGCTGACGCACATCCTCCCAGGCGACATCACCCACCGAAGAATCGGCCGCACCACCCACCGCACCGGTCTGCCAGGGCAAACTGTTCGGCTCAATGAAACCGCGTTCGACCAATTTGTCATAGGCCTGAGTTAACGGCCGGCGAAATACCGCCGCGACGATGACCATTACCAGGAGCTGAACGATCAGGAAAATGATCAGCGCTTTAAAATAGCTGAATCTGCGTCCGCCACCAGCGCGTCCTGATGTTGCGGTCGCGAAGTCGCTGCGTCGACTTGACGATGCCGGTGACTTCGAGACCGCCAACCGGGCGCCCTCATCGCTGTCGGCCCCCATTTCACCCGCGGGAACGGTCTCACCCTCCATAGACTGCAAAGCCTCGTCGTCCAGAAATACCGGCAAACTGTCGCCAACCGGAACATCAGCGCCCCCGGTCTGACCACTTTCGGATGAAGGTTGGGAGGACTCGGGTTTCATGAAGTGAATGTCGAACGCTTAAAGAACAGTCAGCGCCACTAATAAAAATGAGAAACGGACAATGCGCCAGCATAACTATTGGCAGGCCGTTCAAGAAGACAAAGTTGCAGGCTTCCCGGTATCACCCGAAATACGCGGGCTGGCCACCGGGCTTCCATTTGATATTGCAGCCACTGCTGGGCAGCCAGGGCCCGGCGACAGCTTCACCGGCGATGACTAAATCCGTCGCTTTGCGCAGATCCGCCCCGTCAGCGGATCCTCCACGTCCCGGCCGGGTCGCGTCGAATTGCCCGGCATAGGCCAGTTTGAGATTTCCGTCAAAAAGGTAAAAATCCGGCGTACATGCCGCCGAGTAAGCCTTCGCCACCGCCTGACTCTCGTCGTAGAGATAGGGGAAATCCCAACGGTATTGAGCGGCAAACTTGAGCATTTTATCCGGCGCGTCCGCAGGATAATTATCGACGTCGTTGCTACTGATCGCGATCACTTGCACCCCGCGATCCGCGGAGTCACGGGCGTAGTCGCCGATTGCATCCGCCAAATGAACCACGAACGGACAATGATTACAGACAAAGGCAATCATCACCGCCCGTTTGCCTGCAGCCAGTTCAGCAAGCGAAAATTCGTTGCCCGCGCCGTCCGGCAGTGAGAATAGCGGCGCCTCGGCACCGGGTTTTAATTCAAAGGTAGAGTTTACTTCAGACACAATCACATTTCATACCGCGACCTCGGCACGATCTCAAATGCTTTGCCCGCAAGTCCCCTGGTCCCCTGCCCGCTTGACAAGCATCCGCGTCGAGCGTACCGGTCCCGCTTCCCCAATTTCAGGTCCTTGAGGGACCTTAAAGACCGCATACCCATTTACTTCCCTGCACCATGGCCACCACTGAAGTCATTCTCCGCGAGAAAATCGAAAACCTCGGCGCCGAAGCCGACGTCGTTTCCGTTAAAACCGGCTACGCCCGCAATTGCCTTGTTCCTCAAGGTAAAGCATTTGAAGCAACCCGCTCCAACCTGCGCAACATCGAGCAACTGAAACAGGCTCGCGCCCGCCGCGAAGCTGAAGAGTTCCAGGAAGCCGAAAAGAAAGCCACCAAGCTGCGTAAGATCAAGCTCACGCTCGAACTTGCTACCGGTCAGGGCGGCAAAGCCTTTGGTTCGATCACCATCAACGACATCCTCGAAGGCATCAAATCGCGCACCAAGCTCGACCTCGACCGCAAGATGGTTGAAGTCGACGGTCCGATCAAATCGACCGGCACCTACGACGTTCCGGTCAAACTTCACCCGGACGTCATCGTCACCATCCCTCTCAAGGTCAAAGCCAAAGACGACGAGGAAGCCGGCGAATCCGAAGACCGGGCCTGATCAGCCGCAAAATTCGCGCGTCGAGATCGTTAATATCGATACTCCTGACGTTGCTAATCACAACGGATGCCTCCATGCTGAGGCGTCCGTTTTTTTTGCCCAATTCGGTCAGATACCATGCCACCCGTTCCCCCAGATACTCAGTTTTCCGGCGATAACTCGCCGTTCGACAAAAAGAAAAAAGGCAAAAGTTCCTTTAAAGACGGCGCCGAGAATATCGAAGCGCTGCGCTCCATGCCGGTCAGTGGCGACGTCGAACGCGCTGTGCTCAGTTGCATGCTCAAGTCACCGAGCGAACTGATCGGCGAGTCGGTAGAGAATATGACCGAGGAGTATTTCTATATTCCCGCCAATCTCACCATCTACCAGACCCTGCTCGACCTCTACAAAGCCGGTAGCGAGATCGATGCGATCATTCTCAATCAAACGCTCGCTGATCGCGGGCTGATCGATTCTGTCGGCGGCCCCTCAGCGATCTCCGAACTGCTCGACGACGTTCCGACCACCGCACTGTTTGGACACTACACCGAGATCCTCAAGGAGAAGTTCATCCTGCGTCGCGTCATTCAGGGCTGCACCAAGAGCATCACCGAAGCTTACGACTCACCCGAGGAAGTCATCGATCTGCTCGACGGTGTGGAAAAGACGATTTTCGCGATTCGCGAAGACGCTGAGAAAAAAGGATCGATCCTTTCGATGCGCGAGCATGTCCTCGAAGCGGTCGGCAAGATCGAGGAAATGTTCGAAAACCGCGGTGAGAACACCAATGGTCTCTCGACCGGGTTCAAGAATGTCGACGAGTTTCTCAACGGCATGCACGGCGGAGAAATGATTGTTATCGCCGCCCGTCCGGCGATGGGTAAGACGTCATTCGCGATGAATATCGTCGAGAACGTCGCCATCGACGCAGCAGAACCACTTCCGGTCGCCGTTTTCAGCCTGGAAATGGGCGCCGACTCGCTGGTGCAACGACTCCTCTGTTCGCGCGCCGAAGTCGAGATGCAAAAACTGCGTGGTGGCTTTCTCTCACAGAGCCGGGATTTCCCGCGCCTGATGGATGCCGCCAACAAGCTGGGGCAGAGCCAGATTTTCATCGATGACACCCCCGGTTTGACCATCATGGAATTGCGCGCCAAGGCGCGACGGCTCAAGAAAAGTCACGACATTCAACTGATTGCGATCGATTACCTGCAGTTGTTGCGCAGCCCGTCGCGCAAGAGCCAGGACAGCCGTCAGATCGAAATCGCCGAAATTTCCTCGGGCATCAAGGGACTGGCCAAAGAGCTCGACATCCCCATCATCGTTCTCGCCCAGTTGAACCGGAATCCCGATTCACGCGGCGGTGGTAAACCCAAGATGTCCGACCTTCGAGAATCGGGCTCCATCGAGCAGGACGCCGATGTGGTTGCCCTGCTGGTTCGTGAAGAGTACTACGCCGAAGACGAAGACGCCCGCGAAGAGACTCAAGGTCGCGCCGAACTGATCATCGCCAAACAGCGAAACGGCCCCACCGGTGAAGCCAAACTCTCGTTCGTGAAGCAGTGGATGAAGTTCGGTGACCGCGCCTACGAGGACGAAGCCGACGGATTCTGAGTGCTGCAGGGCCACGGTTTTGCACAAGTTATTCACATCTTGTTCGCGGACCGGTCCAGAGTCGTTGTCAGGTTATTCACCGCTTCGGGCCGACCTCGACACGCCTGCCATCCGCTGGCGACGAGCGCTACCCGCGACCCACAAAAGCCCCTGAAAGCGTTACACTTCGAGCGTATAAATTTTTATAGAATCCTTAGAGTAAGTTATTTACAGATTCGAAAAAACATCCGAACCGGTGATCTCCATAGTGAATGCTACGGCTGAAGTCAATGCTGACGTTCGCTCAGTCCGAGTTTGCCACCCTTGACCCGTGAGGCCGTCGACAGTTCGCTCCTGCCTGCTCGCGGCAGACTTATCCACCGGTAATGCCGGGCTCAAAGGCGATCGGTAAAGAACGGCACTTGCGGGGCAGGCTAAGACTTCGTAAGATGCCGGCAGCTTCCTCCGCAACGCCCCGATGTCACCCGATTCCGATTCGATTGCTTCCCCTTCTGACGACTCGGTGACTGCAGGCGAATCTTCGCTGAGCGAACTTCCGACCGGAAAGGAATCGACCGAGGTGACACTCTACCCGACGCGATTTCAGCAACGCACCATGTGGTCGAGCCTGACCGCGCTGGCGATCGTGCTGCTTGGAGCGATCGCCGTCGGGGCCGTTATTTTGACCAGCTACGTGCTCGGCTTTCTGCAGCCGATCCTGATTCCGGTCGCAGTCGCCGCGATCATCGCCTACCTGCTCGAACCGATTGTGCTCTGGCTGACGCGAAAGGACAATCATCTCGACCACGGCCGATCAGTGATGGTGGTGTTTATCAGCTTCATGCTTGCCGCCGTCCTGCTCGCGGTGCTGGTGCTGCGCCCGACCATCAGTGAAGCGGTCGGCTTCTGGAATGACCAGGTCGCCACCGGAGAATTGCAGCAGCGCTTCGGCGATTTCGTCGATGATAAATCGGTCAGCCTCGATTCGAAATTCTCCGACCTGCCGTTTTACACCAAGGCAGAGGAATGGGTCAAAGGCGATGAAGCAGTCAACTGGATCAGCGAGAAGCTGGCCCAGTTCTCTAAGGACATCGGGCGCTATCTCGGTCGCGGTTTCTCCAGCGCCGCCTCGATTATCGGTTACCTGCTCGGCCTGCTGCTGGTGCCGATCTACCTGTTCGTATTTCTGCGCGAAAGCACCACCATCGCCCACAACTGGAGCAACTACCTGCCACTCTACGACTCGAAGTTTAAAGACGAACTGGTCGACGTGCTGCGCGAGATCAACGGTTACCTGATCGCCTTTTTCCGTGGCCAGATGCTGGTCTCGATGATCGACGGTGTGCTCATCGCCATCGCCCTGTGGAGCATCGGACTGCCGTATGCCCTGCTGATCGGTGTGTTCGTTGCGCTGCTCGGACTGATCCCCTACATCGGCAATTTGATCTGCTTGATCCCCGCCGCACTGATCGCCATCGCTCATTTCGGTCACAAAGAGGACGTCAAAATCGCCGCAGGTGCCGCCGCCCCTGAGATCGGCAGCGAGATTGCGGTCATTGTCGACGGCGCAGAACAAGTCGGCTATGTCGCCAAGATCTCTGAGAACGGCACTATCGCCGAAGCACTGGTCAATACCTGGTCGTTCCTGCCGACCGACGTCTGGGTTTACCCCTTGATTGTGATCGGACTGTTTTTCGTCCTTCAGCAGATCAACGGCCTGGTCACCGCTCCGAAAATCGTCGGCGACTCGGTCGGACTGCATCCGGTCACCGTTATTTTCTCGATGCTGTTCTGGTCACTGCTGCTCGGCGGCCTGCTCGGCGCTCTGCTGGCCGTGCCTCTGACGGCGTCCGTCAAGGTGCTGTTCCGTCGCTTCATTTGGGAAAAACGCGCCAAACCACACCTCACCAGTGATAGCGATCCTACCGACAGCGATCCATCAGCCGGACCGGCCATCGGCGACGCCGGCCAGACACCGGTGGCGGAAGGCACTTGAAGTCAGCTCATTCTCGCCCATCCTATGCTGTCCCGCAGTCACCGGCGCACCAAGCCATCCCCTGCGAGTTCCCGAGGCATCCAGTTGCCCGTTTTTGAAAAGTAGCCCCAGTATCCATTTTCCATGAGTTCCGTGCCCCTGCCTCCGACCCCACCGAGACGCAGCATCGTCGACGAAACCAGCGTCGCCGCCGCCAGCCCGTCTGAGCCGGCCATCGACACCACCCAGTTGTCCGAGCACATCCAACAACAGAACACCTGGGTGCCCGCCGTGCGTGCAGAGATGGGCAAAGTCATCATCGGCCAGGAAGCTCTCGTCGATCGCCTGCTGGTCGGCATGTTAGTCAACGGCCACATTCTCCTCGAAGGCGTTCCCGGTCTGGCCAAAACGCTCACTGTGCACGCCCTCGCCGGCAGTCTCAGCGTCGACTTTCAGCGCATTCAGTTCACTCCCGATCTGCTGCCGGCCGACCTGGTCGGAACACTGATTTACAATCCCCAGAGCAACGAATTCACCCCGAAACTCGGCCCGGTGTTTTCCAATCTGATTCTCGCCGACGAAATCAACCGCGCCCCCGCCAAGGTCCAGAGCGCCCTGCTCGAAGCCATGCAGGAGCGGCAGGTTACCATCGGCGATACCACCTACAAGCTACCCGATCCTTTCCTCGTTCTGGCGACCCAGAACCCGATCGATCAGGAAGGCACCTACCAGCTACCCGAGGCACAGCTCGACCGGTTTTTGTTGAAAGTCATGGTCGACTATCCCTCGGCAGCCGAAGAGCGACGCATCCTCGATCTGATGGGTAACTCCGCGCCGAAGACCACGACTGAAGCCGTTGTCAACGCCGAGACCATCATTCAGAGTCGCGACATCGTGAACCACATCTTCATCGACGACGGCGTGAAGGACTACATCGTCGCCCTGATCAGCGCGACCCGAAACGCTGAGAGTGTCGATCCCGATTTGAAAAATCTGATCCGTGCCGGCTCCTCACCGCGCGGCACCATCAACCTAACCCTCGCCGCGCGCGCCAACGCCTACCTGAACGGTCGCGGCTACGTGGTTCCACAGGACATCAAGGACATCGTTCTCGACGTACTGCGCCACCGTATTCTACTCACTTACGAAGCCGAAGCCGAGGAGATCACCAGCGAGCAGATCATCCATCGCATCGTCGAACGCACACCAGTTCCCTGAGGGGCCGTTCACGTTTCTCTTTAGAAAAAATGCCCAGAACCAGCGACGGCGTCACTCCCAGATCAACGCATACCGCGACGGAAGACGGCAACGTCATGTCTCCGAAACGGATTTTGCTGTCGCTGATCATCGTCGCGGCGATCGTTTTCGCGTCGACCCAGTATCAGGCGACCAAGCGCCGGGCCGCGCAACTGGAACTGACATCAAACTTCGGGGCAACCATCACCGAAGCCGTCGACGGCCTCGAGATCAGTCTCGACGACGCCGCCATTACCGATCTGGACAGCGTCGGCGACCTGCTGGCACGCAGTGGTCATGTAGCGTCGCTGAATATCTCAGAGTGCCCGTCACTGACTACCCTGGAAGGCGTCGGCAAGGCACGCAGTCTGCGTGACATCATCGCCATCGGATTGCCAAAACTTCAGCGCACCGGTGATCTCACCCGCCTCAAACATTTGCGCAGCCTGGTCCTGATGGACTGCGCAGAACTGACCGACATCGATGGCGTCAGCGGACTGTCGCGCCTGGAAACGCTCGATCTGAGCGGGTCACGCCTGCTTTCCGAATTCGACGGCAGGCGCCGACTACCCCGTCTCAACAATCTGCGTCTCGAAGCCTGTGAGAGCCTGAGCTTCGTCAATGTCACCTCGCTCGGTGAGCTCAAAGAACTCTGGCTCGGCAGTTGCGGCCAGTTGGATACCGTCCTCGGTCTTCAGGAAACTGCCAAGCTCACCGATCTGTTTCTGGCCAATTGCCACTCGCTGAGTAAGGTCGCAGGGCTACCCAGCCTGCGCGCGCTGAGCATGCTCGACATTCGCGACTGCGTGTCGCTCAACATCACCGGCCTGCTGCCTGTTGATTCCCGGCTCGATGTGCTCCGGCTCGGCGGCCAGCCCGATCTGTTCGATCTGCAATCGATCAGCACTCAGACCCAGCTCAGCCAGTTACACATCGAAGCCGCGGAAGCATTGACCAGTCTCGCGGGTTTTCCCGAAGCCTCCGGACTGACCTACGTCGGCTTCGATTTCTGCTCGAATTTAACCACGCTGGACGGCATCGGGGTCGCTCCCGCCATCAATGAACTGTCACTGCCCGGCTGCTCCTCGCTGGCCGACATAACCGCCCTCAAATCCCTCCCGGACTTGATCGACCTCGACCTGACCGGATGCAGTGCAATTATCGACGGCGCACCCCTGCTCGAACTGAAAAAACTCGGCATTCTGCAGATCGGCGGCACCGGTCTCGACCGGGAATTCATCCGCGCTTTTCAGAAACAATTTCCCGACACCATCGTCGACACCGCCGCCGCAGTTCCCGAAACCGGAGGTGCCGCCGCTCCGCCCGCACAGGGCGGCACCCCGCTGTTCATTGCGCCGTTTACCGAGTAGCGGCAACCGCGCTCAGGCCGCGCGAAATCGACACGCGTTTTTTGGCCTCGGTGCGAAGCACCTGCTCGAACCTTCGTCAGCATCTACGCATTCCCGGCGCTAGGTCCCGTCTGTTTGCTTTCGGTAGTCATCGGTGAGCATCCCCGCAAAGCCCCAGTTCTCCTCTTCGATCTCATCGATCACGACATGGATATGCTCCGGCTTCTTTCCAAGATGCTCGACCAGGATCGCCGTGAACTCGGAGACAATGATCGCTTTCTGTTGCCTCGTGACTCCCCGGGTTATTTTCAAATTGATGTAGGGCATTGGTTTTTCAGTTTCTGTTGTGATGATCGGGCGATGCCAACGTCAATGCTCACAATATCCCTGACCGGGGGCGAACGTTGACTTCAAGATTGATGGTCAAATGGCCATAAGACTTTTGACAGACGGCAAATCAGCGCAGTGGTGCAACGCCTTGCTGAAGACCCCTTCCGCATCAAAAACCATTGTATCTCTTTGCCTACCTGGTTGAGAAAACAAGAAGGTACGGGATAGCCGGGTTCCCGTTGATATCCCGAAATGCATTGTGCTTCTCGCTGTTAATCCAGATCACGTAGGTCTTCCCCGCTGTCAGCTTGACAGGCAGCACACACGTCCGCTTGTCGTCGAGATACTTGATCGCTTTCGGATCAGTGATCTCGGGAAACGTCCCGGGTGACTGCATGCACCATGACCACATCAGTTTTGTCTTCATGTCTTTACTGAAGGTAACTTTGATTTCTTTGGTGGTAGCGGGCACCTCCGTATCGCCGCAGGCCGGCACTGTAGTGACTACAGATGGAGGCATTGAATCAACGCTGACCTCTTGTGCGTAGACAGAGTTTGTGTGCGCAACGACCGCGAGTGCGGCAAGAAATGTTGCAGTGGCGATTCTGGTCATGGCATTTTCCTTTCCTGCTGTGTGCTGAACATCGAACGCCTAGTCCTCTCACACCTGCCCGAGAGCGAGGCTTCGACTGTGGATTGAGGTTGTAGTTGTCATGACGGCTGGAACTCGCGGCGGGGCAGGTGTTGAGCGCGACGCCGTGTTCGGCTTCTTTGATTGTTATTTCTTGCGCACTTCATAACGGAATTCGGCCATGCCTGCTCCCATCTGGTTGACAGACTTCAGAATCAAATTTGGACTTAGAACCCTGCGGGGAAAGAGTGGCTTACCCTTGCCCAGGGTCACTGAACCTATCTGGACGATCAACTCATCAAGTAGCCCGGCATCATAGAATTGACCCGCGAGATCACCTCCACCTACGATCCAAATATTCTTTGTGCCAGCAACGGATTGCATCTCATTATGAAACTGATCGACACCGCCGGTGGCGAATCGAATGTCTGCACCGTCGATGGTTGGAAGGTCGCGACTGGTAAAGACCCAGGTTGGTTGAGAATATGGCCAAGAAGACCCAGTTTCTTGAGAAAGCTTGTCCGCGTTGCGAGTCATCCATTCGTATGTCGCCGACCCCATAGCCAAGGCACCCACTTCCGAGATGAATTCCGGATAGCTCGAATCGCTCAGATCACCAAGAGCGAATAGCCACTCCAAGGAATCGTCTTCAGTCGCTATAAATCCATCAAGACTTGTCGCTGTGTAATATTGAGTTCTCACGGAAAGGTATTTTTCTGCCGAACAGCTAAGTATACGACATTTACAAATTTGAGTCGATGTATGGAATGCATGGTATCTGATCACGAGCGGGCGGTGGATCAGGACCAGACAGGCACGTTCTGAGGGAGCTCGAGCCCGGGCAACGAAGTAATTGGCGAACGGAATTGAGTTTCACCGGTTGACGATTCGATGCCCGCTCACAGGGCGGTTTTGCAACCGGCCGCAATGCACATCCTGTGCTTTCTCTCAATCGAAGCACTCAAAAAGATCAACTGACAAATCGTCTTGTCACGGTTCCGGGGCAGGTCGGGCTCACCGGGGCGCCGTCGGCTCAAGCGGCGCGACACAGTCGAACACCCGCTCGCTACCGAGCCGCTCCGTCAGCAAGTCGCTGACTTGCGCGCGCAGGGCAGTTTCCCGCGCCTCCGGATACGACGCTAAACCATCTGAGCGCAGCTCAAACGGCACCGCGAACAACTTCTCCTCAGGATACAACTTCGTGATCCGCGACAGCATTTCTTTGGGAAAACGCAGCGGCCCGAAGGTCGCCGAGTGCACCGACGATTCCGGCACCTCGGCAAAAATCGCCTCAACCAAACGCCGATAGCCACCGGCAAAATCCGCGTAATCGATCAACGGATCGAGGCGTAGACCGATTTTCCAGCCCCGTTCTGCCAGATCGCGCATCGCCGCAATGCGCCGCTCCAGGGGCGGCGCTTTGTGCTCAACCGCGGCGGCGACTTCGGCCGGCGTCAGGCTGAAGGCAACGACGACATTTTCCAGTGCCTGCCGCTCCTTGAGACATCGAATGCCGACACTCTTGGTGCGCAGCTCCAACAGCGCCGATGGCAATCTGGAAAACTGATCCAAACAATCCGCACCAAACCCCGTCACCGATTCCATCGCCAGCGAATCGCAGTCGTAGCCCGAGAAAAAACAAGCCTCTTCCCCCGCTGCTTTCGCCGCCGCCGCTTCGTCTTTGATCGCCGACCAGAAGCCTTCGTAGTTTACAAACCACACATAGTTCGCCGATCGAAACATGCCCTGCAAAAAACAATAGCGACAGTCGTAGAGACAATTCAGCAGATGCGAAAAGTAAAAGTTCCGCTCCGGCCCGATGCCGTAGCCCGGCGGCGTCGGCAGCACCATCGCACCGCGTTTTTCAGCGATGATCAACGCCGGGTTCTTTTTCTGCAGCCGAAAGTCCTGACCGTGTGGATTGAACACTTCGCCATATGATTCACACGGCAACACCGCCGCCCCGGGAAACCGCTCCAGCAGCTGTCGCGTGCGGGCATGATCTCTGACGGCATCTTCAACGTAAATGGTATCCATTATCCAAACTGAATCGGCCGGTCAGCCAGTTCCCCTTCCAAAATCCGCAAAGCCTCGCGCCCCGAGTTCACCCCTTTCCACAGCCCGCCGAGACGCTCCGCGTCCACGCCGCCGAGCGCATCGAGTCGCTCGACCAGTCGCTCAAACTGCCGCCTCTGGGTCACCGTCAGTCGAAACTCCACGGCTTCGAGCAAGTCAAAGCAATCACCGCCGCGCTCACCGACCTCGCGCGCGACCGCTCGCAGCGCATCGGCGTAGCTTAGTAGATCGGTCATTACAGCGCTCACCCGGGCGCTGACTCCGGCCGGCGTGATCGATTTTTCAAAAGTCTCCCGGGCATTGTCCGAAACCACTTTGACCACCTGCACCCGCTCGCGAGTCGCCAGCCGGGAGGCGGTTGGGAAAAACCCCGCCGCTTCCATCTCCACCAGTCCACCGCCCGGAAAGTCGCTACCTGGCCGATCCACTGTCGTCAGCACCTCCGCCTGCGGCGCCTTGCGCGTGACCTCTGACGGATACCACACCCGCTGCGGTGCGACATCGATGACCTTGCCGGCACGACGCAATTCGCCCAGCTCGAGCGACGGATGACCGGCAATGCCGAAATTCAACCAACACGCGCTGCGCGGTGGCGCCGCCAACGCCGCCAGATAACCGGTCGCAGCCGCACTCGCCACGCGACCGATGCCGGACACAATCAACCACTGCGTTTCATCCCGGTTGGCATACACCGGCCACGGCTGATCGCCCACGCAACGTTTCATGCGCAGTGCTTCGATCACCGGCCGCGCCTCGCAGTCCAGCGCGACCACCCAGCATAACTCGGCGGCGGAAGTTTGCTTTTCACGGGATGTGTTTGACTTGGCGGGCATCGAAATTTGGGCCAAGCTAACGCCCTCCCGCTCACCATGCAAAGTTCCGTTGTCATCACTATCGTCGGTCCCGACCGCCCCGGTCTGGTAGAATCCATTTCGCGCACGGTCGAATCCGGTGCAGGCAACTGGACCCACAGCCGGATGGCGCATCTCGGTGGCCAGTTCGCCGGCATGCTGTTCATCGAAACCGCCGAGGATCATGTCGAATCGCTGATCGATTCACTGAAAACACTTGAGGGCGATGGCCTGACCGTGACCGCGGTTCCCGGACAAAGTGCTCCCGACAGCGACACCGGCTCAAGGGCCGGCGACACCATCGAAGTCGAACTGGTCGGTCAGGATCGTACCGGCATCGTTCGGCAGATCGCCGCCGCTGTCGCCGCCTGCGGAGCCAACATCGAAGACCTCGCCACTGAGTGCTTCAGCGCACCGATGTCGGGAGAGAAAATGTTCCGCGCCACCGCCCGCGTTCACCTGCCTCAAACGATCGATGCGGCGACGCTGCAAAGCGATCTCGAAGCCATCGCTCACGACCTGATGGTCGATCTCAGCTTCGAGCGATAACGACACTGACTCGCTTACGACGATCGTCGCCGGCTGCGCACTCGGGGTGTCTTCTGTGGCGGCAAGGTCGACTTCGGTTGTTGCGCCGCCAGTCGCGCCGGTTGGACGACGACCTCGCCAACGATACGCTTGGTAATGGGCACCTTGCGTTGAGCGCGGGCGGCAAACGCCGCCGGCTTGGGTTCAGCCTGAGGTTCAGGCTTGGCAACTTGCGAATCCTGAGCGTCCGATTTCTTTTCGGTCGCGGTCCTTGCTTCGGCCAGTAGCGAGTGTTCGGCTGAATTCTGTTCGGGCGCGTTCACAGCAGCCGCCAGCAGCTCACGAAACGTCATCGGCGTGGCCGGCTGATTCGCTATTTCAACCATAACCTGCTGCGTTTCGACGGGCTCCTGAGGTATTTCGACCGGCTCCTGCCGCACCGCTTCAGGAAACGGCACGACATTCTCCGCCGCTCCATACTCCGCACGGTAATCATTTAAAAAAGCACGCCCCGCCTTGGCGACGAAGTCTGCTTCATCGGGAATCAGGTGGATCAGCAGGAGCAACAAATCGCCATCGGCGAGCATAACCAACTGACCACCATCGAAGCCCATCACCAGACGCTCGACGTCGCGCCCGCGTGCCGAAAAATCAGCGAACAAGTTCACCCCTTCGTCGCAGAACGACTGCATACGATCCGTGGAAAACGGAAACAGGTTCTCCAGAATTCCACCATTTTGGCAGAGGCAAACACCTCGCACCGTGCCAACCTGACGCAGCGCATGGAGGGTCGCTTTGAGAGTGGCGGTGATTTTCATAGTTTCGGAGCAAGATGATGCGGTGCCCTTAAATGTCCGCCAAATCGGCGAGCAATTGACGGATCGGCACCTGCCGGTTAACCATCGCCCCGACTACCACCGGCTGGCGCGGATTGGAGTCGGAGTCGTAACGGTAGGCAATGGTCGAGTCCTTTTCATAGACAACGCAGTGTGACACCGCGTCCATCTCGAGCAGGTTGCCCATGCGAATGCTGCAGTTCTGAAGCAGGCTCAAATTTTCGGTAAAGGCCTCCAGATCGCCGGCACCGGTGCGTCCCTCCGCGTCACCATTGCCAACCCGGAAATATCGCGGCTGCTGAGTCTGCAGAGCAAAATTCAGCCGTTCGTCTCCGTCACAGATCAAGGGCAGATCCGCAGTGACGAATTCGTTGTCAGAAGTTTCAGACATGAGACTTTAAAAGGCGATCATTTTTAAGCCCGACGGATTGGTAACCGCCTTGGGGCTAACGATATTAGCGAATCTCGAAATCCTTGTCCATGGCAATCGGTCTCAGCAAAACTCGCGCATTGCCCCGGCTCTCCGTCAGCGATATCATGTCGGCATGAGCCGAACGTCCGCCACCTTTCTTGCCGTCGTTTTCTGCCTGATATTTGCGCTGGCGGAGGAGTCGCCCGCGCAGTCACCAGTGGTCACGCCGGCGCATCCGACGAAGTTTAAAAAACGCGACATCAGTGGCGGCAGCAACACCGGTGTCGGCATCGTCACTCAGAAACCTCAGACCAGGCGGGTCATCACCATCAATTTCACCTCGGTTACCCCGCTGCGCGTCTGGACGAATCTGGAAGGCAAAGGCATGCAGGCGCGTTTGCTGGCATTTTCCGCTCCGGCGGAAGGCAAGCAAGGCCCGGTCGAAGTGATCCGCGACGGCAAGGTTCGCTTCCTGCTCGACAAGGCAAGCAAACCGACCGACTTCGCACTCGATCAGCTCTCCGCGACGGACCAGACCTACATCAAAAATCTCGCCGCAGCGGCCGCTAAGGTTGAGCCTGCAAAGGTGAGCACGACCACCGAACCCGCCGGGGAGTAATTGCGCATGGCTTCGCAAACGCTGACCACCTCCGGGCTCACTGCGGTCATCGGCGACAACGCCGCTGCCGATCCACACCGCGGCGGTTACAACGGCGTGTGGAGCCTTGAACATCGGCTCAGCACCCGCAGTTTGTTCGTACCCGCCTACGCCGGCCTCAATCACGAACACATCGTCAGTGGTGTGTTTGAAAACCAAAACGACATTTTCTTCGAGCCGCGTCGCGCACCGATGACGCTCAACACGATCAGCGAGCGTGAAGCGGAACTGCACCAGCCGCCAACCCCGACTTTTTTCCTGGAGAGCTGGACCAGGTTCTCGGTCGCCGAGCCGCACTATCTGGACATGGACTACCGCTGCCGGGCGACGCAACATGTGTTCAACTATGGCTACATCGCCTGCTTCTGGGCGAGCTACATGAACGCTCCGATTGATAAAAGTCTCTACTTCATCGGCGGCCTGGAAAATCAGAACCAACTGTGGTCGCAGTTCTGCACTCAGCAACACGACCTGCACAGCACTTTGCGCGGTCGCGATGACGATTTTGAAATGCAGTTCGCTGCGGGAGCGCGCGACGCCCTCTACAAGAATTTTTCACCGATGCGTTTCGACAAACCGCTGTTCTACGGCTACTTCGACGACCTGGTTTTCATCGCCATGTTCGACAGCGACGATGGCCGCATCCGCATCACCCACTCGCCCTCCGGCGGCGGCGTCAATACCGCTCTCGCCACCGCCAACCCGGCCTGGGATTTTCAGTTTCTCGTGCCCTCCTACAAGATCAATGAGGTCTACCGCATGCGCTCCCGCAGCGTCATCCGCGAGCGCTGCAGCCGCGCCGAAATTCTCGGCGAATACACCCGCTGGAAAGCCTCACTTGGCTAATACGAAGCGCCCGAATGAACTCGGGATGTGAAAGTCCGGCGTCTCGACCTGCGGATCGACCCACGAGATCCAGTCTTCGATCACCGCACCGTCGGCACCGCGATGAAACTCAGCGCGATAGGCTCCGGCGATCAAATAGCGCGTGCCGTCTGCGTCGTTGTGAACGCAGCCGAGTCGATCGAGTTCGTCGAGCGACACCGAGCCTTCGACCGAATAACCGCCTTCCTGAATATCGGTATCGAGTTCGAGATCGTCGATCGACCAGTCCCAATCCATCTGGCGATGAAATTTCGCGGCGTAGTCGAGCACCACGCCACGTGGATCCATTTCCAAACTGTAGTAGCGCGACAGTTCGGCATCGACCGCGAAGAACAATTCCACCCGGTCTGAACCGATCACCAGCTGCTTGGCATCGATGCCTTCACCGAGAACAATGTCGCCATCGATGACTTCAAAACGGAAATGCAGACGCTGATCGGCTTCGGTCCAGCGCGCCCGGAAACTGGTGGGCGGCGCCTCGTGATCGAGCCACGGAAACTCGAAGTCAGTCAGTTCTTCGGCCCCCGTCCAGAAGTCGTCACTGCCGTCTGTTTGAGCACGCGCGACTCGATAGGTTTTGGTTTTGTTGTCAGCCATGATGTATTGGGTAACTTCTGGAGAAAGCCACGCGATCCGGCAACCGCTTTTTTGCACTCGTTCATGCCTACACCCGACACCGATTCCGCTTCCCGTGCTTCCGAACCGTTCCGCGCCTTTTTCCCGCTCGGCGTGGCGGCGTCGATTCTCGGTGTACTGGTCTGGCCGCTGTTCTACGCAGGCTGGTGGCAGGTCGTGCCGCAACTGCTGCATCCGCGCCTGATGATTTTCGGATTCGGCGGCGCGTTCGTTGCCGGTTTTCTCGGCACCGCCTGGCCGCGATTCGTCGAGGCCGGGGCGATGAAAAGTTGGGAACTGGGTGGACTGATACTCTCCTGGAGCCTGGCTCAGTTTGCGTACCTGTTTGCCCAGTGGCGCTTCGGCGATGCCGCCTTTGCCGCCCATTCACTGTGCCTTCTCGCCTTTCTCGCCGACCGGGCCCGGCGCGGCGATGACCGGCCCAACGGGGCTTTCCTGATGGCAGCCGGCGGCGTTGGCCTGGGTTTCATCACCGCACTGATTTGGACCGCCAGCTATTTCGACCTGCCACCCCTGACGCACCTGCTGACACGTCTGTTCGCCTTTCAGGGAATGCTGTTGCTGCCTCTGCTTGGCCTCGGCACTTTTATGTTTCCGCGTTTCTTCGACAAGCCGATACCCGCTCCACGCGCCGGTCGCGGACTGGCTCTGGCGGCGATCCTGGTGTTGGTTTCATTCCTGATCGAGGCCAGTGGCTGGGTGCGTTGCGGCAACCTGCTGCGATTTTCCGCTATCGTAGTCTGGGCGATCCTGGCCTGCCCGACAATCTGGCGGGCCAAAGTTTTATCGACCCGCTCCCGGGCTCTGCGGTTGGCGCTCGGGCTTCTGGCGACATCATTTCTCACCCGCAGCATCTGGCCCGGACCCGGCTATGCCATCGAACACCTCCTGTTTCTGGGCGGCTTCGGTCTCGCCATCCTGCTGATTGCCGAGCGGGTCAGTCTCGGACATTCCGACCGCCTGCCCCCCATCGATGAAACTTCAACACGCTGGCGCTGGCTCGTCTGGTTGCTTATCATCACCGCGGCGACTCGAATCTCCGCCGACATGAAGGCGTCGTTGCTGATCTCGCACCACATTTACGCCGCCCTCATCTGGACCGGTATCCTTATCGCCTGGGCCCTGCCACTGGTGCGTCGCTGGATGGAAAAACCCGAAGCTTGAGGCCTGCCGGATCCCGGATCACAATACTTTACCGTGAACGATGCGAATCCCAAACCCGGCTTGAGCCGATTCGGACCTGCCCTGATCGGCAGCCTGATCCTTATCGCGGCATGTAGCGCGCTGTCGTTCTGGGCATCACAGAAGATCGGACCCGATACCCGCGTGCCGATCCATTGGAACGGCAAAGGCGAGGTCGACGGTTATACCGGACCGATGGGACTCTGGTATACCGTATTTGTCATCATCGGACTGGTCGTCATTCTGGCGGTGCTGCCATGGATCGAGCCCCGCCGCAGCAATCTGTTGCGTTCGTCGCGAGCCTATCAGGCGGTGTGGTTGGCGACCGTCGCATTGATGTCGATGGTTCACGGCGGCATTGTGTTCACCACTCTAGGCTACCAGGTCTCGATGAACCGCCTGATGTTTCTCGGCGTGGGGCTGCTGTTCGCGGTGATCGGTGCCTGCATGGGCAAAATTCAGAGTAATTATATGTTTGGCATGCGTACTCCGTGGACGCTGAGCAGCGAACTGTCGTGGCGGAAGACACATCGATTGAGCAGCTGGTTGTTCGCGCTGATTGCAGCCATGCTGATCATTTGCGGCATCGCCGGAGCTGACAGCGGCCTCGTTCTGGTGATCATCATCGTCAGCGTTGTCGCCATTCTCATCGTTCCGACGATCTATTCCTACGTGATCTGGAAAAAGGATCCCGAACGAAGTGCGCCCGCCTACCTGTTTCGCAAGCCAGAGGACGGCTCGAAACCGGCTGCGACAGAATCCGAAAAAGAAGGATGAAGCCAAGGCCATTCTGCGCCTAATTCCCCCATCGCTTCCGCCCTGCTCCAGATCTATCGACTCGCCGTCATCCTCGCCATCGCGTGGTTGATCCGCGAACACCACTTGCGTCTGCGCGTGCAGGGCGATCGGCCGATCACCGTCAGCGAGGTCGCCGCTTTTTTGCCGGATGCCCACAAGCTCAGCCCCGACCCCTCGGAACGGGCCGGACTGTTTGTCAGCGATAAAGACGGCGCTCCACTCGGCTACGCCGCACGCACCATGCCGTGGTCGCGGGACATTACCGGCTATTCCGGACCGACCGATGCTTTGATCGTTTTCGACAATGACGAGCGCGCCCTCGGCGTCGCCATCCGCCACAGCTACGACACGCCCAGCCACGTCAGCGACGTCAGTGGCGACTACTATTTCATGGAGCGCTGGAACGGTCGCAGTTGGGACGAAATTTCCGCCATCGAAGACCTCAACGACGCCGAGATCTACGGCGTATCAGGCGCATCACGCACCAGCGAAGCGCTCGCCTGGAGCCTGACCGGGCGCACCAAGGTCGGCAAGGCTGACGCCACCAGCGGCGCGCAATTCCGACTTCGCTGGCAGGACTTCGCGCTGCTCACCATCCTCATCGGCGGATGCGTGTTCGCCTTTGTCAAAAACCCAAAGGTGCAACGCTGGCGACTGGTTTTCTCGATCGCGGTGTTCATCGTGCTCGGCTTCGTGCTCGGCGATCTCCTCGCCCAATCGCTGCTCATCGGCTGGGCGCAAAGCCGCATACCCTGGCAACAGACACCCGGTCTGGTGCTGTTCGCCTCTGCCTGTTTCATCGTGCCCTGGTTTTCGCGCCAACCGGTCTACTGCCAGTTCATCTGCCCGCACGGACACGCCCAGCGCTGGCTGATGAAATACACCCCGGTACGGTGGATGATTCACCTCGGTTCCGATGCCAAGTGGTCGGCAAAGACCCTGCCGGTGCTGCTGCTCGGCCTGGTGCTGGTGGTCTCGTTTGTCGATCTGCCCTTCGATCTCGCCGGCATCGAACCCTTCGATGCCTATCTGCTCAACGCCGCCGGAAAAGCCACCATCGCGGTCGCCATCATCGGTTTGGTCGCCGCCATTTTTGTGCCCATGGCCTACTGCAAATACGGCTGCCCAACCGGCCTGCTGCTCGATTTCCTCAGAAGACGATCGGCCCACGACAAACCCTCGACCCGCGATGCCGTGGCGCTGCTGTTTCTGATCGGCGCCTTCTGCCTCGCCCATTTCCACGCCCCGATTCAAACCTGGTTGTTCGAGCGATGATAACCCGTCTCCTTCTCATTATCAGCTTCGTCATCCTGCTCGGCGGCGTACTGCGGCCCTCAATCGTCGAAAAACGTCTCGATCAGCAGGTTCGCGGAACGCTGTTGACCCTGCAGGAGGCCTTGCAAAAGTATCACGTCGACGAAGAGCTTTATCCGAAACAAACACCGATGACCGGTGCCGAACTGATCGTCCTGCTCAATACCTCGGGACACCTCGAGACCACGCCACGCAACCCGTGGAGCGGAGACGTCTATTCGCCCGAACCGGACCCGCACGATCGCATCCGCTATCGCACCGACGAGTTGGCCGAAACCTACAGCCTCGAAGCCCTGCGGATCGATTCCGACACAATCCATCACGTCATCGACTCCACCGAGCATCCGTCGTTGGAATAGTCATTGGAATAGTTGAGCCCCTGCCTGCAAACAGGCGTCCGACTCAACCATCCACCACCGCTCCCCAACCCAAGGTT
>CBDULB010000013.1:0-74473 GCA_965367965.1 uncultured bacterium | reverse complement strand
GGTGTCGTTGTCTTCATTGCCGTTGAGGAAATCGACCGCATCGTCGTCGCCTGCACCCGTGGCGCTGTGACCGAAGATGGTGTCGTCGCCCTCGTTGCCGTTAACCGTGTCCGAACCGGCATTGCCTTCGATGGTGTCGTCACCCGCATTGCCGAAAATCTGGTCGTCGCCGGCGTCACCGTACAGAAAATCATCACCTTCGTTGCCGAAGATGAAATCGGTTGCCGCGTCGTCACCGGTATTACTGACCGAGTGGCCGTGAATGGTGTCGTTGCCGAGATTGCCCTCGATCGTGTCACTGCCGGCATTGCCCTCGATCAGGTCATCGCCATCATCACCGAAGATCACGTCGTCACCGTCGTCGCCGAACAACGTGTCGGCGCTGCCGCCACCGTGAATGATGTCGGTCGCTCCGTCATCGTTTGTGCGGGCGGCATTGTGGCCGTAGACGGTGTCGGAACCCGGTGGGCTGCTGGTGACATTATTTAAATTATCTCCCCAGATGACGTCAGCACCGAGGTCGCCTTCGATGAAATCGTTGCCGCTGTTGCCCATGATCAGATCCGCGCCGTCTCCGCCATTGATCGTGTCGTCATCATCGTTGCCCTGGATGGTATCATCACCATTGTTGCCCAGGATGGTGTCACTACCCGTGTTACCGAAGATTACATCGTTGCCTTCGTTGCCTTCGATGTGGTCATCCCCCCCATTGCCTTCGATGACATCGGCACCGTCATTGCCCTGAATATTGTCTTGCCCGTCTCCTCCGGATATGTCGTCGTCTCCGTCGTTACCGAATATGTCGTCATCACCCGCTCCGCCGAACAGCGTATCTTCGCCGTCGTTGCCGTAAATCTCATCGGTTCCACCCTGACCGTGGATCTCATCATCGTCATCGCCTCCCGACAGAATGTCAGCTGCACTGTCGTCAGCACTGCCGGTAAGACTGTGACCGTAGATTAGATCCTGATCTGCCCCGCCGTCGACAATGTCAGCACCCTCCTGACCGAATATTTCATCATTACCGTCACCGCCGAAGATGGTGTCGCCGCCAGCCAAAGGAGTCGTCGACGTTCCGAAATCGATTAGAGTGACCTGACCAATGCGAACCACGCTCGAATTGTCCCCGAAGATCATGTCGTCCCCCGTGCCGCCTAGCAGCATGTCAGCGCCCGAGACATTCGCACCGGAGGTGACTGAATCGCCGATCAGAATATCGGCACCAACTCCGCCTTCGAGTAAATCGTTGCCTGCATCACCGATGAGAAAATCATCCCCTTCCTGACCGTAGATAAAGTCGTCTTCCGTGCCACCGCTGATGTAGTCGCCCTCAAGTCCACCTTCGATGGTGTCATTGCCCCCTTCCCCGTAGAGGAAGTCGTCACCTCCTCCACCATAAATCAAATCGTGACCGCTGCCTCCGTGGATGAAGTCGCGTCCGCCCTGACCGAACAGTTCGTCGTTGCCGCTCCCGCCGTCGATGGTGTCGGTGGCATTGTCATCTCCAATACCGTCCGGAGTGAAGCCAAAGATCTGATCATTCCCGGCGCCGCCGTTCAGCGTGTCGCCGCCACCCAGTCCGACGATCAAATCGAAGCCTCCGTTGCCGTTGGCAGTATCGGCCCCCTTGGTGCCGCTGACACCTGTGACGTAGCTGGTAACGGTGCGTGTCACCAAGTTGATCAGCGCGTCGTCACCAACCAGAATATCGTCACCGCGACCACCATCGAGAGTATCGGGTTCTTCGGGATAGACCAACCCCGGTGCTATCTGATCAATGCCACCAATGAGCAGATCGTTGCCACCCCCTCCGTTCAGATAGTCGACTCCAGTGCCTCCGACGAGAATGTCATTGCCATTGTTTAATGGCGGGGCCTGGAGGACGACACTCCCCCCGTCCAACGATTTTTTACCTGATCCGTTAAAAAGCGAAGCAACCGTCAGCCCTCCAACCTCATAGAGGTCGTCATCCTCACCGTACAGTTCGTCGTTGCCTGACCCGCCATAGAGCAGATCGTCACCGCCATCGCCGAGCAGCAAATCGTGGCCGCCTTCACCGAAGATTGCGTCATCACCATTGCCACCGTAGACTTCGTCGTCGCCCTCTCCGCCCTGGAGATTATCGTCACCGGCATCGCCAAATATTTCGTCGGCTCCATCGCCACCGTAGATGGTGTCGTTGCCTGCGCCGCCGATCAGCGAATCGGCGCCTTCATCGCCATAGATGATATCGTTGCCCCCGTTGCCGTAAATCTCATCGGCCCCCGTTCCGCCTTCCAGATAGTCGAGACTGTCTCCGCCGAATATTTGGTCGTTGCCGTCACCGCCTTCGATAAAGTCCACTTTCGAACCGCCGATCAAAGTGTCGTTGCCGGCCAGCCCCTGAAGCCGGTTGGTCGCCACACTGGAACCAACCAGCAAATCGTCCCCGTCTCCACCGATCAAATTGGTGAAAGCCAACACATTGCCGGCGACCTCGATCTTGTCGTTGTAGGCACCACCATTGCCGGAAATACCGCGAACCCCTTCGAATTCGTGGGTGTAGCCTTGCCATTGCACCGCGACGGTCTCGTTACCCCGCTCGCCGTCAACGTGCAGCACCTTGAACTCTTCGGCACCATCGCTTGCATTGATTTCTCCGAAATACCGGTTCTCTTCACTGCCATCCCGGGCATCGTCCCGATACTCAGCTCTTGAGCCCATATTCAACGTTAGAATGCCGTCCTCGCTGAGCGAGCCGAGATTGGGCTCGGCCGGAGGCTCACAGGGAATATCGAAGCTGGCCAGTTGGATCTGGGCGAGTTCGAATTTGAACGGAATCAAGGCAACTTTTGCCTCTACGTACAGACCCACATTCAACACGCCATGCGTTTCAAACAGGCAACCCGCAGCCAAACTGTCAGCCAGTTCTGAAGCACGAATCTTTCCATCCTGCACGGCATCCTCGTCACCGATACCCTCGACTTCACCGCCATCGACCAAATCAAAGCCGATGTTAGCGTTAAAGTCACCACCGACAAAAATACTGGCAATGCCTAAATCGACCCCGGCCGCAACCGACACAGTCAGTTCAATGATGACCTCAGCTTTGTCCTCGTCCAATACATCGTTAGTCGGGTCGACGTCGTCGCCGATGAAGAACCCCTCGATCAGGTCCTGGGGTCTTGTAAAATTGTCGGCTTTGTCACTGAAGTCGTTGTCGGGCCCCTTCGCCCACTGGGTGATACCGTACGTGTCGTAGCCGAACGAAAGGTCGAGAACGATGTCCGCCGAGAAACCGAATCTCACCGCGATCGGGCCCACTACCGGAACCGTGATTTTTAAATCACCGACGGGTATTTCGATGATCGGCAGATCGAGAAGGAACAAGTTGACGTTTTTGCCAAACAACAAATCCATCGCCAACAGCGGATTCTTCAGAAGCGGGAACTGGATGACATCGTTCGAACCATCGGCGGCCTCTCCCTCACCTTCCACGGTGTTATCATCGAGCAATGAATTGAAGAAATTGCCCGCATCCCCCACCAGATCACCCAACTGATCGACCAGATTCGGTGCTGCCACGGTGTTGTTTGCAGTCGCGTTAATCAAGTTGAACGAACTCGAGCGAACGTCGCCCTGGCCGCTGAGGTCGAACGAACCGAGGTCGATCGTCTTGGTCACACTGAAACTGCCCAGGCTGCTTGCCAGATCGATGACTTTGATAATCGTGAATAGAGCCTGTTTGGTTTCGGCTTTGATCGGTGCCAACTCGATCAACCAGACTTCTCCGTCATCATTGCCACCGTTCTGCGGAAGATCGAATCGATCGCGCAATCCCTCGATGTCCGACAGCACCGGGATGCGCGTCTGCAGTAAATCGACAATCGGCTGGATCGGTTTCAGCACCGAATTGATCCGACTGAAAATCGGCGAGATAAACTTATCGACAAAGGTGCCCAGATCCAGCGTCACATCATTAAATAGAACGGTGGGAAGGTTGCCATTCGTATCACCGCCCGGAGAGAAGTTCCACTCGATCACCAAATCAAATTCAAGCGATGGCAGGATCTCCGCTACGTTACCCTCACCGGCCGATACTTTCGCGTGTAGATCGAGCAGGCTCTCTACATCGAGGGTCAGAATGAAGTGGTCTTTTACCGGCCCTGCGAGTAGTTCACCGATAGTCAGTTTTCCATCGGCGCCGCCGTCCAGATCGACACCGAAATTGGCGCGCACATAAGAATCCTGATTCGCTTCGAGGTCCAGATTGAGAAACAACAGACTGCCGCTCAACTGACTGCCCGCAGCAATCACCGCGTTGGCATAGGCATAGATTTCATCGTTACCCACCGTTTCGTTTAAGCCGTTAGGATTACCCACCAGAGCGGGTGAGTTACCACCGGTGTTGTCGGAGATCAGGTAGAAGGAGTGCTCAAGGTCAAAGCCCATGCCGAGATGAAACCCCCAACCGAACTCCAGCGACAGATCGACCTCCGCTTCAAGTCCCAGCCCTGGAAAACCGACATCAAATCCGTTCTGCAGTGTTACAGCTCCACCATTGGCAACCGTGAAATCCTGACCGAGAAAGATGTCAAATTCCACACCGTTCGGCAACTCCGTGAACACGATGTCGTGCTCGTTAATAATGCCGTCACCCGACATATAATTCGGATTGTCCTTAAGAATCCCCAGCGGCAACAAGGCATTGTAAATCGCCAATTGGACTTCAGTCGTGGTGTTACCGATGAGTTCGTCTAGATTTTCGGCAAGATCCCTCAGGAAAGTCAGATGTTCTGACAGCTTGTCACCGATAAACGGCAACTTAATTCCCCAGAGGTCGCCGTCAGCCGCGTCCGCGATGGTGAGCAGGGCCTGTTCGATGAAAAACAAGACAGCCTGCAGATTGGAGTCAAAGTTGAAATTCTCCAGCAGCGACGCAAAATCCGGTATTCGGATGTCGACCACAGATCCCGCCGTAGGGGTGGGCAGGAACCCGTTAAAGTCAGGGATCCTGAATGCAAAAGTGTCTTCGGTCGGATCGCCATTTTCGTCCTCGTAATCCAGCTCGACGCCATTCAAGTAAGCCGCCGTTGGCAGGAACACCGTCAACCCCGCCGTCAGGGTGGCCTCCGGCACAAGCGTGAGCAGTTCCGCAAGCGAGTAGCGCCCGTCGGTCTCTTCGGCGACAAGACTCAGCACAAAAGTCGCTGGATCAGGCATCGCTCCCGTGGCGTCAACTTCACCGTCAGCGTCCAGAACGATCGATCCGTTCGCCACCACCACTTCCAGAGGGCCGATAAATGCGTTGAAGTCAATATCGGTGGCTTCGAACTCAAACTCGGCCGTAAACGTCGCGTCGTCCTTCAGGAAAAAAGCCGACAGCGGTTGCTCGAACGCCGTGCCAATGTCCAGCCCAAACGTGAAGTCGAGCAGCAGTCTCGCATATCCCTGCAGGTTGCCATCGACCTCGACGCCGATAAATTCGTTTAGATCACCAATCTCGCTGAGCGCCGCAGCAGCTCCCTGCGAGATATCGGCGAGACTGAAGCTCGGAGTCGCATCGATGATGACCTCCGCCAATTCAAAGCTGAAGTCGAAGAAAAAGACGTCTTCGACCGGGTCGTAGGTCACCTCCAACTCATCGTCCGCCAGTCCGAGCGCGTTTTCGATGACGCTTTCTACTTGATCCAGCGTCTCGGTGCCACCGTCCTCCAGATCATTGATCGCCCCCAGCAGATCATCAGCGATGGTGAACAGGTCGTTGACGCTCTGACCTAACACCGGCAAATCCCGGTCGAGCACAGCCGAACCACCGACTTGATCGGCGATAAAATTGACCAGGTCGCGCAAAGCCTGAATCACGTCGGCGATCGACAAGCTCGAGAGGTTGATGAGATTCTCGAAATTTTCGACCGCCAGCACCGGAGGTGTGGAGTCGAAAAGATTGTCGTCGGCGAGACGGATTACCGGCGTCTCACCGTCCGTCAGAGGGACAGTGCCAAAGCTGGCGACGATCGGCAGTTCGATATCGAGAGATGCGTTGAAGGTCACGGTCGCCGGCGCCGTAAAGCTGAAGCCGGGTTCACAAATCTCAGTGCCCGTTACCCTCTCTAACGAGAATGCTAAATTAGCACCCGCAAGCAGCTTGCCATTCTCCACGCTGACGCCGATCAAGGCGAGGTTGGCGCTGATGTCGATTGGCTCGACCGACTCCATTTCCAGAGTGAAGGACAGGCCTTCCATTTCGAAGAAGAAACTGTCGACCAGATTCGTTGCGAACAGATCTTCGATTCCGAACGACAGCGAGAAACTGACTTTCGGAGTCAGTGCGAACTGCGTGTCTGCATTCAGCCCGACCAGATCCCCACCGGCCGAAAAGTCGATATCGAAAATTTGCGACGCAAAGGTCTTGGTAAACGTGAATTCGTAGATCAGAGAATCAGGCGCCTCCAACGGCAGTTCCAGATCGAACTCGACGTCCTCCAGGCCCGCCAGATTCTTCAGTGTCTGCTTGATCTGCGCTAAGTTCAGCGGATCGCCCGTCCCGGCGATGCTGTCCACCAATCCGAAGGCTCCCTTCAGAATGCTCACCCCCAGACTCAATCCTCCCGCCACATTTGCGATGGAGTCCAGCGCCATCCCGCCAAAATTCTCCAGCGACTCTTCCAATTCAGTGATCGTCTCGACCACCCCGGTCAGACCCGGGATCACCTTGTCGAACCCGGTCCGGATCGCATCTGCACTCGCGTCGCTGATCGTGCGCAGATGTTCCGGCAAGCCTGCCGCGACCGAGACTATCCCCGGCAATCCTCCGGCCGAAAGCACATTGCCGAGCGACCACAGCCGTGGATCGTTGCTGTATACCGCCCGCGTGTAGGTTCCCGTCTGCGTAGCCAGAACCGTCTGCTGGAATCCATCGTCGTCGTTGTAAGTCGTACTGCGGTCAGTCAGTGCGGGTGCCAGAAAGCCGAGGACGAGGTTTCTCGCCAGGGTCCGGTTGTAGCCGAGATCCACGTTATCGATGATCAGGTACTTCAGAGCATGCAGCATCGAAATGCTGTCGGTGATAGCGCTGGCCGCGAGTTCGGTGCCGGTGTTGGCAGTATCGGCGACGGCGTAGCTTACCCCCCAGTCAAAAGCCCCACCATTAGACATCAACACGTCGCGTGTCACCAGCTCACCGCGCCGGTTCTCCAGCGTCGCCCAATCGATCAACAGGTCTCCGGTTGCATCGTTCGTCCCGTAAATTTTCGCAAGAAACGTGTCGCCGACATCCAGCAAATCCGCAGACGCTGCGGCAACCGTCGAAGTTAAGGTCAACCACGCATTCTGAGCGCTACCGAGCGCACTGTTAAATCCGCTGACACGCACCACCGTCACTGCGGCATCATCTTCCAGATCCGACTCGGCGTCGGTTACAAACTCAGCACTTGTCCCCGACTCATAAGCGACGACGTGAGTATCGCTACCGACCGAACTTTCCAAATCATCATCCGTGCTTGCTGCGACCCCGGTGCCACCATTTACCGTTTGATAGAAAGTCGCTTCAGCAGCGCCCGGATCTACGTTGCCCAGATTGTCGAACGGATTGAGGTGAATTCGATCAGCGGGAAGCCCACCATTGATGGAATCGACCCGATCGACCGTACCCGCACCGACCACTCGATCGACCACGTTCCCGGAGATGGTGGAGTCATCGAAGGTTTCGATCAGGTCAGCATTCCAGTTGGACGCGTAGAATCCCGGAGCCCCCGGCAACAGGGCGTAGCTTAAGCCGGCACGATCGTCGATAACCGGGCTGACATCGAGTGGCTGAGTCGTCTGATAATCTACCGAAGCATTGTATTCGTCGATCGACTCCTGCAGGTCGGTACTGCCGTAACCCAGATGGTCGAGGCGCTGTTCAATCCGGGTCAGGCGTTCGACCGATGTAGGAGGTTGGGTAGGTTCCACGACATACGCTTCAATGGCCCGCTCCAGTTCCGATGTATAACGGCTGCTGAAATTGGGCCCGTCAGGAGGGTTGAAGAAGCGTTGAATCACTCCGATCTGAACATTTTCGCTGCTGTTCTGAAACCGGTCGGGAACGCCGTCGTTGTTGTCGTCAGCACCCCGTTCGAGATACGTGTAAGTGAGCAGGACCGCGTCCGCCTCCCAACCGGCTGACGCGAGCAGGGCTTCCGCCGTGGTATTGCCAATCTGTTTGTCGAGTGTTCCGGAAGCCTGAAGAGCCTGGATGTCGGCGGCTGAGAGAACCCCATTGGTGAAAATCTCCGTCAGTTTGTCTTTTCCGACCTGTCCGATTGCGTCGGCCAGGCTGAAACCAAGATCTATCATCAGGTCCTTTACCGCTACCGACATCACGTTAAAGCCACTGACATGCTGGACGCCGGTCGACCAGGCCACATTCTGCAACGCCCGGCTGCGCTGATTGATATTGATCCCGTATTCCTCCTTAAACTCGACCACCACGGGGTCATAATTCACTTCCTGCACATATTCGTGCTGAGCGACAGCAAATGCTTCGGCTGCCGCGCGCCCCACCCTATTCACGTCCGCCAGATCCCTCCACTGCTGAGAAAATTCAGGAGAAGCCACCGCAAGTCCATCAAAGTGGGAAATATAGCCACTCGCGTTCAAGAAGCGCTTCACGTTGGAATCCTCAGACAGCACTCCTTCCCGTTTACTCGGGAACTGATAAACCCCGTAGGAAATGCCGCCATAGTCGCCGACGCCTCCCGACACCCGACCCGCGGCAGCGATGAAGTCGTCGGAGTCCAGGGAGTCGTAGCTGAAACCCGTTTCATAAAATCCTGACAAGGCTCCGAGCACCGGTAAATCAACTTCCACGGCAGGCGCTCCACCATACAGTCCGAGGTCGATTGAAGTTACGAAACCTTCACCGATATACACTTCAGCGACATGAGTTCCCGGAAAATCCGCCGCGGTAAATTCAAACTCGAAAAAGCCCTGGAATCCTTTGGCCATATCCGACAGGTCTCCGGGGAGGTCGTCCTGATTCGGAGGCAGGAAGAAAAACTCTCCGGTAACCAGAGAATTTAAATCTGAAGCTCCGTAAAACAGTTCCGAAAAGAGAATTTCAGCGACGGTTTCGGTCAGAGCGATCAAATCGTCACCGCCCTCCATGTTGGTAAAATCGCCGTCCAGAGGTGTCGTCGTGAACGCAGGCGAGCCGTCCGGATTGCGTGCGGTAACGTTGGTGAGCGTAAAAAAGTCGGGATCGAGTGGATTTGCCTGACGCTGCGGCGATCCCACACCGAGATCGTGGAAGTCGACCCGGACCACATCACCAGCACCCCCTCCATGGATAAAACGCAGATTGTCAAAATTCAGTTCGACTCCGGTTGCCAGGGTTTCCAGCGTGAAACTCAGCGCGTAGGCATCGCCCCAGGCTTCCGGTGGCAGCAGAACGGCGTAAGTCGCCATCGAAGCGGTGACTGTAGCCAGGTCGACCTTACCCAGCAGAACCGGTGTCACCAGATCTCCGCTCGTGGTGGTAGAGGGCACAAGCAAATCAACCTTGAGGGAACCCACGGTACCGAGAGCACTCGATAATTGCAGATCGAAAGCCAGCGCGCCGGCGTTTAACGGAATGAGAACTTTGTTGTGAACGCGGGTGTTCGCGTTTTCGGTGAATTCCAGCTGACTGTACAGGGTGCTCGACGCGGTCCCCTCTCCTCCGTGCAGCGACCAACCGGGAATCACATTGCCCGTTATCGACCCCAGAAAATTAATATCACCATTGCTGATATCAAACGCTGCATGGCCGGGCAGTTGCCTGTCCCCGGCCTGGTTGGCAGGTGGGCGGGCCGCCACTCCTCCGGCGATTCGGGAAAAAGCGTATCCATCGAGCAGACCATGAACGTCAGGATCGCTAACCGTGGGCAGGTAGTAGTCGGTCCACGCCTGATTTGAGGTGAACGCCGACGACAGAAATTCGTAGATTGAATTGATCGTCGCTCCACCCAACCCGGTTACGTCCCGACTGTAACTCGCCGCCACAGCCGTGCCTACGGGTGCGTCGTCAGTCTGATAGTAAACATCGGTGAAACCTACATTGTCCCAAACCGTAGCACTCTGCGGCGTGTTATATCCTCCACCGGTATAGTCGCGTGGATCGAGATAGGTGACGTGATCAACCGTCACCCCCATCGCCGCCAACTCGCGCACCGCCTCTGAAGTCACCACGGCACCGGTGCCTTCACCGATAAAGTGGTAAGCCGGATTCGATCCAGGAGTCCAGATTTCCAACAAGCCAAGATCGGCGAGCAATGACACCAATGCCTCACCGGCTGCCGAGGCCCAACCACCGGAAAGATTGTTCGACTCCGGTGCCCAGTCAAACATGATAACAACGTGCAGCCCCGTCGCTGCCCCGGCAATTTCGTCCGCGGTTCCAAGGGCATTTCGCGCCGCCTTGATAGAAGCAATCTGGTCGGTTGTCGCGAAAATCGACTGCTCACCATCGATCTGGCCCCGCGAATCCGACCGATCGCTGGGCACATCGTAGTCGAGAAGAAAACCCGTTCCCTGAGAGTGAATCGCCAACGCCAGTGCACGCAGGTCGTCTCCGGGAGAAGGTCCCCTCGCGGAGCCGGCTCCGTAAATATAACCGAGCAGCGTATCTTCCCCGCTGAACGAAGCTTCTCCATGGGTAAGCACCGTTACCTGGTCCACCAATCCGATATAGGGAGCCAGCGCATGGTTCACGACTGCCGGTTCAAGGAAGTTCAAACTTGCCGGAGCAAAGGTTCCCTGGGTGACGTTGTTGTTAAACACGGCTCCGAAGAACTGCTGCTGGGCACCGACTACCGGCGAATAGTAAGGGTCGCTGGAATCGAAAAGGGTGACCGACGCTTTCAGCGCAACCCCGAGAAATATCTTACCTCCCGCCTGCGCACTGCCGACTGCAGCCGACCCTTCCAGAGACAGGTCAGTGCCAAACGCCAGTCCGGCCCCCACCCCTGCCTCAAGCTTGTAGACCTCATCGTTGGGCGAGGCGGTGAAGATCCCGAAAAAGCTGTCGGGACGTTCCATGTAAAGGTCGATCGGAATTACCAGGGGATTGGCTTCACCATAGATCGCCTGCCATCCTGAATCTCCGTAGTAAGGAATCATCAGATCCGCGAGAGCAACCGAAAGTTGCGCCTGAATCGGCAAATTACTGAACAAAGCCTCAGTGGTCGCTGACGGAAATACGTCCAGAATCGTGCCACTGACAATCGTCTCGGCAAATGCGTCATTCTGCTTATAGAGATTTAGATACTCACCGATCGTCAGCGTGGTCTCGATCTTGAATACCGCTTCGCCCTCCAGGGAAAAATCCGCGTAAGCATTCAAGAACTCACCCAGGTCCGCCTCGCCGACGATCTCCGGCTTAATCGCCAACGCCATGCCGACGGTGATATTATCTCCCGCCGAGATCACTCCATTGAGGATATCGAGTGGGTTTGCACCAAACTCGACGTATTGCTCGGCCTCGACCGTGAGCAAGCCGAGGGAGACATAACCAAGCCGGGTTATTTTCAGCTTACCCTCGGTGAAGTCGTAAACACTCGACGCAAGGCCGGAAAGATTCGGCGAATACACGTATTTCAAACCGGTCACGATCTCCGCAGCCCGCACGCCCGCCTCGCCGCCCGGGGCCGCCGCCCCGACAACCACCTCACCTTCAAGTCCGACACCGAATTCCAACTCAAACGCCGGTTGGGTGACGGAAAAAAGATTAAACCCGGCGGTCGTCTGCGGAAGACCCGCCACCAGCGAAGCGAAACTGGCGGTCTTTCCAGCTGCATCCAGTGCGAGATCGAAAAGCTGACTCGCGAGAGTAGATTCCGACACCTCATCGGAAAACGCTTTCACATTTTCCGCGAGGGTGTCGTTGACGGATTCGGAATCGTGAACTCTCAGGTTCACCAACCATGTGTCGACCGCAGAGTCTACATCGTAGGCCGCGCCGTCAGTGTTTGGCGGATCAGTGGTGGCCGTGCCGTCGTAAAGTTCGAAGTAAAACGTTTCAGCCGCTGACGCCGCCAGCGGTGCCAGTATTCCCAGGAAAGTCGCCGTATAGGTGCCGATAACCGGGAAATAGAGACCCGCCGACTGAAAGATTGTCTCAGACGTTCCACCCACCGTGCGTTGCAGTTCCACCATCGGAACCTGGGTATACGCTTCACCGGTCAACGAATTTCCGATACTGAACGCCACCGAGGCTCCCTCGAGCAGCGTCCACGAAATATTATCTGGAACCACTACGAACGAGTAGAAGCCGGGCTCCGCGATACCAAAAGAAAGAGTCGGCGTCCACTCAGTGTCCGTCACTGCAGCCCTGAAATCCTGATCGAGTATCTTCGTCTCAGCGACTGCCACATTATAAAGCGGCGAATCCCCGTGGGCCTCATCGCTCTCCGCGTAACCAATCAAATGACCGGCTTCCTCGGCGATCACTTCGACCAACTCATCGGCATACTCCTCGAGCGACATTGCCTCGCTCCAGATATTTTCGGAAAAGACAAAACCATTGTCGCCGCGATCGAGATTGCCGACATCGACCTGTTCGGCCAGACCGCGGAAACTTCCGAACTCGGAAAACGGCTGATCATCGCCGCCAACAAAAAGCGTCGAATAATCGCCGCCTGACTGATCCGGTTGATCGGTGGTGAAGCGCAGACCGGACCCGTCGTAAAGTTCATTGAGTCGTTCGACGATACCGGCGATGAAACGTTCGCGATCTTCAAAGGTCGAACCGGGCAGTTCGAACTCGCGCACATCGAGATCAGTGACTGTGATCGAGTAGCCGTCGTAAACCGCATCGGCTTCGCCGTCGAAGTCGAGGAAAACGATTTGCCCCTCGGTGAAGCCGTCCTCACCGGGGGTGAAAATCAGCCCCGGCAGGTCGGGGAAAATGGCTCCACCAACGGGAGCGTCACTGGCAGAACCGCTGCCGGAAAGCAGCTCTGAGAGGCCGTTCAGGCCGTCTTCGCGGTCGCCGGCGGCGCCTTGGCCGGGGCTACTACTTTCACTTACGGCGCCTTCGGAGCCGTTAACGGTGGGTGTATTTTGTGGGTGTAGGAGGTCGCTCTGATTCTCATTCAGCAGTGGCGGCCCCTTATTCTCCGGGACCTGCACGTCCTCGTTGCTGAAATCAAGCGACGCGTCTGAAGGCGACGTCAGCCCATTCGTCGGGCCGGGCAAATTGTTGTCGACCACCGCGATGACATCCACTTGCCCGGTTTGGGTGTCATCGCCACTGAGCGCTTCATCAGTCGCTCCGGCCGGTCCGGTAAGGACATCATCGGAGGCTTCGCCAGCGTCGTCAGCGGCCTCGTCCATGCCCTCGAAAAGCGCGTCGGAATCGCCGGGCTGAGACGTCGCCGCGACGGTCGTCGGCAGCACATTTTCAGCGGCCGTATGCGCCTCTTCGTGCAGCGTCGACTCCTCGATCACCGCCAGGTCAGAAGGCTGTGGATCAGTGCTTACAACGTCAAGCGGAGCGTCGACTGGAGCGGCCGAGAGCAGTACCCTGGGTTCGAGTTGCTCCAGTTGAAACATCTTTGGACGCCAAGCGCAATCAGACTCGATATCCGAGTCTGATACCGTCTCATCTAAGACAGTTTGTTGGCTGCGCTTGAATAAAAACATGACTCATCAAACGGCTTCCAGGCCGCTATTCGGGAGGCTTTTCTGCATTGCGAAAAGCTGAATAATCCACTTCAAATTCACCATCTTCAGATGGTGTCGGTTGGGTCACTACAGGTTCGTCGTTAACTTTGACATTATACTTATCTAAAAGCACACCAGTGACGATCCACACGTCGACCAAGGCCCGCTCAAGGTCTGCCGCTGCCACCAGTTCACGCGTGCGTGAGGCCGAAAGATCGGTCTGCTTTTCCAACACCTGAAAGCTCGTGCTCTTACCTTCTTTCATCCGATTCGATTCCAGTTCGAGAAACGACGATGCCAACTTGGAGGTCTTGCGCACCGTCTCAAGGCGCTTGGCTGCCGTCTCAATACGGTTGAGAACGGTGTCCAATTCGAGTTCGACGACCAGATCCAGTTGCTGCTCGCGGAGCTTTGCCTGTGCCACCTGCTGACGCGCGATCGCCAGTTGCTGTTTGGCCTGACGGTTACCGATCGGAAAAGAAATCTGAATGCCGACTGACCACTCCGGTCCCTGACCCGAATAGGCTTCGCCGTAGGTGCCGCCGAGATCTTCGTCGATCCCGTAGACTCCGGCACTGGCCAGCAAATCGACTCGCGGCTTGGTTTGATTACTGGCGTATCTGGCGCGGCGTTCCTCGCGGTCCAGTTCAAGCTTAGCTACCAGGTAATCATCGCGATTGTCTTTAGCCATCGCGATCAATGCCTCCCTCTCAGGCAAAGCGGGGATATTCGTCTTGAATGGCGTAGTCGGCACGAGGCGTCCTCCCTGGGTAGGATTATCCGTTGGATTAATCAACACTCGCAGGGCATTCAAACGTTCCACATAGTCAGTTTCGGCGGCGATTCTTTCCTCCTGGCGGATCGATACCGCCACCTCAGCCTCCTGAACATCGATGTCGGTCATCTTACCTTCTTCACGACGCGCCTTGTTGTCGGCCACTAACTTTTCAGCCAGTGCAATCGCTTCGTCGCGCACATCGAGCCCCCGGTAGGCAGCCGCCAGATCGACGTAGCGTTTGACGACACCGCCCACCGTCGCCTGGACTTCACCCATCCAGTTCAACGAGGCGATCTGCGAGTCGGTGCGCGCGATCTCGAGAGGCGCGGTGTTGACCTCGCGGCCAAAGTCACGCAGCAATGGTTGGGTCAGTGTCAGGCCGGTGAAGGTGGTGTATTCCGGACTGAAAAGTGACGGCGGAACGTCTCGATTCAAGGTGTTGTCGAGCCTTGACCAACGCGTGCCCAGTTCAATGTCGGAGCCGTATTTGGTGCGTTTGCCAAGCCCGGAATCGAAGCGGTGATTTCGCTCCAGAAAAATGCGTGGCTCAGTCAGCTGCAGTTGGTCGCCACCCGTTGCGACGAGGTCCTGACGGTTCTGGGGGCGGTCGATGCTTTCGTAGCGGTAGGATGTTCTGAACTCGTAATCGAAAGCACTTTCGGCCAGCAAAATCCGGTCGCTGGCAATCGATTCATTAATCTTCTCAATTTTAACTCCAGTATTGTTCACCAAGGCGCGTTGAACGGCTTCATTGAGCGAAATTCTTTGATGGTTTTCCGGCTGGGACTTAGCGATGAAGGGCAGCAGAGCAACAGCACTCACCAGAATCAGTGAGTTCAATCGCCCCAAGGTGTTTTTACGGTTCATCCGGTAGTAATAGCCGCAAATCTGAGATGCATTTCAAAAAAAATGGAAAAATTGCGCCATGTTGACACCCCGCCCCGGGTAGTTCTTACTTTTTTGTTGTGACCGGCTTGCTGCGCCGCGGGTAAAGGGTCCGGCACAGTTCGCAAACGGTGCCGTCGCAACCCCTTGCGCTGCAGTGCTCCCTACCGTAAAAGATGATCTGCAGGTGCAGTCGGTTCCACGATTCCGGTGCAAAAAGTTTCTTCAGATCGCGCTCGGTGGCGATCACATTTTTCCCGGAGGTTAAGCCCCAGCGCTGAGCGAGACGGTGAATGTGGGTATCGACCGGGAACGCCGGCACTCCGAAGGCCTGACTCATGACCACCGATGCTGTCTTATGGCCGACACCGGGCAACGCTTCCAATGCGGCGAAATCTTCGGGAACCTTACCATCGTGCTCGGCAACAAGAATCTTCGATAGCTCTGAAATGGCCGCTGACTTGCGCGGCGACAAGCCACATGGCCTGATCACAGCCCGAATATTTTCGACCGGCACCGTGCTCATGTCGGCGGGATTGTCGGCCAAATCAAACAGCGCAGGGGTCACGGTATTCACCCTCGCATCGGTGCACTGCGCCGACAGCAAAACAGCGATCAACAGTGTATACGGGTCCCGATGATCCAGTGGAATCGGAGTTTCCGGATACAGTTCTTCGAGTCGTCGTTCGACGATTTCTGCACGCTGTTGGCGGGTCATGGCGTAGTCGTTGCCACGCTGCCGCAATCGAGGCAAGAACAAAGCCTGCCGTTACAGAACAATCGCAGGCTTCAGCTGGCGCGGAAGCCGTTACGCAATTCACTCGGCACCGAACCGATCTTACGCTTGATGCTGCCGAGCATCTCATCGACGTGACCGGCTTTGCCTTTGCGGCCGTCGAGAATTTCCATGCTTTTGTCAAAGCTGCCCCACTGAATGACTTCGATGCCGACATTGCGCGCGCCCCAGGCATTCATCTCCTCATGACTGGGTTTGTAGAGGTCGATGGTATCCGTTCCGACCAGGGCACTGCCGTAGTCATCGACCACGTAGTTGTAAGGTAGCCCCTTGATTTTAAACACCGTACCGACCGGATATCGCGACCAGTCAGCTGCAGCGCTGCGCAGTGTGCGACTGAATTTGAGCTCGCTGCCGTAGGCGTTCTTGGTGCCGTACTGCAGACTGTCCGCTTCCAGGTGAGTGTAAGCCGTCGTTCTGACCACGAACTCGTTGGCCAGCGCCTTGGTGCTGACCTGACGGCGACCGTTGTCTATTCCGGTTTGAGTTTCAGCCGTTCTGCCGTCAAAAGCGGTGACTCGAAAATCGCCAACCTGCGCAAGCTCCCCGTCACTGGCGCAGCCAACCGAAAAAACTGCTGCCGTTGCGGACAGAAGAAATAAAGATCGATATGTCATAGCGTTGCGGGGTCGGGCGGAAAAATAGGGGTAAATTATTTCTCCATTCAGGCGGGAAGTCGGCAATGAGCAACGGGCGACCGGGGTGTCGATGCGCTATTCAAAGAATTCCCCGGACCATGGGTTTTCGATTTATAGTGGTTATATCGCAAATTTGCGAACCAAGTCAACAGGTTTCCTGAGATCAAAAATGTCAATCTCGTCATCTCGCCGCCGGGCCTGTCCTGAACCGGTCGGGAACAAAGTCGAGATCCGAGGCCTCACGAACCGCAATATCAATCTGAAACTCCATCACATCGGCGGGCACAGGATTTTGATAATCTTCAAGACAATCGGTCAAGGCGGCGAGGGCTTCGCTCCCTTGAGTGCGGACCTGCCGGTAGACCTTGATCGCCAGCGACTCGGCGGCACCCGGAGTCACCAGATCGGGCATGATCGATCTCAGCTTGAGTGGCATCTCCCCCGGTAGTTCGAGCTTATGCTTGCGACACAGCGCACGAATCAGCCGGTAAACATCGTCGGCATCGGTCGCCGGAAACAGCGGGATCTTGACATCGACCCGCCCGGGGCGCTTCAGATCGACCTCGATCAGATCGGGACGACTGGAGGCAAGTATCCAGAGAATGCGGCCGCGATTGTCCGGATCGCTCATTTCTTTGGCCATCATCGAATAAACGCGACCGGACACCCCCGAATCACCCGATCCGGAGTCCCTGCTGCCGAGTGCCTGGTCCGCTTCGTCGATGAACACGATGCAGCGGCCGAGCGCGTGCAGCAGGCTGAAAATTTTCTCAAGATTGCCTTCGGTACTGCCCACCCAGCGGTCGCGGAAGTTCTTCAGCTTGACCACCGGAACCCCGGCCTCACCGGCGAGACACTCAACCAGATAGGTTTTGCCGGTGCCGACCGGGCCACACAGCAGGTACCCCATCGGCATCGCCGCGAGATCGCCCTGATCCCAGAGAACGATGTCCTGACGCATCCAATCCTTGACCGGTTCCTGCCCGAAGTAGTCGCTCAAGTTACGGTCGGGCTCGATAAACTCGATCAGTCCCTGGCAATCCTGTTCGACCAGACGCTTCTTCAGATCTGCCAGATCGCGCTCAGCCAGCGGTTCATCACTGTGTTCGCGCCGCTTAAGCAAGCCCTCCACCGACGACAGCGAAGCGCCGGACAGACGCTGTGCCGGAAGTTCCAGGTGATCGGCAAACTTTTCCAGCGACTTCGGGTAGCGGCCGGCAAGATAATTCAGCGCCACATTCAAATCGGCAGCGTCGGGCAAAGTGATTTCTATGCGCGCCGCGCGCGGATTGTTGGCCAACAGCGAGTGCAAATCGTTGAGATTCTCGGTCAGCAGAAACACCGCCAGATTCTGTTCGATGAAATGCGTCTCCCGACTCCACGAGCGAACCACCGAAGCCAATGAGCTTAGCTCATAGTTGAGTGCGTTAGGCGTCATCGGCAGAATCAACTGCGCCGATTTAAAAATGACCGCCACACTCAGATTGCGTCCGGCCAGGGAATCCGCTGCTGCGCTGGCAACCTGCAGCGGCTGCCCTTCCCCGGGCATGACGGATGTGATGCCGCCAGCTGAATCGTCGCCGCTCGAATCTGCGCTCTTGATCTGGCGGAGATTCACACAGTAACGAAGAAAGTGATCGAGCACACCAATGGCTTCGGCGGGCTTCTTCGGCATGCGCTCCAGCGCTTTTCCCGACGGCCACAGGCGAAACGTTTTATCGCCGGCCGCGACTCGAACACCGGCGCCGAGTTCGAAGGTCAGAACGACATCGAACTTGTGCAGCAGTTTCTCGACCAGTAAATCGGTCAGATTACCGAGCCGGGTATCCGACCGGGCACCGCGATCCTCGTCGCCGGCCAGAAGCACCCGGTCACCGACATTGCCGTGCAGGATGAACTGATTCGACGCACCACTCAGATACAGCTCACGAATCTCGTCAGCCCATTTCGGTAGCTCGGGCATAAGATTCGACTGGTGCAGCAGCGGGCGGAAATGAATTCAAAACAGTTCCGGACGTCACATGGTCTTGGCGTCGCCCTCGCTGAGTGGCTCTTCACCGGCAGGCGCTTCGCTGTCGCTGCTACCGCTGCTGCCTTCGTCCATGACAATCCCCGCCTCTGCGGCGAAATCGGCGAGAGCCATGTCTTCCATCGCATCCTGTTCGGCTTCGATCTCTTTCAGCTCCGTGGTATCGATGCTGTCCTTGGCGACGCGGGCACGACCGGCAGCCTCATCTTTCTCTTCACGGACCATTTCTTCGAGACGGTCGAGGGTATCACCCGAACCGCCGATCTCCCCGATCATGCCGGCAGCCATCTCATTGAGGTCAGCCATGGCGGTGTCCATTTTCATATCGCTGATGTCACGCTTCAGGGCGGCTATCTTTTCCTCCACCGAGCGCTTGGCGACGTCACGGGCGTTGAGCAACTCTTTGTAGGTGGTTTCCGCATCTTTGAGCTGTTGACGATTCTCTTCGACTTCCGCTTTCACCTTCTGCAAACGCAATGCGTACTGCCCGGCCAGCTTCTTATTACCGGTTTTTAAATGGGCTGTCGTCTTGGCGGTCAGCTCCTTAATTTCCTGATCCTCTTTCTTCACCTGTGACATCAGGCGCTCACAAAGACCGGCGTGAGCGGCCAGCCCCTTGTTAAATTCGCTGATCTGCTTGCGCAGGTTTTCCTTCTCGACCTCGAGCAGCGCTTCGGGATTTTTCTTCTCCATTCCGGAAACGAACAGGCCGAAGAAGCCTTTGATAAGATTGCTGAGTCGCTTGAACATAATCGAATGGTGACGTGGGTTACTAAAGGCGGAACCTTGATGTTTCTCCGAAGGATGGAACACCAGCCGGCTTGTTATCACAAGCAGATTAAGCCGCACGGCGCGATTACAATTCACGGTCAGCTTTATACCGGCGCCGTGCGAATTTCCGGTTGCCTAAGCGCTTCACGACCGGCACGTTTTCGCAGTGTCGAAGCCACAGAACATACCCGCAGCGCTACATGGTCTCAACCAGTGGCTGCAGCGTCAACAACGCTCGGGAAAGTCAGCGGTGTGGCTTCCTGAAGAAACCTTGCAGCGCTTGCGTGAGCTTCCGCAGCGGATCCGTCCGGCAGCGGCGGTCAGCGAAGCACCTCCCGCGCGGCCGTCCGAACCGACTCCCGCGCCCGCCTCGCCCCCGGTTGCCGCCAAGGTGGCGACTCCGGTCCCGGCCACGCCCCCATCTTCCGTGGGCGCCGACCGGGCCAAACGCGACCGGCTCAATGCCCTGGCGCGCGCAGCGAAAAACGACGCCGAGTGTCGCGCACTCGGCACCTTGCGTAACACCATGGTGTTCGCCACAGGCAATCCTGATGCCGATCTGATGTTCATCGGAGAGGCTCCCGGCTACGAAGAAGAACAGAACAAAAAACCGTTTGTGGGTGCGCCCGGCGAACTGCTGACTAAAATCATCACAGCGATGGGACTGCAGCGGGAGCACGTCTACATCTCCAATATCCTCAAATTCCGTCCCATGGTTAACGACGGCACCAATCAGGGCCGGGCGAACCGCAAACCCAGTGCCGAAGAATTGGCGCTTTCGGTGAAGTATGTTCGATCTGAGATCGAAATTGTCGCCCCGAAAGTCATTGTCGTACTCGGCGGTACCGCTGCAACCAGTCTGCTGGGCCTCGACGACGGCGTCGCGACTTTGCGCGGCCGGTTTCACGACCTCGACGGCATTCCGGTCATGGTCACCTACCACCCTTCTTATCTACTCAGTCAGGAGAAGGCAGGGCCTGCCGCGGTCAAAGCGGAAAAAAAGAAAGTCTGGGACGACCTGCAGTTGGTATTGGCCAGGTTGAGCGCCTAGCCATAATCGGCCACACCATCACAGTCCACGATGTCGAACGAACCCCCTATAACAGAAGAGGCTGAATCCGAGCCGAACGGCAATGATCCCGACTCGAGGCCGGGCATCGGCACCGGCGCCACGGTCGTGCTGGTGGTATTGATCCTTGCCGCAACCACCATCGCCATTTGGTTTCGCTTTTTCAGCGCCACCGAAAGAGGGGTTGACCGGGGTTTACAGTCAATTGAAAAAGCGGCTGCGGTCGGCGTCAAAGCGGCAGTCAACATCGCCAGAGAATTTCAGCCCGAATACGTCAACAAAACCTTCATCGAGTGGGCTCAACCTACGGTGCGCGGCAACGACGGCAACATTCTCGAAATCGCCACCGCGACATCCACCGAGAGCTTTGCTTCGCGCACTTACTACACTGCCTTCGGCAAAGAAGTCCCGGGCTCCGACGTGGTATCAAAAATAACGGTACCCGCAACCTACCGCTATCACATTGACCTCAACTCCAACTGGGAAATCGTCACCCGGGATCAGCGCATGTATGTCGTCGCGCCGATCATTGAGCCATCGCTGCCTGTTGCGATCGATACCGCACGCATGAAAAAAGAAGTCGAAGGCAGTTGGTTACGCGTCGACGAGCAGGCCGACCTCGACTCCCTGCAAAGCACCCTCACTGCCGAACTCGCCCTGCGCTCAGCCGATCCGGAAACCATCGATCAGATCAGCGACGAGGCCCGGCTGTCGGTGGCAAAATTTGTTAAGGCCTGGTTGCTCAGTCAGGATCATTGGCGCGGCGATGGCTTCAATGAAATCATCATTCTGTTCGATAACGAAGTCGGCGACCCGGCCGCTTACGATTTTGAATCGCGCCTCCCTACTTTGCGCTGGAGCGATGAACGACCGGAAGATGACCTCATCAAAAAACCGGCTCCAGCTCCGGTCGAGAACGCCGAACCCGGGATACTGCCCGGCGTTCTCCCATGAACCCGGCTGCCCCCTCCGGCGGATCGACGTAGCCGCCGACCGTCAGGCCGTGGTCTCCATCTGCCGGTCGACCGAGGACGACCGCCCGCCACTCAACCACCACAAGGTCCCCCTTCTGACGAAAGCAGCTACGGATTCGTCCGCTGAATTAGTTTTTATCACGGCCAGTTCCACCGCTGGCGTCGATTTTAATTAGCGCCTGATCATCCTTGCTGAGCAGCGTGGCACTCGATTCGTCCAGCGACTGCAGCGTCCAGGTCCCGCCGTCGCTCCCGGGCACAAATGAGTCGCCCGAGCGGATCGTGTAACGTTCTCCGCCATCGATGGTCAGCTCAAAAATGCCGAAGTCGATCGCCATGTCCGTGCGATCACCTTTACTCAGTGAATAAATTTGGCCGGTCTCCCGGAAACGAAGCGAAAGCTTGCCGTCAGCCCAGGCGAGCAACTCGAGTTGCCCATCCTCGCTGGTCCCGCCCAGCGGGAGCAGCATGGTCTTTTTTGTCCAGAGCGCCGATGGCAGTCGATTGATCTGAAATGTATTGCTGTCCGGACGGGCCGCAAACTCGACGCGATACAGCTGCTGCCTGCGCTCGATAAAGCTAAGTTTATCGATCAAAGGCGGATGACTCGATGCGTCAGTCGGATCAGTATCGGCGGCAAATTCTTCCGCCGCACTGAAGCCGTCGCGATCGAGATCATGATCGCATACTCCGGCTTCCAGGTAGTTGAGCCCGTGGCGCAGAATCCAGGCGTTGGGAATGTCACCGAAAACCGGCGGGTCATTTTTTCCGAACGGACGGGCAATGCCGTTGACGATCAGCACCAGCGGCGGCCGCATCAGTCGGCCTTCCGATGCCGGCAATTCCCAGGTGCCGGGCCGCTTGAGCAACTGCAAAGCTATGCCTACATCGTTCCGGCCGTCGAGAAAAGCACCGGGCGGATCTGTCAAAACACGTTCGATAAGCCGACCTCTCGAACCATGGTTGGTGGCAGTGCCGGCGATTTGCCAGCCCGCGAATACCGAGATCGATGCCGCTGCAAAAATGATGATCACCGGCACATTCAAGGGTGAGGAAATCGATCCCCGCTGGCGAGCCAGTGCCAGCCGCTCGACCCGGGCCAGCAAACCACCACCTGCCCGCATGCTCATCGCCAACGGCATGCGATCCGTCGAACCGGACCGACAGGCATCACGCCATTCATCGATCGCCAACAGTGCCGCAGCGTATTCAGATGTGCTCGAGCGGAGACTCTTCACCGCACCGAGATCGCAAACCATTTCCCGCTCGGTCTGCACGATCCGCGCCATCCACCACACGGCCGGGTGAAAAAACATCGCTGACCGAAACATCGAAAGCAGCAGGTTAAACAAAAAATCTGAGCGTCGGACATGCATCAATTCGTGAGCAAAGATCGCTTCCAGATGAGCGACCGGGATCACACTCAGCAGGGACGCCGGGACCAGAACCATCGGCTTTAACCAACCGAAGGTCAGTGGCGAATCGATGTGATCACTGATCCGTAATCTGACTCGTTGCCTGATGCCCACGCGACGACACACTTTCTCGAAGCGGTGCAAAATATCGCCATCCACAACACCGACCGCCTGCCTCCGCAACGTGGCCAGCCCCAAAGCGCCGCCCACCAGGCGCAGTGCGTAGAAGCCGGCACCAAACAACCACGAGCCAACCAGGATCGTTGGCCATATTGACTGTGCCGCGGGTCCTGTGTTCGACGGCTCCAGGTCATTCGCCAGCGCGTTGTTACTGCCTCTTTCGGATTGCAGCGACGTGGCGCCTGCGGGCGGGGCATGATGCCGTGGCAGGGCCTGCCAAAATGTAACCAGCATGCAGACGCCGAGCACCGACAAAGACAGCATCGCCAGCCGGCAGCGCCGTTCCGGTCGACTGCGCGGACAAATTGCCAGCAGCCCGGCGAGCAGCAAGGCCACCACCACACCCTGCCACAAAGAATGCACCAGCGTTTCCGCCAATGCGTTGATCCATACGGCCAGTGTTATCATCAGCGTTTCTTCCTCTCCGGTTGATGGTTTACCTTTTCCTCGACATCATCTCGTTCCAGACGATCGAGCAGTTCGCGAATCTGCGCCCGCTCCTCGACCGACGACGGCTGATTGGCCAGCGCATGCATGACCAGCTCCGAAGTCGCGCCGCCGAAAAGTTTGTCGGTCACCCCGGCGAGAACCTGCCGTTGAGTCGACTCCTGCGGAAGTGCCGCCGAGTAGCGATGGCTGCGCTCTGACTCGTCGCGGTCGACCAAGCCTTTACCGAGCATGATTTGCAAAAGCTTCAACGCTGTCGTGTAACCAACCTCCTCACCGCGCCGGTCGGTCAGGGCCTCCGCCACCTCGCGCACCCGGCACGTCCCGCGGTCCCACAGCACCCGCAGTATCGAAAGCTCACTCTCCGTCGGTCTGGGCAGCGAATCTTTCATAGAGCCACCATCTACGAATAACTTCGTAGTGTCAACGAAACTTTTCGTAGTTAGTGACCTTGATTGCAATTCACCGTTTCCGAAACGAGCATGTCGCGCCTTCCCGCCCCTCATTGGACGAACTCCTACCTCCGAACTCCTACCTCCTTTCCCTCAATGCCCATCAACTCCCTCTGCGTCTTCTGCGGTTCCAGTCCCGGCCGCGGCACTGACTACCTCGATGCCGCCACCCAGGTTGGCCGTCATCTCGCCGAACAAAACATCCGCCTCATCTACGGAGGCGGCAGCGTCGGTCTGATGGGACGAGTTGCCGATGCCTGTCTCGATGCAGGTGGCGAAGTGGTCGGCGTGATCACCCAATCACTGCTCGCGCTTGAAGTCGGTCACACCGGTTGCACCGAACTGAAGATCGTCGACACCATGCTCGAACGAAAAACCCTGATGGCGGAGCTCTCGGATGCGTTCGTGTCTCTGCCGGGCGGAATCGGCACCCTTGACGAAATGTTTGAAATGCTCACCTGGTCACAGCTCGACATTCATCACAAACCGAGCGCGCTGCTCAATGTCGACGGCTACTATGATCACCTGCAGACTTTTCTAAAACGGGTCGTCGACGACCGCTTTCTGCTCGGTGAGCATTTGGAAATGCTGCTGGTCGACGATCAATTCGAGCGCCTGCTCGGCAAGCTGCGCGACTGGCAGCCGGTTCAGGTGGAGAAATGGGTCGAGCGCCATACGCTGCGGGTTGACCCGTGATCAGGCTCCGCTGGAGTGATCGGTCGGCGGGCTGATCGCCAGGGACGGAGGCAAGCCTCCGCAAGCTTTTCGTCAGAAGTTTGGGACCACGAAGTTCGAGAGCGGCGGCAAGCCATACGCACTCCGCTTGCGCAAGGAAGCACGACACTCCTGTCGTGCCTCTGCGGCCGAAACTGCAGCGAACGTCCGGTTACCATCCGCCGTCGTCACCGGGCGTCAATTCACCCCACCCAATCGGCACGGAACCACCGCAGTGTGATTCTTCCCTGGCGGCGCTTTGGCGTCTATTGCCCTCTCCGCACTGCTTCAGGATACGTCGCAAGAATGGCGCGCAATTCAGCCACCACATCAGGCTTTTCAGGCGCGAGGTTCTTCGTTTCCGAGGGGTCGCTCTGGTAATCGTACAGTTCCAGCTGAGCCGTGTCAGCAGCTGCTCCGGGATTTTTCCACTCGACCAGGCGATAGCGTGCGGTGCGGATCGCCCGGCCCATTTTCTTCTTCGGATAAGCGTGAAAGGCGTGATCGCGAACCCGCGCCGAAGAGTCCGCCAAAACCGGTGCCAAACTCAATCCATCGATCGGCTGCGGGCCTTCCGGCTGAGGCAGTCCGGCCAACTCCGCCAGTGTCGGGAAAACGTCGACACTTTCCGCCAGTTGCTGCGTGGCTTGTCCCGATAAAATCCCGGGACCGGCAAAGATCAGCGGAATGCGGTTGGCCTGCTCGTAGTTGGTGTGCTTAGTCCAGATACCGAGGTCGCCGAGATGAAAGCCGTGATCTCCCCACAGCACGACGAGGGTATTTTTCGCCAGTCCCCTGCTCTCCAGAGCCCCTAACACTTTGCCGATCTGGGCATCGACGAAACTGGTGCTGGCGTAGTAGCCATGGATCAGTTTACGGGCGAGTTCAGTGTCGATCTGCGCCGGGTCACCTTTGTCCGGCACCGGAAAGTAATTGCGAATCTCACCGCCACGCTTGTGAGCTACCGGCGGTGAACCTGCGGGAAGGTCAGTAGATGCAGCCAACTCGAATCGTGCCGGATCGTAGAGATCCCAATACTTTTTGGGCGCGGAAAACGGCAGGTGCGGCCGGGCAAATCCAACCGCGATGAAGAACGGTTGGTCGCGCAGCTTCGCGGCTTCAAGTCGACGAATCGTTTCCGCTGCGACTCGTCCATCGGCGTAGGCTTCATCGGCGACCTCGGGAGATTCGAAGGCGGCCCCGCGCGGCAGCGAATTCATGCCGCCGGCAGGTGCCTCGACATTCTGAAACATCGCCTCTTCGCGAGTCAGCTTGCCGTCAGGTTTCGACGAGGGGTCGACATACTCGATAACTTTTTCTTTAAAATGGTCGACGGAGAACGATTCAGGATCACCCAGGTTGCCGTGGCCGATATGGAATATTTTGCCGAGTGATTCGGTGCGATAGCCGTGTTTCTGAAAATGCTGCGGCAAGGTGACCGCGTCAGGCAATGCAGCGCGCAGCGCGCTCCCCAAACCATAGAGCCCGGTCGAGGTCGAGTGCGATCCCAACATAAGCGTAAACCGGGAAGGCGCACACACCGCCTGATTGCAATACGCCAGATCGAAACGCGTTCCGCGCGCTGCCAGGGCATCGATGTTCGGCGTTTTCGCCAACTCATCCCCGAAACAACCCAGCGTCGGCTTCAGGTCGTCAACGAGGATAAGTAGAACGTTCGGCTTGTCAGCAGCGCCAGCGACAAGCACCCAGGCTGCCAGCAACACCGCGACCAACGGCGCCGGTCGACCTGTAGCCGAACGGACTCCGCCACCGCTGGTGAAACACGACCTGCCGAAGTTCATCGGCACGTTGAGTCACCAGGGGGTTTCATCAGAGGGCGAAGCGGCTTATTCCGTAGCTTGATCAGCGGCACCGGTGTCATCCGAAGCCGTGTCATCCGAAGCCGTTTCGTCAGCAGCGCTGTCGGACGTTTCCTCAACCGGGGCGTTGTCGTCCACTGCTTCAGCTTCGCTCTCCTCTTCATCAGCCACCACGCGAGCGATGTCCTGAATGTGAACGCCTGCTTTCAGGTTCATGAGTTTGACCCCCTGGGTATTCCGACCCGCCTGACGAACGTCGATGGCACGAATGCGCACGCTCTGACCATTGTCGGTCATGAGCATGACTTCGTCAGTTTCACCAACCACCAGGGCACCGACGACCTTACCGGTCTTGTCGGTGGTCTTCATGGTGATGATGCCTTTGCCGCCACGGGTCTGTGAGCGGTAATCTTCGAACGGCGTGCGCTTGCCGATACCGTTTTCGGAAGCCACCAGCAGGGTACTGTCACCATTGACGACACACAGCGCGACGACGTAATCGCCCTTCACCGGTTTGATGCCGGCGACACCGCGCGAGGCACGGCCCATGTCGCGAATCTGTTCCTCGTGGCAGCGCAGGCTGAGGCCTTCGTGCGTGATCAGCACAATCTGATCGTCGCCGCTGGTCAGTTTGACGTCGATGAGTTCGTTGCCCTCTTCGAGGTTGATGGCAATGATACCGTCTTTACGAATGTTGCGGAAATCGGCGAGGTTGGTTTTCTTCACCTTACCGCTGCGGGTGGCGAACATGACGTGGTGGGTCGGCACGAAAGTTTTGTCGCGGTCGCCGCCGGGATCACCCTCGATGCGCAGCGTTGAAGCAATACCCTCCTCGGGGCGAAGATTGAGCAGGTTCTTGATCGAGCGCCCCTTCGAGGTGCGGCTCATCTCCGGAATCTGGAACACCCGCTCGACATAGACGCGACCGGTGGTGGTGAAGAACATCAGGTAATCGTGCGCCGAAGCGGCGAACAAATGCTCGACGAAATCGTCCTCGTCATCGTCCGATTCAGCATCGCGAGTTTCCATGCCCTTGAGGCCCTTGCCGCCGCGCGCCTGAGTGCGGTACTCGGTAGTCGGGGTACGCTTGACGAAGCCTCGATTGGAAATGGTGATGATGTTGGCGTCGTTGGCGATCAGGTCGACAACGTTGATCTCGCCCTCATCGATGGCAAAGTCACTGCGTCGCGGCGTCGCAAAGCGCTCCTTCACTTCGAGCAGCTCATCCTTGATGATCTGCAACACGCGCTCTTCGCGAGCGAGGATGTCGAGCAGGTCTTTGATCTCCTCAAGCAGCGCGTCGTAGTCGGCTTTGATCTTCTCGCGTTCGAGTCCGACCAGCTGGTAAAGGCGCAGTTCAAGAATGTGATCGACCTGCTTGTCGGTCAGCACATAACGACCGGGCTGCGGCTTGAGGCCCGGCTGATCGCGCAACAGGATGCCGAGCTCTTCAACGACCTTAACGTCGAAGGTGTAAGCTTTGATTTTTTCCCGTGCTTCATCGCGCGTCTTTGAGTCGCGCACCATCTTGATGAAATCATCGAGATGACCGAGTGCCAGCAGATAAGCCTCGAGCCGTTCGGCCTTCAGCTCGGCCTGCTTGAGCAGGTAGCGCGTGCGTCGCAAAATAACTTCGCGGCGATGCTCGATGAAACAGACGATGGCGTCCTTGAGATTCAACAGGCGCGGCCGACGGTTGTCGATGGCGAGCATGTTGACCGAAAAGGTCGTCGCCAAAGCGGTGTGCTTGTAGAGATTGTTGAGCACCACCTGGGCACGGGCATCGCGCTTCAAGTCAATGACCACACGGGTGTTCTCGTCGGATTCATCGCGCACCGCGCTGATCTCCGGCAAAATTTTCTGGTTGGCCAGATCGGCGATGCGCTGCACCAGCGTCGCCCGGTTCACCGCGTAGGGAATCTCGCTGATAATGATCTGCTCGCGTGCCGCCGTGTATTGCACGATCTCGGCACGACCGCGAATCTTCACGCTGCCCCGGCCGGTATTGGCGTAGGCGTGAATGCCACGCATACCGAGAATAGTACAACCGGTCGGAAAGTCAGGGCCTTTGACGTGGGTCAGCAGCTCCTTGATGGTGATCTCGGGATTGTCGATCGTGGCGCAGACGCCATCGACCACCTCGCCCAGATTGTGCGGCGCACAGTTGGTCGCCATGCCGACGGCGATACCGGTGCCGCCATTGACCAGCAGGTTGGGGAATGCTGCGGGCAGAACGCTCGGCTCGGTATTGGTCTCGTCGTAGTTCTCGACGAAATCGACCGTATCCTTCTCCAGATCGTTCATCAGGATCGACCCGGCATGGGTCATCCTGGCTTCCGTGTAACGCATGGCAGCCGGCGGATCACCTTCGACCGATCCGAAGTTACCCTGGCCATCGACCAGGGTTTCGCGCATCGACCAATGCTGGGCCATGTTGACCAGTGTCGGATAGATCGCACCATCACCGTGGGGATGATATTTACCCATCGTCTCACCGACAATACGCGCACACTTGAGATGCTTTTTGGTCGGACTCAGACTGAGATCCGAGTGCATCGCGTAGAGCAGGCGTCGCTGTGACGGCTTGAGGCCATCGCGCGCATCAGGCAGGGCACGCGAGATGATGACCGACATCGAATACTCGAGGAACGATTGCGACATTTCGTCGGCAACGTTGATCGGTGATATGTCTTCCTGGATGGGAGCAAGCGGAGCGTCTTGCGACGACGGCTTGGCATCCGACGCTGCGGATGCAGCTTCCTCCTCGTTACCGTTGGCGGGATCGACGTTGTCTTGTTCGTCGTCCTCTGGATTTTCAGGTTCGTCAGCCACGATTTAAATAGATTCTTCTAAAAATGAAAATTACCGGCTCAGCAACGACCTCAACGGTGTTGCCATGGCCGGGTGCACTTTGCTTTGTCAGACGTCCAGGTTGCGCACGTTGAGGGCATTATCCTCGATAAACTGCCGTCTCGGCTCGACCACGTCCCCCATCAGCACGGTGAACATTTTGTCAGCCTCGACCTGATTCTCTTCGTCAAATTTCACCCGCAGCAGCTTGCGAGTCGCTGGATCCATGGTGGTCGAAAACAGCTCCTTGGCATTCATTTCCCCCAAGCCCTTGAATCGACCGATCTCCATGCCCCGCCGACCGACTTCCATGATCTTGCTGAGGATCTCAGGAACGGAAAACACCGGGTTCGACTTGGCATTTTCGCCATCGCCTTCGATGATTTCAAACAGTGGTTCGTCCTGCGCGGAGAAATGCTCGATGTCCAGACCGGTGGACTCCAGTTCCTTCAGCAACTTCATGATCGAGCGCGCCTCGTGAATCTCAATCAGGCGGGCACGGCGAGTGACCACCGGCTCTTCGATATCCATGGCAGCATCCGTTTCAGCAGCACCTGATTCAGCCTCTGCATCGTCGGCCGCGACATCGTCACTGCCGTTTTCAGAATCAATCGCGGTATCAATTTCGCTGTTGCCGAACAGGTTCAGGTCCTTGTTCTCGGCCGCAAATTCTTTGAGCGCGTGTTCATCGAGGAAAAAGTGGGTGAACACCTCGTTACCGGAACGCAATTGCAGCAGGTATTCGGGCAGTTTGCCGCCCTCGAGATCGCCGGCGCTGAGGTATTTTTCAAAATCGCCACCGTTGCGGGCAATGACATCGGCAAAGCGCGACAAACGCGACAACTGGGTCAGCGTTCCTTCGAGGGTTTCCGACTCGATTATGGTGCCGTCACTGCAGTTCTTCAACTGCACCTCCGAGGCTCCCAGCGAAATCAACATGCGATTCAGTTCCGGGTCATCCTGAATGTATTGCACCTTCTTTTTACGCGTTATCTTATATAGCGGAGGCTGGGCAATATAGACGTAACCTTTGCGCACCAGGTCCGGCATTTGACGACAGAAAAAAGTCAACAGCAGGGTGCGGATGTGCGATCCGTCAACATCGGCATCGGTCATGATGATGACCTTGTGGTAGCGCACCTTTTCGATGTTAAACGCGCCCTCGGCATCACCGTCGCCGATCCCCGCGCCGAGAGCTGTGATCATGGTCTGCACCTCCTTGTTCTGCAGAACCTTATCGAGACGCGCCTTTTCGACGTTGATAATTTTACCCTTGATCGGCAGGATCGCCTGGGTGCGTCGATCACGCCCCTGCTTGGCTGAACCACCGGCGGAATCACCTTCTACAATGTAGATTTCGCATTTCGACGGATCGCGCTCGGAACAATCCGCCAGCTTGCCGGGCAGGCCGCCACCGCTCATTGCCGATTTGCGCACCGTGTCACGGGCTTTCCGGGCGGCCTCACGGGCGCGCGCCGCATTGATGACCTTCTCGACGATGCGTTTGGCCAGCGCCGGGTTTTCGTCAAAGAACGTATTCAGGCCGTCATAAGTAATCGAGCCGACCACCGCCTCGACCTCATTGTTGACCAGCTTTTCCTTGGTCTGCGAACTGAAGCGCGGATTCGGATGCTTGATCGAAATGATGGCGATCAAGCCCTCACGGCAGTCTTCACCCGACAGCGCCGGGTCCTTGTCCTTGAGCAGCTTATTGGTCTTGGCGTAGTTGTTGATCGAACGCGTCAGCGCCCCCCGGAAACCGGTCAGGTGAGCCCCGCCATCGCCATTCGGAATCGAGTTGGCGAAACACAGAATGTTTTCATGATAGTCACCGGTGTAGTGAAACACCACGTCGGCGAAGCACTCGTCCTCAACGGTTTTGCCGGCGTCGTCGATCTCGACCATGCGCCGTCCCTTGAGAACGATGGGGTGCTCATGCACCAGATCTTTGTTCTCGCCCAGCTGACGCACGAACTCCGGGATCCCCTCTTCATAGAAAAAGGTCATCTTGCGAATCGAATCCTCGCGTTCATCGATCAGCTTGATGGTGATACCCGGATTGAGGAACGCCAACTCGCGCAGTCGAGCGGTCAGGTAGTCAAAGTTAAACTGAATACCCCCCGTGAAAATCGTCGTATCGGGGAAAAACGAAATTTTGGTCCCGGTCCGCTTCGGGTCGTCGAGTTCACCGATCACCTCCAATGGCGACGTGGTATGACCTCGCTCAAATCCGATCGAGTAAATCTTGCCGTCGCGATAAACCTCGGCCTTAAACCAATCCGACAATGCATTCACGCACTTGGCGCCTACGCCGTGCAGACCGCCCGAAAATTTGTAAGCACCCTGTCCGAATTTACCACCGGCATGCAGACTGGTCAGCACCAGCTCCACCGAAGGCATATTGAACTTCGGGTGCATATCGACCGGAATGCCGCGCCCGTCATCCTCAACCGACAGAGAGCCGTCCGAGTGAATAGTGATGATGACTTTGTCGCAGTAACCTGCCAGATGCTCATCGATCGAGTTGTCGAGCACCTCAAACACCGTATGATGCAGCCCGCGCTCCGTCGCCGGATCCCCGATATACATCCCCGGACGCTTGCGCACCGCGTCCAGGCCTTCGAGCTTGTCAATCTGACCGGAACCATACTCCTGATCCGAGCTGACGCCGGTATTGGCAGATTCTGAACTTTCCCCATCCGCTGCTCCCGTCGAGGATTTGCCGTCATTTTGCGCGGTGCTGGAGACTTCTTCTTCGGGCTCCTGCGGGTCGTCCTGATCTGCCATATGAAATTCCTTGAAACTAACGCCTCAGCACGCCAAAAACGGCCACAATACCGAGACTTTGCATTTAAGGGTACGATGCCTGCTTTTGCAATCGAACAAGCACCCTTAATTGGGCCTTTTTTAGAGCTTTCCCGGCATTAATCTTCGAACTTCAGCGCCAATCGTCACGTAATCTTTACCTGTCTCCATCGACCAAACCGGAAAAGCGTGCCAAAACTGCTCGAAAACCAGATCATGTCCGAATCAGAACACTACGATTTCATTGTCATCGGCGGCGGTTCAGCCGGCTACGCAGCCGCTCGCAGCGCGGTCGAAAAGGGCCTCAGCACGGCCGTGATCGACGGCGCTGAAACGCTCGGCGGCCTGTGCATCCTGCGTGGCTGCATGCCCAGCAAAACGCTGATCGAATCCGCCGACCGCTATCGCAGCATCCGCCATGCCTCTCAATTTGGCTTACGCTTCACTGAGCACAGCGCTCTGCCCGCCGAAATCATCGCCCGCAAACGTCGCCTGATCGGTGAGTTTGCCGAATATCGACAAGGACAGCTCGAAGACGGGCGGTTCACGCTGATCCGCGGCCGCGCCAGCTTCTCGTCCGCCAACACCGTCACCGTCGAGCCGCTCGACGCGAACGATGCCGCCTTCGAGGTTGAATTCCGCAGCGCCTGTATCGCGACTGGGTCCGTCATCTCTGAGCCGGATTTTCAAGGCCTGAAAGAAACCGGTTATCTGACCAGCGACGACGTGCTCGATCTCGAATCTCCGCCGGCATCCGTGGTTGTGCTCGGAGGCGGCGCCATCGCCCTGGAAATGGCCTGCTACTTTGAAGGCATCGGCAAAACGGTCAGCGTCATCCAGCGCAGCGATCATGTCCTCAGCGGAACTGACCACGATGTCGCCGACGCCCTCACCGAAGCGATGTGCGCGCGTGGTATGACGATTTTCACCGGCACCTCCTTGAAAAGCTTTGAAAAAAATCCTGCCGGGAAAAAAGTGGTTCACTTCGAGCACAACGGCACCCCGATCAGCGTTGAGGCTGACGAAATCCTGCTCGCTCTCGGCCGTCACCCCAATACCGGCGGATTGGCACTCGACGCTGCCGGCATTCAATTGAGTCCCAGCGGACGCCACATTGCAGCGAATGCGGAGATGGCCACCAGTGTCCCGCACATTTTCGTGGCCGGAGATGTCTGCGGGCCGCACGAAGTGGTTCACATCGCGATCGAGCAGGGTGAAAACGCCGCGCATAACGCGGCGGTATTTCTCGGCAAGCCGGGAACCCCCAAATCGATCGACTACCGCTTGAAGCTCTACGGCATCTTCACCCATCCGCACGTCGCCACCGTCGGCCTTGGTGAACATGAGGCCAGGTCCCACGGCCGGGCCGTTGAAGTTGCCTGCTACCCCTTCGATGATCATGGCAAATCGATGGTTCGAGGCGAGACCGCCGGATTTGTCAAAATGATTGCCGATGCCCATAGCGGCGAACTCCTCGGTGCGGCAGCAGTCGGCCCCGAGGCCACTGAACTCATTCATGAACTGGTAGTTGCACTGTATTTTCACGCAACTGCCAAACAATTTATCAGCATCCCCCACTACCACCCGACCCTCAGCGAAATCTGGACCTATCCGGCTGAAGATATCGCCGACGCTGTCGACGGTCGCGCCACTGCCTGAAACTTAGCTCAATGCCCACCGTAGCGCCGTCCCGAGGCAGCGCTGAGCTCAGCAAAAATCGACTCTGTCACGGGAAAGTACATTGACATCGAATCACCCGATTGATAGGAACTTACTGCCGTGCCACTGAAGCAAATCGTAAATCAACCTGACCAGCCCGACGACGCCAACAAAGCGTCGCCAATGGCGGCATCACCCTTATCCTCCACTCCCTCTGCCGCAAGCGCCCCCACTACTATGAGTTCGAGCAAGAACATCCTCTCCAGCGACGTCGAAATTAAAGGCACGCTGAAATTCTCCCAGGATCTTATTATCGACGGAAAAATCGAGGGCGAAGTCAATTCCCAGGGCGATCTCACCGTCGGCGAGAACGCTAAGATTCAAGGCGATATCAAGACCCGCTCGGTTACCGTATTCGGCAAGGTGGAAGGCAACATCACGGTCACCGACCGCTGTGAGCTCAAGCAGAATGCCGAACTCGTGGGCGACATTACTGCCGGCAAGCTGGCCATCGAAGAAGGTGCCACCTTCATGGGCTCGTCGACCGTCGGTGCAGCAGCTGCTGCAGCGGCTGCCTCCTCGAGCAGCTCACCGGCCAACAAGCCCGGCGACGACAAAAACAAACCGGGCGGCGGCGACCAGAACAAACACGGCGGCGGCGGCAACCCCGGTGGCGGTGGCGGCAACCCCAACAAATCTTAATCGGTCGCTGCCTCGCTGCCTACGTTCGGCCCCTGCCGCAAATGCTGCGGTGCGTACGCAATGAGCGAAGTTGCACCGATGCTAACGACCTGAACGAAACTTTCTGCGATCCATCGATCCGACAGCGCGACCGTTGTGCGCTCAACCACCAACCCCATCGAGTTCTACGAAACCATTTCGAAAGCCAAAACTCAGTAGGTTCGTCGATGTAGCCTGCCCGTTCTGCTCGGCCCAACAAACCGAACCGTCGGCGGCCGTGTCGACTTTCTGTCGAAGTTGTGGCGAGCACTTTGTCATGAAAGATGGCGAAGTCGTGCAGCCGGATGCCTCATCGATTTCCGGCATTGCCTCAATGCTTGAACCCACTGAGGGCGGTGAAATGGTCCGTGTCCCCGGGGTCCGCAAGCCGGTTCGCCCGACTCCACAGCCCGAGAAAACGCCATCGGCGCCTCATAAGCTGGCCGTGAAGTTGAAGCATTGGACCGCCCCCTTCACTGAGCGTTTCCGTGGACTCAGCGACCATTTCAGCAAGTCTGACAGCTCGGTCAGCGGCAGTGAAAAATCAAAGTCGGCAAAGAAATCCTCTGATGCCACCCCCGAGCAACGACCGGTCCGCTGTTTTGACTGCGGCCACCTGCAGCATGTCAGTCTTGCTGCACGTTCCACGATCTGCAGCCGTTGCAGCGTCTACATCAGTCTTGAGGATTATCACATCACCAGCGGTTGGTCACAGAACGTCCACACTCGCGGCGACATCACCATCGACAAAAAAGGCTCGATGGTCGGCTGCGACATCGCCTGCCATCACCTGACGGTCATCGGCCAGCTCTCAGCCTCGGTGGATTGCTCCGGCAACGCCAATTTCCGGGGCAGTGGCGAGTCACGAGTACTCGGCAGCATGCACTGCCGTCATTTGCGCGTCGACAAAAAGTGCAAGCTCAGCCTTCCTCAGGGGCTGATTGCTGAATCCGTCGATATTTACGGCCAACTCGACAGCAATATCCTCTGCTCAGGGACCGTGCGCATTTTCAAAAGCGGCACCGTTCTCGGCGATGCCACCGCGCGATCGATCGTTCTCAAGGACGGCGGGATGCTGACCGGTCAAATGAACATCCAGCCCGAAGTCGAGATTCCCCTGCCGCCGAAACGCAATCGGCACTGATCAGGCTGCGGGCAATGGCCGGCCAACGCCCGGCAGCGTTTTGCACAGACCGACTGGCCACGTCCCGTTGACAAGGGCCGCCCTCTGCGGTTCGCTGTAACAGGCATTTTTACTAAGCTCTCTACTCATCAACTCATGGCCACCATCGCCGCAAGCACCGACCTTCGGGAAGAAATCCTCGCGCTCAAAGAAGAGCGCAAGGCCATCATTCTCGCCCATAATTACCAGATCCCCGCGATCCAGGACATCGCCGACTACGTTGGTGACTCGCTTGGCCTTGCCTACAAAGCCCGTGAGACCGACGCCGAAGTGATCGCCTTCTGCGGTGTCCATTTCATGGCCGAAACCGCGAAGATCATCAATCCCGACAAGACGGTCATCCTTCCCGATGCCGACGCCGGCTGCTCACTTGAGCAAGCCTGCCCCGCCGACGAGCTCGCCGCATTCCTCGAGCAACATCGCGAGAAAAACTACTACGTCATCGCCTACATCAACTGCAGCGGTGGCGTCAAAGCATTGTCGGACTGCATTTGCACCAGCGGCAATGCAGTTAAGATCGTCGAAGCCGCACCCGCCGACCGCCCCATCCTGTTCGTACCCGACCAGAATCTAGGCGCCTGGGTGATGGAAAAGACCGGCCGCAAGATGGATCTCTGGCAAGGGGCCTGCTACGTGCACGTCGAGTTCACCCGTGAGAGCATCGATAAAATCAAGGCCGAGCATCCCGACGCCGCCGTCGTCGCCCATCCCGAATGCACCTACGCGGTGCGCATGCTCGCCGACGAAGTCTGCTCGACCGAAAAAATGGTCGATTTCTGCCGCAACAGCCCGTCGAAGAACATCATCGTCGTCACCGAAAGCGGCATGCTGCATCGCCTGCAGAAAGAGGCCCCCGACAAGAATCTCATTCCCGGGCCGACTGACAACTGCGCCTGTGCCGACTGTCGCTACATGAAGATGAACACCCTCGAAAAGCTGCACGCCTGCCTGCGCGACCTGTCACCGGAGATCACCATGCCCGAAGACATTCGCGCCAAAGCCGAAGCACCCATTCTGCGGATGCTGGAACTGTCCCGCTAGATAGATCCCAAGAGCTCCTTGCTCCTTGCTCCTTGCTCCTTGCTCCTTGCTCCTTGCTCCTTAAAAAATGAACTACACCTGGGACAGCACCTTCGTCGACCTGTTCAACCGTTGCCTGGAACGCTATCGCTCCGGCGACGAGGACTTTGACAATTATTACTCCGATGACGATCTCGAATTTCTGAAATCGATCGGCTACCGGAAACGCGAGCTGTTCGATTTCGTCGAAGATCATGCCGACAGCGGCGGCAGGGAACCGAGCCTTGGCACCGCGATTCTTGTCGCCGGTGTGCGCCGCGATTTCCTTTATACGGTGCAGAATGGCAGGCACAGTGACAAGATCGTCGATAACGACTCTTTGCCGGCGAAGACAGCCGAGCTGGATGGACACCGCTGGCTGCCACGTATCATTGTCAAAGCCCGCGCCAAGTTGAACGGTGAACTCCACCCCGAAACCATGTTTGGCTGCGGTGGCGACCGTAAGTTCCTGCGCGATCACAATATTCATCCCGCCGAGTTTCTGCGCGTCGTCTGGGCTGCACACGACGACGACTCCAAAATCCTCGCCTTTGTTAATCGAGCCCGCTGACCGGCGGACCACGGATACGATGCCCGCCGTCCGCAAAATTCTCCGGCAAAATACGATCGTCGCCGCGATTGCCCTGACGTGGCTGGCCGGCCCGCAAAGCTCGTTCGCCGACCTGAGCGATCACCAGGACTACCGGGACGCAAAGCTTGCGCTCAGCGACCAGCTTCCTTTAGTCGCTGCGGTCAGACTGAACGATCTGCTCGCGTCCCCGGAAATCAAATTGAGCAAGGCTGAGCGACAGCAGGTCGGCCTGCTGCGCCTCGAAGCATTTGTCCGCGGCAGAGACTACACCCAGGCTCTGGCCGGCGATCCGCTGCTCGACAAGTCGAATGCTGAAGTGCGATTCTGGCTGGCGCTCGCTGAAGCCGGCATGGGTCATCTTTCGAATGCCGCGGCTCATCTCGCCGCTCTTGAACAGACCGCCGGCTTTGCCTATCGCGATGAGGCGCGTCTGACGCGGGCCCATTTGCTCCAGCAACTGGGCGATGACAGCGATGCCTTGAAAATCCTCGACACGATGGTCGAGGAAAAATCCCCCGCTGCCACTCATGCACGACTTGAGGCGGCGCGGATTCATCTCATCAATGGCGACGCCGATCGCGCTTCGCCGTACATCGACGGCGATGATTCGACCGCTGCCGGATACCTGCGCGGCTGGATCGCCCTGCACCAGAATGCGGCGGAGAGTGCTCTGGCGGCGTTTTCCGCACTACTCGATACTCCCAGCGAACAGCTCAGCCGGGCGATCTACGACGGCACGCGCTTTGGTCAGGCGAAAGCGCATTTGCTCGCCGGCCGCCTGCCCGCTGCCAGAGATGCCATTTTCACCCTGCTTGACAACGCGTCGGGAAGCCCTCTCGCAGAACCGGCGATGCGCTTGCTAGCCGGCGCGGAATTTGCCGGAGATCCCACCGTGCGACAAAAAATCGACCAGTGGCGAAGTGATGTCGAGGCTGAGCATCGCAGCGGAATCGCGGCCTACATCTCGGCGCTGATCGAATTGCGCGACGACGCCGGTAAAGTGGCACTGGATACTCTGAAGCAATTCCTCAAAGATCACCCCAATCACGAATTGGAACTTTCAGCACGCCTATTACTCGCTGAACTGATGATCAACGAAGGCGATCTCGACGATGCCAAAAAGTTAATCGCCGAGACCGGGACACTCACTGCTCATCCGGCGATTCTTAATCAACTGGATTACCTGCGCGGCATCGCAAAGTTCGACGGTGGCGACCTGAACGGTGCCATCGTAGAGTTTCGCAAAGCCAATCGACTCGAACGCGAATACCGGGCGCGTTCCGGGACTTTCAATATCGCCCTGGCACGCCTTCACGCCGACCTTGACGTGTCCGTTGACGAACTGCTCGAGGCGCACGGCAACACCCTTGGTCGCGAAGAATCGAGCGCGGAACTTTTACTCGAACGGGGACTCTATCTCGCCCGTCAAGGTGATGGCACCGCATTTGAAGCGCTTGGCGAATACATTCGCCGGTTCGGTGATCATCGCCGGGCCGCCGATGCCGAACTCGCGCTCGCTGAACTGCACCTCAACCAAATCCCGCCCAAGCCGGTATCGGCACGGGAGCACATCGACTCTGCAAAAAAACGCGAGCTGACGATCGATCAGCGCGAGCAGCTCGATCACGTTGCCATCTGGGTAGAGGAAAGTGCCGGCGACGACCAACTCGTGGTGCAACTTGCTGAGCGATTTCTCGATCAGTGGCCGGTATCGGATCTGCGGCCGAGCGTGTTGATGAAACTCGGCGAGACCCACTATCGATTGCGACAGTACTCGCTGGCCTCGGAGGCATTCACCCGACTGACCACTGAAGCTCCGAATTCAGCGTACACTCCCGCCGCCCAATTTTTTGCCGCGAAAGCCGCCGGTCGATCACTCGAGCCGGAAGAACAGGAGCGCGCAATCGGCCTTTGGCAAAAAGTGGTCGCCAGCAACAGCGCATTTGCCTCGGCTGCCCGCCATGAGGAGGGCCTGCTGCATATGAAACTCGACGACGTCGACGAAGCAATAAAGTGTTTTGGCGAAGTTCTCGAAATGCAACCACCTCCCGACGACGAACTGCGCTTTGCCGCGCTATGCGACGCCGGTCAGGCCTGGTTCACCAAGAGCAGTGCCGACGTCACTGGCGACGCCGATTTCAGCTCGGCAATCAGTGCCTTCGATGCCGTTCTGAAAGACGAAGCGGCGCCCCTGGAATGGAGGGCTCAGGCAGCCGTCCGCAAGGGCAAGTGCCTGGAGGTGATTGGCCAGACCACCGAAGCTCTGGCGCTCTACCACGAAATCATGAGCGCTCAGGACGAACCGGTCATCTCCAACACCACACCGCAGGCGCTGGATTGGTATTATCGTGCCGGCTTTGCCTCGATTCGTCTGCTCGAGCGCGAGAAAAACTGGCGCGGTGCGGTGGCGATCGCTTCCCGACTCGGGCGGCGCGTTGGCCCGCGATCGGTTGAAGCCGAGAACCTCGCCGACAAGCTGCGGCTCGAGCATTTCATCTGGGATGAGTGACTCGTGACGAAGACACATTTTCGAGGTGCGCCGCCGATAAATTCAGCTAACTTCCGGCTCCCCTTCGGCAAACACCTCGCGTTCGCCGAACCCATTCCCCCTTTTTATTTCAATTACCTGTCTACTATCTATGAGCGATCACATCCGCCTTTACATTCCCGGCCCAGTCGAAGTGTCGGACGCCACCTACGCCGCCATGGCAACCCCGATGATCGGTCATCGCAGCAAAGAGTTCCAGGAACTCTACGGCGGCATGCAGCCGCAACTTCAGAAATTGTTCGAAACCAAGCAGCCGGTTTTCCTCAGCACTTCGTCGGCATGGGGTGTCATGGAGGGTGCGATTCGCAATCTTGTCGCCAAGAAAGTTCTCTGCTGCGGCAACGGGGCGTTCTCCGACAAGTGGGTCGACGTTGCCCAGCGTTGTGGCAAACAGGCGGAAGCGCTGCAGTATGAATGGGGGCAGCCGGTCGATCCCGCTGACATCCGCGCCAAACTCGAAACCGGTGAGTTCGATGTTGTCACCTTGGTACACAACGAAACTTCAACCGGTGTCATGAGCCCGCTCGCCGAGATCGCAGCGGTGGTCAAAGAGTTCGACGACGTGCTTTTGGTCACTGATACCGTTTCGTCATTCTCCGTGGTGCCAACCCCGGTCGACGAACTCGGCATCGATGTGCTGCTCACCGGCAGCCAGAAAGCACTCGCTCTACCTCCCGGCCTGGCACTTTTCTCCGCTTCCGACGCAGCCTTCGCGCGCGCCGAGACGATCAACGATCGCGGTTACTATTTCGATTTCATCGAATTCCGCAAGAATCAGGAAAAAGACATGACGCCGTCAACTCCGTCGATTGCTCTGATCAACGCACTGCGTCAGAAGCTCGATGAGATCTTTGCCGAAGGCGTCAGCGAACGCCACGAGCGCCACGCGCGATTGAATGCCAAAGTGCACGCCTGGGTGGAAGCCAACGGGTTCGAATTTTTCGCTCCGGAAGGCTATCGCTCCAAATCACTGACTTGCGTGAAGAACAATCGCGACATCGACTTGCCGGCATTGATCTCACTGCTGCGCGAAAATCACTCGCTGACCATCGACGGTGGCTACGGCAAGATCAAAGGACTGACCTTCCGCATCTCCAACATGGGCAACGAAACCGACGAATCGATCGACGGCGTTCTCGCCGCCATCGACGACAGTTTGTCGAAACTGTAAGCGCGACTACTTTCCAGCAAAAAGCCCCCGCCTGAACAAGCAGGCGGGGGCTTTTACGTTGATCGATTGGATCAGCCTGCGCCGATCATTTCACCGTGACGGTGATTTTTTCGGACATCAACGGCGGATCGTGGGGCACATGCCCGTGGTCACCGAGAATCAGCTGCAGCGTGTGTTCACCGGGCGTCAGAGTGATGGTCGCTTCGGTCTGACCGCCACCGAAGTGAACGTGTCGGGCATCTTTCATCACCGGCGTGTCGGTGTTGACATCGGGAACATCGATCAACAGATGGTGATGCCCAGTCGGCATTTCCTCACCCATGTAGATTCCGGCCGGGGCAACGCCCATGCCCTTGAGGCCAAACTGCACGGTCACTTCAGTGCCGACCGTGGCACCGTCAGCCGGTGAGATAATGTAAAGCTCGGCGTCTGCCGGCCGTGGCGTTTTTCCGGTGGGCAGGGCCGGAGCGGCAGGCGCGGCGGCGTTCTGAGAGGTGGCATCGGAGCACCCGGTAAGGGCTGAAACAGAAGTCAGCAGCAACGCTGAAAGCGCAATAATTGAAGTGGTTCGCATGGGATTGGTGGAAGGATTAAGATTGAAGAGATTTGCAGCGTAACCGCAATCTCCTCAAAGATACAATGCCAAGCTTGCACGCAATTGCAGATTATAGATAATATATTAGTTAATATTTATCATTGTGAGTGTACTGAAAGTGACCGATGTTTATTATCAGCATGTCGCCGCCCTCAGTATCGATGAACTTTCCCACCATTGCTCCGCGCAACTCAAAGCAGCCGCGCGATCTTCGCACCCAGCGGGCCATGACACTGATCGAAGTGACGCTGGTGATCGCGATCATCATGGGCATGATCGGCGCGCTATTTTTCGGCATGTCGGCCTACAAACGAGGTTCCAATCGCGCCCTTTGCATCCAAAATATGGCCACCGCGCAAAAGGCGATGCGCTCCTACAGCAACATGAACGAGGCTTTCCCCGGAAGTCCTGTGACTGACCTGAAAAGTGAGATTGTCGGGCCCGGGAAATTTCTGACCAGCGAACCGACATGCCCGGGAAACGGCAGCTACCACTTCTACGGTGACGGCACCGATTCAACGGAGGACAGCATCATCCCTGACATCGGCACCAATTATTTGCGCTGCAGCGTCGTTGGGCACATCCCTTCGAACCTCGTCGGTTGGTGAGTTTTGCGCGGCTGCCAACAGGGGCGCCCGGGTTTTTCTGCCCTGTCAGCTTTAGGTAGCCTTCCCCGCTCGATCGGCTACTCTTCACAACGGCAGGCGGGTGTCGTTCAATGGCAGGACGCGAGCTTCCCAAGCTTGAGACCGGGGTTCGATTCCCCGTACCCGCACCAGTTTTTCGAAAACTCGCTGCAACCATTCGTTGCTGCCTGAGTCGCTCCGTGATTCAGTGGAAGCATGCCAGTTTCGATTACCAATGCCCGTGTTGTCACGCCCGGAAGTGATGTTACCAACGCCAATATCGCGGTCGACAGCAATGGCCGGATTAGCGAGATCAGCCAGTCATCACCCGCCGGCGAGAGCTTCGACGCAGGTGGCTTGCTCGCCTTCGCCGGCTTCATCGACATTCACACGCACGGCGCCAACGGCGGTGATGTCACCCATGGAACGGAGCAATCCGTGCGCACCATGGCGGAGGCAAAACTGAGAGAAGGTGTCACCACTTTCCTGCCGACTACGTGGACAGAAGCACAGGACAGATTGTTGTCGATGGCGCGCGGCGTGGCCGCTTACCGCGAACGCGAAGACTTTGCCCGAGCACCGGCCCTGCACGTTGAGGGACCGTATTTAAATCCCGGGCAGGCCGGCGCTCAGAACCCTGACTTGATGCGTGCGCCGAATGTCGACGAAGTTCGCGAACTGGCCGCAACCTGCCCGGTCGCGCTGCTGTCACTGGCAGTGGAGTTGGACGGAGCGGAAGATTTTATCGCTGAAATGAAGCGCGCAGGCATCGTTACGTCGGCGGCGCACAGTGCCGCGACACGCGAAGATTTTGTCAAAGCCCGTGCAGCGGGACTCGCCCACCTGACGCATTACTGCAATCAGATGTCGCCGCTGCATCATCGCTCGGTTGGCCTGGTGGGCTCGGCATTACTCGACGACGAGGTGATGATCGAATTGATCTGCGACACTATCCACCTCTGCCCGGACATGATCGAACTGGTCTTCAAACATCGCTCGACGGACCGACTGATGTTGATCACCGACAGCATCGCCGCGTCGCATCTCGGGGACGGCACCTACCAACTCGGAGAAGCTGCGGACATCACCGTTAAGGACGGCGTGGCCCGCATCGCCGCCGGCAACCTCGCCGGCAGCACACTGCAATTCCACGACGGGCTGCGTCATGTCGCCGGAATCACCGGGCTGCCGTTGCCGGAACTGGCCAAATGTACCGCCGCCAATCAGGCGCGTTCACTGGGACTGGATGATCGCGGTAAACTCGAGCCCGGCCTGCTCGCCGACATCGTGCTGCTCAACGATGAGTTCGGCGTCGAGGCGGTGTTCGTCGGCGGCGAACGGAAGATCTAGTTACCCAGCTCTTCCAACAGCGCGCCGTTCATGCGAATGCCGGCTTCGAAGTTTTCGACAGCGAAATTTTCGTTGGGCGCATGAATCTGGCAATCCGGGAGAGCCAGGCCCAGCATCAGGGTATCGACGCCGAGAATATCTTTGAACGACTGAATAATCGGAATGCTGCCGCCTTCACGGATCAGCACCGGATCAGCGTTAAACGTTTTCTTCAGCGCAGCTTGAGCGGCTTTGCCAAAATCGGAAAACGGATCCATCACGTAGGCGGGACCGTAGTGACCTTCCTCAAAGTCCATGGTCACACCGTCCGGGCAGATCGCTTCGAAGTGCGCGCGTGCCATCTTGATGATCTCCTGAGGATCCTGATCCGGGACCAGTCGGAACGAAACTTTGACCATCGATTCACTGGGAATCACCGTCTTCGAACCTTCGCCCTGGTAACCTCCGCCAATGCCGTTGATCTCGGCGGTCGGACGCGCCCAGCGACGCTCGAGTGAGCTGTAGCCTTTTTCTCCGAACAGTGCCGGAACGCCGGTCTCCGCCTGCGTCGAAGCTTCGCCGTCGGCCACTTTCGCCCACTGCTCGCGTTCCCAGTCGGCCAGCGGTTGAACCTTATCGTAAAAACCTTTGATGGTGATCCGCCCGTCGGCATCGTGCAGGCTCGCGGCCATTTGCGCAGCGACCATCGCCGGGTTGGCAACCGCTCCACCATAGACCCCCGAGTGCAGATCCGTCGCCGGTCCACGCAACACGAACTCGACGCAGGAAATGCCGCGCAACCCGTAGGTCATCGTCGGCACACCGCGCGCAACCATGCCGGTGTCGGATACCGCCACCACATCGCAGGCCAGGTTACCGGCATGCTCGTTGAGAAAGCCGGGCAAGTTGGGACTGCCGATCTCCTCTTCGCCTTCGAGCAGGAAAATCAGGTTTACCGGCAGATCGCCGTCGTTGGCTTTAAGCGTTTCTTCGACACCGAGAATATGGGCAAAGTGCTGGCCTTTGTTGTCAGTCGAGCCTCGCGCCCAGACCATGCCGTCACGAACCTCCGGCTCGAACGGTGGCGATTTCCACAGATCGAGCGGATCGACCGGCTGCACATCGTAGTGGCCGTAGATGAGCACCGTGCGCCGCTCGGGGCGGTGCGCATTCTTTGCCACCACCACGGGATGACCGGACGTCGGATGAATCTCCGTGGCCAGGCCCATCTCCTTGAGTTTATCCGCCAGCCATCGCGCGCAATCTTCAACATCGCCTTTGTGGCGGCTGTCGGTGGAGATGCTGGGGAAGCGCAGCAGTTCGAAAAATTCGTTGAGGTGGCGTTGTTCGGGTGTCATCGGCGAATAAGTTACCCGCCACGATGCCACACGCGGGACAGATCGCCAGTAGCGGAATTTGCCAAAATTCCGGCAGTGCCGCGGCCGAACACCGGCACGGCAGATCCATTGTCCGGCTCGACCGCCCTGGCACCGATTCCGCTAGCCCAGCGACGCCTCGTAAGCGTCATCGATGAGGCACTTGTCACCCAGAGCTTCGGCCAGTGGATCGATCTCTTTGCTGGAAAAGCCGAGGTGTAAATGGCGACGCCAGCCTTCGGCGTGCTTAAATTTCCCCGACAGTCTGCCGACTTCCTCCGACATTTCATCCATCGCCACGAGATAGGAATCCATGCCCTGCGAAGCGTCGAGCCATTCCTTCTGACTGCGATGAGCCGCCAGGGCTTCACGCTTCAAGGCGTGTACCGAAGTCGTGTCGACATACTGACCGGCATGCACCCGGCGGCGCAATCCGTCGCGCAACCCGTGCGGCATGGCATGATAAACGGCGATGTCACCCTGAACCGGCGGCAGTGGTGGCTCGACCTGAAAATTGGGCATGCCGCAGGTGAACGCCGCGGTCACCGCGAGGCGACAGGCATTCATGTGATCTTCCATGTAATCGCTCGGTGAATGCGTCAGCACGATGTCCGGCGCCGCAATCCTGATCGCTGCCGCTACCCTGCGCAGCAACGGCGTCGAGTAGAGCACTTCCAGATCGTCGGCGAGGCTGCCGTGAAATTGTGCACCCAGGAGCTTGGCCGCTTCACGGCCCTCACGGGCACGCACGATGCGTGCTTCCTGCGCCGGCATCTCCAGAGTGCCGGCACTACCGGTCGCGATGTTCAGGTAGTGAATCTGAAACCCTGCATTTTTGAGCTGCAGCAAAGTTCCCGCCATGACGAACTCGATGTCGTCAGGGTGAGCGGCGATAGCCATGGCGGTGCGATTTCGACTCATCAGGACAGATGTAGAAAAATTTGGGAGTGCCGTTTCGGTTAAACAACGCTAGGCCATTTCCGAGATTTTCACCGGCCGGCCTTCAGCCGCCGATTTGTCGCAGGCGAACAGCACGCGGAAAGTATTCATGGCAATTTCAAGACTGGTGTCGTCCATCGCCTTGCCTTCGTCGAGCGCGTTGAAGAAGCCCTGAAACTCATCCTGGTACGGGTGATCAGCAACGTCGCCGGAGTCGGCCATGGCCATCGGCAGTTCGGTCCACAGTTTGTCGCGCAGCGAGAGCTTCGACGAATACAGCTTGTTATCGAGCATGCTGCCTTCGCTGCCGCACAGGTGAGTGTGGAAGTAGTAAGGCTGCAGACAGTCGATCACTGAAGCAACTTTGCCGACCCGGCCATCGCTGAATTTGATGATCGAGGATGTCGTGGTCGCGTATTCGTACTTTTGAAAAATCTCGTTCTTCGAAGTCGTCGAGTAGGTCATCACTTCTTCGACATCGCTGCCCATGCACATCATCATCGCGTCGAGCGCATGACAGCCGGCGGAAAGCAGACTGGAACCGCCATTTTCGACGGTAGTGTTCCAACGATACTGTCCATACCACGGACCGATGCCGTGATAGTAGTCGACTTCGGCGTAGTGAACTTCACCGATCAAGCCCTCATCGAGCATCTTCTTTGTGGTCTGAAACTGACTGACGTGACGCAGCTCAAAGCAGACGCAGGCCTGCACCTTGTTTTCCTTCACCGCCGCTTCGATCGCCCGGCAGTCTTCCCAGTTCAGCGCCAGAGGTTTCTCCAAAATCAGATGCTTGCCCGCATTCGCCGCCGCAATCGCCTGATCGCGATGCTGATTGGGATACGAGGTGATGTCGATGACGTCGATGTTGTCATCGGCGAGCATGGCGTCGAGATCGGTGTAGGCCTTGATGTTCCCGCCGTGTGCTGCCGACAATTCGGCATCGTCAAGCTCGCGTGAAGAGTAGACCGCAACCACCTCGCCCTGTTCCGTTCCGTTGATTGCGTCGATGTGGGCAGTCGCTGCCCAGCCGTATCCAATAATGCCAACTTTGTAAGCCATGATTCTAGTCGTGTGTTGCGATGATATTCTGCGAAAGGCCGCGACGATACCCGTCCGGCAAACTCGGCGTCACCATGGCACGCGGCGCGAGTTCTGCCCAGTGGGAAAAACGGCGTCGTTACGTGAATTGGCCGGTGAGGTTGCCGGCACTTGATCGAGGTCGGACTGACCGAAGTAGCGATTTCCAAATAAATCCCGCTACTCGGCGATCTCCGCGCGAACCGCCCGCCCTGGAAATACGCCATCAACGATCTCGCCATCTCTCACCACCATTTCGCCGCCCACGATAACAAACGGAATGCCTGCCGAAGGCTGCGCGGGATCGGTGAAGGTCGCCACATCGATCACCCGTTCAGGATCGAACAGGGTCAGGTCGGCATCGCCCCCCACCTGCACGCGGCCTTTTTTGTTCATCATCGGCACCCGCTTTTGCAATCGTTGCGCCGGCATCAGGCTGATCTTGCGCAGCGCCTCCATCAGTTCCAGTTCGCCCCGCTCGCGAACGTAGTGCCCGAGGATTCGTGCGAAGGTGCCGGCATTGCGCGGATGCCCGACCAACCCGTCACTGGCAACCATGGCCAACGGATGGCGCAGCGCATGGGTGACAATTTCTTCGGTGTTGGAATAGACAATCACCAGCCCGCCCTGCTCGCGGAATTTCGGAAACGTCTTCGCCTTGATACGCTCGCCGGTCGCGCCCCATTGCAGATCGCTGTAATCCCATCCGTATTCCTCGCGCCAACCATCGGCAAAAATCGCTGATGAAATATCCGTCATGCCGGCGATGTAGGGATAAATCTCCGCGCTGACGTCCATTCCCCGCTCGCGGGCCCCGGCGATCATCTGCAACAGCCGGGGCGTGGTTTTTCCACCTGTTGCCTGAGTGTGCACCACCTGCAGCGGTGCACCGGTGATCGCTGACGCGGCAATCACTTCCTCGACGCCGCGCACCGCCTCCTCGGCACGCGAGCGGATGTGCACGTGGCACGGAGCGCCAAATTCCCCGGCCACGCGAAACATTTCCAGCACCTCCCATTCGGTCGCCACCGGCGTATAGCGAATACCAAACCCGACCGCTACGGCACCGGCATCGAGACCGCGCCGAACCCCGGCTTTCATCCCGGCAATCTGTTCATCCGAAGCCACCACCGTTGCCGCCTTTGAATCCGCACCAGGCAGAAAACCGGGAAAGTCCCCCATCACCTTCATCCTGACTTTTACATGACCAATGCTGACGCCGTAGTGAATCAGCGACTTCGCCGCGTCATCGCGCTGTCGGTACCACCCGGCCACGTCGTCGGTACCGACCTCCAGCTCCATCGCCGAGGTCACTCCGTCGCGAACTTTTAACCGCAGCGAATCGGTGTCTTGAGCGTGCTGATGCAGGTCGATAAAACCCGGTGCCACCACCAGGCCTGTAGCATCGATGGTTTGCGTTGCGTTACTCAGCGGCGCTGCGGAAATTGCAACGATCCTGCCATCCGCAATGCCGACATCACGAACTGCATCGAGGCCCGACTCGGGATCCATGACCCGACCGGAGCGAATCACCAGATCGTAGTCGGCGCCATGGGCGAGCGATACCAGAAGCAGCGCGAATGCCGTTGCCGTAACTTTCAGCAACGAAATCACGGCACGACGTTGTCGGTTTTTTCAAGGTCATTGAGAGCCTTGTTGCTGACGCGAACGATGTACTTGTTCGGCTGATCTTTCAGCCCCTTGCGCAGAGCGCCAATCACCGGTCGCGCCATGTCATCCAACTCGTCGAGGGCGATGGCGGCATGCAGCCGGGTCCATTCCTGATCGCTCTCCAATTCATCGGCCAAAACCGGCAGTCCCGCAGCCGGTTCGCCGATCAGACAAAGCGCCCTGGCGACGGCGACCCGCACCACCGGCGCAGGATCTTCGATCTGCTCCTTCAGTTCGTCGACCAGTCCCTCAGCATTCTTACCGATGTTGCCAATGCCGGTTGCCGCCCAGTAGCGCACCGCCGCATCCTCGTCATCGATGGCCTGGCGAAGTTCAGAAAACCCCGCCTCGCCCCGCGACGCCAGCGCGGCGACTTCCGCAAGACGTGCATTGAGCGCCTCCGATCCGGTCTGGCGCATCACTGCATACTCAGAGTTCATTACCGTTACCCGTTCAGCAATTTCCGGCTCGGGGATGAGGCCAAGATCGCGCGTCTCACGCACCCAGTCCTGGTGCGCCACGCGCAACCGCTCGAGCGTTCCGCGATGTCCCGGCTTGCCAATCAAATTGTTCACCTCGTGCGGGTCGGTCTCGAGATCGTAAAGTTCTTCGACCGGCTTTTGATCCGCCATGAACAACCTGGCGTCAGCGGGCAACGTGCCGTCCGCGTGAACCCGGCGCAGCTCCATCATCGTCGCGCCCTTTTCCGGAGTATTCATATACTGATAATATGGCTTCAACGGCTCGTAATTGCGGATGTAACGATAGCGATGATCACGCACGCTGCGAATGATGTCATAACGCTCATCCATCCGATCCCGGGCGCCGAACACAAATTTCCTCGGTGCCGTCAGATCATCACCGAGGAAAGCACGCCCCTGCACATGTCCGGGTATTTTCAGACCCGCCAGGTGCAGCACCGTCGGGCCGAAATCCAGCGAACTGATCAGTTGATCGTCGACCGTTCCCGGCGCTGCCTGACCTTCGCTGCGCAGCGCCCCGGGAATACGCACCACCAGCGGAATATGGGTACCGGAATCGTAAAGCCAGCGCTTGGCACGCGGCAAGCCCACCCCGTGATCCGACCAGAACATAACGATGGTGTTCCCGGCGAGCCCGTCCTCCTCAAGTTGCTCGAGCAAATTTCCCGCCCACGCGTCCATCGCCGTGATCAATTCATAGTTTCGCTTCCAATCCTCGCGCACCACCGGCGTATCCGGATAATAGGGCGGCAAGGTGGTCAGTTGATCAGGATCCTGACGCTGTTCGGGCGTAAGGTTTTTGGTGACGCTTTGGTATTTTGACTTCGATTCGATGCCGCTCTCGTGACAGCCGGTGAAATTGAATACGGCAAAAAACGGCTGCTCCGGATCTTTGCGATTGCGCCAGTGCGCCCTGCCGCTCGATTCATCCCAGGTATCCTTCGGCATTTTAAACTGATAATCAGTCTTCGAATTGTTGGTGCAATAGTAGCCCGCTTCCCGCAGATAAACGGGGAACGGCTTAACAAACTCCGGCAACGTGGCGTTGCAGCGCATGTGATGAGTGCCGATGGTCGTCTGGTACATCCCGGTGATGATCGCCGAACGACACGGAGCACAAACCCCCGCCGTGGTAAAAGCATGCGAGTAGCGCACCCCTTGTGTCGCCAGCTTGTCGATGGTCGGCGTGATCGCCTGCGGATCGCCGTAGCAGCCGAAATGCGCGCTGATATCCTCGCACGACAGCCAGAGAATATTTGGTCGCTTCCGCTTAGCATCGGCATCAGGAACCGATTGTGCAGCGGCCAGTCCACCGCAAATCCAAGCCATCGCGACAGCGATCGACAGTTCCCTTATTCTGCTTTGCGCGAAAATCATCGCGCCAGCGTATCCGAAAGCTCAGGACACGCAAGCGTCCTGACATCGCGCATCTACGAATACGATTTTCGCCCTTCGAGGGCACGAAACAGGGTCAGCTCGTCGGCATTTTCCAGACCCCCGCCGACCGGCAGCCCCTGCGCCAGACGCGAAACACTGATCGTCATCCCGCTCAGCATATCGACCAGATAATTCGCCGTCGCCTCACCTTCAACGTCAGAGCCGAGTGCCAGAATCACCTCCTCAAAGACACCTTCACGCAGGCGGGTCATCAGTTCACCGATGCGCAAGTCGTCCGGACCGACATTTTCCAGCGGCGAAATGCGGCCGCGCAAGGTGTGATAGTGGCCGCGAAAGGCACCGCTGCGCTCGAGCGGGAGGATATCAGTGGGTTGCTCGACCACGCACAGCACCGCCGCGTCGCGCCCCTCCCCGTCGCAGACCACACAACCACGTTCACTGGCGAAAAATCCACAGACCGCGCACTCGGTAACTTCACTGGCAGCCCGGCTGAGCATTTGCGAGAGCGGGTGCATCTGGTCACCCCCCTTCTGCAGCATCCAGATCGCGATGCGTTCAGCGCTTTTCGGACCGATACCCGGCAAGCGTTTGAACTGCGAAATCAACGCCTTAACCGGCTCTGGATAATCGACCGTGTTCATTCAGGAAAAAGTCCGGCGCCATTCACAGAGTGCCCAGCAAACGAGCGTGACCTTGATCAGTCAATTCATGGCTGTGCTCTAAAGGTTCCGGACCGTCATCCGTCAGGCGGCGTTTTACCAAGTCGCGGTAAAATGCCAGGGGAAGATCGGTGCGCCCGGGCTCCTCGGCCCGGCTGAACTCTTTGAGAGCCTCTTCAAAATTGCCCGCCCGGTAGTGAATAACACCCTGCCAATAAGCGTCGCGCCGCGTTCTGGCTTCGGCGCTCATGTCGTCCTTACGACACAGCAACTGATATACCTCGCTCATGATGTTCTCCTCGGGATCGTAAATCATCTCCAGAGGACGGACTTCGATGATATCGGCGATCTGTTTGTGGGCATTGGCACTGATCGCGACGTCCGATCCATAACGCAGATTGACCCGGCTGAGTCGCCGACTGTAGTCCGTCTCACCACCGACGCCGCTCAGGTAGTAATGACTGGCCGATCCATAGACGCCCACGGCGAGCGGTCCACTGCTGATTGCCACACCCAGTTCAAAACGTTGAAACCAGCGATTCTCGCATTCGTCATTCAAATTCGCCAGGCGCGTGCGCAGTTCCATTGCGGTCATGCAGGCACGCTCAACGTGATCCGGCGATTCCTGCAACAGGCCGAAAAATACCCGAACGCAGTCAGGACTCGATTCGTCGAGATAAGCGCCGCGCGACATGAGGAAGTCGGCCGTGTTGCGCAGAAACATGTTGGTCATCGCCAACAGATCGGTGGCTTCCATTTTTTCCCGCAGTTGCGAGTGATTAAACGCACGGCAGGTCAGCACCGTTGCTTCGCGAGTGCCACCCTCGAGACGCGGCGGACGTTTTGCATTGAGCATGGCGGCAAATTTCTCCGTCGATACACGCGCTCCGAGCACGCGCTGCAGCACCCGCTTGCGCATCCCGTGTTCGGTGCCGGCGTAGATGAGCCCGCAGATTCCGCACAACAGGGCGGCGATCACTCCGCTGAACGGCGCAAACAAAATGCCGTACAACGCCAGTGTCGGTGACAGACCGAGAGTCACACCGATAATGGACAGCAACACCAGCAACTTGTTGCCGATGTGGGGAATATCGATCACACACCAGGCTGTCGTCAGCGCCACCACCACGATGATCGAGCGCTCGAACCAGACCCTGCCAACCGATTCGAGCGTGGTCGCATCGATCGGGAAAAAACCCATTGATCGGTAGACTCCCTCCAGCCAGTTATCCAGCCTGCCGAAAAAGCCGAAGTAATGCAGCGCCAACACAGCCGCCGAGACTAAAGCCCCGACGATCATTGCCACCACTAGATACCTTCGCATCGAACTAGTTTACGGAACCTGAGTCAGCCTGCGACCGTTTTTTTGCCATTCGGCTCATGCTCATGCGCCGTTGCCGTCGCCTGATTCATCGCCACTGGTCGGCAATTCAATGGTCTCCGCAACCGCGGCTTCCTCGTCATCATGGGTATGCCCCTGATCACGGTAGGATTTCACGACCAGGCCACTCAGATAACGGTCCGGTCGCTCGACGGCATCAACCGGAAGAACGAACGACTCCTGCCCGCTGTTCTTCTGGATCAGCTTGAGACCAAATTGATAATCCGAAAACATCTGCTCGCAAAGCTGCATGACGCTCATGTTGCGCTCCCGGCTCATTTCTTCGAGCCGGGCCACTGCTTCATTGTCGAACGACATCCTGACATTGTGACATTCGGCAAAGCGCCTGCGAAAAGACGCCAGCTCGGCCATTGTTTTTGAGTCAGTGACGTGGGCACTTTTCTCCCGATAACCGGCCAGAGCTTTGGCAGGATTCTCAACCAGTTCGGCATCGATGGTCAGTTCCGTAACCGCGGTGCCCGGCAGCTCGAATTTGAAATCACGCAGCATCTTTTCACACACAGTCATCAACCCCCGGGCACCGGTTTTTTCTTCGGCGGCGCGTTCGGCGATCACCCGCAGGGCGTCATCTTCGAACTTCGCCCGGATACCAAAAGCTTCGAACTCCTGCTCATACTGACGAATCAGACTACCCTCGGAGCTCTTCATGATCTCCATCAGGTCGTCAGCCGTGAGATGCTCGCAGACCACCCGAACCGGCAGACGCCCGATGAATTCCGCTTCGAAGCCGAACTCCAGATAGTCGTGAGTCTCGACATGCCGAAACAGCTCATCGTCCATCGACGGTGCTCCCCGCGTCTCAGCGGCAAAACCGATCGATCCGGTGCGCATGCGCTGCGAGATGATTTTCTCCAATCCTGAAAAGGCCCCGCTGACGATAAACAGAATGTGCCGGGTGTTGATCGAATCGCGCGGCGCTCCGCCACCACCGGCGCCACGCTGCATGTCGAACATCGCCTGCATCTGCGATTGGATATCGGACGGATTGCGCAACGGCACCTCGGTTTCCTCCATCAGTTTAAGCAAAGTAGTCTGCACTCCGCGGCCACTGACATCGCGACCGATCATGCTTCCTGAAGTCGCAATCTTATCGATCTCATCGATGTAAATTATGCCATACTCGGCCAGCTCGACATCGCCGTCGGCCTTGCGCACCAGTTCGCGAACCAGATCATCGACGTCGGCACCTACATAACCGGTTTCACTGAATTTGGTGGCATCCGCTTTGACAAACGGCACGCCGATCAACTCAGCGATATGCTTGACCAGGTAAGTTTTGCCGACCCCTGTCGGGCCGACGATGATCACGTTTTGTTTGGCGAATTCCAGAGTCCGCGCCTTCGGATCCTGCTCCTGTTTGAGACGGCGCAGGTATTTGGCGTGGTTGTAGTGATCGCAAACGGCGATCGACAGCACTTTCTTCGCTTCGTCCTGACGGATCACATAGCGGTCGAGATGCGCCTTGATGTCGCGCGGATGGTAGTCGAACTCAAAAATGCCGCCGTCGTTGCGCGCTTCCGGCGCTTCGCCGCCCGTAGTGTCGTCAGAATCCGAGCGGAGGTCATGCTCGTCGCTGTTGCCAAACGGCCCGGGCATGGAGCTGAAACTGACCGCATCGCCAAAATTGGCTTTCATGAAATCGCCCAGCTTGCGGGCTATTTCGTCGGGAGTGGGTGGTGGATTGTCATCGTCTTTCGACATGGTGTCGCCACTATCGCGCCTCGTCCCGCCGCCCTCAAGCGGGAATAAATAACTCTGCGCGGATGCCTTCCGGTTACTCCGTGGCCGGTTGATCGACCGAAGCCAGTACCTGCCAGTGTTTGCGGAATGAATCCGAAATTCCGGAAACATCGCCTGCGATCACCTCAGCCTTGTCCGATAAACCGTGCAAGCGGGCAAACCACGCCGCACCCGCCCAGACTTCAGGCTTGGCGTTGACATTGGCCTCCTCACCGATCATCAGATTCTTCATTCCCAGATCGAGCAGCCATTCAGGCTTCAACTCAGCCACCTCAACCCGGTTTCCGCCGAAGCCCAGATCAACAATCACCGCCTCGCGTTCCGCAGCGGTGATTTTAGCATCGAGCGGCACCCCCTCCCGGCGCAGCACAACTCCGTCGTATTGATTGCCTGCCAGCCACTTGGTCAACTCGCTCAAAAAAACTTCTGCGCCCTCGCATGCAGCGCGCTCGGCTTCGACCACGTTGCGCACTTTTTCCGTTTTAAACGGCCCGGCATCCCAACGCGCCCCCGCATCGGCGAACTGATATTGGCTTAGCAACGGTTCAGCACCACTCGCAATCTGTTCAACCAGTTCCAATTCGATGGTTACCAGTTCGGGGTCGTCGCCGTTCTCCGCGACAGGCGGCGTGTCGTCCATCGCCGGATCATCCGTCGGTGGAGTGCCATCGGCGAGGCGCGTCACCGGCGGTTTCTGTGGCGGTTCCGCTAAGAAATGCTTCGCCCGCTCCATTCGCGAGCGCGCCAACTCCGGTGCTGCCCCCTCGGTCTTGAGTGCACTGATCGACAAGGTCAAGCTCTCCTGCATCTCACCCAGTTGTTCCGGTGTCATGTCGCGTTCCGGCCGGGGCAGTTCTTTGAGGATCTCCAAATCTGCGAAATACGGTGCCAGCAATACCTGGTAATCTGTGATCCACGAGTAGCGCTCGGGTGGAGTGGCCTCGCTGAAACGGACCAGAAATTTTGCCCCGGAATCAAACTCCGACGAGTTCCAGTTTTTTAAACCACAAACCAGCAGGCCAACACAATCCATCGACATCGTGTCGAAAGTTTCCATCGCCTCAGGCAGTACCGGTAGCGGCTCCATTGCCAGATTGCCGATTTTTTCAAAGAATGCGATCAGCTCCTCCGACTCTTCATTTTCCTGAAACCCTTCGCGACCGCCCAACTCGGCAAACACCTTGCGTGCCTCTTTCTCCTGGCCACGCAGCAGAAGACTCAAACCGGTATTAAATCGTGTCCAACTGCGCGTTGGCTCCTTCAGGTCCGCCGATTCCAGCAACTTGGCGAACTGGGTGTGCGCCGATTCAAATTTACCCGCAACCAGGGCTTCGCGTGCGGCGCGAAACTGTGTCGCTGAACTGGCACCACCGTCCAACACCCGTTCCTCGCCGCCGGGCACCAGCGGCGTACTGATCTGAGCATCGTCATTGCGCGGCATTCCGAAATACACCAGCGTCGCCAGCGCCACCACCCCCACCGGAATGCCGATCGCCGCCATGCGCGCAGTAGCACGATTGGACCGCTGCCGGTCGGCCACCTTACGACCACCGCCGCGACCGCCTCCGCCCGGCGCCGCATCCAGCAACTTACCGATGTCATCGACCAGTTCATCGTAACTCTGATGACGGGCTGCCGGCTTGTAAGCCATCATTTTGTCGATCAGCCTGGCCAATTTCGGGGAGGCGTGGGGCGCCGCGTCGCGCAGATGCAAGGTTTTCGCCTTGATCTCCTTCAACTCCGCCATCGATGCCGTATTGGCCTCAAACGGTGGACGCCCGGCAACTGCGTGAAACAAAGCAGCGCCGAGACTGTAGATGTCTCCGCGAAAATCGTCCGGCTCACCATCGAGCTTTTCCGGCGGCACGTAAAACGGGGTTGCCCAGATATCTTCGACCTCGTCCTCACCGCCATGCGCCAGAGCCAAACCGAAGTCGACCAGCTTCGCCGAACCTTCGCGCGTCAGCAGCACATTGCCGGGCTTAATGTCCCGATGAATCAAGCCCGCCTGAAACGCCGCGCGCAATCCCAGTGAGACGTCGTACGCGATCTCCAGAACCTCCGACTCGGGCACCGAACCCTGACCGGAAATTTTCTCCTCGAGACTGACATTGTCGACCAGCTCCATCGCAATGAAGAAATAGCCCTGGTCTTCGCCGACCGTGAACACCCTGACCACATTCGAGTGATTGATCGAAGCCGTCAGTTTGGCTTCGCGCTCAAACATCGCCGTCAGCGTCGGGTCCCGGGTCAGGCTCTGATGCAAAACCTTGAGCGCAACCTCGCGATTGAGCGTTGAGTCGATCGCCATGAACACCTGACTCATGCCACCCTCACCGAGCAATTTCGTTAAGTGGAACGGGCCCAACGAGGTGCGCACACGAATCGTCTCCCCGCAGTGCGGGCAGATGATCTTGGCAAACGGAGACAACTCCGATACGTCGATCTCCTGCTCGCACTCCGGGCAGCGATTAATGATCGGTTCGGAAGCTTGCGGCGGCACGATGCAACTACTACCATCGGGCCCCGCAGAGTTCAATAGAGCACTGCAGCCAGATCACGTTAGAAATCATGCCCGCCAACAGCCTCGTTATCGACGTTTCCAGCGAGCTATCCAAGCCCGGGCGGCTCGACCGTTTTCTCGCCTCCGCCCCCCAATTGGCCGACTTGGCAATCTCACGTTCACGCCTGCAACGCCTGATCCGTGCCGGTCAGATCAAAGTCAATGGCGAAACCGTTCAGGCTCGCCAGACTCTCTACGGCGGCGAACGCATCGACATCGATCTCGAAGCCGTCAGCATCGATCCCAACGCCGCGACCGCTCCCGAAGCGGAGGCCATCCCGCTCGACGTTCTCTACGAAGATGAACACCTCATCGTCGTCGACAAACCCATCGGCCTGGTCGTGCATCCCGGCGCGGGAAACTCAGGCGGCACGCTGGTCAACGCCCTCCTTCACCATTGTCACGGTCAACTGTCCCGACTCGACGGCAGCGTCGACATCGAGCGTCCCGGCATCGTTCATCGCCTCGATAAAGAGACCAGCGGTTGCCTGGTCGCCGCGAAAACCGACCTCGCGCACCGCTCGCTCGTCGATCAGTTCTCCTCCCGCAATACGCGTAAAATTTACCATTGTGTCGTTGTCCGCCAACCCTCTGAAGCATCCGGAACGATACGGTCGAACATCGCCCGGCATCCGGTTAACCGTCAGCGTATGGCCAACACGGATCCGCCCGCCGGCAAACACGCCATCACCGACTATCGCGTCCTCAATGCCGCCCCGAATGCCGCCTGGGCATACATTGAATGCCATCTGCATACCGGTCGCACCCACCAGATCCGCGTTCACATGAAGGAATCCCTGCGCTGCCCGATCCTCGGCGACACTCTCTATGGAAATCCCGGGCGGGACCCGGTCAAAACCGGACGCCTCATGCTTCACGCCCACGAATTGGGCATCGACCACCCGCTGAGCGGCGAACGCCAAAATTTCACCGCCCCCCTGCCAGAAGCTTTCCAGAGATTTACCTGACCAAGCGCTCGACATTTAAAATAACAGGCACTTCAGCAACTCCTGCCAGACCACCCCGCGCGAGATCTTCACCCGTCGCGCCAACACCTCCGGTCCGGCCTCATCCAAAAGGTCCAGAGTGCGCAGCCCCAGGCGCGCCGGCAGCCGCGTCGCCAACCTGACCCGCCAGCACTTCAGGCGATTCGAATACGTCTCACCGTCCTGCAACCACTCCCGGGCGACCGCCCGCCAGCGATCCGCCTCGGCCATCAATAGCGCGCGATTATCCTGCCACCGGTCGCCATTCCAGCCCGCCTCCACCAGCGCGACCTTTGGCAGATAACACCGCCCGTTCGGCAAATCCTCACCCAGATCGCGCAGGATGTTGACCAACTGCAGGCCCTGCCCGTAGCGGCGGCCCGCATCCAGCATCGCTTCGAGATCGCCGCTGTCGGCAAAATTCACGCCGCTCAGAAATCCGACTCGCGTCCAGAACTCGCCGACACAGCCTGCCACCCGAAACGTGTAGTCGCGAAGCTCGGCATCATCCGCACAGAAGCGCAGAGCCCCCTCCGAACCACCGGATTCGAAGCGCTCGATGTCCCAGGCCTGACCGCCGGTGATCACTCGCAGCACCTCGACGATCGACGCCCGTATTGCCTCATTATCGATCGTCATCAACCATTCCAGGCATTCCGGCAGAACCTCAACCAGCTCGCGCTCGCCTGCATCGCTCAGGCCCCCGCACGATCGCAATTTCGATCGCACTTCCTCTATCGCCGGCCGGTCGGCCAGCTCAATCGCCGCGCAAAATTTCCCTAAAAGATCGGCGCGTTCGTCTGCTGCCAACGATCCCGCATCGGCGATCGTATCCGATGCCCGCGCCAGCAGATAGCCCAGGCTGAGCGGCTCACGCATCGGCTTCGGCAGGAGCACCAACGACAGATAAAACGAGCGCGACACCCGCTTTAAAATATCCCGTCCCAAGTCACTCATCATTCAGCCATCCCCAAGTGGACGAAAGTGTGATAGCGGCGCCCCGCCGATCTCCGAAAGACGATCCATCACTCGCCTGCCTCCCTGCCCAGCCATTTGCCCAGGAATCGATAACTCTCTTCCCTCACCGCCTGCGGAAAATCGTGCTCCGCATCCGGGTAAGCGATACGCATTTTGTCAGGCACCTGGTACAGCTCAAAAATTCGCCGGGCCACCGGCGCCGCCTTTTCCACTCCGCGATAATCAAAGTTCGCGTCCCACAGTGGCGAATTGGAAAAGAACGCCCGCGGAGCAAGCGCCGCGATCAGTTCCGGGAAATCGAACGGCACTTTGTCCGGGTCGAGGCCATACTCGTCGCGCAGTGCCGGCATGTAGCGGTTACTGGTCCAGCCGGTGATGTTACCCTCCTTGTAGTCGTGAAACGGCGTCCACCCACAACTGCTTACGACGACGTTGACCCGCTCATCCATCACTCCCAGAAAGATCGCATTGTGACCGCCGAGCGAGTGTCCGATCGTGCCGATATGGTCGCCATCGACGTCGTCGCGAGCCTGCAGCAAATCGACGCAACGCATGTGATTCCACACCGCCTTGAGCGTGCCACTCTTATAGCGATCCGCCTCGAAGTCGTAGTCGCTATACTCTCCGAACGACAGGTAGTCGGGCGCGACCACCACGTAGCCGGCTTCCGCCAATTCCTTCGCGTAACCGCGATTGGGGCGTTCGCTGCGCCCGTCGACGACATCCTTGCCGATCTTGTGCGTTGGATGCAACGCCACGATGCCAGGCCGCTTCTCACCTTCAGCCAGTCCCGTCGGCACATACAGGTAGGCGGGGATTCGATCCGCATCCTCCTCCGCCGAAACAAAATCGATCAGGTGTCGGACATAACCTTCCTCCTCGACCGATGCCTTGATCTTAATATCCAAATCAGGCAGCGAGCCGCGCGACGGCAGCTTACCCATCGCCTCCTCAAACCCTGCAATCACCTGCGCCCGACGTTTCTGCCAATCCGCCACCGTCACGATCGGCCGGGCCTTACCGGCGTCATCCCGAAAAGTATCCAGCAATCGGTGATCCATCTGCTGAGCGCCTGACGGCAAACTCCCCAACGCAATGACGCCGATTGTCAGAAGCACCGGAACCAGTCTTTCTTTAAAAGTCATTCCATCCCTTACTCCAAGCACCATCACTACTGCAAGCCCCGGCCACCTCCGTATCCACGCCCGCCAAACCATGCTGACCAGGCGCACGCTGCACCTGCTTCAATGGACGGTTCTGCTGTTGATCGTTTGCTCTCGGGCTTTTGCTCAGGACGACGTTGGCAAATCCGGAAAGCCCTCACCCCTGACCGTCCGGCCCAACCCGGAAATGATGAATACCTGGCTTGAGGCTCAGTGCATTGCGGCCCTCGACCGGCGCGTCGAAGCCTACGAAAAACTGGAGACCCCGGAACAGCTCAAGACGTGGCAGACCGACCGCCGTGAATTTTTTGTGCGCAACATCGGTGGCTTTCCCGGGCGCACCCCGCTCAATCCTGTGATCACCGGTAGCGCGAAGTTCGACGGCTACTCGATCGAAAAACTCTACTTCGAATCCCAACCCGGCTTCTTCGTCAGTGCGACGATGTATCTGCCTGAAGGCAAAGGCCCCTTCCCCGGCGTGTTGCACATCCCCGGTCACAGCACCAATGGCAAAGCCCGCGACCTTTATCAACGAGCCGCCATCGTCATCGCCAAAGGCGGCTGTGCCGTGCTGTCGTACGATCCCGTCGGCCAGGGCGAGCGTCATCATTTTTACGACGATACTCACGAACAAGGTATGCCCAAAGTGGGCGCCACCACCCATGAACATCAGCTGTTTAATCAGGGTGCCATTTTACTCGGTAGCAACACCGCGCGGCTGATGATCTGGGATGCCACGCGCGCCATCGACTACCTGCAGTCACGCGCCGACATCATCGCCGACAAGATCGGCTGCACCGGCATTTCCGGCGGCGGCACCAACACCTCGTACATCATGGCGCTCGATGACCGCATCGTGGCCGCCGCGCCCGGTTGTTATCTGTGTGGCTTTCGCAGTTTGATCAATCGCCAGGGCCCGCAGGACGCCGAACAGAATATTCACGGTCAGATCGCCTTCGGTATGGATCACGGTGACTACGTCATGATGCGCGCGCCTCAAGCGACACTGGTCATGGTCGCCACCAAAGATTACTTCGACATCGAAGGCGCCTGGCGTCTGTTCCGCCGCAGCAAACGCTTCTATTCCCGCATGGGATTTCCCGAGCGATGCGACATCGTCGAAGCTCCTACCGAACACGGATTCCCCACCGAAATGCGCGTCGCCTCCGCCAATTGGATGCGCCGCTGGCTGCTCAACGACGACACGCCGGTCACCGAACAGGATTTCCCCATTCTCCCCGACGAAGAACTCTACTCGACTCCCACCGGCCGCGTGCTCGACCTGCCCGGAGCGAAAAGCGCCTTCGAACTGCACGCCGACTGGGCAAAATCGTTCGCAGCAACTCGCGCCGAAAATGCCAAACCCGAAAACCGCGAAGCCTTGCGCGAAACCATCTTCGAACTGACGGGAGCACGAAAAACCGACCAACTTCCCGAACCTGAATTCGAACTACTCGGCACCGCCGACACCTCATTCGCCAGGGTTGAAAAACTCGTTCTGACTCCCGAGGCCGGCATCGATCTGCCGGCACTGCTTTTCACCTCGAAGCAAAACGTTGCCGTCAAGAATGTCGTCATCCATCTCAATGCCGACGGCAAACATCTCGACGCCGCTCCCGGCGGAGTCATCGCCGGACTCCTACAGAATCCCGGCAGCGCCGTGCTGGCTGTCGATCTGCGTGGCTACGGTGAAACAGGAACCCCGTCGACTTCGACAGGTTTCGACAGCCTGATCGGAGAAGACTGGCGCGAGACCAGCCTGGCCATGTTGTTGGCTAAATCCTACGTCGGCATGCGCGTCGATGACATCGTCCAAAGCGCCCGGTTTGCCCGCAGTCACTTCGACAGCGCCAACCTGAACATCGAGCTTAGCGCGTCCGGCTACGCCACCGTCGCGGCGCAACACGCCGCGTTTCTGCATCCCGATTTGATCGCAAAAACCACTCTCAGCGATGGCCTCGAAAACTGGATCGACCTGCTCGACGAACGCTACCCTCAAGCCTCCCAGGCGAACCTGGTCTACGGCGCGCTCCGCCACTACGACCTGCCCGCGCTGACCGCTCCGTAGCGCGGGCGTCCTCGCCCGCGAGTTCGCCGTGGTCGGCGCAGACAAGCTGAAAACATTCGCAGGACGGAAGGCCGGAGACCCGCGCTTGGCGCAAAAACTCACATCCGCTCGACGTCGACTTCGACCGTCAATTGCTGTTTGCCGGTGCCTACAAAAATTCCGCGCAGCGGACGGACATCAAAATAGTCCCGACCGTGGGCAATCTTGATATGCTGATGCCCGGGAATTTTGTTGTTGGTAGGATCAAATCCCACCCATCCGGTTTTTGCGGTATAGACCTCCAGCCAGGCGTGACTGGCATCAGCGCCCTGGAGTTTTTCCGTGCCCGGCGCCGGCAGCGTTTCCAGATAGCCGCTCACATATCGAGCTGGTATATGCAAGCGACGCAACGCGGCGAGCATGACGTGGGCAAAATCCTGACACACCCCCTTTTTACTATCGAGAGCGACCTGCAAAGGCGTGGAAATGTCAGTCACCCCGGGTTTATACTGAAACTCCTTATAAATCCGGCTCATCAGATCATGGCACAGATCCATGATCTCCCGCCCGGGAACGAGTGACGGCTGAAGGAATTCCTGAAGCGCATCGAGCAACGGACAGGCATCGGTCGGCAGCAGGTAATTGCCCAGCAGCATCCCGCTGTCGTCGACGCTGGACATCATCGCACTTTGATCAAAGCCCCGATCCCAGGTTTCGCCGCTGTCCGGCAACTCCGGGGTAGTTGCCGATTTTTCCACCGTGAAAGTTGAAGTTACTTTCAGGGATTCGTGAGATCCCTGCAGCGAAAAATAATCTGTCTGATTGCCGAAGTAATCCCGCCGTGAAGCCACGAAATCCGGTCGCGGTTCGATGTCGATCTGATGGCCGAGAATCTCCTGCCCCGGTTCATCCCTCGGACCGAGATGAGCCAGATTGTGGCACAGATCGATGCGACCGGTGTATTCATAGGCAGTCAGGTGCCTGACCCGATAACGAACCGGAGCGATACTGGTCATACGTTTTCTTTGGCGTGGCTGAAGTAGGCAACCGTGATGGTGTCAGACAGGTCTTTGAGGAAATTCCGCATCCGGTCAAGAAAGGCGATGGTCTGATGGCGATCGAAACCGCCCGCCGTGAGTTTGCCGTGAAAGATCTCCATCTCCTTTAACCAGGGAGCAATCAGATCGCGGGGATGTTTGTGATCACCCGGCAGCGGCAGCTTGGCCAGCAATGTGTCAATGCGTTCGATCAGGTGCCACACGGACCGCGGATAGTCGCGTTCATCAACCAACAGGCGCACCGTCAACTCTGTCGAAGGCACATCGCGAAAGCGGCTTTGAAAGGTTCGAACGCTGTCGGCAGTATACAGGATCGACTCGTTAAAAAGCGTACTCAGCTTGTCCTCGAATTTCGTTTTCAGCAAAAACCGCAACAGGGCACAAACCACGGCAGCACGTTCAACGCGCCGGCCCGCATCGAGCAGCGCCCAACCTTCGTCACGGGTCATGGTGTCGAGATTCAATCCGAGAAAGGCAGCGAGATTGAGTTGCAGGAAATTTAGCTTTGATCCGTAGTGCGCAACCAGATCACCGGTGTCGGCTGGTGAGTGCCACGATTCGTAGCAGTAACTGATTGCCAGTGTGCTGGCTGATGACCATTCCTCGCGCGCAGCCTGGCTGGCGTTGAAAAACCGGTCGAGGTTGTAGGGAATGGCGACCGGACATTCGCAGTCTTCGAGAATCTGCCGCAGCCGATCGATGGTCACTCCTGACTCGTCACTTTTCAGCGGCGCCTTAAACCCGAATATTTTAAACAGTGCCTTTACCAGCAATTTTTCATGGTCTTGACCGAAGTCACTGTCGCTGGTGAAACCGCGCACCCGCCCTTCCACCAACCGGGCGGCAAAGCGGGAAATCGTGTCGGTTCGCTCGGCGTAGCGGCCCGTCCAAAACAAATTTTCACCGGTTCGACTCGGCACGATATCGGGCGTGATCAATCGTGTCCGGCTCAACGCTGAGGCAATACTGAACGGTCCCTCCTGCTCCGGGGATCTCACCCAGACATCCTTCGATTCACCGTAGTCACGAGTCGAAATGACCGTGCCGTCGGAGGTGCTGGACCGGGCCAGACCGCCCGGCATGACTTGAACCTTTTGTTCGCTGTCGCAGAAGGCAAACATCCGCAACACTGCCGCGCTCGGCTGCAAGTGCCCGGCTCTGGACGTCGGAATCGTCGATATCGAAAGCTCTTCCTGGCCGACAAACATCTCAGGAGATGCCAAAATTTCAGCTTTCAGCTCCGCCAGCTCGTTCGCCGCCATACGACTGCCGTAGCGGGTGCGGACCTCAGCCGGCTGCGCCAAATCTTTGACCACCATCGACTTGAGATTTGCCGTAACGTGCGACAAAGCCTTTTCCTGACCGCACCACCACGTCGCAACCGGCGGCAACAGCAATTTCTCACCGAGTAAAGCGCGACACAACTCAGGAAGGTAGGGATACAGGGCCGGTGACTGCACGACCTCCACTCCCGGGTGACTGGCGATGGCAACCCCTCCGCTGCGCATTGCCTCAAACAATCCCGCGGTTCCCCGCGCGAAGCTGTTCTCAGACTCGAGCGAATCCATATTGCGACCGGGCACCACTTTCCAGATCACATCGACGGGAACCAGACCGTTGAGGGCCCGGATCCAAACGCGGCCGTCGCGAACCGTCAGGTCGGAGGGATGAACCCGCGAAATACCACAGTAGTTCGCTAAAAAGCCAAGCTCGGAATCTTCGCCCGGCTCGGAAGGATCGAGAATGACCACCTGGGGCGCGCCGGAGGCCGACGGTGAGCATTTGCCCAAATGATCGAACCAATCGGTGATAAACTGGCCGATCCGCCGGACACCACAACGCCCGAACAAGCGCGGCAACACCTGATTGACCACGCTGCGGTTCTCAAGGGCGAGTCCGAGACCGAACGGAGCATCGAAGCGATCGTTGACAACGAACGGCTGACCGGCCGAATCCCGTGCGACATCAAAAGCGGACAGGCCGAGACCGATCACACCGTTCCCGGGCGGCAGATTGTGCAGGTTGCGCAGGTACCCCCGATGGCGCAGTAAAATCTCTGCCGGAAACAAACGCTCCCGGATGGCTCTTTGCGGACCGTAGATATCTTTCAGCAATGCCTCGAACAGACGGGTCCGCTGCGAAATCCCGGTCTCCAATACCGTCCATTGATCGGCCGAAAACACCCACGGTATGGGGTCGAGCGTCCAGCCTTCCTGCGGCTGGTCGTTCAGGCTGGCAGGCCGATAAGCGAGACCTCGCTCCCGGGAAACAAGCGCTGCGGAACGACGCCATTCGGCAATGGTGCCAATGCCGTGGCGATGGATGGACTCAAAGATATCGAGCCATTCCGGCTGAACTTTTCCTTCAGCAGAAACAGCTTCATCCCGCTGCCCTCCCTGCATCCGGTAGCCAAGTGCTGAAGCTAGATGCATAGAAAAGTCGCCGGATACGATCGATTTCGAATCCATCGCGCATGATAGGCTCGATCCTTAAGGCCGCCAGTGGTTTTCCAGAAGCGACCGATGTCAGTGGCTAGCGCTTTGCGGAGGCTCTCAGATCGAGAATGTTAGGGAACTCACCATTGCACTTCTCGAGCGGAATCCGTTGCACCGACTTTCCTCCGTCCACCACCTCAAAGCTGCCGCCCTGCATGGGTTCAGGAGTCAGCGGTTCCGGAGCCGGTATGGTGGTCACCACTCCCGCCGTATGACCGTCGCCCCAGAATCGCGACAGACGACGCGACTCAGCCTCGCGCGCATTCACAGGGAAAGTCTCGTAGTTTCTGCCCCCGGGGTGACCGACGTGATAGATGCAACCGCCCAGTGACTTTTGATTGCGGACATCGACAAGATCGAACACCAGTCGAGTCTGAGCTTCGATCGAAGGATGCATCGCCGAAGGTGGAGCCCAGGCCTTGAAGCGAACCCCGCCGACCCATTCCTCCCTGGCTCCAGTAGGCACCAGGGGCACCCGCCGTCCATTACAGGTCAGGATCTGTTTGTCCTGAGTCAGCCCGTTGACTTTGACCTGCAGTCGTTCCACCGAGGAGTCGACAAAACGTGCCGTGCCCTGACCTGTGGATTCCTCCCCGAGAACATGCCAGGGCTCAAGTGCAGTGCGCAGTTCGATCGCAACGCCGAAGTGAGTCACGGTGCCGACCCGTGGAAATCGGAACTCAAAGAACGAGTCCAGCCACTCCTGGCGAAACGGAATTCCCGCCCTCTCCAGATCTTCGCAGACCTCGCGGATATCCTCCCACACCCAGTGCGGCAACAGATACTTGTCATGCAGAGTCGTTCCCCAGCGCACCAGGCGGTAGCGGTACGGATTTTCCCAGCAGCGTGCGATGATCGACCGGACCAGAAGCGACTGAACCAGCGCCATGTGTCGATGCGGCGGCATTTCGAAGCCGCGCAGTTCCAGCAAGCCAAGTTGCCCGGTCGACGAATCAGGCGAACACAATTTGTCGATACAGATCTCCGAGCGATGCGTATTACCGGTCAAATCGGTCAGCAGATGACGCAGCGTACGGTCGACCAGGCCCGGGTGATCGACTCCGTCATGCAAAGTCTCAAGGGCGATATCGAGTTCAAACAGCCGGTCGTCGCGCGCCTCGTCGACGCGCGGCGCCTGACTGGTCGGGCCGATAAACAGCCCCGAGAACAAATACGAAAGTCCCGGATGATGCTGCCAAAATGTGATCAGACTGGCCAGTGCATCCGGTCGGCGAAGGAACGGGCTGTCCGCCGGCGTCGCCCCGCCAATCACGACATGATTACCGCCACCGGTTCCGGTGTGGCGGCCATCAAGCATAAATTTCTCCGCACCCAGCCTCGATTGGCGCGCCTGCTCGTAGAGCGCTTCGGTCCGTTCGACCAACTCGGTCCACGAACCCGAAGGATGAATATTCACCTCGATGACGCCCGGGTCGGGTGTCACTTTGAGACTTTCAAGACGCGGATCCTTCGGCGGTTCATAGCCTTCGATGATGACCTTCAATTCAGTCTTCCTCGCCGCCTCCTCGACCGCTGAAAGCAGTTCGACGTAGGCCTCCAGAGTCGCCGTCGGCGGAAAAAACACGTGCAGTCGTCCGTCGCGATTTTCGATCGTCAGCGCGGTTCGGGGAATCCAGGGATCCCCGTCGCTGCCGGCTGCAGCCGCCATACCTTCACCTTCACCGTCGTAGTTTTTCAACGGATCGGCGGGCAGCGGCGGCCAGTCGGTCTCCATCGGCGACTTTTCTTCGATGAGATCCTCTTCAGTCGCCTTGCGAATGGAATCCAGAGGTAATCTGAAACCCATCGCCGACGATCCCGGCACCAGAAAAAGCGCGTCGCGCTTCAGCTTCCATTTGGCTCCGGTCCAGCGTTCGTTTTTCTTGTGATGAAACAAGGGCAACACGTAACCGGTCGCGACATCAAGGCCGCGTTTTTCCAATTTGGCGAGCGTCCGGCGCTCCAGTGAATCATCTTCGTCCGCTTCGTTGACCTTTTCTGTCCACGGCAGGGTATCGATTTTCCAACGGTAATAGTCAGCATCCTCCAGAGCCGGCGTCACACAGTCCTTCGCCACTCTGAGGATCTCAGCGACCGCTTCGAGAAGCACTCGCGGCTCATCAAAGCCGTAGTCACCCGGCTTCGACGGGTCAGCTTGCGTCGACTTGGAGCGCCACATCGGGTAGCCGTCTTTCCTCCAGAAAATGCCGTAGGCCCATCGGGGTACGGGCTCACCGGGATACCACTTGCCTTCGCCGAACCAGACCAAACCGCCCGGCGCGAAGGCCTCGGCGAGGCGGGTGGTAAGGTCGATCGCGCGCTCGCGCTTGGCGGGACTGTCAGCGGTAGTATTCCACTCGTCGCCTTCCATGTCATCGATCGAGACAAAGGTCGGCTCACCGCCCATGGTCAGGCGCACATCACCCTCGTTGAGCCTGCCATCGACCAGCTGGCCGAGCTTGTCGACCGCCTGCCACTCCTCGTCCGTGTAGGGCCGGGTCACCCGTGGGTCCTCGTGAACACGCGTCACGATGTTGGCAAAATCAAATTCCGCCTCAGACGGATCGGTCGCACCCATCACCGGTGCCGCACTCGAAGGCTCAGGAGTACACGCCAGAGGAATGTGCCCTTCGCCGGCGAACAGACCGGAGGTGGGATCCAGCCCTACCCAACCTGCGCCCGGCAGAAATACCTCAGTCCACGCAGGCCGATCGGTGAAGTCCGCCTCCGGTCCCGGGGCGCCTTCCAACGGCTTCTCATCCGGTTGCAGTTGCACCAGCTAGCCCGAAACAAAACGCGCGGCGATACCCAACTGGCGGAACAGTTGCACCAGCAGAAATGCCGAATCCCGGCACGAACCGCTGCGCTTCTCCATGGTCTCGACGCAGGTCTGCACACCAACCTCAAGGCGCACACGGTAGTCGACCAGTTTCTCGATCGCCTGGTTGACGGCCACCAGGAAATCGATGGTAACCATCGGCTCGGTCGGCTTCAGCTGTTCGGCGAGTTCATCGAGTCCCGGAGCGAAATCACTCTGCCGGAGGTAGGGTGCCAGTTCCGCCAGCTCGGTTTTGCTGTAGGCGAAGGGAACTTCCTTGGCGGACTCTTCGAGAAAGAAATCGAACGGATTGATCGTGGTCAGATCCGCCACCAGATCGACGACAAACTCCAGCTTGCGGGTTTTCTCTGGAAACACAAAACGCGCCAGATAATTGCCAAACGGATCCTGCTGCCAGTTGATGAAGTGATCGCCCGGCGAGACGGTCAGCGAATAGGAAAGGATCGGAGTACGACAATGTGGAGCAGGTCGCAGGCGCACAATGTGCGGATGGATCGTAATTTCCTCTTCGTAGCAGTAAGTAGTGCGATGGTAGAGCGCAACGTGGGTGGACATGGATGTGTGATTGTTTCGTAACTGGGTTAGCGCTCGTTATTGCTGCTGCTGCTGTTGTTGTTCCTCTTGCTCGCGCTGCTGGACCCTGCCCACCTGGGCTTGCATTTCGCTGCTGAAAAACTGCTCAGCACTGCGTCGCGGACTGTCCTTGCGCAACAAAAAGTAACGGTCCGCCAAAGCAAAACCGATTTGATTGAGATCGATCTGGATGGAGTCGACGTAGTCGTGCAACCCCATGCGTCCGATCTCCTCGATCCCTGAAAAGTTCAGCCGCGCCAGCATCGCTCCTGCGGCACGTTCCGCCTCATTCAAATATTCACCCGACTTGGTGCCGGAGATCATGCGCAGCAGTTCGTAGACCCGGTCGACCGCAAACCGCACCGAACGCGGAAAGGTCGGCGAAAACAGCAGCAAAGTCGACACCGACGACGCGTCGACTTCCCCCTTGTTACGCTGGCGGTGCTCGGCCGTGGCACTGCATGCCCGCAGCATCGTGCTCCACGCCGATTCCTCCTCGGACCGGGGCAGGAAATGCGGCAGGTCGACAATCCGGCTGGTCTTGTCGGCCCGCTCGAGATATTCACCGATCTGCACAAAGGCCCAGACATCGGTTCGCGGCAGCGAGGTATTGACGATGCCTCGAAATTTCATCGATGACTGGATCACGCGGTCACAAATCCGGCTGTGTCGATCCCGCGTCTTCTTCGAAAGCGCCTTCAAGCCCAACCACAGTGAATTGAGTTCCATCCACATCTCTTCCGAGATCTGGTCGCGCACTGCCCGGGCATTTTCGCGGCTCTGAAATACGCAATTGACGATGCTGTTCGGGTTCGCCCTGGAACTGACCATGTACGAGACCACATCCTCTTCAGATTTCTCGTCACCCATCTTGGTGACCTCCAACAATGGATGCCACTTGTTTTGATGGGCATCAGTACGCTGCGACGTCATGTCGAGCAGTTCGTTCTGATGAGCACTGACCAGACGCGCCAAATTGTCGGCGCGCTCGATATTGCGGCTCATCCAGTGCAAGTTTTCTGCGACGCGGGAAAGCATAATTAATTAACTAATCAGGGAAATTACACCGGTGCGGATTCGGCATCGCGCTCGGCGGCAAGCACCCACGTGTCCTTGCTGCCACCGCCCTGTGACGAATTGACAACCAGCGAACCTTTTTTCAACGCCACTCGCGTCAGTCCACCCGGCACCACCACGGTTTCTTTGCCGGTTAAAACATAGGGACGCAGATCGATGTGCCGCCCCTCCAGTTTGCCATCGCAATACGTCGGATGACGCGATAACGAAATCACCGGCTGACCGATAAAGCCACGCGGGTTCGACTTGAGCTTGCGCTTAAAATCCTCTTGCTCCTCCCGGGTCGAGGCCGGCCCGATCAGCATGCCGTAGCCGCCCGCTTCATCGACCGCCTTGATCACCAGATCGCCAATGTTTTCGATCATGTATTTCAGGTCATCTTCACGACTGCCCAGAAAGGTTTCGATATTGGGTAGTATCGGCTCCTCCGAAAGGTAAAACCGAATCATGTCCGGCACGTAGGAATAGGTCGCCTTGTCGTCAGCAACGCCGGTTCCGATGGCATTCACCAACATCACGTTGCCGGCCCGGTAGGCCTTCATCAGATCGGGAACTCCCAGCTTCGAATCGCGATTAAAGAAGTGCGGGTCGAGGAAATCGTCATCAATGCGTCGATAGATCACATCCACCTGCACCAGCCCCTTGGTGGTGTGCATGTAAACCCGCTCGTTTTCGACTACCAGATCGCGGCCTTCAACAATCTCGATGCCCATTTGTCCGGCGAGAAAGGTGTGCTCGAAGTAGGCGCTGTTGTACTGCCCCGGAGTCAGCACCACACACACAGGGTTCTCCTGCTCGCGCGGCGACACCGCCTTCAGCATGCGCAGCAGTTCCGTCGGGTAGTCGGCAACCCGTTCGACATTCATTTTCTCATACAAATCCGGGAAGGTGCGCTTCATCGCCGTCCGGTTCTCGAGCATGTAGGAGACACCGGACGGGCAGCGTCCATTGTCTTCCAGGACACAGTAAGTGCCGTTAGCATCGCGAATCAGATCCGTGCCACAGATATGGATGTAAGTGTCGTGAGGCAGCTTGAGCCCGGAAAACTCCGCACGATTGTGAACCGAAGTCTTGACCAGATCCTCCGGAACCACGCCCTTCTTCAGAATCTCGCGATCGGAGTAGATATCCTTGAGAAACATGTTCAAGGCCTTGATCCGCTGCCTCAAGCCGGCATCGATCGTTGCCCAGTCATCCGCAGGAATGATGCGCGGAAATGGATCGAACGGAAAGATGCGTTCCGTGCCCTGCCCGTCAGAATAAACGGTGAAAGTAACGCCCTGCTTCAAAAAGGTCCGTTCCAGCGAACGCAGACTCGACTTCATCCGCTGCGGCGTCAGTTTTTCAAAAAACTCAGCCGCATCCTTATAACCATCCCGGAAGCCTTCCGCCCCTTCCATAACCGCTTCATCAAAAAAGCCTTCGGTCTCGTAATTCTGTAAAAATGCCATGCAGGTACGAATAATAGCAAGTCTTGTGCCATTAGGAAGCTATTACTCGCTCAAGCCACACGCTCAGGTTTTAAATAAACGATTTCATTGGCTAAAGCTCAATGACCGGCGGATAGCTGGTGCGACATGCGCGGCCGCGACTGCCTCGCCTGGTCCCAGTAAAACGTGATGAAATTCTCCGTCTACGGCTCCCTTGCCTATCAGGTGTTCGACGCCGCCACCATCATCTGTTCGTTGAATTGCAGTCGCTCCGGCGACCAGAAAGTGCTGGAGGAATCACTCACCACCAGCCGCCAGGTGGACTGCAGCGAGTTGGTGGTCGGACTGGACGCCAATCGCTATATCCTCGTCGACATCGTGGAGTCGGGACATCTTTCCATCGATTATCAGGCAATCGTGCAACTCACGCCATCACTGGTGAGAATGATGCACATCGAGAGCAATCGGACCTCCGCCTTCGAAGCCACCGCGCTTCCTTACCTGGCCCCCAGCCGCTACGTCCCGGCTGACCGCATGCGCATTTTCGCCAACGAATTGTTCGGCCACATCGACACACCACTCAATCAAGCCCTCGCGATTGAGGACTGGCTGTATCAGCATGTCCAGTATCAGATTGGCTCATCCGATGAGCAATCCTGGAGTCTCGATACCTTTGAATCACGGACCGGCGTGTGCCGCGATTTTGCCCATCTCGGTATCGGGTTCTGTCGAGCGCTCAACATCCCGGCCCGCTACGTAACGGTCTACGCCTACCAGTTGATCCCCCAGGATTTTCACGCGGTCTTCGAAGCTTTCATCGGCGGACAATGGTGGCTGTTCGACGGAACCCGACTCGCACCTCTCAACGGAATGATCCGTATCGCCACCGGACGCGATGCTGCCGACACCGCAGTGGGAAACCTGTTTGGGGCTATTCAGGGAGAAGGTGTCGGGGTTTCGACCTATCTCGAAAACGATGCGGACAGTCAGGACTTTACCCCTATGAACAGGGACACTCTGCGCAGCGACGGCAAAATGCTGCACCTCGGCTGACCGTCAGTCCCGTGCTGACACCATCACGCCATGGCGTTCGATCGAAGGCGACGCCAATATGTTGGTGAGGAGCCTCCCGTCTGCTCTTTCTGAAAACTTAACACTTAAAACTGACCACTATGTCGCAGGCATCCAAACTCCGCTTCGCCGCCATCGGCTGTTTCCGTCGTGGCTGGGCTGACGTAAAAGCCATCGGTTCGCACGCCAAAGTCGACATCGTCGCCGCCTGCGACATCGATGAAAAACACTTTATCAACATCGACAAAGGCTGGCCCGGCATTCCGCACTACTCCGATTTCCGGAAAATGTTCGATGAGATGGGCGACGAGTTCGATGCCGTCAACGTTTCGACGCCCGATCACACTCACGCGGTGATCACCCAGGAAGCGCTGCGCCGCGGCAAACACGTCTACTGCGAAAAACCGCTGACCCACACCGTCTGGGAAGCGCGCCAGATCGCCCGGCTCGCCGCCAAAGCCGGCGTCACCACGCGCATGGGCAACCAGATCCATTCCGAGTTTCAGTACCGCACCACCAAAGCCATCGTTCAGGACGAAAAGACCATCGGCAAAATCAAGGAAGTCCACACCTGGATCGATGCTTCCGGGCATGGCCGCGCCGGAGAACTTCGGCCACCCGAAGATCCGCAGAAAGCACCCGCCGGTGTTGATTGGAACTCCTGGATCGGGCCTGCCCCGTATCGTGAATTCGGCCGCGCCGACCTTTACCATCCTTACGCCTGGCGCGACTGGCAGGACTTCGGCAGTGGCTCGATCGGTGACAACGGCTGTCATCTGCTCGACCCCCTGTTCACCGCGATGAACCTGACCGCACCACTCTCCATTCACGCCCAACACAGCGGCATGAACGATCAGGTATGGCCCGCGCAGGAGACGTTGAAGTATACTTTCCCCGGCACCGAATACACCGTTGACGACACCATCGACATCACCTGGTATGACGGTGGGCGCCGTCCCAAACTCGGCATCAAAGGCGTTCCCGACGGACTCGCTCTGCCGACACCTGCCTCGATTCTGATCGGCGAAAAAGGCCAACTTATCGTCCCGCACTGGGGCACGCCCAAGCTCTATCCGGAAGCCGATTTTGCCGATCACCCGCTGCCCGACGTCGGCAGCCGCAATCACTGGCACGACTGGGTCGATGCCTGCCTCAGCGGCGACCCGATCAGTGACGATTTCGCCTACGCCGGTCCGCTCACCGAAGCCGTGCAACTCGGCAATGTCGCCGTCCGCTTCCCCGGACAGAGATTGGAGTGGGATGCGAAGAATCTGAAGGTCACCAACGTTCCGGAGGCCAATCAATTCCTCACCAAGGCCTACCGCAAAGGTTGGGAAGTTGAGGAGCAGACTTGATCGCTTTGGTCAGGCCTTGTTGAGTTCGCATTCTGGAGCCGCTTTCGGGCTCTGTAAGCCTCATTAAAAACAGGCTTGCAGATCGACTTGTTAACCTGCGGAACCTTGCTGCATTATCAACCTTGGTGAAGCCGGCTTACCCTGCAATTCAGCTCATCAAGAATCGTCGCCAACCCTTTGGCTTCAAATTATTCAGAGCTTCGCGCTCTCAGCATAAGTGACAATAAATCCGAACTCTGATATCAATATAGTAGTCCTATAATAAAACTGTTGTGCGCCGAGCCAAGCAAGGCGCTTCTGATGATGTGAAAGGCATCATGT